>DIWC01000056.1 GCA_002423425.1 Peptococcaceae bacterium UBA6116
TCTAATTTGGTGCTTCAGCTCTGGTGTGTAGTCATTTTATGATTCTGTCACATGGTCCGCAGAGTGATGCAAGAAGCCATCATTGCCTTAATGATTGGGTAATCATCGGTTAAGCAAAGATCGTGTCTAAACCGGCCTCCAGCCCTGCAAAGTAAAAGGAAACCGCGGTTTCATGGTTTTTGTAGGTTGCATTTTTGCTGATATTGTTATCTTCAAACAGATGGATACTCAGATTGACTTGTCTATTCGATACCAGCCATCCACACAAATGAAGGAAAAATTGTTGAGGATGTTTTTGAAATAATTATATTATGATAGATTCTGTGTTTTGGCTATTTACAAGTTTGCCATCTTTTAGGACGGAAATTGGTCCGTGACCACCACAGATGGTACACGGCTTTTTATTGCTGTTTTCAATCTTTTTTACAAGACTAAGTATTTGCTTTCTCATAGCTGTAGCTTTTTCAGAATCGATATTAACACTTCTCATCAGGTAGGGCGCCAGGGTATTAAACTCCGCTCTTTCCGCGGAAAATCCGCTGATATTCACAAGATTATCTCCCGTAAAAATAAGGCCATGTTGACTGCAGACAAAAATCATCTCGCCATAAAGATGGCCGCCGCTTCCTTCAAATACTTTGAATTCGAGGCCGGCAAGTTTGAAGTCCCCTATAAGTAAAAGCTCATCATGCTCATTCGGTGTACCCTCGTCGAAAATAGCAAATTGATCGGTGTTTGGTGGAGTATAACCGGAAATGATCCGGCTCAATTTACTGTATCCCCAACCAAAATCATTGTTTTCCCTATAATCGGGAATTCCCATCAACTGACACCGTAAACTATCGGCACTCTTTTTATTTAGGCAGATTCTTATTCCTTCAAACCTAGAGAGAAGGCCGCAGTGGTCAACATCGGCATGGGTGATAAATATCCTTTTTTTCAAAATCGTCATAATCAATAATATCAATCTGATAGATTTCACTAATGTCATCAAGCAGCATTTTGATTACATCCGGATTTTCAATCAGCAGGCCCATCTTAAAATTCTGATAAGGAGTACCATTCGCACTAGAATTCAGATAGGGAATATTAATATCATAGCTGTCAAGGATTTTTAGAACAGGTAAAACAGCCACTTCTTTGTCCGGGATTTTAATATCGACTTCAATAACTCTCGCTTCGGAAATTTCATTTTTGAGGTAGCCGACATTTCCTAATTCTTGGTCAATTTTTAGATGGCTTTCTGCAGCCGCCCCGACATCAAGAAAAAGCATATGCAAGTCAACTGCCTTGTTATAGCTAACACGAACGATATTGCCGTTATGTTTGGCGATTATCTTGGAAACGAGCATAAATGCGCCGGTTTTATCCGGCATAATGGTAACATAAGATTTTCTTGACATACGATACCTCATCACTTTTCCCAGACTATTTTACCGTCAATAACGGTCATCATGACCGTTATTTCTTTTATTTCTTCCATATCAACTAGGTTAGGGTCTTTATTCAATACAGTCAGGTCTGCAAGTTTTCCAGGAGTAATTGTGCCTTTGATATTTTCCTCATAAGAGGCATAGGC
Organism: Peptococcaceae bacterium UBA6116; assembly: GCA_002423425.1. Classification (GTDB taxonomy): domain Bacteria; phylum Bacillota; class Desulfitobacteriia; order Desulfitobacteriales; family Syntrophobotulaceae; genus UBA6116. Next base: position 1,580 of record DIWC01000056.1, read on the forward strand.
CCCACCGAGAGTGTACATCCTGAGTGCGTCTATCGGGGAAATGCGTTCTTCCGGGGCAAGGGTTTTGCCGTCTGTTTCCTTCCTGGTTACGGCCGTATAAATACCCAGCAGAGGGTTGCATGTATTCATGGGGGAATCAGAGCTGAAGGCTACCTGCAATCCGCTCCGGCCTAAAGAACCGGCAGGAAAGAGATAGTTCAGTTTATCCGATGGGATAGTTTCCATGAAATTTTTACCGCCGAAGTGCAAAAATGCAGGCTGGGTAACAACCAGCGGCAGAGTCCTTTTCATCAGGGCAATCTCGTCAGGAGAACAAATCATACAGTGTTCAAGGCGGTGCCGGTGAAGAGGCTTTGGGATGTGGCGGAGAATCAGCTCAAGGGCGGTGAGAGATGCACGTAAATTATGCTGGTCATGGACATGAAAAGCGATTTGAAAGCCGGCCCGGTGTGCGAGCAGTGCCTGGCGGTTAATATCCTCCTGGGGCGGATGAATGTTGCCGGTTTTCTCATCCAGCGCTAATTTTACCCCGCCGATACGTAATTGGTTATCCCCGTAAGCCATGAATAAGCCATTGTCGATGATGTTTTGCATTGCATCACAGCCAATGAGCATGGAGATCCGGTTGGGGAGCAGCCCTTCCCGGCTTTTGAATTTTTGATAAGTTTGCCAGTGAATCATATTATTATTCCAGCCGGTGTCCTGAAGTGATGTAATCCCAAAAGAAAGATATTGCCGGCTGGCCAGTTTTATACCGTGTTCCAGCTCTTCATCAGAGACCGGAGGAACCCCTTTCTGTACTTGCTCGTTTTTGCCAAAAAAGATTCCGTCCGGTTCACTGCTTACCGGGTCCCGGTTGATTCCGATAAGGCGAAGTGCCATACTATTAAGGACACAGATGCCCGCAGAGTAATGTATAAGGATTACCGGGTGGTCAGGAGCAGCTTCATCCAGTTCCCAGCGGGTAGGATGCCTCTTTTCTGCTAAATCGAACTCGTTATATTGGGCGGCTCTTAGCCACTTTCCGGCCGGGGTTTCTTGTGCTTGCTTGCGAATGCGTTTTTTGATATCTGCGATGCTTTTTACGGAAGAAGATGAACAGTCAATATGCAGCAGGGTTATCGCCTGGCCGATAGGGTGGCAGTGCGCATCGTTAAAACCCGGAATTATCGTCATCTTCCGGCAGTCAACAAGCTTTGTGCGTAGCCCTGAGAAAGAGCTGATATCGGAGTTTTTGCCTGTGGCTAGTATCTTGCCGGCTTTGACTGCAACGAGTTCTGCCATGGGATTATTTGGATCCAAGGTGATTACCCTGGCATTGTATAGGATTAAGTCTGCCTGATTGTAGGTCATATAACTCCCTCCTAAAAAAGTTAATAGGGGGTATGATGATTTTCACTTGATAGGTATTCATTTAATATTATAACTAATATTATTATTCAAATTATGAAGTTTTCCTTGTTTTCGATAAAAGAATTTCGAATATTTGTTTCATAATATTATCTGGCATTTTGGTAATTATAATTATAGAGATGAGAAATATGCGGAGGGAAATATGGATAATTTACAACAAACGACTATTCAGGCAAATCCTGAAAGTGTGCCGTTTGGTGTTGACCAGCATAATTTATCAAACATAATGTCAACAGCTTCAGAAATTAGTTATCTTTGGTCTAGTTATTTAGCTGAAAGTATGGCGGTAGCGTTTCTAAAGCATATGGCCGCCAAATCAAAAGACCCTGATTTTCACAGTGTTTTGCAATTCGCTTTGGACATTTCAAGTCAAAGAGTTACCTTGATGGAAGATCTTTTTAATACAATTAAACATCCTATCCCCAAAGGGTTTGGAGAAGAAGATGTTGACATTAATGCCCGGGAGTTGTTCTCTGAGGGCTTTTGTGTAAGATATACAAGACTTACCTCAAAATATATATTGATTAATTATAGTTTTGCTTTTAGTGATTCTACACGTTCGGATTTTCGGGAATTATTTTCTGGCTTCATCAATACTTCAAAAGAGGTAATCGCAAGAGCGGATAACGTTCTTTTAGCAAAAGGGCTTCTTCCTAAGCCGCCTTCAATTCCGGTTGCCGATAAAGCAGATTACGTTCACGGAAAAGCCTATTATGGTTCCATCTTCGGAAGTGACAGACCGCTCAATGCCATAGAAGAGGGCTTGAAATGTCGGATAAACAATTACAAATACTCGGTTCATTCTTAGAGAAAGACGGTTTGCCCGGACCGGAGGCAGTGGATTTTCAAGTTACTGATTCTCAAGAAGCACCTTATAGTGACAGGCTAATTCTCTTTCATGTTACTGTTATGTTGGCTTATATTATACTGGATTATGGCCGGGGATTAACGAACACGGCTAGAAAAGACGTCGTTTTAGCATTCAGCCGTCTTATGGTCGAAATTATGGAATACGTGAAAGATGGATTAGATTTAGTAATAAAAAACAGTTGGTTGGAAAGAGTGCCGGAAGCTGCTGATCGACAAGAATTAACACAATAATCAGGTAGACAAATGTCTAGGTAGCGGTTCTTTTGAATACTTTCCGGAAATGAAACCCGTAGATCGATAAGGTCACAGCTAAGGGGAATACTTCGCGGCGTTTTAATAAAGACCAAAGGATTAGTTTCCAGAAGTAGCGCCTTTCCTTGCCAATAATCCCTAAACGGATAATTGATTTAAGAAATGCCATAGTGTGACAAAAGTTCATTTCTGTCGTAGTAAATTTTGCAGGCTTATATTCGTCTAAAAATGTCAATACTCTTTCATAATACTTTTTTGGTGAATAAATAGTATCGACAATCCTTTGATAACCTTTAACCAGAAGACCTCTTTCCATTTTAGGAACAAAGTTCATAGAAAAGTTGGTATTATCCCCGGAAAAATCCTCAACCAGTCTTCCTTCCCCGGCGAGACGCTGGTATAGGTTTGTCCCTTTGGGCGCATTTAATAACCCCACCATAGCAGTAACTATACCACTCTCCTGAATAAAGCTGACCATTTTATCGAAAATCATAGCATTATCATTATCAAAACCTACAATAAATCCCCCTTGGACCTGCAGCCCAAATCTATGGATTTTTTTTACACAGGTAATTAAATCACGGTTTTTATTCTGTATCTTATTACATTCAACCAGACTATCCTCATTAGTCGTTTCTATACCAATAAAAACGGCATTAAATCCCGCTTTCACCATCAAGTCCATTAAAACTTCATCGTCGGCGAGATTGATAGACGCTTCGGTAAAAAAATAAAAAGGATATTTCTTTTCCGTCATCCATGCGATAAGCGCAGGTAGAATTTTTTCCTTCAGCTTTCTTTTATTGCCGATAAAATTATCGTCTACAAGAAAGACTCCTCCGCGCCAGCCTGAATAATAGAGTGAATCTAATTCCTGTAAAAGCTGGGGAGCATCTTTTGTCCGGGGCTGGTGCCCATATAGAGATGTAATATTGCAAAAATCGCAATTAAACGGACAGCCACGGGAATATTGAATATTCATTGTCGCATACTTTTTCATGTCAATAAGTTCCCATAAGGGCACCGGGGTTGTTCTTAAATCAGCCCATTCCGTTGTGGTATATAAATGTGCTGCCGTCCCATTTTCGATATCGCGGACAAAGGCAGGCACAGTAAGCTCCCCTTCATTTAATAAAAGGTGATCGACATCGTCGTATTCTTCGTATTCGCTGGTAAAAAGCGGTCCGCCGGCTACGACCTTGACCCCGAGGTTATGGCAGCGTGTAATTGTGTCTCTGACAGATTCCTTCTGGACAACCATAGCACTAATAAACACATAATCGGCCCATAAAATATCGTTATCTTTTAACTTTGTGATATTCATATCAACCAGGCGTTTTTCATAATGCTTTGGCAGCATTGCGGCAATAGTTAAAAGACCAAGTGGCGGATAACCTGCCTTTTTGGAGATGAATTTTAAAGCATATTGAAATCCCCAGTAGGTGATAGGTATTTGAGGATATACCAGTAGAATTTTCATATATTTCCCCCCACAAGCAATTTTAACTAGTATATCCACTTTTAACTTTGCAAAATCATTCTTGTTTTCCTGCGGCAGATTTGCTATTTTTTCCAATACGTGATATGGTACGAAGGTAATATTGTTTTTTCAACTGCCTTGCTCCGATATCGATATGAAGAATCAGGGGATTATAGAGTAGGAAACTAATAATTATGAGTTACCTGCTTTTTTCTATTTTATGGGGTTATAAAAAGCCGGACAGATAAAAATTGACAATAATTAGACAATATATAAAGGAGAAATTAATTGATTTTTGAAAAACTGAACATCATCGCACCTATCCTCAAAGCTATTAGCGATGAAGGATATTCCATGCCTACTTCTATCCAAGAACAGGCCATACCCGTTATCCTTGAGGGGAAAGACCTAATAGGGTGTGCTCAAACAGGTACGGGAAAAACAGCAGCGTTTGCTATTCCCTTGCTGCAGATTTTGCATGAACAACTTAAGAATAATAAAGGGCCGCGATTAATTAAAGCCTTAATAGTGACCCCCACACGTGAACTGGCAATTCAGATAGACGAAAGTCTTAGCGCTTATGGAAGATATACCGCACTTAAGCATACCGTGGTTTATGGCGGAGTATCTCAAGTACCTCAAACCAGAATGCTGATGTCGGGAGTGGATATTCTCGTAGCGACTCCGGGTAGGCTGCTTGACCTTATGAACCAGAAATACGTCCGTTTGAATAATGTAAAGATGCTTGTACTGGATGAGGCAGATCGTATGCTCGACATGGGCTTTGCACATGATATGAAAAAAATCATTGCTCAGCTGCCGGTATCAAGACAAACACTGTTGTTCTCTGCAACCATGCCGCTGGAAATTGCCAAGCTGGCGGATGCCATTTTAACAAATCCGGTAAAGGCCGAAGTAACTCCTGTTTCATCCACGGTGGATACAATTAAGCAAACAGTTTATTTTGTTGATCGCAAAGATAAAAATAGTTTACTGATAAAGCTGTTGAACGATAGGTCTTTCGATTCCGTCTTAGTATTTACCAGGACAAAGCATGGAGCTGATAAGATTGCCCGTAATTTAGCCAATGCCAGGATAGCCGCTCAGGCCATTCATGGTAATAAATCGCAGGGGTTTCGGCAGCTTGCCTTGAACAATTTCAAGTTAAAGCGTACAAGGGTGCTTGTTGCTACTGATATTGCAGCCAGAGGAATCGATGTGCAGAAACTTTCATATGTTATTAATTTCGACATGCCGGAAGTGCCTGAAACTTACGTCCATCGCATAGGACGTACCGGGAGAGCGGGACAGGGCGGAATAGCGTTGTCATTTTGTGATCGGGAAGAAAAGGGCTATCTTAGGGATATTGAAAAACTCATTGCGAAGAAAATACCTGTGATTGAAGACCAACCTTTTGCAATGAGCGCTGCCGGAATATAAATTTTTGTTTTTTATAGCAGTATTTGGAATTATTTTGACTCTTGCCTTGTATATTAAAAAAGAACGTGTTAAGCTATCATAATCTAGTAATAATGGGTTAATTATTTTTGACAGAACTCTCTTTCAATAATTTGGAGTGAGCTTGCATCAGGAATTTTTAAATCCAAATAATTGAAGGAGGTATATGGATATGGCGGATAAGGTTATAACTTGTAAGGATTGCAATGCAGAATTCGTTTTTAATGAAAGCGAACAGGCTTTTTACAAAGAAAAGGGATTCGATAATGAACCACAGAGATGTCCTGATTGCAGAAGAGCCAGAAAGCAACAAAGAAACAACGATAACAGAGGCGGCGGAAACTACGGCAATAGATGGTAATTTAGAGGAGAGCTTAAGCTCTCCTTTTCTAATTTATCTTTGCTTAATTTTGGAATTCTCAAAAATAAATTCCATTCGCTGCGCCTGCCTGGTGAATTTTCTTTATTAGTTCTATCTCAATTATACCAAGCATCTCAGCCGATTAATAGTTATTAAAAAAGATAAGGCTATTCAAGCTCTGTTTAATACTTGAGATAGCCTTATCTTTTTATAACGTTTTTATTTCTGTTATTATTTTATATTTCTACCTTAGGCAGGGTAGCAAAACCTTTTTCCAGGTCGTCATCTGTGGGGATATAGTCTGTCATGGTACCATCGTTGTAGCTCATATAAGCAGCCATATCAAAGTAACCTGTTCCCGATAAGCCGAAGAGGATTGTTTTCTTTTCACCGGTTTCTTTGCATTTGATGGCTTCGTCAATAGCTACCTTTAAAGCATGAGCGGATTCAGGAGCAGGGAGAATGCCTTCGCTGCGGGCAAAGAGGTTGGCGGCGTCAAAGACCTTAGTCTGTTCTACCGAGCGGGCTTCCAAATAACCGTCATGATATAGTTTGGAGACAATCGAACTCATGCCATGGTACCTGAGACCTCCGGCATGGTTAGGTGAAGGCATGAAGCCTGACCCTAACGTATACATTTTCATAAGAGGGGTGATTTGTCCGGTATCACCGAAATCAAAGGCGTATTTCCCTCTGGTTAGGGAAGGACAAGAAGCAGGTTCGACTCCAATGAACCGAATATTATTTTTGCCATTAATCTTATCACCCATGAAAGGAGAGATTAAACCGCCGAAATTAGAACCGCCGCCGACGCAGCCGATTATTACGTCCGGGTTGATGCCGTATTTCTCACAAGCTGCTTTGGTCTCTTCACCAATAATAGACTGGTGCAGCAGAACATGATCAAGCACACTTCCTAACACATAGCGGCAGTTTGCAGTTTTTACGGCTGTTTCGATTGCTTCGGAGATGGCACAGCCTAAGGAACCACCGGTACCTGGATTCTCCGCTAAAATTTTTCTGCCTATTTCTGTGGTGTTGGAAGGGGAGGGAATGACTTTACCGCCATAAGTCTCAATGACTGCTTTCCGGTAAGGTTTCTGCTCCGAGGATATTTTTACCATATAAACGGTTAAATCGATGTTATAGTAGGCACAGGCCATGGACAGAGCCGTACCCCACTGACCGGCTCCGGTTTCCGTGGTTAGGGAGGTCAGTCCCTGTTTTTTTGCGTAATAGACTTGAGCTGCTGCCGAGTTCAGTTTATGAGAACCGGAGGTGTTTGTACCTTCAAACTTGTAGTAGATTTCGGCAGGAGTATCAAGCATTTTTTCTAAACAGTAGGCCCTGGTCAAAGGAGAGGGACGGTACATTTTGTAAAAGTTGCGGATTTGTTCAGGAATCTCGATATACTTATCGGTATTGTTCAATTCCTGTGCTATTAAATCATCACAGAATACAGGTTGAAGATCTTCAACTGTACACGGTTTTAGCGTTCCCGGATGGGTCATAGGAGCGGGAAGCTCTTTCATGTCGGCTTTGATATTGTACCAATATTCAGGCATCTCGTCTTCGGACAAATAAATTTTGTAAGGTATGGTTGCCATAGTTTTTCATTCCTTTCATTTAAAAACTTTATTAAATTAAAAAAGTCTTTGTCCTCTTACAGGACAAAGAATTGTCATCTCTGCGGTACCACCTCAATTGCGTAAAAACGCCGCTCATCTCGTATACTAACATATACGCTTCATTGATAACGGGTGAAGTTCCCGGCCCGCATACTCTTTTAAAAAATTTCTGCGTTGCCCTCATGAGTCCATTCACAATAAGCTTTATCGCTGCAATCGCACCAGCTGCAACTCTCTTGGGATAAGTGGATTATGCTACTACTCTCAATCAAAGGTTTATTGAATATTTAAAATATATATTGCAATAAATATTATCCCGAAAATATATTTTTGTCAAGAGAGAGCAATCTATTTGTTGTTAGAAAAATCTGTTCATTGTTATTATTCCCAATTAGTAAAAAACTATGCATTCTGCAGAGACTAGCTTTTTATCTCTTTTTCAAGCCTGTTAAGCTCCTTTAGCCATATTTCCGCGCTGGCATCGCTCGGCATTCGCCAATCTCCGCGCGGAGACAGGCATATCATTCCTACTTTAGGGCCATCCGGCAGACAAGAGCGTTTAAATTGTTGGCTAAAAAACCGGCGGTAAAAAACTTTGAGCCATTTTAATACTTCTTGCTTTGTGAATCTACCGTTAAATGCTTTGCAAGCCAGGAAATAGACTTTGGCAGGGGGAAAACCCCAACGCATCATATAGTAGAGGAAAAAATCATGCAGATCATATGACCCTATGACGTCTTCGGTCTTTTGTTCAATCCCGCCGGTCAGGTTGGGAGGCAGCAGTTCGGGACTGATTGGAGTATCCAGGATATCTTTTAAGATTCGCGTAACCTCGGAATTCTCTGTAGTATCCGCATACCAGGAAACCAGGTATTTTACGAGGGTCTTAGGTACTCCGGAATTAACGGCATAATGGCTCATATGGTCACCATTATAGGTACACCAACCGAGTGCCAGCTCAGATAGATCTCCCGTTCCAACCACGAGGCCGGCTTCTTTATTGGCTAAATCCATCAGGATCTGCGTTCGTTCCCTGGCCTGTACGTTTTCATAAGTAATATCGTGGATTTTTGGATCATGTCCGATATCCTTAAAATGCTGCTTGCAGGCTTCGGTGATTGGGATTTCTCTGCTTTGGATTCCGAGTTCATCCATTAAGGCCGCTGCATTTCCCTTAGTCCGGCTGGTTGTTCCAAAACCCGGCATGGTAATCCCGATAATCTGTTCAAACGGATATTCGAGCTTGGCAAAAGCTTCCCGGCAGACCAGCAGAGCTAAAGTTGAATCCAGACCGCCGGAGATTCCGATTACAGCTCTTTGCATTCCGGTTTTGACCAGCCTCTGGGCCAGTCCGGTTAGCTGAATCGTAAAAATTTCACGGCAGCGGACATCGCGGTCTTCTTTTTTTCCAGGGACAAACGGATACGGGTTAATTTGTCTTTTAAAGTCTTGGGGGGGAAAGTTTTTTTGCAAATCAAAGGAAATAATCCGGTAAGTTCCGGAGACCGCATTATTCATAAAACTGTTGGCCTTGCGGCGTTCATTCATGAGCTTTTGGATATCGACATCGGCAAAAATCAATACCGGTTCCTGAAAACGGCTTTCCTCGAAAATTGTACCGTTTTCAGCAATCAGCAAGTGGCCGCCAAACACTACATCTGTTGTAGATTCACTCGGGCCGGCTGAAGCATAGGCATATGCTGCCAAACAACGGGCGGACTGCTGACGGACTAAGGCTTCCCTATACTCTGTTTTACCAACCAATTCATTGCTGGCTGACAAATTTGCGACCAGGTTGGCCCCGTGCAGTGCGTGCTGTGAGCTTGGCGGTATAGGCATCCACAGATCTTCGCAGATTTCTACCCCAAGGCAAAGCTCGGAAGAACTGTCCTTAAATAAAAGGTTTTCACCAAATGGCACTTCCTGCGAGCAAATGGTTACACTATCACTAACGCGGCCGCCAGCGGGGCTGTACCATCTTTTTTCATAGAATTCATTGTAATTAGGAATAAACACCTTTGGAACAAGCCCCAGGATTTTTCCGCGGTGCATTACCACTGCACAATTAAACAACTGGTTATCTGCCTCTACCGGCAGGCCGGCGACAACCACCATATCGGACTGCATTTCCCTCAAAGAGTCAAGCAGGCGCTGTAATGCCGCCAAGGATTGATCCAACAGCAAGCGCTGGTGAAAAAGGTCAGCACAAGTATACCCGGTAATGCAAAGTTCCGGAAAAACCAGAACATTTACCCCGGCAGAAGCAGCCTGTTCCACCAAATGAACAATCCTGGAGACATTGGCCTGAGGGTTGGCGATTTCCACTTTGGGTACAGCAGTCCCTACCCGTATATATCCCATTTCCCGAATATCAAACATCACGAACAAATCCTTTTCGCTAGGTTTTTGGTTGGATTTATTATAGCACATTTGCAATGATTTTCGCTAAATCATGATTGGCTTGGATCTGAAAGATTTAGATTTACTTAACATTCAGTTAATATGTTCTTAACATACGTCCTTTATGATAAATGTATAAAAGACTTAGGAGGTAAATAAAAAGTGTCTAAATTTAAACCATTACTCTTTGTTCTTGTGTTGATATTAAGTGTTTCTGCAGCTTTGGTTGGATGTTCAAGCCAACCACAACCGAATCAAGATGCGAATCAACAGCAACCGGCTGGCCCATCAGGTTCAGCAACTGCAGTTGGTTCTTCAGCTCTCCAGCCTTTGGCTGAAAAAGCTGCTGAAATGTACATGGCAAAAAATCCAAAAGGCAAAGTCCAGGTTCAAGGTGGAGGAAGCGGTACAGGGTTGACACAAGTTGCTTCAGGAGCATGTGACATTGGAAATTCCGATGTTTTCGCAGCGGAGAAACTTACAGCAGATCAGGCCGGAACACTGGTAGATCATAAGGTTTGCGTAGTTGGTTTTGCCACCGTTGCCAACCCCAAGGTAAAAGTTGATAATTTAACCGGTCAACAGTTAATCGATATTTTCACAGGCAAGATTACGAACTGGAAAGATGTTGGCGGAGACGACCAGAAAATTGTAATTCTTAATAGACCGAGTTCTTCAGGCACAAGAGCAACTTTCAAGAAGTATGCCTTAAACGGAGCGGAAGAAGCTGCAGGACAGGCTTTGACTGAAGAGTCTTCAGGTACCATTAAGAAAGCTCTTGCCGATACCCCAGGTTCTATTTCCTACCTAGCTTTATCCTATGTTGACAGCACTGTAAAATCTCTGAAATATAATGGCATCGAAGCTACTACGGACAATATAACAAGTGGAAAATATCCAATCTGGTCTTATGAGCATATGTATACCAAAGGTGAAGCTGCAGGTACTGTGGCCAAGGACTTCATTGATTACATGATGGGCGCTGAGTTTAAATCAATCATTACTCAAATGGGATATATTCCTAACTCCGCAATGACAGTTTCCAGAGATAAATAAAATAACTATTATTTCTGACAGTTGGGATACTGAGAGCTGGTTGATAATAGTCAGCCGGCTTCTTAGTATTATATTAGTAAAAATTATGTAGAAAAAGTTTGCAGAAAATTATTTTATATGTAAAATTATTCGTGTTGGGGGTATGTTTACTATGTCAAAGAAGTCTAAAATTTATAATTTTAAACACGAATATCTTGGACGAAGTGTGGTAACTTTTTTTGGATTGCTGTTAATTCTCATCACCATTATCATGGTGCTTTTTCTGGCATCTAAAGGAATGGCGACTTTTCTTGACAATCATGTTCCGCTAACACAGTTTCTCTTTTCCACAGACTGGCACCCGGAAAGGGGAATTGCCGAGGGCGGACCTGTAGTAGGGGTATTGATTTTCATTGTCGGCTCTGTTTTGATTTCAGGGCTTGCGTTGCTTATCAGTACGCCCTTTAGCGTGGCCTTGGCCATATTCATGACGGAGATATCACCTAAATTGGGAAAAAAAATTTTTCAGCCGGTAATTGAAATTTTTGTTGGAATCCCTTCGGTTGTTTACGGGTGGGTTGGGCTAACCGTGCTGGTGCCCTTTGTCCGTAATCACTTTGGAGGATTGGGGTTTAGTATGCTGGCAGGGTCTTTGGTATTGGCAGTAATGATCTTTCCTACAATTGCTACTGTTTCTGCCGATTCTTTAAGTATTATCACCGAAGATTATAAGGAAGCATCCTATGCCTTAGGAGCGACAAGATGGCATACCATACGCAAAATAATATTCCCGTGTGCCTTGCCGGGTATTTTGACAGGGGTGGTTTTAGGGCTGGCCCGTGCTTTTGGTGAAGCGCTCGCTGTCCAAATGGTTATAGGAAACAGCATTCGAATACCAGGTTCGATATTGGATTCCACCATTAATTTAACCAGCATTATTACGATGGATATGGGGAACACTGCAATGGGTACTCCCTGGAATAACGCCTTATGGTCTATGGCCTTATTGCTTTTATTAATTTCCTTTCTTTTTATTTTAATAATTCATAGAATTGGTAGGAAGGGGAACGTATCAGCATGAGAATTAACCCCAAAGCTACCGATAAAATTGCTACCGGCATCTTCTACCTTGTGGCACTAGGGTTTATCATTCTTCTGGTATTCTTTGTCGGATATATAATTTATCAAGGAAGACTGAGGTTAAACCTTAATTTTATTACGTCCGCACCGGTCTTCATGAAAGCGGGCGGCGGCATTGCGCCGCAGTTATTTAACTCTGTATATTTGGTTTTCTTATCTATGCTCATTACCGTACCGATAGGTTTATCCGCAGGTATTTATTTGGCTGAGTATGCCAAACAAAATAGATTTACCAATGCCATAAGATTTTGCATCGAGGCCTTGGCATCTTTGCCTTCGATCGTGATTGGACTGTTTGGCTTGCTTGTTTTTGTGACCATGACCGGTTGGGGATATACCTTAATGTCCGGGGCATTGGCTATGTCGATCCTGAATCTTCCGGTGATTACCAGGGTAAGTGAGGATTCTTTAAGAGGTGTATCTAATTCATATAAAGAAGCAAGCCTGGCTTTGGGTGCAACCCATTGGCAGACGATATACAAACTTATTATTCCGGTAGCTTTACCCGGACTTATTACGGGAATAGTAATGACTGCCGGCAGAGCCTTCGGTGAGGCCGCGGCTTTATTATATACAGCCGGTATGAGCAGTCCGAAGCTGGATTTTACCAATTGGAATCCCTTAGCCTATAGTTCGCCGTTAAATCCTTTCAGACCGGCGGAAACACTGGCCGTTTATATTTGGAAAGTAAATTCGGAAGGATTGGCCCCGGATGCCAGACAAATTGCAGACGGTTCGGCAGCAATTCTGATAATTACAGTGTTTGTTTTTAACATTGGCTCGAGGTTTTTTGGCAGGCTCATAGGTAATAAACTTTCAGGCAAATAAGCTGTCATAATACGTGAATGCTACTCTGGAATTACAATCCATTCCCGAAGAAACATTTCGGGAAAGGAAGTTTTACTTTGTTTTCTAAGATCCCAGGGGAGTGACCAAGTCTTTTTTGTATAGAATAATATATCTGGTCTCTGGGTGCCCAGATTAAACACTTGGCTATATAGGCAAAGCTTTTGCCGATAGTCATTTTTTAATAATTCAAGTGTTTTTTTGCCGCAAAGATAATGGGCAAAGAGACTTGGCATTTGTATATAATCCTTCCCCAAAATAAAATAGGGCTTGTATAATGAAATACATATTTCAACTTATGCAATAAATTCTTCAAAATAAAGATCTTATTTAATATTTCTTAATTTGATTAACTACCAAATTAGCTAAAGACATGAAGTTTATAGCTTGGATTCAGGGTGAATTGAAAGCTGCCAACCAAGATCTTAAATCTCTTAAACTTGATGGGAATGTAATTAAAGGATGGAATAAACTTCCTCTCCATCCTGGCGCAGAAAAATACTTTAAAGAAGTCGGAATAATTAAGTAGAACAACTTCAAATTAAGACCTATCTTGTTGTCCATAAAAAATGAAAACAGACGGGCGAGTAAAAGGTTGTCGGGGATATCCTTTTTTTTCAACCAAACAAGTTCAGCCGGGACTTTTTGCAGGGCTGATTCTGGGCTGTTATTTAAAACAAGCGGATATTCTTGGCGGTATCAAAAGGTTTTGTCTAGAATCAGTCCGAGTAACCATTTACAGATTATAGATCTTATGCTAAAATGTAAATCGTTAATCGAATAAGACAGTTCGCAATCCATCCTGTCTTTAAACAAAACTAGGACTAACTACCGTCTTGGGTAGTTATTTTTAGGGGCAGTAGGCCCTTTTTTATTTTTTTTTTCGTTTGATCAGATTTTTTATGAAGGCAATTATACGGGGAGGCGATTAATATTATGGCTTTATTTCTTTATCTTATTGCTATTATTATAGCGAACGTCATTACTGCTGCCTTTGCACCCTTGCAGATCGGACTATTTTTAATCCCTTGGGGAACATGGCTTATCGGAGCGGCACTTGTTTTAAGAGACGTTATACAGCATAAATATGGTCGAAGGTATGCCTATCTGGCGATTGTTGCAGCTTTGATACTTTCGGCAGTCACTTCAAAGATTCTGGGAGACACGTTAGCGATAACGATAGCATCGGCCATTTCCTTTATTATCTCTGAATCAGCGGATACAGAAATCTACACAAGGTTTAAAGTATCTTTTTTTAAAAAAGTGTTTGCAAGTGGGATAGTTAGCAGTTTCCTTGACAGCATTATCTTTGTCACCATAGGATTATCACCGCTGTTTTCAGGTTTTTTACCATGGGATGTAATACCCAATGCCGTACTTGGGCAGTTTGTAGTTAAAAGCTTGATGCAAGTTATCGGGATAGCACTATTGTTCATGTTAAAACAACGTTGGGAAGTATCGGCAAATGAAAATTAATTGACACCATGATATAACCAGTGTTATGCTAGGGAAAATTCAATATAGGGGAGCTTGTGTGAGCAGGCTGAGAGGAAACAAATGAAGTTTCGACCCTTTTAACCTGATTTGGATAATGCCAACGTAGGGAATGATATTTGTTGCAGGATACCTTGTGTTTGGACGCAGGGTATTTTTATTTGTGCAACTAGGGCAGCCGCCCGCCAAGTTTTCTAGTATTTATGGAGGGAAAGAAATGAATTACACCACACAAATGGATGCGGCAAGGCAAGGAATCATTACCAAAGAGATGAAGAGTGTGGCCGAGAAAGAGAGCTTTGATATCAACGAGCTGCAATTGCTCGTAGCAAGCGGCAAAGTAGTTATCCCTGCCAACAAAAATCATAAAAGTCTTTGTCCAAACGGTATTGGCAGTATGCTAAAAACGAAGATTAATGTAAATCTTGGTACATCGAAAGACTGTTCCAACCTAGAAAAAGAAATGGAAAAGGTGAACAAGGCTGTTGAAATGGGAGCTGAAGCTATCATGGACTTAAGCACGCATGGCAACACGCAGTTTTTCAGAAGAAAGCTAACGGCAGAATGTCCGGCGGTTATAGGAACGGTGCCTATTTATGACGCGATAGTTTACTATAAGAAGGAACTCAAAGATATTACGGCAAAAGAATGGCTTGATGTTATTCAAATGCACGCCGAAGACGGTGTTGATTTTCAAACGATTCATTGCGGAATAAATAGGAATACGGTACAAAGGTTCAAGAATAATAAGCGGTTAACAAATATTGTATCACGTGGAGGCTCGTTAATTTTTGCTTGGATGGAAATGACAGGAAAGGAAAATCCATTTTACGAGTATTACGATGAAGTTTTAGAGATCTGTCGGAAATATGATGTAACCATCAGCCTGGGTGACGCTTGCAGACCCGGATCAATCAATGATGCCAGTGATATATCACAAATCGAGGAACTTGTAACATTGGGGGAACTCACCAAAAGAGCGTGGGTAAGGGATGTTCAAGTTATGGTTGAGGGGCCTGGACATATGCCGCTGAACCAAATTGAAGCGAATATGAAGATACAGCAAACGATTTGCCAAGGGGCTCCGTTCTATGTTTTAGGGCCTCTTGTAACAGATATTGCGCCGGGTTATGATCATATAACCTCTGCAATTGGGGGAGCGATAGCCGCTGCTTACGGAGCGTCTTTTTTGTGCTATGTTACTCCGGCGGAGCACTTAAGATTGCCGACGTTGGAGGACATGAAAGAAGGTATTATTGCATCAAAAATTGCAGCGCATGCGGCTGATATTGCTAAAGGTATTCATAGTGCCAGGGATTGGGATTATCAAATGAGTGCTGCGCGTCAAAAACTTGATTGGGAAGGGATGTTCTCCCTGGCCATTGATCCTGAAAAAGCAAGAAGATATAGAGCGGAAGCTACTCCCGAGCATTCTGACACGTGCACAATGTGCGGCAAAATGTGTGCAGTCAGAAATATGAACAAAATATTAAACGAAGAGGATGTGGATATCTAAATCCTTTCCCTTTCTTCATAGTGTGTGTGAAGCAGCCGGTGGGCTGTGTCATTGAAAGGTTCACCAATATATTCTTTATATAGTTTTAGGATTTCGGAGTTTTCGTGGGATTTTCTTATTTTCTTATTTCTATCCTCTTGATAGATAGCTTCCTGACGCTTTTTAACAATCTCAAAGTTGCCGTGATGATACGGCTGCCCTCCTCCGGCAATACAGCCTCCGGGGCAAGCCATAATTTCTATTGCTTCGTATTCCGCTTTTCCGTCCCGGATTTCCTCAAGCAAAGTCCGGGCATTTCCGAGTCCGCTGGCGATACCAATGCGCAGAGTCTTGTCTCCGACCTGAACAGTTGCTTTTCTAAGACCAGCTGCTCCTCTTAACTGCTCAAATTCGACTTTTTTAAGTTCCCCGCCTGTTATCCATTCATAGGCTGTGCGAATTGCAGCCTCAATAACTCCTCCGGTAGTTCCGAAAATTACGGAAGCTCCCGTGGTCTCTCCAAGCGGTTTATCATATTCACTATCGGGAAGGGATTCAAAGTCCAATCCTGCTTCTTTAATCATTAATCCGAGTTCCCGGGTAGTAACGACAATGTCCACGTTGTTATGCTCATCCTTAGTAAGTTCCGGACGTTTGGTTTCAGCTTTTTTGGCAATGCAAGGCATAACTGAAACAATAACAATATTATCAGGGTCAATACCATTTTTTTCTGCGTAATAGGTTTTGATAATCGTACCAAACATAATATGCGGCGATTTACAGGTAGACGGAATATCTAAAAGCTCAGGAAATTGATGCTCGATAAATTTTACCCAGGCCGGACAGCAACTTGTCAACATGGGCAGAGTTTTATTATTGTTAAGACGGTAGATGAGTTCCGCAGCTTCTTCCATAATAGTCAGGTCCGCCCCGAAATCAGTATCGAAGACTGTGTTAAAACCCATACGTTTTAAGGCAGTTACAAGTTTACCTGTCACAATGGTTCCCGGTTCCATATTGAACATTTCCCCAATGGTTACCCGGATTGCCGGGGCAGTCTGTACGATTACGTGCTTATCCGGATCATTTAAAGCTTCCCATACCTTATCGGTATGGTTTACTTCAGTCAGTGCGGCTGTGGGACATACTTGGACACATTGGCCGCAATAAGTACAGGACGATTCAACCATCGGAATATTGAAAGCAGGCCCTACATGAGCATCAAATCCGCGTCCAATCCCTGATAGGATGCCACAGGTTTGAACTTCATTGCACATGGTCTCACACCGCCGGCAATAGATACACTTATTGGAATCTTTGACAATAGCCCCACTTGACAGATCTTTGGGATAATCCATTCTTTCGCCTTCCCAACGGATTTCTCTGATTCCTAATTCCGCCGCCAAGGCCTGCAGTTCACATTCCCTGTTTTTAGGACAAGTAAAACATTCGTTAGGATGATTGGATAAAAGAAGTTCTACCGACATTCTTCTGGTAGTAATTGCCCGGAGTGAACTTGTTAGAATTTCCATTCCCTCACTAACCTTGGTGACACAAGCTGGAACAATCTTATTGCGGTTATTTTTTGAATCAACAAGCTCTACCATGCAGACCCGGCAGGAAGCCGTTTTATTGACCATTTTTATATCATGCAAGTCGAGATGACATAACGTAGGAATTTTTACGCCTGCCTTATGGGCAGCTTCTAGAATTGTTATACCTTCAGGAACTGTCAGATCCAGATGATTAATTTTAATCCCAATGTTTTTTTTATCAGCATGCTCTTCCGGAGTTCCAGCCATATTTTTCCTCCTTAGGACCTTATCCCTATTTTATTTTTTGCTGTATATCGGCCTTCACCTCTGGGATGGTCTACGTCCTTGATAAATGCCAAATACTCATCCCAAAAATACTTCATTGTACTGATTACCGGGTTCGGTGCAGTTTGCCCAAGCCCGCATAATGAACCGTCTTTTACCATATAGGCCAGCTGTTTTAAGGCATCAAGATCAGCCATTGTGCCTTTACGGCTTGTAATTTTATTTAGTATCTCATACAAACGCTTTGTACCTATGCGGCAAGGGGTACACCGGCCGCAGGATTCATCCATGGTAAACTCCAGATAAAATTTGGCGATTTTAACCATATTATCTGTTTCATCCATGATAATCATTCCGCCTGAGCCCATCATAGATCCTATACTGATAAGACTATCGTAATCCATCGGAGTATCGAGGTTTGCTTCACCAATAACTCCGCCTGAAGGGCCGCCGGTCTGTACGGCCTTAAATTTGCGGCCGCCAGGTATTCCTCCTCCGATGTCATAAATTATCTCTCTTAATGTTGTACCCATCGGTACTTCAATCACACCGACGTTTTTTATTTTTCCGACCAGGGCAAATACCTTGGTTCCTTTGCATTTTTCAGTACCTAAGGAGGCAAACCACTGTGCTCCTTTAGTGATGATCGGAGCAATATTGGCAAAAGTCTCAACGTTGTTGACACAGGTTGGGTAGCCCCAATATCCTTCCTCGACTGGATAGGGCGGCTTATAGTTCGGTTCGCCGCGTTTGCCTTCACAGGAATTAATTAACGCTGTTTCCTCACCGCAGACAAAGGCACCCGCTCCATATTTTAAATAAATATCAAAAGAAAAATCTGTTCCGAAAATATTTTCTCCTAATAATCCATTTTCTCCGGCCTGCTGTAAAGCAGTACTGAGTCTTGCTATTGCCAGGGGATACTCGGCACGGATATATATTAGTCCCTTGCGGGCGCCTATGGCATAGCCGCCGATAGCCATGGCTTCCAAGACGGAGTGAGGATCTCCTTCAAGGATGCTTCTGTCCATAAAGGCTCCCGGATCACCCTCATCGGCATTGCAAATGATGAACTTTTCCTGGCTTTTTTGTTTTTTTGTGAGCTCCCACTTTAGTCCGGTTGGAAAACCACCTCCGCCACGGCCTCTAAGACCGGATTTCTTGATTTCATCAATAACCTGATCTTGTGTCATTTGGGTAATTGCTTTGCCTAAGGACTCATAGCCGCCCAAGGCTATATATTCAAAAATATCTTCCGGGTTTAGGAGTCCGCAATTTCGCAGGGCAATACGGAGCAGCTTTTTATTGTTGCTTATTTCTACCATTAAATGCCTCCTAATAAACTTAAGCTTCTTTAATAATCTAAGCTCTCTCAAAGTTAATGGCCAAAGTCAGGGCTTCAATAGGATTTCCGCCTTTAATATGTTTTTGGACAATTTCCTGAACTTCTTCTTTCTTAACATTACCATAAAGAACAGGTTCTCGACCTCGAATATTTACCTGTACTGTTGGCTCTGAATGGCAGTACCCAATACAGCCAACCGATACCACCTTGGCGTCGTTTACTCCTTGCTTAGCAAGCTCCTCCTGGAAAGCATTGAAAGTATCCTTAGCGCCGGCAGATATCCCACAGGTGGCCATGCCAATAAGAATTTCTATTCTGATATCGGAATTCTCACTATCTGTGCTATTAACTCTAAGGCATACATTTTTTTGATATTCGTTTCTTATTTTTTTCAATTTATCTAGGGAATTTATTTTCATACTTATAACTCCTTATTTCGATAGGAATTAATAATATTATCAAGATCTTCTTCTTTAACCCGTCCGAATACTTTGTCATCAATCATCATAACTGGTGCCATGCCGCATGTCCCGAGACAGCGGACGTCCTTCAAGGTAAAGAGGCCGTCTTCAGTTATTTCATTAGACCCGATTCCAAGCTTTTCTTTCACCCTTTCAATTATTTTATCTGAACCCTTCACAAAACAAGCTGTACCCGTACAAACACTGATAGTGTGTTTCCCTCTTGGCTTGGTAGTAAAATAGGAATAGAAGCTTACTACTCCGAAAACCTCAGCTCCCGGAATGCCTAATTTTCTAGCAATATGGAGTTGAACGTCCCGGGGCAGATAGCCAAAGATCTTTTGCGCCTTATGAAGTATTTCAATCAAAGCACTTCTTGTTGTTTCCAAGTTATTAACAAAGGAATCAAGTTCATCAAATTTTTCCTTCGGCAGGTTTTCTTTGAAAGAAGGATTTACATCTATTGCCTGCGGTTTTGTCATCCGGATTCACTATCCTTTCCAAAAGGTAAAAAGTTTTATATTTAATTTGCTATTTTGTTGTTTTTTTTATTCAGCCGGATTATGGAGCATATGCTTAAGAAAAGGTGATTAGATAAATAGATTTCTAAGGTTATTTTAAGAGTATCAAAATATGCTTTCTTTATAGGTAATCTTGATTTATACTAAAAGGAAAAAAATCTAAAGAAAAGAGGAAAAGTTCGTAATGTTGCCAATGTCCTTACAACGTTTAAAGAAAAATATTTCTGACATTGTTCTCGGCAAAGAAGATTCTTTAGTTTTGTTGTTAGTCGCACTTATCGCTGAGGGCCATATTCTCATCGAAGATGTTCCGGGTGTTGGAAAAACGTTAATAGCCAAAGCTTTAGCGGCCTCATTAAATGCTGATTATCACAGGCTTCAGTGTACGCCTGATTTGACACCCACCGATGTGACCGGTTTTAATATATTGGATAGGCAAAGTAACAGCTTTTCCTTTAGGGCCGGTCCTGTAATAACCAATATCTTACTGGTAGATGAAATAAACCGTGCTGTTCCCCGTACTCAGGCCAGTTTACTTGAGGCAATGGAGGAAAGGCAGGTGACAATAGATGGACAAACAATTAAGCTTCCTCACCCTTTCTTAGTTGTTGCCACGCAAAATCCGATCGAACATGATGGAACTTTCCCGCTGCCTGAAGCACAGCTGGATCGTTTCCTCTTAAAGATTTCGATGGGTTACCCGAGTGCTGAAGAAGAGGAAAGCATATTGATTACTCATGGTAAGGAAAATCCCCTAATAAAGCTGCAGGAAGCAGCGGGGAAAAAAGATGTTATCGAATGGCAGGAACTGTCCAAAGGTGTTTTTGTAGACCAATCCATCCAAGCTTATATAGTGGAACTGGTCAGGGCGACGAGGACTCATTCTGCAGTCACCTTTGGAGCGAGTCCCAGAGCAAGCCTTGCTTTATATCGCGCATCCCGGGCCTTGGCATTACTAAGAGGAAGAAACTTTGTAATTCCTGACGATATAAAATATCTGGCAAGGTATGTGCTCAACCATCGTTTATCTTTGAAACGGGAAGACCGTCTCAGGGGAGTACAAACAAGCCAGGTCATGAATGAAGTTTTGGCAACAGTTCCTGTACCGGTAGAAAAAGAAGGCGCGTAGACCATGGAAAAAGCAACACCAGTTCCCTTCTTTACATCCATTTATACTTTATTGCTTGCAAGACTTGCTTTTATTGTTTTATTTTTATACCTGCTGAAAGCGAAGGTATTTTTCCCTGCTTTTTTTTTGTTTATCCTCATTCTAGTTATCGAAACAGCCGGTTTATGGTCCAGGGCAGGCTTTTTTAAGCTTGAGGTCATAACAGACTTTAATCCCTGCCGATTATTTCCTGGCGAGGAAACTATTTTTACCGTTACAGTCGCAAACAAAAAAAGGCTGCCTGTCCTTCTTAACTGGATTCAATCCCTGTCACCCCTTCCGCAGATTTTTTCCCTGGAAGGAGAATCGGTGGAGGATATCAATGGCCAAGCCTATCTCGGTTCGTATGCCAAAACGGCGGCTGATTACAGAGTTACAGCGCAAAAGCGCGGTTATTATAAAATGCCTGCTCTCCGCCTGTATTCCCGTGATGTCCTTGGGCTTTTTTACCGTGAAACATTGAGGGGAGAGACTCGGAGTGTAATCGTCTATCCCCGGCTTATAGATTTAGAGGACATTTATTTGCGACCTTCCGATTTTAGCGGTCTGGAGAGGGACAATCGTCCATTTCTATTTGATCCTATCATGTTCGTTGGGCTAAGAGAGTATACGCCCGATATGCCAGCCAGGTTTATCCATTGGAAGGCAAGTGCTCATCAGGACAGGCTGATGGCTAAAATAATCGAACCATCTGCCAGTCTGCAGATATTGATTGCCATTGATGCGGAGACCTTTTTGCTGCCGGAGCCTCAGGAAGATCTTTTTGAAAAGGCTCTTTCAGTGGCTGCTACTTTGGCAGTGTGGGCCGACAGCAACAAAGTTCCATTTGGCTTAATTGCCAACGCAGCCAGAAAAGAACAGCCTGGGGCAGTAATAATACCGGTAAATAGAGATTTGAAACAAGGAAAGTTAGTCCTGGAATCCCTGGCGAGGGCTGAATTGGCTGTTTTGGGGAATCTTGAGGATATCCTCAAGACGGAGGCTCTTTATCTGCCATGGGGAACAACGCTGATAGTAATTGGTAAGAACTATCCTTCGCTTTTGCCGCCGGCTATACGGCAGGCAATTTGTTACCCCATCGAAAATAATAAGGAGGCGGAAAATGAGCTTCCATAATATATTTCTTAAGTTATCTCTTATTTTTGCAGAGACGTGTTTTATAGTTCTATTGTATTTTTGCGTCGTTGGTTCGTTTAAAGGAGATTATCTGGTAAGTCCAGCTTTCTTCTTCATTCTTACTGCTGGTTTAACTATTGCCAATATATTAATTTCCTACCGAAGTTTCCGGCACCTGACCATACTCCTAATTAATTTGTTTTTGATCGGTTTAATTGTTGGACTGGCTATATGGCAAACAGGGTTCATCTTATTTTCAATTCCCCGGGAATTACTGTCTGCTGTGAACGTTATCCTGGTCGACTGCTCAATTGTATGGCTTGCGTACCGTTCCTTTTGTCTTGCTTATAAAAAAAACACTAATGTTTACGTCCATTTCGATATTTGCGTGATCTTTACTCTTCTGGTAATCCTTATAATGGGTTTTGTGAAAATATCATTGCCGGGAGGAATGACCTGGATAATTACGGCTTTATTTTTGAATGTTATTTCTTTATATATCAATAACAATACAGGTTCCAATACAAATCCTCTTTCCAGGTTGATATTGGCTTTTGTCGCAATTGGGTTTCTGTATCTTTCGGTAAAAACCGTTTTAGTTTTTCCTCAGGTCACGGGAACGGCAGGGGTATTATTTGATTTCATTAAAAACTGTTTCCTTTTTATTGGACATTTTCTGGCGTATCTTTTGCTATTCCTTTGTAGATTGATGTACGCTCCCAGGACAAGCAATTCGGTTCAAGATCAACAATCTCCGACAGCTACCGGCACTATCTCCACCGATTTTTCCTGGTTGGACGTAATTTTTCAAGGCGGAATGTGGATTTTGGGCATCTTTTTAGCTTTGATCATGCTGGCAGGGCTTTATAGTATGCTGCGGCTTTTGATATCCTTCTTGTTAAAGCGGCAAGGCGGAAAAAGTTATTCCAAGATTAATAATCCTTTGCCGTCATGGCGAGACCTGTATGTTTTAATTAAAGAAAAAATAAAAAGAACAGGATATTTTCTCCTGGTCTTTTTACCTGTCGGAATGCCGGTCTATTTAGCCTATAGGCAGCTGCTTTGGTGGGGACGCTGGAAGATGTGTCCGCGGCAAATCGATGAGACTCCAGATGATTATTGCGGTCGGCTTTTGGTGAAGTACCCGGAATTAAGTCCGGAATTTAAGGAAATAACTGCTCAGTATGTTGTTTATCGCTATTCTAATGCTTATCCAGCGAATTTAACCGTTCCTCATTTGAAGCCTATGGTGCGTAAACTCTATCTGTCCGATCTGCAGCGCTTGATTAGATTTTGTCGAAAAATCCTTAATAAGACACACAAATAAACAGGGCGATAAACAGGGCGTAACGAAAACTAATGTTTTATACGCCCCTCTGATTTTCAAAAGCTAATTTTCTTAAAATGACCCCGCATATCGGCTATTTCCGCTTCGCCATCTTTTAAATAAAAAATACCGAAGATCAAACCGCTTTTCTCATTGTAGGTATTTTTTAGATTTGGCTTTGTTTCATAAGCTTTCGCCAGTGTTTCCGCGCTGTCATCAAATACAGCGGTACCTCTAATCCTTATCCACTGTCTTTGATTATTACAGGTACAGACTTCGACATTAGGGTTAGCAATTAATTGTTTATAGGATGCTTTTTCTTTCCCTATTCCAAAGTAAAGTTTACCATTGTACTCCATAAAAAAGCCTAATGGCCTTACCCTAGGCTTATCTCCATCGACCGAAGTAAAGTAGAATGGCGAGTTTTCTCTTAAAAATTGAAGTATCTCCTCCATTTGATTTATCACCTCTCCAAAGAATTCTTAAGTAAATTATAATGCTTAATAATTAATTTTACAATGGTTACCGGGAAGATGCTGATGATGATTGAACATAGTATACATAGGACTATTAACTATAAATTAATAAGTTTTATAGTATAATATTTATGAAATAATCAACATTATATAATTTTTTTATTGTTATTGAACATTTCGAGGAGGAAAAAATGCAGAAAATCCAAATGAATGTCCCGATTGTTGAAATGGATGGAGACGAGATGGCGAGAATCATCTGGAAATCCATTAAGGAAATCTTGCTTTTACCCTACATTGAATTAAAGACGGAGTATTACGATCTCGGACTGAAGAAACGGGACGAGACTGAAGATCAAATAACAGTTGATGCCGCAATGGCCAACAAAAAATACGGTGTGGCCGTTAAATGCGCGACCATTACACCGAATGCCCAGAGGGTCGAGGAGTATAACCTTAAACAAATGTGGAAAAGTCCCAATGCTACCATCAGATCAATTCTCGATGGGACTGTTTTTCGTTCACCAATTAGTGTTAATGGTATTCAACCACTCATAACCACTTGGAAAAAGCCTATTACCATTGCCCGTCATGCCTATGGTGATATCTATAAAAATATTGAATACAAGGTTGGTGGTCCCGGCAAGGCTGAACTGGTTTTCACCGGTCAAAATGGGGAAGAATTCAGGCAGACGATTTTTGATTTTCAGGGTAAGGGTATTCTCATGGGGATGCACAATCTGGACAAATCTATTGAAAGCTTTGCCCGTTCCTGTTTTAATTACGCACTTGATCTGAATCAGGATTTATGGTTCGCAACCAAAGACACAATTTCCAAACAATACGACCATACCTTCAAAGATATTTTCAAGGATATCTTTGATCATGAGTATAAACAGAAATTTGCAGAGGCTAAGATTGAATACTTTTATACTTTAATCGATGATGCCGTAGCCCGCGTAATCCGCTCCGAAGGTGGCTACATCTGGGCATGTAAAAACTATGACGGCGACGTAATGTCTGATATGGTGGCAACAGCTTTTGGCAGCCTGGCTATGATGACGTCTGTTTTAGTTTCTCCGCAGGGATGTTACGAATTTGAGGCCGCTCATGGTACAGTTACACGGCACTATTATAAGCATCTTAAGGGAGAAGAAACCTCTACCAATTCCATGGCGATGCTTTTTGCCTGGACCGGTGCTTTAAGAAAACGCGGAGAACTTGATGGGTTAAATGATTTGGTTGAGTTCGCCAATCAATTAGAAACGGCATCGTTGAAAACAATTGAAGCAGGAATTATGACCAAAGATCTGGCGCAAATATTCCTATTTCCCATAAAGAAGGTCGTTAATACTGAACAGTTTTTGATTGAGATTAGGCAGACACTTCACCAAATACCATGACATGGGCAATCCCAGGATCTTTCAGCAGAATTCCAATTTAATTCACAGCCCATATGGGTACAGGTTGTATTTACCAGATGAAGTATGCCTTGTTCATCCCGGTAGGCTTCTTTTCTTTGTCCGTTGACGTCTATGACTTTTCCTTCACCCCGTTTGACGTTCACTTTTTCCGGCAAAGAAGGAAGCTTGCCGTCTAAAGGGATATCTTGTACGGTAAAGACGTCATTGGCAAAATCTATTAATGCATTGTTTTGTTCAAATATGTAGCTGCCATTGCCGGGGATAAGTTTTATAGATCAGATTGTGCTGGGATGTAATTTTGGCCGTTGTATGACCCGTAGTCCCAGATAAGTCTATTTTTTACATGTAGGCTATAATTTGTCACGAATGACATCATCCTTTTTTATAATATATGGATGATTTTTCCTTGAGTTACATTTCTGATATAATAATGTATTGAAGGGTTTAGCAAAAATAATCCAGAAGTATGTGAGGTATATATTCGTTAATGAAAATTTTGAGATACTTGTTAATTTTTGTACCGATTAGTGTTATTGCCGAATTCATTGATTTACCGGCAACGTTGATCTTTATTTTCTCGGCACTGGCTATTGTTCCCTTAGCAGGTTTGATGGGGGAGGCAACAGAGGAAATCACCTTTTATTCGGGACCAAGAACCGGAGGATTTTTAAATGCCACTTTCGGGAATGCGACGGAGCTGATTATTTCCTTTTTTGCCCTCAAGGCAGGGCTTTTTGATATCGTAAAAGCATCAATTGCCGGATCGGTTATCGGGAATATTCTATTGGTATTGGGCGCAAGTATGTTGTGTGGCGGGATAAAATATAAAACACAGCATTTCAGCAAAAAAGTTGTTGACGTCAGTTCCAGCATGCTGTTATTGGCAGTAATCGGATTATGTATTCCGGCGATTTTTACGCATACGCTAAAGCCGGAATTATTAAATACTCAGTATGAAAAATTAAGTATCGAAGTTGCGGTCATTATGTTTTTAATCTATTTTTTAAGCTTGTTTTTTTCTTTCTACACACATAAAGATATTTATTCGATCAATCATACCGAGGAGAGTACAGCCAAATGGTCTCTGAAAAGAGCTGTTACAGTATTAATTGCGGCCACGGTTTTTATTGGGTTTGAAAGTGAGATCCTGGTTGGCGCTGTTGAACCAATGACCAAGGCCGTTGGGCTCAGCCAGTTTTTTGTCGGTATTATTTTGATTCCTATTATTGGCAATGCGGCTGAACATAGCACAGCGGTTGTAATGGCTCTTAAAAATAAAATGGATGTAGCGGTTGAAATTGCCATTGGTTCGAGTCTGCAGATTATATTATTTGTTACACCGGTTCTGGTATTTATTAGCCTGTTATTTACCCCGATGAGCATTATTTTTAATGAATTTGAGTTGATATCTTTAGTCGTGGCGGTATTAATAGCAAACAGGGTTTCTAACGACGGTGAATCAAACTGGCTGGAAGGGGTGCAGCTGCTTGCCGTATACTTGATTATTGCTTTTTCATTTTTAGTTTTGTAACATATAATCGTGAGGGAAACCTAAGCTTTTTAAAGAATAGGTCTTTTTGTGAATAGATAAATAATAAAAATATTTTTGGGTGGAGGAAGGGCGCTTTGTCTAAATATTGGAGTAAGTTAGCTGCAAGTCTGGAACCATATGTTCCGGGGGAACAACCTAAAGACAGAAAATACATTAAACTTAATACTAATGAAAATCCCTACCCGCCGTCACCAAGGGTTACAGAGGCGATAAGAAAAGCTGCCAATGAAAGTCTAAAATTATATCCGGATCCAAACGGAGATGAACTAAGGACAACCATAGCAACCTATTATGGCTTAAAAAAAGAACAGGTATTTTTTGGTAATGGTTCGGATGAGGTATTGGCATTTTCTTTTATGGCTTTTTTTGATCCCGATAGACCTATCTTATTTCCCGATGTTACTTATAGTTTTTACCCCGTGTATGCTGAATTATTTAAGATCAGCTATAAACTCATTAACCTTAATGACGATTTTACCCTGCCTATTGAACAATTTTTTAGAGAAAACGGCGGGATAATATTTCCAAATCCCAATGCACCTACCGGAAATGTTATTTCCCTTGAAGAGATTGAAGAGATTCTGCTTCATAACCAGGATCAAATTGTGATTATTGACGAAGCTTATATCGATTTTGGCGGAGAATCTGCCGTAAAACTAATAGATAAATATTCTAACCTATTGATCATTCAGACCCTGTCAAAATCCCGATGTCTGGCAGGCTTAAGGGTAGGGCTTGCTTTGGGCCGTGAAGAGTTGATCAAAGCTCTTGATACTATAAAAAATTCCATTAATTCCTATACCTTAGATAGATTGGCGTTAATCGGAGCAGCTGAAGCTTTTAGAGATGATCAGTACTTTCAAACTTCCAGGGAAAAAATAATCATTACCAGGGAAAAAGTAATTGGTGAACTTCGTAAAATTGGATTTAAGGTAATTCCATCCAAGTCTAACTTTGTGTTCATTAGTCATCCGTCGGTAACGGCAGGAGAAATATATCAAGAGCTTAAAGAAAAATCAATTCTTGTCAGGTATTTTAAAAAGCCAAGAATAGATAACTATCTTAGAGTCAGCATTGGTAGTAATGAAGAAATGGATGTTTTTTTGGAGACTGTAAAAAGAATTGTTTCACAAAGGACTTAAAAAAATGACGTACACATGCCTGATTGATACTCCTTTGGGAAAAATGACTGCCGCTGCTAAGGAAGATGTCCTGACCGGTTTATGGTTTATTGGACAAAAATATTACCCTGTTTTTGATACTCTTCGCCTTTGGCTCGGATATTATTTTTCCGGTATAGACTGTAGCTTTACAACCTTAAATCTTAAACTTGATCCTAGCGGAACGCAATTTCAAAAAGATATTTGGAATATCTTGCTTAGTATTCCTTTTGGACACGTTACCACTTATGGTAATATCGCGAAGACCTTTGTTCTTCAGCGAGGATTACGGACAATGTCGTCACAAGCAGTAGGCGGCGCTGTTGGGCATAATCCTGTAGTTTTGGAGTCGATTCCCTGTCTGAGAGCGGGGAAAAGGATCTTTTTATTCAACGGTCAGCGATAAATTATAAACAGAACTAACATTATATTAGTCCTGTTTATAATAAAGAAAGCTATTTATTTCCTGGTAACTTTACTGCGTAAATATTCCACTGATATTAAAAACCGGTCCGAAAAAAGCGAGATTTAATCCCAGTTTTATTTCTACAGTGTCCGAAACCTTTAGTCTCTTATCAATATAAATGGTAATTCCTTGATGTTGGTATTTGGTATAGGAATTATCGTCGCAAGTTTTTGATCCCGCCTCTGACCAGAGGCTATAACTTGTCCCTCCTCAACTGATACAGCCAGATAGTTTAATGGTAAACACACCGCCTTTTTTTTCAATCGCGCTTAATGTTTTTTCATTAATAATAAATTTCATATACGTATCACCTCCTACATACCCCCATTAGGTATATTTATTATACCTGTCTTTTTAAATCAAATCAAGTGTTTATAGATATAATAAACAGAACTAACATTATATTAGTCCTGTTTAAGGAAAGTGTCCTTATTTTATTTGATCTCTTTGCATCTCTTTGATATCTCTAAATAAATCTTGTACATTTTTCTGGGGACAGGTCAATACTCCACTGATATGAAAATCTGGCCCGAAAAAAGCGAGATTTAATCCCAGTTTTATTTCTACAGTGTCCGAAACCTTTAGTCTCTTATCAATATAAATGGTAATTCCTTGATGTTGGTATTTGGTATAGGAATTATCATCGTAAGTTTTCGATCCCGCCTCTGACCAGAGGTTATAACTTACCCCTCCTAAACTGTAAATGCTATTTAGTTTAATGGTAAATACACTGCCTTTTTTTTCAATGGCGCTTATTGTTTTGTCATTAATAATAAATTCCATATAAGTATCACCTCCTATATACCCCAGCTAGGTTATTATACCTGCATTTTTAAATCAAATCAATTGTTTATAGATTAAAAATCAATATATTTTGTGAGTATAATAAAGGGGAAAAGGGTCTTATCGAGAAATAGAGCAATGAATGCTTAGGTTATCGTTTAAGAATAATAAAGAATTGGGAATATGGGGGTGTGGAAAATTAAAAATAAGGAAGAAATTAATACTTGGGAGTTTATCATTCAGGCGAACAATGAAAATGAAGCAAACGTTATTGAATCAATCCTAAACTCCGAAAGCATCCCTGTTGAAAAAAAATACAGGGAAGCTGGGGGATATCTTATGATCTATATGGGAATGACAAATTTCGGGGTCGATATTTATGTTCCGGCTGACTTAGTCCTGAAAGCTCAGGAGGTACTAAACCTAACCGAGACGGATGAACCGGAAAATTTAAGCGAATAGGTGGAATTGAAAGGGTGTGTAATGGATGCCTCATATTATTGTGAAACTTTGGCCAGGAAGAAGCGAAGAACAAAAAATAGCTCTAGCAGAAAAAATAAACCGTGCGATGCAAGAAGTCATGCTAATAGAAGAAGATAATATTTCTATCGCTTTTGAAGAGGTTCCAAAGGATAAATGGATGGAAGCGGTTTATAAACCGGATATTCTTGCCAAAGAAAAACAACTCTATAAACGGCCGGGTTATTAATTTTATTGTTTATTCCAGAAAACCCCTGTGATAATCTTGGGGAGGATCAAAAGTGAGGTTTAATCTATATAAAAAAATCATCCGAGGGAAAAAATTGTGACTGATTTTTGGCCAGAGATTCATTATAAAAGGACATGTTTAACTTTTGTCGTATTCTTTTTTCTTTTAAGCTTTTGGCCGCAGAATAGCTATATTTATGCTCAAGAGCCAAATGATCTTGCCCAGATTATTATCGGGGAAATCTCCGGGCAACCGGGATTCGAATTTGTTAATCCTAAAAAGGAAGTACTCGTTTTACCTACGAGTTCCGGACTTTATCTTATTTATGAGGGCAGGGTTGTTAAGCGTTTTCTTGCGGGTATGGAGATTTCATCTTATAAAATGATTGCTGATCAGGATTCTGATGGAGAAAAAGACCTGGTCATTGGGTTTGAAGATCATTACTTTACCTGCTTTAAATGTGTTAGCAGTAACACGGGTAAAGCATTATGGCAATTTTTCCCCGAAAATAAAATGTTATTAGGCGAATCAATTACGTCACCAAGTAATTCGCCGGTGATGGTATATTCTGCTCAAGAAAACCAGTACTTATATCTGACGGCAGGTTGTACCGTTTATAAAGTTTCGCTCCAAAATGGTATGGCAGTCTGGAAACATTCTGAGGCGAGGAATATTGTTTCCTTAACTGTTATTCCTGATTTGGACGGTGATAATTTGGAAGATCTCTGCGTTGATAACGAATTAGGGGTTAGTACTGCTATTAGTGCTGCTAAAGGAAAGGCAGTTTGGTACAAGAAAAGACAAGAAACTATAACGGGGAGTAACCAATTGGCAGATAGTAAAGGGAATGTTCTTCTGACAGATTCGGGTACGGCAATAGCTTTATTGGACAAAAAAACCAAAAGTGAGATATGGTCTATCCAGAGGTTTTATGATGCCGGTTTTTTGCATGAAGAAGATGAAAAGGACTATCTGCTTTTATATTCCGTATCCACAAAGGACCATTCGGGGGAAAAGACGGGATTAATCCGCAAAGTCTCAGAACAGCAGGTTATCTGGGAATATATGCTTAATAAATCAGACATCCTTAAATATGGCGGAATGGGAAAAGTACAGTTCGGTGCTGATTTTAACGGGGATGGAGTTACTGATATTTTAGCGGCTTTAGCTCCGCAAAATTCAGGGTCAAAATTGCCGGTTAAAATTTTTGCTTTAAGTGGATCCAACGGGAAGCTTTTATGGGAGACGTATCTGTCTGCCGACGAGAAAATTGTTTCCATTTTAAGGTTGGAGGACTTAAATAACGATGGAGCTTGTGAAATTATGGCCGGCACATCAACCCACTTCTATATTTTAGATGGTGCTGGAGGGCATATTATTAAAAGCTGGCCACATTTTAACCTAAAAATGGATGGGTATTTCGAGCCGACAAAGGGAATAGCAGCCGAAGCAATGCTTCTTTCTGCAGGTGATGTGAATAAAGACGGAGTTTCTGATTTATTTATCCTAACCCCCACTCAAGTAAGGCTGGGATTAACCAATAGGGTTGGCGGCATTGATTTTTATTATCGAGAGTTATATAAGATTCCTGCAGGAGAAATAGATTTAAGTCAAGCCACTCTTTTTGATGACCTTGACCAGGATGGTATTGCGGAGTTGAACTTAACCCGCAAGGTAGGAAAACAGACCGTTCAGAGCATTATTTCCGGTAATAATGGGCGTTTGCTAATGGAACAAGAGGGAGAGCAACTTGTTTTGCATGGAAGCGGGGTAGATTTTAACGATAACGGGACTAAGGATTTAATTCTTTGCAAGGATGACGGGCCTAATGGAAGGCAACTTCAAATAGTGGACGGCAAAGATGGCAGTGTATTGTGGAATTACCCAAGTTTTGGCTGTGATCAATTATTTAGCTGGAGTAACGATAATATTCCGGTATGTGCGGTGGATGATTTGAATAATGACGGTATACCTGAACTTGCAGTACTAAAGAATGCCGGCGCGGGAACCGGTCTGAAAATTGAGATTTTTGATGTGGCCGGAGGATGGGAACAGCCTTATAAAGTTCTTAATATCCAGGAATTGCCTGCCGGAGAATTAAATCAAAACTGGAGCGCAGGATTCTCCATGCAGACTTTGCTTTTATATAGAACGAAATGTTTGGCTGCAACAGCAAAAGCAAGAGGAGAAAATGGAGAAACAATGGTTGTTATTTATGATTATTTAGCAGCAAAGCCTGTTGCTTTTTTGCCAACTTCAAACTATAAAATGGCTTTAGCCGGAACAAATTCTTTAATTGTAGAAGATGAAAAAGGCAAGGTTAATTATTTCAAAATCATTCCAGGCAACATCTCGATCCGGATTGCAAACGGGGAAGAAGGAAGTTATTCTTCACTCTCGTCTCCTCTAAAGATACAGTGGAGTAACGATCAATCTTCGGTCATAACAAGCATATTTGCAGACAATGTGTTGGCTTTGGAAACTGCGGACGAGTTGGCTGAGATTGAAGTGAACGGCGGCAGTCATATTATTGGCGTGGCTCAATATCTACCAAATGGGGAATATTCTTTACAAAATATTTCCGTTATGGTCGTTGGCAATAATAATCCTTTGATTATTGCTGCAGGTATAAGTTTCTTTTGGATCGGAATAATCTTCGGGTTCCCTATATTTTTGAAGCGGTATTTTAGGAGCAGATAGTTAAAATGTCGAATTACGCTGTAATTACTCAAAGCCTGAGTAAAAAATTTAATCAGAATACAGCCCTAAATGATTGCTGCATTGAGGTGCAACAAGGGGATATATATGCCTTGGTAGGCTGCCCAGGTTCCGGCAAGACCACTCTCTTAAATATTCTGGCGGGAACGGTAAGAGCGTCGAGCGGTTCGGGCAGGATATTTAATCATCGGCTTGGAAGCCAGGAGGCAAGGAAAATAATAGGGTATGTACCTGCCAAACCGGCGTTCTATTCTTCTTTGACCGTCTTGGATTATCTGGTCTATATGGGAATGCTCGCGGGAATAAGTAAGTTGGAGGCTGTTCGCAGATCCGTATTACTGTTGAAGGAAATCGATCTTTATAGTTTTAGGGATAAAAAGCCGGTAGACCTTACCCCGGGGATGAAAACTAAGATATCAATAGCTCAGAGTTTTTTGCCCGAGCCGCAGCTTATACTAATGGATGAGCCGGTAAGCGGACTAGATGAAACTGGGAAAGAAAATATTCTGCAAATCATTAAAGAATTATCGTTAGATAATTGTGCCACTGTAGTTTTTTCCGCCCCGCTTTGGACCGATATAGAGAGCATTGCCGATAGAATCAGCGTTTTAGACAAGGGGAAAGTTCTTTTAAGCTTAGAAACAGCAGATCTGAGAAATCTATATGGCTATGGGGTATTCTTACTCCATACTACTGATAATCAAATGCTATTAAATATTTTACAAAGAGTGTTTTATCTTAAACAAATAATTCAGGCTGAAGATGATCTGATAATTGTTTTAACTAAAGAGAGAGAAAGATTTCGTAAGGACTTGCCAACAATTATACATAATTTGAAAATAGGATTATATTCTTTCCGTGAGGAAGAGGTTACTGTCCAAACGATATCCCGTTATTTGTTGCCAGGTAAGGAGGAAGGGTAGTGAGAACTGTCTTTGCCCAGACACTATTGACAATTCTGAGATCGGGAAATATTCTGGTCTATTTGTTATTTGTTGAGGGAGTGACCGTGCTCTCGGGTTACGCCTCCAAGTACCTTTTAACCAATGCAATTATGCAAATTGAATTTACCGGATCTGCTGATCTTTTCCTGCTGTTTTGCTTTTTTTGGATATTGGGCCCGCCGTTTCTTATGTTTATTGTTTTTCACGGGATCGGTTTAATTGCGGCAGAGAAAAAGGAAGGAACGCTTTTGTTGCTTGCTAGTAAGCCTTTAGCCAGGTATAAGATCTTTATGGGGAAATGGCTGGCGTTAACTGTATCTTCGCTTATTTTAGGCCTTTGTTCAACTTTTATAGCTATATTATTAATGACTGTTTTTGTTCATCCTGATAATAGTGTTATTTATGAACTTATAAAAATAACCCCTTTGTTGGGAATTTATTTACTGTTTATTGTTGTATGTTTTTCAACAGTATCGGCAGGGTTATCGGTTTTATGCAATTCAAGAAAAAAAATTCTTGTTGTATTTCTAATCTTTTTTATAATTATCTATTTAATTATTCCGATAATAAAAACAAGCATTAATTGGCAGTGTGTTTCGTTTGGTTATTGGCAATATTTGGATTTAAGTTCGCATTTCCAGGGAATGTATGCGTATTTTCTTTCTGCTTCTCAAGATGTTATATTTTCCCGAACTTTTGCCGATAGTATAATCGCCGTAAAACCGCTGCCGGTGATATTATTTTGGCTGATCAGCTGTATATCATTTATCTTTTTTGCTCTAAGGAAGTTTCAAAATATGGATATAGTTTAGAAATTTTTATTCGCTGGAGTTTTTTCGGTATTGTTAAACTTTAAGATGTTGTGTAATAAACCGCTAGGTATAGTGTTAATTCAGGTTTATATGATTGGTACAGAATATTTATGACAAACTTGTTTTTCCCATACAGTTACTTTTTTGAAGAAT
>DIWC01000062.1 GCA_002423425.1 Peptococcaceae bacterium UBA6116
ACAATTTTGATGCTTCAGCTCTGACTACACACAATATTAATTGAAATTTATGATATAATGTAGTCCGTATTTTATTATATCCCTCTTTTGGAGGAATCATGGATTATCTGAGATTAAAAGAATATGGATTAAGCGATCGTTTTGCCCAAGAGGCAGCTTTGTATGACGGGTTGTTTTTGGCAAGAGTCTCCGAACAGCATCGTGATTTATATAAAGTAATCGGCGAACAGGGAGAACTGCAGGCCGGCGTTTCGGGGAAACTGGCTTATCAAGCCGGCGGCAGCGGGGATTTCCCGGCAGTCGGGGATTGGGTCATGATCGACAGGATCGATAACAATACCGGAAACGCTGTGATTCATCACATTTTACAGCGCAAAAGCGTGTTTGAGCGCAAAGCTGCAGGCACATCAAACACCATTCAAATTATCGCGGCAAACATCGACATCGTGTTTATCTGTATGTCGTTAAATGCTGATTTCAATTTGCGCCGATTGGAGCGATACCTTTCCATTGCTTGGAACAGTATGGCTACGCCGGTAATTGTGCTGACGAAAGCAGATTTATGTGCTGACTTAAGTCAACGGCTTGCGGAAATTTCCACGGTCAGCGTTGGCACCGATGTCGTTGTCTGCTCCAGTCTGGAAGACAACGGTTATCAACAGGTAGTTTCTTATCTTACCAAAGGGAAAACAATTGCTTTCATTGGATCTTCCGGTGTTGGCAAGTCAACGCTGATCAACCGTCTGCTGGGCCGGGACGTTCTCGTCACTAAAGATATCCGGGAAGATGATGACAAAGGACGGCATGCCACAACCCATCGTCAGTTATTGCTCTTACCCCAGGGCGGGATTGTGATCGACACGCCTGGGATGCGGGAATTACAGCTGGACTCCGGCAATCTGTCCAAGTGCTTTGAAGATGTCGCGGATTTGGCGGCAAGGTGTAAATACCAGGACTGTTCTCATACCGCCGAACCGGACTGTGCGGTAAGAAGAGCCATAGAAGCGGGAGAACTGCCGCGGGAACGTTTCGAGAATTATCTCAAGCTGCAAAAAGAAATTGGCTACGAAGGACTAAACTCCCGTCAGCTGGAACAGGAAAAAATCAAGAGAATGTTTGGCAGTATGGGAGAAATGAAACAGGCCATGAAGCATGTGAAAAATAAAAATAAAAGGTAATCTCACCAAGAGAAAAACCGCCCGGCTAATCGCGCAAACGATATAAGCCGGGCGGTTTCTTATAATTGCTCCAATTACTCGGCTATCAGCTGCGGTTCGTTTCCTACGATCTTATATTTGGACTCCGCAACTATGCTTCCATCCTCTTTTTTCTTTTGGAATAAGACAAGGTCGCAGCCGTCGCCGGTTTTACTCTGGGAAGTCTCGTAAATATATCTTACCCCGTTTTCAATCGCCTCTTTGGAACCAATCCAATAGGGACAGTTATTAAGGAAAGCATTATACTTTGTCAGTTCAGAGAACAGCTTATTGGAAGCCTCCACATTGATATCGACCAGCTTTTTCTCGACATAACCGGCACTAACGGTTGCCTCCCGGCCGATACTTTTGAGATAGGCTGTTGCCTGGGCTTCTTTTTGTTTAGCAAGTTCAGGGTAGTGCTTTCCCTCTGTCAGCACTTCCGGCCAAAGTTTTTGCGGAAACATTTTTTTGACGGAATCCAGATAATAAGAACCATCCTGCGGTTCCTAGTATTGAAGCAAAACATACGCACCGCTTCCGTTTTTGGTAAACGTCATGACCGTCGGAATGGCGCCGCTGCCGCTGATCATGGTGAAAAGTCCATTTTCAAAGCCAAAATAGCCAAAACTGGCAATGGTATAGGCTTTGATTTGACCGTTTTTTTCCTCGGTATCCAGAATGATATGTCCTTCAGTGGCCACTTCCCCAGCCAGATAGCTTTTCCCCTGATTTTTAATGGCCCGGCTTACCGCTTCCTCCATTGAGTTCAGATTTTGTGGCGGAGGCTGCAGGCTATCCGTTATGACTACATCGTTTGAGGGCTCGACGGTAAAGAAAGCCGTTGAACCGTCAAAGTGGATGATCAACTGTTTTTCCGCTACCTTCATTCCGTTTTGCCAAACAGCAATATTCAAAGGTATTTCACTTTGAGTATTTGTGCCAAATTGATTGATCATCTCGTGAGGACTCCAATATGCCGGTGTACCCAACGGGAATTCAGCCTTGGCTCCCTTTTCAGTTATTTTGCCGCCGGTACTGTCCCAGTTCAGCAGTTGCCCGCTGCTTGCGACATATTCAATTTTCCCTTTGCTTGCGGAATATTGTACTTGATTGGCTGCTCCATCATACTGTGCCAACAGGCGGATACCCGGCGTACTGGACATGGTCAGGGCGTATTTTTGAGGATAGACAAGCAATTTCAAGTGAGAACTGTTCAAGAGGATTTGCAGCTCGCTTTGATTCTTGGCGTAATCCCTCAGGTCTTGGGGAAAGCTTTGCTGCAGCTCATTCCTGGCATAGCGGAGCTTGAGGTTTTGCGTGCCCAGATCAGAATTGAAGTCAACCACATCGACATTATCAATGAGCGCAAAAATAACGACGGCATTATTGCGCAAGGTCGTTTCAACCTGATTGATATCTATATTGGTATTGGACTGACTTAAGTCATAATTGACGGTAATCCCATAAGGAGTTTTCTCTGTTTGCAGGGACATTCCTCCCTTAAGATATTCGGCATAAGGCAAATTCCCAAGGAGGTTTCCCACGTTGACGTGATCCCCTGCATATTTACTTTGGAATTGCATCAGCACCGTTGCCTGATACCCGTTCGTGTCTGAACTTTCAGTTGGCTTTGGGCTGTCGGCAGGAGCGAATGGGTTAATGAATGAGATAGCAAAAGCAATAAGAATAAGAACACAGGCGACTCCGATAAGAAAAATCCGCTTTTTATTCTTAAGTAGTTCCGTCATCCTGATCATACGAATCCTCCTCTTATATTCTTTATCCACCAGTTCCTACACATTTCCAATAAGTTCAGTATAGCTCTTCATATCTGCGGCGGGAATATATTTCAGAAATAATTAAATTAAAATTTTAAAAATATATTACCTGGTCAAGGCATAACTATGTGTACTTAAACTATGACTTTTTTAATACTTTTATCTTGCAGTTCTTGACAATCATGATGGAATTTGATAGCCTTTTAATAAAAATTAGATAAATGCGTTGAAGGGGAAACCATCATGACGATTGAAGCGAGTAGGTCGAACGGGTTTCTCGCCGTTATAACGAGAGGGCATTCGTTATTTTGACATGATGCCGCAGAGTGGGTATGTTTAATACCAAGAAGGGTGGTAACACGGAAGTTTAAAGCTTTCGTCTCTAACAGAAATGCAAGGGGACGAAGGTTTTTTTTAGTCCCTGGTTATAGAATAATAAGAGGAGGAAATTACAATGAAACTTGCGTTTTCAACACTTGGTTGTCCCGACTTCAGTTGGATTGACATCTATTCTATGGCCAAGGACATTGGCTTTGACGGCATTGAAATCCGCGGATTGGGCAATGAAATATTTGCGGTTCAAGCACAGCCTTTCACCGAATCCCAGCTCCCACAAACTGCAAAAATGCTTTCTGAACTTCGCCTCAAAATTCCTTGCCTTTCTTCCGGCTGCTGCTTGAAGTTTGCCGAAAATGCTGAGAAAAACTATGAAGAGATTGTGCAGTATATTATGTTGGCCTCCAAGCTTGGTACACCCTACATCCGCATTCTTGCAGACCTTGAGCCCCAACCTACCGGTGAGGTAGATGACGGTGTTGTTCTCGCCGCGCTGCAGCGCCTGATTCCGCTTGCCGAAGAAAAGGGCGTAACCCTGCTGGCGGAAACCAACGGTGTCTATTCCGACACTGCCCGTCTGTGCCGACTGCTTGACTCTGTAGCAAGTGACGCGGTTGCCGCTCTGTGGGATATGCATCATCCCTACCGGTTTGCAGGTGAGAAACCTGAAAAGACGGTACAGAACCTCGGTGCCTATATTAAATATGTACATATTAAAGATTCAGTTGTGGAGAATGGCACGATCAGGTATCGCATGATGGGTGAAGGAGATTTGCCGATTGATGAAATGATGATGGCCCTGCGCTCAATTAACTACGATGGCTATGTTTCGCTGGAATGGGTCAAGCGCTGGGCCGCTGATCTTGATGATGCGGGCGTTGTTTTTCCCAATTTCGCAAACTATATGAGCCGTTACACTGAAAAGAGTGCCCTAAAGGGTCATCTGTTCGACAACAATGCCAAGAACGGAAAATATGTCTGGGAGAAGGATACTCTCAT
The DNA here is from genome assembly GCA_002423425.1 of Peptococcaceae bacterium UBA6116. Taxonomy (GTDB): domain Bacteria; phylum Bacillota; class Desulfitobacteriia; order Desulfitobacteriales; family Syntrophobotulaceae; genus UBA6116. The sequence continues at coordinate 4,313 of DIWC01000062.1, forward strand.
TGATTTGACTTTCCCTCAGGTTCTTGACCGTATGGTTGATGAGTTCCCCGACCAGTATGCGTTTCGATATACCACGATGGATTATACCAGAACTTATTCCGAGTTTCGGGACGATGTTGATACATTTGCCCGATCGCTGATTGCAATGGGCGTCAGGCCGGGTGATAATGTTGCCATCTGGGCAACCAACGTTCCTCAGTGGTACATGACCTTCTGGGCAGCCACTAAGATAGGTGCGGTTCTGGTCACGGTCAATACTGCTTATAAGATTTATGAAGCCGAGTACCTGCTCCGCCAGTCGGATACGCATACGCTCGTAATGATAGACGGATATAAAGACTCTGACTATATAAGCATTATAAAAGAGCTTTGCCCTGAGTTGGAAACCGCCGAGGCAGGAAAACCACTGCATATGAAGCGCCTGCCTTTCCTGCGCAATATTGTCACTGTTGATTCCAGGCAAAAGGGCTGCCTGACCTGGGCGGATGCCATTGCCCTGGCTGACAGGGTCCCAATTGAGGAGGTTTACCGCCGCGCTCTTTCCCTCAACAGGCACGATGTCTGCAATATGCAGTATACTTCGGGAACCACCGGCTTCCCCAAGGGTGTTATGCTTACCCACTATAATGTGGTCAATAACGGTAAAAATATCGGCGACTGTATGGATTTTTCAACTGCCGACCGCTTGATGATTCATGTCCCGATGTTTCACTGTTTTGGGCTGGTGCTGGCCATGACGGCTGCCATGACGCATGGCGTAACCATGTCGCCAATACCTTATTTTTCTCCCAAGCAGTCGCTGGAATGTATCAACAAGGAAAGAATTACTGCTTGTCACGGTGTTCCGACGATGTTTATTGCCATGCTGGAGCATGAGGATTTTCCTAAGACTGACTTTTCCTATATGAGGACCGGCATTATGGCAGGCAGCCCCTGCCCCGTTAAGGTTATGCAGGATGTGGTGAACATGATGAACATGACGCAAATTACGATTGTGTTCGGCCAGACGGAGTCTTCGCCCGGCTGTACCCAGAGCCGCGTAGATGATTCCGTTGAGCTGCGCGTCAGTACGGTAGGCCGCCCACTTCCCGGCGTTGAATGCAAGATTGTTGATCCCAAAACCGGCGAAGATTTGCCTGATAATGTTGATGGTGAATTTGTAGCGCGCGGCTACAACATAATGAAAGGCTACTACAAGATGCCCGAAGCAACGGCGGCTGCCATTGAAGAAAGTGGATGGCTTCATACCGGCGATCTGGCAAGACGTGATGAGAATGGGTATTATAAAATTACCGGACGCATCAAGGATATGATCATTCGAGGCGGGGAGAATATTTATCCCAAGGAAATTGAGGATTTTATCTATACACATCCTAAAGTCAAGGACGTTCAAGTGATCGGCGTTCCTGATAAACAGTACGGCGAAGAGATTATGGCGTGCGTGATCCTGAAGGATGGTGCAGCGCTCAGTGCCGATGAACTCAGGGATTACACCCGTTCACATATGGCGAAACACAAAACCCCGCGCTACGTTGATTTCGTCACAGAATTCCCGATGAATGCCGCCGGAAAAATTATGAAATATAAGATGCGGGAACAAGCTGTTGAAAAATTAGGCCTACAGGCAGACAGCCGCATTGTTACCGCATGACTGTAATTTTTAGTTTCGACTCACTTATTCTTCGCTAAACTCAATTCCTGCCATTTTCATAAGAAATGCGGCATTACGTGTTTGAGAAATACCTGGACGAAGCTTATAGTCAAAGCATATCTTATCATTTTCATAATACTCCTGAAAATGATAGTTTTTTATCTTATTACTTTCCTTTGCCAAATCCCCGAGTTCAAGGTCATGAGTGGATATAAGCCCCAAAAGCTTTTCCTTACTTAATTTCTTAATCAGCGCCTTTGCTCCTGTATGCCTATCTATGGAATTAGTTCCTTTGAAAATCTCATCAAGTAAAAAGAAAATTATCTTCCCCTCTTCTACAGCTTTTACTATTATTTTAATTCTCAATAACTCCGCATAGAAAGAAGAAATATTCTTTTCAAGATTATCGTTTACCCTCATGCAGGTATAAATATCCATAATCGAGCATTTGAACATTTTTGCGTGTACTGCCGTCCCTGCATAGGCAAGAACAAGGTTGATGCCGGCAGTTCTTAGCAGGGTACTCTTACCCGACATATTTGAGCCTGTGATCAGCAATATACTTTCAGGGAATTCAAACTTTAAATTATTGGCTACACAGGAATTTATCAATAGTGGATGTCCCATCTCCTCTGCAGTAAAAATAGGTTTATCTTTTAAAAATTCCGGCATTGCCCACTCAGGATAATCATGCCGTAGAACCGCAAGGCTGGATAACGCCTCAAATTCTCCTATAATATTAAGCCAATCCCGCAAATTACTGCCGGACTCTCCTTTCCATCTTTCCAGTGCAAACATGAACTGGTAGTCCAATAAAAAAACTATATTGAAAGGGATATAAAGCTGATTGTGCCTGTTGGAGATGGCATCAACTATTTTTACAAGCTTACGGACTTGCTCACAAGCAGTCTGTCCCTTATCATTCTTCAGCCTGTTTTTTAAGCCTTGCAAGTACCGGGAACTGTATTTTTCTTTTTCAAGTAAACTTAACATCTTGTAATAAACTTTAACATTTTCCAGGTATTTCGAGGCTACTTCTAATATCTCTCCTCTCTTCCTGGAGTTAATCTTCAGTACGACAAATTGGATCAGCAATGCGGCTATTAGGCTATAGTATTTAGGTTCAGGATTTATGAAAGTCAATATGCCAATAACGATCGTAATGATCGGAATAAAACGAAAAATAAAAATGACCAGCGGGTTCCGGTAAAATCTTTCTATCCTGTTTGCCCATGAAAACAGAGCTTCCGGATTATGCATCGTAGATTCAAGCAAACCTTCCGCCATATATTTCTGCCGCCAGTCGAGTTTTTGGGCAAGCTCAATAACAGCTTCTTGCCTGTCGGATATTTCTTCAATGCTCCTTGGAGGTGAAATAAGTAAATCCCTTAATTTAAGCCTTCCCAGATAAGTAATGGACGTGTTAATAAACTGAAAAAGCGATCCTTTGCCGAATATATCTAAATCCTGGGAGTAATTATGATTATTGTCTATAAATTCCTCTCCATCATCGGTGAAAGTATTCCACTTACCATGTATGCGTTTTAAGGAGTCTTCATTGATTTTATGAAGAATAATTGAATACTTTTTTTTATTAAAATAATACTCGTGAAGCAGTATTAAGGAAATAAACAAAACCAGAAATAAAACAAGACCGAAGACAAATAACCCATAATTTTTCTTTACAATCAAATATATCCCCAGAACTGCGCCGATAAGAAAAACTATAAGTCTAATGTTGCTGATAAGGTTGATATTATGAGTCTGTTTTACTATCAGTGACTGGTATTTTTCTTTAAGTTCGTTGTATTTTCCTTCTGTCTTCTTCAATTCAAGTCCCTTTCTTTATTATATTCAATACTCCACTGTCTTTACTTGTTTCCAATGTCTGGGGAAAATTATACCATATCCCGAAAAAACAAGACTAATTATCAAAAGTAATAATATTGATAATTAGTCATCCTCTGTTTGACATATTGAGCTTACGCTGTTACACTTTGTATGCTCGATAGTTTTTGTGGATATATGAAAATCTTCTTAATTGCCTAAGGCTATGGGAAGTTCAGAGTCCAACACCAGCGGGCAAACAATTTGGGAGGTTTTTTTAAATGTTTAACGACAAAATCCTTACTTGCAAAGACTGTGGTCAAGAATTTACTTTTTCTGCCTCTGAACAAGAATTCTTCGCTGAAAAAGGATTCACGAATGAACCCGGTCGCTGCCCGGCTTGCCGCGCAGCCAAAAAGCAACAAACCCGCGGCAATAGCGGATATGGCCGCCAACAACGCGAAATGTTCCCCGCTGTCTGTGCTACCTGTGGAAAGGAAACCACCGTACCTTTCCAACCATCTGGTGACAAACCGGTATATTGCCGCGATTGCTACCAACCCCGCCAGCGCAGCAATTGGTAAATCATAAGAAAGTTCTATTGTAGAATTTCAAGGATTTATACAGAAGGGGCTGTAACTAAACTCAGCCCGGACGTCTCATAATGAGGCGTCTTTTCTCTTTCTCTAGGGTAGTAGCCTTTTGATGAGTAATTCACAAAAATTTTTACCTCAAATAAGTGAGGGGGCATAACGAAAACTAAAGTTTCGTTACGCCCCCTTCTATTTTTAACTGAATTTAATTTAGAAAAAATTAAAATATATTGTTCAATTTTGGGGAAGATTATAATATAAATAATGCTTAAAAGCAAAGGAGGAATTGAATTGGGCATCATAAGTTGGATTATACTAGGAGGTCTTGCAGGATGGATTGCAAGTAAAATTGTTGGAAATGATGCTAAAATGGGCGTTGGAATGAATATTATAGTGGGAATAATAGGGGCTTTTCTAGGCGGATGGATAGTAAGTCTATTTGGAGGAATTGGTATAAGTGGATTTAATATCTGGAGTTTCTTAGTAGCATTATTAGGTTCAGTCATTCTTCTTCTAATAGTCAATATTTTTGCTGGAAAGAAAAGGTATAGTCCGAATACTTAAATACGAATTTACTTCAATGTGAATCTCTTGACAGACTCTATTCAATAGATTATAATTCCATCAAACATTATATACAGACTTTTATTACTGACGGATAAAAAGTGGATAAAACCACAGGGGAATAAAAGTCTAAGATCAGCCGACCGTCTGGGCAGCATTTCATTTTTTGAATGCTGCTTTTTGTCTTACAAAAAGCAGCAATAATGGCATATGCAAATTCGGAGGTGGAATTTATGAACAATCCGGCATGGGAAAATTTTAACAGTGGAAACTGGCAAAAAGAAATTGATGTCAGAAGTTTTATCCAGGCAAACTACACACCATACGAGGGCAATGAGGAATTTCTCTCAGCTGCGACCGAACGCACCAAAATATTGCTTAAAAAGTTAAATCATCTACTGGAATTAGAACGAGAATTTGGCGGTGTTCTTGATATTGATACACAGACGGTAAGTTCGCTTACAAGTTATAATCCAGGGTATTTAGACAAAGACAGAGAAATCATTGTTGGTCTCCAAACCGATCGTCCCTTAAAAAGAGGCGTGAACCCCTTTGGCGGGGTAAATACGACACGTAAAGCATGCAAAGCATATGGATACAAGCTTTCTGACAAGGTTGAAAATGAATTTCAGTACAGAACCACCCACAATGAAGGAGTTTTCCGCGTCTATAATGACGAGATTAAGGCTGCACGTCACAGTGGAATTATTACCGGTCTGCCTGACGCCTATGGCCGCGGCAGAATTATCGGCGACTACCGCAGAGTAGCACTCTATGGTGTTGATAAGCTGATCGAGGAAAAGAAAAAAGATAAAACACTTGTGAGCACCTGTATCATGGATACTGAAAACATTCGTTTACTTGAAGAGTTATATCAGCAAATTACATTTTTAGGATACCTTAAGGATATGGCATCCATGTATGGCTATGATATTTCACAGCCGGCGTCAAATGCCCAAGAAGCGGTACAATGGTTGTATTTTGCTTACTTAGCTTCGATCAAGGAACAAAATGGCGCAGCTATGAGTTTGGGACGAGTAAGTACTTTCCTAGACATTTTCTTTGAAAGAGATCTTAACAATAAAGTAATTTCTGAACAACAGGCTCAGGAAATTCTTGACGATTTTATTCTGAAACTGCGCATAGCCAGACATCTGCGTACACCTGAGTACAACGAGCTTTTTGCCGGCGATCCGATGTGGATCACAGAAACAATTGGCGGTATGGGCGAAGACGGCAGACCCCTCGTAACCAAAAGTTCCTTCCGGTTCCTTCATACCCTCTATAATTTAGGCCCATCTGCAGAGCCAAATCTTACTGTACTCTGGTCAAATCGGCTTCCGCAAAACTTCAAACGTTTTGTCGCCAAAGTATCCTATGAAACTGATGCAATCCAATATGAAAATGATGATCTGATGCGTGTCGAATTTGGTGACGACTATGCCATTTCTTGCTGCGTATCAGCCATGAGGGTGGGCAAGGATATGCAGTTTTTCGGTGCAAGAGCGAATCTGGCAAAGCTGCTGCTGATGAGCCTCAACGGTGGCCGTGATGAAATAAGCGGACAGCAGGTTGCTCCGCCGCATGCTCCTTATGAAGGGGAATACCTGGAATATGACAAAGTTCTGGGAATGCTGAACATCTACCGGGAATGGCTGGCCAAAACATATGTCAGCGCCATGAATATCATTCATTATATGCATGATAAATATGCCTATGAAAAGACACAGATGGCTTTGCACGACACCGACGTTCACCGTTTCATGGCCTTCGGTATCGCAGGGATATCTGTCCTTACAGATTCACTTTCAGCAATAAAGTATGCTAAAGTGAAGTGTATTCGTAATGAAACAGGATTAATAAATAATTTTGAAATAATTGGTAACTATCCGGCCTTTGGAAACGATGACGACCGCGTGGACAGCATTGCCCAGGAGCAGGTAAAGCTGTTCTATGAGGAGTTGAAAAAAAATAAGACTTACAGAAATGCCGAGCATACGTTATCAATTCTGACAATAACTTCAAATGTTGTGTATGGAAAAAAGACCGGTGCCACTCCGGATGGCAGACAAGCCGGTGAACCTTTTGCTCCCGGCGCGAACCCCATGCACAACCGCGACAAAAACGGCGCCCTTGCCTCCCTGAACTCGGTGGCCAAACTAACTTACGACATCTGCAAAGATGGCATTTCGAATACCTTTTCCATTGTGCCGCAAGCGCTGGGACATAATAAAGAGGAACGCTGCAATAATCTGGTATCCATTCTCGACGGCTACTTTGGACAAAAGGGGCATCACCTCAATGTAAATGTGCTTAGCAAAGAAACCCTGATGGAAGCCTATGAAAATCCGGATAGACATCCTAATCTGACCATTCGCGTCTCCGGCTATGCAGTAAATTTTCACAAGCTTTCCAAGCAACAGCAGTTGGAAGTCATATCAAGAACTTTTCATGAGGTCATGTAATGAAAGGACGAATTCATTCCTTTCAAAGCCTGGGCGCTGTCGATGGACCCGGAATACGGTATGTGATCTTTATGCAGGGGTGTACCCTGCGCTGTGCCTACTGCCACAACCCGGATACATGGAACACTAAGACCGGAGAAGAATACAGCGTTGATGAGGTGTTGGCAAAAATTATGCGGTACAAACCCTATTTTGGCGCAAACGGCGGCGTAACCGTTTCCGGCGGTGAACCTTTACTGCAGTGGGAGTTTGTATCCGGGTTATTTCGACGGCTGCATGAGATAGGTGTTCACACGGCCCTGGACACCGCCGGAATAGGAAATTTGGCCGGAGCCAGAGAAGTACTGCTCCATACTGATTTAGTCCTTTGTGATTTGAAATTCTCCACTGAAGCTGATTATCTGCATTACTGCAAAGGCAGCATAAATACCGTCATCTCATTTTTAAAACTTACCGAGACTATGGATGTGCCCCTGTGGATCCGTCATGTAATCGTCCCCAAATTGACCGACAGTGAAGAAAATATTCTGAGAATCTCCTCAATATCCGCACAGTTCTCCAATTTGCAGAAGCTGCAATTGCTGCCATTTAAAAAGATGTGCCTCAGCAAATATAATGCTCTGGGCATCAATTTCCCGCTAGGCAATTACGATGAATGTCCAGACTCTGGTATTGAAAAGCTGTCTAAATTGGCAGAAGATTATTTGGCTAACTGTATTTTTGAATGATTCTATTCTGTTATTTTTGCTTTCGCTTTAGCTCCATCAAAGTTGTAGCTCGGTATTTCCTTTGAAATAAAAGCGGTCATAAAAAAATGAACCGATCACCGTTATGATTAATAGTATAAAACTAATGATTGCTGCCGGATCTTCTTTTATAGCAGCGGACACTGCCGATAAATGCGAATAGGCTGAATAAGGATCATAAGGGTTTATCTATTGTTGGGGAGATAATAAAACGCTTTTTAAATATTTTTTACCCCAGCTTCGCAAATAGTTCCTGCAATGTACCAAAAGGACAGAGCAGACCGCAAAAACTTCTGCGGAAAAGAAACGCCAGAACTACTGTTAATACCAGCAATATGACTGTACCGGAATATATTTTTTTAACAAAGCTCCCCATAAAGAGCAACGCATACAAACTCTCCAGTGCTCCAAAGGGATAAAGTGCATGTATGGATGGGGCTTTTCCCCCTCCAAGAATCTGATGCATATATGATTCAAAGGTTACCCATGCCAGTAACCCGACTAAAACAATCATCCTGAGCTATTTAGCTATTTTATTCCAAGTCATCTAAAACACCTCTTCATTATCTGAATAAACTTTATTTGATTTACCGTCTTCTGAAAAGCAAGGCCCATTACCAGAAAGGTTACATTTTACCCCCCAGGTAATGGGCATCTAGAAATGTTTTTACTTATTTATTCCTCTTCCTGCTCCCATTCCTCCGCCAAATCCACTGCCATCGCAAGTACCTGCACCATTATTTCTTCCGGCGCCCATATTTCCCTGTCCTAAACCGGCACAATTTCCGCCGCCAAGCCCTTCATTCCCTGTGCCATTACAAGCAGCCCGATTGTTGTTAATTCTTGTTAATATCTGGTCAGCTTGCTGTTGAGTAAGAGTACCATCCTTTACTCTTTGTTCCAGAGCAGCCTTTCTCTGTTCCAGCATTTGAGTTTTAAATTCGTCCAGTTTGCCTGCATCCTTTGCAATAGTACCATAAGTCTTGCCACCGTCATGTTCCGTGTTTACATCTGTAATGCTTTTTCCTGTTACCGCTGCCGCAATATCTGCCGGCGTTTTTATATCGGCAGCATAAACGATCCCTGATAATCCCAGTACTCCGATAGCTGTAACCAAGACGATAAGTTTTTTGACGTTTTTCATAATTTGCACTCCCTTTTTTTTATTTAAAAGTTTAGTTTTATTTTAGAAATAAAATGTGACGAAAGTTTGACAAAAGTTTGAAGCAAGTTTGACATTTCTGCAGCCATAATTTTGTCACGAATTTGTTATATTAAAATGATATAATATAAAAAAACGCACCTCATGTCATTCTAAAAGGGGTGTTTCTCTTTAATCACAAATGGATTGGAGTGCTTCAAATTGAAAAGGCATATTTTAATTGCTGACGATAACGAAGGAATTATTGATATATTAAAAGCTTATGTTGCCAAAGAGGGGTTCATCCCAGTCATCGCCTATGACGGCGAAGAAGCGATCCATATGTTTAACCAATACTCTCCCCACCTTATTTTGCTTGATGTGATGATGCCCAAAAAGGATGGCTTTGAGATTTGCCGTGAGATACGCCAAAGCTCCAATGTCCCGATTATTATGATTACCGCCAAAAGTGAAGATGCCGACCGTATTATGGGATTGGATATCGGAGCAGATGATTACATTGTTAAACCCTTCAGCCCAGGTGAAGTGATGGCACGCATTCGTGCAGTGCTAAGACGAATCGATATCCCTGAAGAAGACAAGACGGATATCGTAAGTCATCCGGGGCTTGAAATTAACATTTCCGACTATTATGTCAAAATAAACGGTAAATCTGTAAACCTTACGAAAAAGGAAATAGAAATATTATGGCTTTTGGCCTCTCATCCCGGCAAGGTTTATTCACGGGACAACCTTTTAAATAGTATCTGGGGCTATGAGTATTTTGGTGATGACCGTACGGTTGATACACATATTAAAAGGCTCCGGGCGAAAATTGATATTCCCGGAACCTTCAGCTGGGAGATAAAAACCATATGGGGTGTAGGATATAAATTTGAGGTGAAGCATGTTTAAAAAAAGATTGCCTTCAAAACAGGAATGGGGATGGGGACCGGCTCCGGTCAAAGTCATACTTTCTATTCAGGACCGCTTTCTCTTGAAGAATAAAGTCCTGGTTTATCAAATATAATTGTGGTTACGATTGCAATGTATGGACAAAATAGATGCAGTGCTAATTCAGGAGGTAACATCAATGAACGTCATTGATTAAAGATATCTAAAAGTCTAATGTACTATTCGGTCTGCAGTTTTACATCTGCCATCATTCCCGGCTTAAGTTTTCCATCGGTGTTTTTTACCAAAATTTCTACCGGGAACATTCCGGTCTTTGGATCACTGGCCGGCGCTATGCTCACCACCGTACCCTGAGCGACTGCACCGATGGCTTGAATATTAATATCGGCTTTCGTTCCGATCTTCACTTTAGAAATATACGTTTCTGTTACATTGATATGCACTTTCACGTTTTGAGCATTAATCAAGGTGATTGCTGCTGCCTGCGGAGAGGCCATATCACCGACGGTAATGTTTTTGAAGGCAACTTCTCCTGACATCGGTGCTTTCACTACACAATCAGTCACTTTCTTTTGAGCAAGTTCAAGCGCCGCCTTGGCACCTTCCATTTGGGCCTGAGTCGTATCAACTTTGGTCTTGCCGCCGTCAAGGTCGACCTGGGAGATTGCTCCTGCCTTAAACAGTTCCTGCAGCCGGGCATAATTGGCTGCCGCATCATCATATGCTGCTTGCGCCGGCACGACATTGGCTGCGGCCTGCTTGACCTGCAGCTCCAGATCCGTGCTGTCCAATACAAACAGCACTTCACCCTTTTCTACTTTTTGGCCGATATTCACATTGATCGCACTGACTTTACCGGAAACATTCGGCGTTACCGCCATTTGATCTGCGGCTTCAATTGAGCTGCTGTAATCGTTCCCAGACTTTGAGGCCGTAGTTTCCGGATTGTTATTCTTCAATGCTGCACTGGAAGGATTTTCTTTAATATGGATTTTCACCGTGGCATTCATACCAAAGGTCAACGGAAGATTATCTTTATTTTCAATGAGAACTTTTACCGGAATCAGCTGCGTTACTTTTGTATAGGTCCCACTTGTACTAAAACTTGAGGTACCGGAAAAATAGGTTTGAGTGGTCCGGTCAATATCGCTAACTACGCCTTTGAACGTTTTCCCGGGATAAGCATCGATTTTCACATCAACGGTTTGACCTACCTTAATTTTAATAATATCTGTTTCTTCTATATTAACCCCTATATACAGATTGTCCGTATCGGCAACCACCGCAAGTTGCGTTGCCGGAGACACCATCTGCCCCTCGATCCCGTTGTTTTCCACAACCGTTCCGGCAATGGGGGAAGTAATATAGGGCAGAACCCCCTGCCGGCCCAGAATCTGATTCTTATCAACGCGCTCGCCTTCCTTGGCGTTCCATTCAAGTAATTCTCCCGCCATGTTGGGGGTGATTGTATACATCTTTGCTGTTACTTTGGCATTATCCGTAGAAAAATAATTCCTGCTGATGCTGAAATAATATAAACCTGCACAGCCGGCGGCCAGTACAATCACGATCAGAATAGGCAGTATAATTGCTTTCCTGCTTTTTTTGCTTTTTTCTTTGTTTCCCTGTTCATTTAAGTTTTGCTGATTTTGGGTGCTTGATTTTTCTTCCATATCCGTGGCTCCTCCCTTTCTTTCACTAACAATTATGACTTAGTCCTCTGCAAACTGGCTTGTATAAAGCTCAGCGTAAAATCCATTCCGGGCCAGTAATTGTCCATGATTGCCTTGTTCAATAATATCGCCGTCTTTAATTACCAGAATCAATTCTGAATCTCTGACGGTGGAGAGTCTGTGGGCAATGACAAAACTGGTCCTGTTCTTCATTAAATTGTCCATCGCCTTCTGGATTAAAATTTCGGTTCTGGTATCTACCGAACTTGTTGCTTCATCCAAAATCAATATTTTGGGATCGGCCAGAATGACCCTGGCGATGGTTAATAACTGTTTTTGTCCCTGGGAAATATTACTGGCTTCTTCATTGAGAATCATATTAGAGCCATTCGGCAATGCACGGATAAATTCATCGCAATGGGCCGCTTTGGCCGCTTCGATCACCTGCTTATCCGTCGCCCCGGGAGTTCCGTACCGGATATTGTCTTTGATCGAAGCGTTATAGAGCCAGGTATCCTGAAGCACCATGCCGAACATGGCGCGCAGGTCATTGCGGGTAAAGTCGTAGATGTTATGACCGTCGATCGTTATTTTACCTTTGTCAATGTCATAGAACCTCATTAAAAGTTTCATGATTGTGGTTTTACCGGCACCCGTCGGCCCGACAATGGCTACTCTTTGACCTGCCCGGATGGTTGCCGAAAAATTATGAATAATGGTTTTATCTTTAATGTAGCCGAAGCTTACGTTTTCAAAAACCACACTGCCTCTAAAATCCTGAACCTGAACCGGCGTTTGTGTTTCAGGGATTTCCTCTGCTTCATCGAGAAAGGCAAAAACGCGCTCTGCCGCTGCTGCGGTTGACTGCAGGGTATTGGAGATGGCAGCAAGCTGGCCGAGCGGCTGGGTAAAGGAGCGCATGTATTGAATGAAGGCTTGAATATCGCCGATACCGACTAATCGTTTGGCAGCCAAATATCCCCCGAGAATACTGACCACAACGTAGCCCAGGTTGCCGACAAATGCCATAACGGGCATCATGATGCTGGATACAAATTGTGATTTCCAAGCGGAATGGTATAGTTTATCGTTTACTTTTTCAAAAATCTCAATCGACTCTTGCTCCCCGTTAAAGGCCTGAACAATATTATGTCCCCCGTACATTTCTTCCACATGGCCATTAATTTCGCCCAAATATTTCTGCTGATCTTTAAAAAATCCCTGGGATTTTTTGATCACCACGCTGACAATGCCTAAGGATAAGGGGATTACCAACAAGGCGGTAATCGTCATCTGCCAGCTGATAGACAGCATCATAACCAGGACGCCCACAATGGTTGTGACAGAAGTAATAATCTGCGTCATACTTTGACTGAGTGTTTGGTTTATCAAATCCACATCATTGGTAATGCGGGACAGAACTTCACCGTGAGTTCTGGTGTCATAGTAATTAAGCGGGATCCTATTCATCTTTTCGGATATATTCTTGCGCAGTTTATAGGATACATTCATCGAGACCCCGGCCATAATATATCCTTGGATATAGGAACAGACGGAAGAAATGATATACAGAATAATTAAAATAATAATGATTCTGCCAATATAGCGGAAGTCGGTCAAAAGCCCTGTGTGCGCATACCAAGCGAATAATCCCTCAGCCAGCTTGGTTGTGGCTTTACCTAGTAATTTAGGCCCGACTATGGAAAAAATTGTTGAAAACAAGGCAAAAAAGATAACAATGAAGATCGAGGTTTTATAGGGTTTGAGGTAATTAGCTAAGGTGAAAATCGTCTTTTTAAAATCTTGAGCTTTTTCGCCGCCGCCCATCGCTCCGCCGAATCCCCCATGCCCGGAACCGCGCTTTGATCCGGGGCCCATTCCAGGGCCTGCCCGCCGCTGTTCTGCACTCACGTCGCCAATTCCTCCTCACTTAATTGCGATAGTGCGATTTCCTGATAGACTTCGCAATTTTTCAAAAGTTCGCGGTGCGTGCCGGAACCTACAATATGTCCGTTATCCAGCACAATGATTTGTTCGGCGTTCATGATGGTGCTGACCCGTTGGGCAATCAGAAGGATCGTACTCTGGCCTTTTTCCTTTTTCAAAGCGGCTCTTAAATTTTGGTCGGTCTTCAGGTCAAGGGCCGAAAAGGTGTCGTCAAAAATATAAATCGGCGCATTTTTCACCAAGGCTCTGGCAATAGACAATCTTTGCTTTTGTCCGCCGGAAACATTCGTTCCTCCCTGGGCAATAATGGCGTCATAGCCTTCTTCTTCCGAAGCAATAAATTCAGTTGCCTGGGCAATGGCCGAAGCCTTTTCAACATTTTCTTTGGTTGAGTTTTTATCCCCATAATACAAATTGGACTTGATCGAACCGGAGAAAAGCACACTTTTCTGAGGTACATAACCGATCTTATCACGTAAAGCCTTGCGGGTGACCGTTCGTATATCCAGCCCGCCGATCAGGATTTCACCGGAAGTCACATCATAAAAGCGCATAACCAGGTTTACCAGCGTCGACTTGCCGCTGCCCGTAGAACCGATAATCGCAGTAGTTTGCCCGGCCCTGGCGCAAAAGCTAATATGATGCAGGACGTTATCCTGTCCGCCCGGATAACAAAAATTCACATTGCGGAACTCGATCTCCGGGTAAAAATCTTCTTTAAAATGGACAGGTTTTATTGGGTCTAAGATACTCGCTTCTGTCTCCAATACTTCGGAGACCCTGTCGGCCGATACGGCCGCCCTGGGTAATATAATAAACATCATCGACATCATTAAAAAGGCCATAATGATCTGCATGGCATATTGCATATAAGCCATCATATCGCCGATATTCATATGAAATGATGATACCTGGTTGGCGCCTACCCACACAATAAGGACGGAAACAAGATTCATAATCAGCATCATCGCCGGCATCATCAGGGTCATAACGCGGTTCACATAAAGATTGGTCGATGTTAAATCCATATTGGCTTTATCAAAGCGGTTGAGTTCAAATTTTTGGGTGTTAAAAGCCCGGATGACCAGCATGCCTTCTATATTTTCTCGTGAGACTAAGTTTAGCCGGTCCACTAATTTTTGAATCATTTTAAATTTGGGCATGACCAGCGAAAACAAGACCATAATGAGTCCGCTCAAACAAATAACGGCAACTCCAATGATCCAGGACATGGAAGCGCTGCTGGAAATAGCTTTGATAACTCCGCCCACACCCAAAATGGGAGCATAGATAACCAAGCGTATCATCATCACTAATACAGTTTGAATTTGGGTGATATCGTTCGTGGTGCGTGTAATAAGTGATGCCGTTGAAAATTTATCAAATTCGGTATTGGCGAATTGTTCAATTTTTTTGAAGAGATCGGAACGCACGTCATGGGCTACTCCTGCAGCTGTCATAGCGGCAAAATAACCCACGGTTACAGAAGCCGCAGTTCCCAAGAGAGTAATTAGGATCATCTTTCCGCCTGTTTGTAAGATGTAATTGACTTTCCCCATCATAACCCCTGTATTGACAATATCCGCCATATAATCCGGCAATGACAGGTCACACATAGCCTGCAGAAACAACAAAGCAACGGCACCAAAAATAAGAAAGCTATATGGTTTCAAATATTTGAGAAGCTTAATCACTTGATAACCTCCTTTCCTCATTTTATTTGGTGATCCGTCCATTATTGTTTAATGATTAGATTCACTAACAATTAAATAAAGCTTTTTTAGTAATCGAAGTAAATCTTCTGTATCTTCCTCTCCCATCTTGGCAAAAATCTGATTCATCCCATCTAAAAATGACTGTAGCTGTTTAGCCAAACACTGCTGACCGCCTTCTGTCAGCCGGACATAGACAAGCCGTCGGTCATTTTTGGTCGTGATCCGTTCAACGTACCCTTTATCCTCAAGCGCATTAATCATCTGTGAGACCGCTGATTTACTGATCTCTGAAAGATCACTCAAAGTTGAAATTGTAACTCCCTCGGTCTCGAAGCTATTCACCTTAATCATCTTCAACATCATCATTTCACTGCGCGACATCGCGCCGGTGGTTTTGGCATTCATTTTGATTTTATGGAACTTTTGCATGAGCTGAAATATTTTCTCGGCATTACTGCTATCCATCTTTATTCCTTCCTTCTGGCCTAAAAATTCAGTAAATTCAATCAATTAAGTAAGCTTGTTTAATATTAAGTTGCTTAATAATAAAGGCACTTGAAAAGTATAAATGTCTTTATTTCTCTTGTCAAGATATAGGTTGAAAGACTTCGTATTCTCTGCAGGACGAAAAATGGTACAACAAAAAAAGCCCCCAAATAGCGACTTTGAAAAGTGAATATTGAGTGATTCGTTATGTTCCAGCAGGAAGAATGACTTGAGCACCTAAACTTTCAAGCAATTTCACCAATGATAGCAATGGCAGTCAAGGAGTTTTGAATACGGTTTTTCCCGCTGGATTTGAAATTGAAATCCAATATTTGCCAGTTGATTCCATGCAAACTTTCCGGCAGTTATGTTGGATTAGCCACTCCCGTAGTGCCAGTAAATCTACGGTAAAAGTGAAAAACTGCTTCGTTTGGTACTCTGTGACGCCTGCTTCGTTGGTAGTGCCAATGGTTGCTACAACAAACTTCTTGTGTACGTCAATGCCGCCGCAGATCTTGTTAACAATTTTGAGCATAAACACTTCCCCTCACCCAATATTAAATGGATAAGCAGACATTGACTGTCTGCCGTGCCGGTAAACGGGAAGTTGTTACCTCAAGGATTAGGTTGCGTGATCTAAGCCACACTCACCTCCCCATGCTCTGTAGTGTATCTGCTTATCCGACAAAATCATACCACAGAGCAATACAAGATTCTACTTTCATTCAATTTTGTGCCTTGAGCACAGAGCGAAAAGGAATGAACACGAAAAGGAATGACACTTTCTATGAAACCTAAAGAATGCTATAATGCCTTATTAGCGCAGGAGCTAATCGAAGAATTAAAAAAACGCAGGATTTTATTGTGAGACAAAAGAAGATGCACTAAAAAAAGTTCTTGAGATGATACTCAAAGAGAAAATCCTTTATATCATAACAGATGAAGCCCCTAATTAATATTCTATGGTGATTCGGAGGTAAAAGATGGGACATATCGGCAAGGTTATCAATGCCATGATTGATTACTACGAGAACGATGTCCGGCGGATTAATCATTTTCTAAAGGTTTATGGCTTAGCCAAGAGTATCGGCGAGATGGAAGGCCTGGATAAACACACACAGAAAATCCTTGAAGTTGCGGCTGTCACACATGATATAGGAATTAAAAACAGCGAACAGAAATACAACAGCGCTGCCGGAAACTATCAACAGATTGAAGGTCCGCCGGAAGCGCGGAAGTTGTTGGAAAATTTGAGCTTTGATTCATCATTAACAGACCGGGTATGTTGGCTGATCGCGCATCACCATACTTATGATAATATGAATGGACTTGATTATCATATATTGGTTGAGGCGGATTTTCTGGTGAATGTTTTTGAAGATCATCTGTCGGAGGTTTCAATTCAAAGCATTTCGAAGAAAATATTTAAGACTGAAACCGGAAAAAGGTTCTTAAGCAAACTAAAAGCTAAGGACGACAATGAGTAGCATTTTGAGATTGTCGATTGCCATTTCTACTGCCTTGTTAGTAGTTTTTGGAGCATCGGCATATATTTTATCAAGTCGATGAACAGTACTTTCATACTTTTCATACAAATCAACCGGATCATCTTTCTGCAATCCGATTTGTAGAAGCAACAGTTTCAGGTCATTAGACTCTGTTACATTAACTAAGTTCAGATCCATCAAACTGTATAAACGGCATATTTCCACCTTCTTTCATATTTTAGTTTTTAATTATCGAATCCACATCTCCAAACCTGGTACGCAAATAGTCATAAATTAAATTTTCAGATTTTTCCAACCCCAGTACTCCGGTATCAATGGATAAATGATATTGTCTGGCATCATTCATTTCATGTCCGGTGAGCTCATGAAGATAACGAGCCCGGAATTTATCTGCTGACTCCATAGACTTTATAGCATCTTTGGATGAAACACTGTAGATCTCCTGAAGTCTCTGTTTACGAAACTCTACATCGGCATGTAGGTATATACTTACATGATTGGGATGATTTTGCAGGATGTAAGAACTGCCTCTTCCGATAATAACTGCAGATCTTTCATTTGCAATCTTCAAAATGATATCCGACTCAGCTTTGAAAATTTCTTTATCAGGTGGCATAATATATTCAGCCGGCGAATAAAGTCCAGATTCGGCATATGCAATCAAGTTAATAATCGACTGCCATTTGGAAATGATTCTTTCATCACGCCATTCTAGATTTTCCGGCAGTATTCCTAGCTTTTCAGACACTTTGTTAATTATTTCCCGGTCCAAATACAGCATCTTCATCTTTTCTGCCAGCCGATGTCCCAAGAAAGCTCCGCCGCTGCCCAACTGGCGGCTGATTGTAATAACCAAAGGTAATTCATGTGCCATTTTCACAACCTCCTCCTGAATACATTTTTATTATGAACATCAACATTTCTTCCGCCTTTTCAGTTTTGAAAGTATAAAGTTATGAATGATATAGTAAATGCAGTCCTTAAGCCCCTGACAAACTCCCCGACAGCTATTCCTTCAGAACCCACCTGTGTTCCGGCAAAAAGTCCTTGCAATGCCTTAGGAGTAATACTTGTTGATATAACCGCCATTGCCAGCCCAATGCTGATTACGTTTCCGGCATTGTTCATCATTGTCCTGCTGTTATCTGACTCTGAATTCAATTGATACCATGTCTGGGTCATATACGTAGAAATATGTGCTGTTCTCATCGGGTTTCCTGATCTCTGTAGCATTGTATCCCATGTCGAGTGCCTGCTGCTGTTTCGCAACGATGCCTTCTTCATCTGTGAAGAAGCAGGCTACCAAACCTTTTGATGTGCACTTGTCACCTCTGGATGCGCATACAAGTTCCACTTCAATCTCACCGCTTGCATCTTCCATGAAGCAGAGTGATGCCCCTCCCAGAGTCTCTTCGCCGGCCGTAATTTCTCTGAATGGTTTCAACCCAACGAAATCCTGATAAAACTTCTTCGATGCTTCAATATCTCTGCACATGATTGTCATTCTGAATTTTTTCATTTTAACCTCCATCTCGCAGCAATACTGCGATACAAATAGGGATGAAACAGCCTCGTCCCCTGATCCTGCTGTATAATGGTCTTGGTTGGAGCGGCTACACTACAAAGCATGGTGAAGTAAGTCGTTGATTTCTCCGCAGATCAAGACAGTATTTTAACCAGTGTACGGGACGTCTTCCGAGCACAAATGAGTGGCTTCCATAACAAAAGTTACATTAATTATGTAACTTTTCCTGCCGATTTACAAGTGTCGTTTTTCAAATTCAAATGGTCCATAACTATTTTCTGAACTTAAGATTGACAATCGGGAAAAAGCAATGATGAACCACGCCATGTTGGCCACCTTAAATCCGCACCCGTTGAAATCCATGAACCTTAGTATGACATCCCTTGAGCTTGGTTTTCCTGACCATATTCTTGATGCGTCGCCGTTCATGAATTCGTTGTCGAATATCTTATGTACCCCATCATAAAAAAACTTCGCATTTCGGGCAGGGTAACGGTGCCACTTCTTTTCTCCGTTAAACATTTCAGCATATTGTTCTGCCGAGACTTTGTCTAGTTCTTGAAGCTCGAATGTTCCAAGGGCTTCAGACACACGGTAAGGAATAGTCCGGGCAACATCCGCATCAACACCGGTATCCATTAAACAAGCCAATACAAACGCATGCGGATATTCTTCAATGTTTCGCACCAGAATATTTGCCTGAATTTTGAAGTATTCCTCGTTTGCATTTGTCCTGCCGGTTATTTCACCTGATGGCTATTCTTGATCATATTGTTCATCTTAAAATAGATAATTACAGCTATCAATTCTGTAGCGCAGGTGAAAGCAATGATAATTCCTATTTTATTCATATCGTAAAGCAATCCCATCAATGCAGCTCCGCCAAGCAGAGCCAACCCATAACTAGTATTAAAAACACCATAGCTTGTGCCTCTCTTCTGAAATGGTGTTATATCCGCAATTGCAGACCGCATTACCGTTTCATGCGTTCCCATAACTATTCCGAAAACAATCATTCCAATAACAATGAAAGTCGTTGAGTTGCTCAAAGTCAAAATCGGCAAAAGTATCGTAATTAACGGGATCGCCATCAAGACTAGAATGCCGCCAGTTCTCATTCCCGTCTTTATTTTGATTCTATCATAAGCTTTCCCAACAAGCAGCGCTGTAGCTGCGTCTACAATCATTGCAATCGAATATACCAGAGTTATATTACCGTCTGACATCAGGTTATTTGCTTTAAGATGGTAACCCACTGTGCTGAAATTAACGAATCCCAAAGTACAGAAAAAGGTGAAAGCTGTATATATCCAAAATATAGGTTTTAGGTGTTCTGAATGATACTCTTTTACTTTAACCGCAGGTATAAGATTATCTCGCTTAATCCTTCTGTAGGCATAAATCAGGAATAGCATCAGAATCACAAATGGAATAAAAAGCAATTGATATCCAAGCTGATACTGATCAAGACCGTTCTTTCCTGAAAAATAAAAAACTGCGGTAAAAATAAGCGGTCCAATAAATGCGCCGATCTGGTCCAAGGCTTCCTGTAGTCCAAACGCGAAACCGACTCCAACTTGATTTTCTGCAACGCCAGATAGAATCGTATCTTTCGCTGGGTTTCGAAGAGCTTTTCCGATTCTCTCCATCAAGATCAAAACAACGAGAATATTCCAGTTCATTGTGAAACCTATCAGTGGAACAACCAGCAGCATACCATATCCAAGGAACATAAATAGCCAGTGCCTGCCACTTTTATCTGATAAGACTCCTGCAATAAGCCGGAGAAAATATCCTAGGAACTCTCCAATTCCAAAGACAATACCGACTTGAGCAGCACTTATGGTCAGTAAATTCAAATACTGGCTATTGGCGCTTCTTGCTGTTTCATAAACGGCATCCCCAAGCATGCTTATAATGCCAAATATGATGATCACCGTAACAGCCGGCGTAAAACGACTTTTATATTGATTACTCATAGTCTATGACCTTCCCCTTATTCCTCATCTTTTGCTTTATAAACCTTATTGCTAAACTCGTCGAGCAATTGCTTGCATTTTTCCAGCCCTTTAACTGCTTGCTCTTTTAACGGGGTCACAAAGAAGTCTCTTAATGCTATCTTTTTTAACCACTCTCCAAGCTTATCGTATTCATCTTCATTTTCTTCAAGCTCAACAAATGTAAAGTTCTTTCTTTCTGTTTCCTTCTCCATTTCACGAAAGTAATCATCGCATTTGTCCAAAAACTCCTGATACTCTTCATCTCGTGCTTTGTTGAACAGATTAACGATATCATCACTGCTTCCTGTATTAATAAAATCGGCGTTTGCAATATGCGCGCTGCCACTGTTTTCGATTATTTCTTTTGAAATTTCGTTGAAAGTTTCTACATGTTCTTCTGAAATGGGAAGAGCCCACATTGATTGGCCAATACTAACAGATCCGCATTTTTTTAATTTTCTCCACACACTTACCCTGACTCTTGACTGCTCCTTTGGTAAAGTAAAGTTCAATATCAACCATTCTTTATCGTACATAATAGCCACCTTTTGAGAAATTGTAATACTCATTACTTGTAATACTCATTACATTTTATCAATGATATATACCACTGTCAATTATAAAAAAATACCGCCAGCTAAT
>DIWC01000026.1 GCA_002423425.1 Peptococcaceae bacterium UBA6116
GACAAAAGGATATTGGGCTAGTCTGCTATCAAGGGTCTGCGGCTTCGCCTCCGATGAACTCCGCTTCGCTTGCCCTTGACAGCAGCTACAAGAGAAGCTCCAATGTAGCACTTCACTAAACATTGCTTTAGAACAGCTGCTTAACGCAAACTGGGAAGCTTGCATTTAGAATAGAACATTTCAGTATAGCCAAACCAAGGGGATTTATTCTTAGGCTTCACTTGAGGTTGAGCTGGCAGTGTACTCGACGTTAATCTGTTAGATTTAAGGTAACTGCATTAGAAGGTGGTCCGACAACAAATGAATCATTTTTCATTAGGGCAACCCAAAATGTATAGGAGCCTGGAGCTGCACCATTAGCAGAAAGATTCAATTGGAAGCTGACAAATTTTGTGCTGCTGTCTTCCGGATTATAGGTTTCCAAATTGGATGATCCAGGTCTTTTAATGTATAACATAATGGTGTATTTCTTGGAATCATAACTTGATAGAATAGGTATTTGTACTTTGGTAGTCCGGCTATCATAGGCCGGAGCGGAAACAGATAGCCTCGGAAGGCTTGAATCACCCGAAGGGGGCACAGTCTCGCTGGTAGTATTACTATCATTCTGAGTCACATTGTTTGCAGTGCCAAGCATCTTGTAAGGGGCTTCATCTTGAGGCCAGGTAACATCATTTGGACGGCTTGGGACATTAAGGCAAAGCTTAGTTACAGCATTATAAATATCTACTGGGGCTGGCTGGTCAGGGTTATTGGGATCCACTTTAACTTCAGTCCAAACATTGCTGACACTGGTTGGCACACTATCTGCCGCACAGATTTCAGTGGAAATAAATTGTTTTGGAGTAAGGCTACTCGGTATTAAGCCGGATTTGGTATCAAAATTGACGTTTGTTATTCCCGCAGGCCGGTCAATACTTGACTGTACCGATAGATCTTGATGAGCAACTGTCATAACCTGTTTCCAGATGGTTGTCGGGTAACTTCCGCCATAGACCTGGTGTAAGTAATGTTCCTTATCGGGGTCAGAGTCATATCCCATCCAGACTATCCCAACATATTTAGGGCTATAACCGGCAAACCAGGCGTCGGGGTTACCTGATTTAGTACCATATTTCTCCGGATCAAGAGAAGTAGTCCCTGTTTTTCCGCAGATATACCAGTCCCCTATCTGGGCTCTGATCCCGGTACCTGAAGTAACTACAGTTCTAAGGAGATCGTTCATAAGATACGCTGTTGTTTCCTTCATGACCCTTTTTTGCGATATAGTATGGTTAACAATTGTTTTACCGTCGGATCCGACTACTTTTAAAACACTGAAGGATTCGGCTTTTACACCATTATTGGCAAAGGTTCCATAAGCGGAAGCCATTTGTAAAGTAGAAACCTGAAAAGTCCCTAAAGCAAGGCTTAAAACCTTGTCATTTTTGGTTAGACCCAGGCCGAGGTTATTCTTGCCGAATTGCCAGCCATAATCTATACCTAAGGAATCCAATAATCTTACGGCGTAGACATTGACGGAATCTCTAACTGCTTCTCTCATGGTAATAAGGCCTTTCCAGCCTGAACTTTCCGTATCATAATCTACCGGAGCCCAGATGCCGCCCGCTCCGTCACTATATTCAACAGGCATATCGTCAAAGACCGTACCGGGATAGTAGCCACCATGCTCAAGAGCAGGGGAATACACCACCAAAGGTTTTGCACTAGAACCGGGTTGGCGTGTGGATTGCCAGGCGCGGTTAAGACCCATCGGAGTGTATTCCCGGCCCCCGACCATTGCAGTTATAGCTCCCGTATTAGGTTCGAGAACGGTCATTGCCCCTTGTACAGGTGTGTTATCAACACTCTTAGGAAAGTTAGCCGAATTAGCAAAGGCTTCTTCGGCAGCATCCTGAATCTTAGAATCTGCGGTTGAATAGATTTTTAATCCGCCATTATAAATCTGTTCGGGAGTAAGCTGATATTTACTCTGCAGTTCAGCTATAACATAGTCAACAAAATAGGGATGGGTTTTATCGCGGGTGATAGCATCAGGGAGATTCACTTTCGCCTGTTTATTCTTGACCTGTTCTACAAAGGTAAAAGGTTCTTCTTTATATTTTTGATATTGGGCTTCGGTGATAATATTATTGTCTTTCATTACACTCAAAACAATATCTCGTCTTTTTTTGGCCTTATCCGGATTAATATAGGGATCATAAGCACTCGGAGCCTGGGGGAGACCTGCCAGCAAAGCTACTTCGGACGGATTAAGATCCTTAAGGTCTTTACCAAAATAAGTTTGGGAAGCAGTTCTAATACCAAAGGAAGATTCCCCTAAGTATATCCGATTAAGATAGAAAGTTAAGATTTCATCCTTTGTGTAAGCGCGTTCAATTTGAATAGCTAACACAAGTTCCTGGATTTTACGTTTAAGCTCTATAGCGGTAGGATCTTCGATAAAAGCATTTTTAGCTAGCTGGATAGTAATGGTGCTTCCGCCTTCTACTATTTGTCCTGCCTTAAGATCATTAAAGGCCGACTTTAGGATACGAATCGGATCTGCCCCGTGGTGTTCATAAAATCGTTTATCTTCGACGGCAACAAATGTTTTTGTCACAATCTCCGGGATATCGTTAAAGTCCACCAGGAGCCGGTTTTCTGAGGCATGAAGCTGGGCAATGGATTTACCTTCTTTGTCATATACAACTGAAGACTGTTTTTGATCCAAAAGGAGTTGGCTATTCAGATCCGGAGTTTGAGCTACGGCGATGATACAATATACGCCCAAGGATACAAAGGAAAAAATAATTACCCCCAATATTACTATGAAGAGTGGTCTGGACATCAATTTTCTTTTTCCTTTCTTCAGGGGATGTAAGCGCCTATTTTTTTGTTCGTTACGGTTGCCTGAATCACTGTTATTTGACATTTCTGTGCCTCCACTTTAAAGGCCTTTTATTTAAGTACCTAAAAATAATTAGTTTCAAGTATTATATCATATTTCATAGATGGTAAAAACAGTAGTAGTCTGGTAGAAGGTAGTAGTCTGGTAGAAGGTTGATATAAAATATAGATATCTTTATAATAGAAGCTGCAAGTTTTGGTTTTTATAAAAGATGGAAGGATGTTTAGATTGATATCATTAGAAAAAGAAGTACAAAGGCAACTGGAAATATTGAAAACGGGAACTGCTGAGATCATACCGGAGGATGAATTTAAGGAGAAAATCAGGCAGTCGATACTTAATAATAAGCCCCTGGTCATCAAATTGGGGCTTGATCCTACAGCGCCAGATATTCACCTTGGACATACTGTGCCTTTACAAAAAATGAGACAGTTTCAGGATCTTGGACATCAGGCAGTAATTATTATTGGGGACTTCACAGGCAGAATTGGCGATCCTACCGGAAAATCCGAGACACGCAAGCCTTTAACCGAAGAGGAATTGCATAAAAATGCCGAAACATACAAGCAACAAATATTTAAAATCCTCGATCCTGAGAAAACGAGGATAGAATTTAATGCGACCTGGCTTTCGAAGATGAATTTTGCAGATGTTATAAAGTTAGCTTCTAATTGTACTGTGGCCAGAATGTTGGAGCGGGATGATTTTGCTAAAAGATATGCTGAAGAAAGACCTATTAGTATTCATGAATTTTTTTATCCTTTAATGCAGGGATATGATTCGGTTGCTTTGCAAAGTGATGTTGAACTGGGGGGAACAGACCAAAAATTTAATTTACTGATGGGACGTACTTTACAAAAAGATTTTGGACAATCTCCGCAAATAGCATTGACTACTCCAATCTTAGAGGGTCTGGATGGAGTTCATAAGATGAGTAAAAGTCTGGGCAATTACATCGGTGTTTACGAAAGTCCAAGAGAGATGTTTGGAAAAGCTATGTCTTTACCGGATGAACTCATGATTCGATATTTCGAACTAGTGACCAAAGCCGGAGTTGATGAAATACGGCAACTCGAAAAGGGACTGGCTGAAGGATCGATCCATCCACGTGACCTTAAGATGCGTTTGGGGTGGGAAATCGTTTGTATATACCATGGAAGACAAGAGGCCACAGAGGCTAAAGAAGAATTTATTAATATGTTCCAAAAAAAAGAAGCACCGAATGTAGTACCCGGATTTACCCCGGCTGAGCTCGGAGCAGATGACAATTTTAAGATTGAGGTAGTGACTCTTCTGGTTAATGCCAAGCTTGCCCCAAGTCGCGGTGAAGCGCGCAGACTTATTGAACAAGGCGGAGTGAAGGTTAATGATCTTAAGATTATTGATCCCCAAGCAGTGCTGGCTCTTTCAGACGAGGATATATTTAAAGTAGGTAAACGAAAATTTATTAAGATAGTGATGTAATCTTTCAATAGAAGGGTTGCTTTTTATTTTCTTAGTACGGTTGTAACTTTTTAAGATTTCTTTTATATAATGATATTAAATTTTAACTTAAGCAGCTAGTAATCCAGCAAGCAACATAAACTATTTTAAAATATTTGCTGTTTAAAAATTCCTTTTAAATTTAAGGTTGACAGTGCGAAAACAGCGTGATATTATAATAAAGCGTCTCGAGGGGGCGAACCCTTGAAGGATGCACAGGTCATTGAAAACTGAACAACAAGAAAAGAATTAAAGCTAGACTCGTCAAATGAAAATTGAGTAAAAAAAGAGCAGATCATGCTCCGGAAATAAGTTTTTT
>DIWC01000019.1:0-153 GCA_002423425.1 Peptococcaceae bacterium UBA6116
ATTTACCTAATTTTTTAGCGATATTTTTGTTGAGCTGCTCGCGCCACTTGTCCCGATAAGACTTCGCCCCTTCTTCGCCAGTAAGTGCCAAGCAGAATCCTTTGATATCGTCGCCCAGAACCTCCTCCACACTCTGACCGTCCGCCGCCGTTT
>DIWC01000019.1:176-10774 GCA_002423425.1 Peptococcaceae bacterium UBA6116
ATTCTTTAGTCATGTCGCTGCCTGTAATTCTCTCCCAAAAATTCATTATATTTTCTCCTTTAGCTCGTTAATTTTTGATGATACGAACTCCCATTTTTCCCAGAACTTCCGCAATTCTTTACGCCCCGCGTCGTTGAGCACGAAAAACTTGCGCGGCGGTCCCATATCGGATGGTTTTTTTTCGATATCCACGAGTTTATTTTTCTCAAGCCGCACCAAAATGGTGTAGACAGTTCCTTCCACAACATCTGTGAAGCCGAGCGCAATGAGTCGCCGCGTGATTTCGTAGCCGTAGGTTTNNGCACGCCTTTGAGCATTTCCGTTAGGTTTTCCAGCACAACCACCCCTTGCTATTCTGTAAGACTGATATTCTGTATCACTCACTACCGCTATATAGTAACACGTAATAGTTGGTTTGTCAACAGCACAGCAGAGTCATCCGGCGGATTGCAAAACAAGCATCGGAAAATATTGATAGCTGTCTTGTTTCTAACGATTAATTGCGTTTTTGATCAGGTATATAATCAGTAAGATGACAGGTATGAAAATCTCAAAAACAACGGAGCAATATAGCCAGATGCCTTTCAAAAAATCCAATGATTCCACAATGTTTTTAAACAAATAAAGACTGCTCAATCCGGCGATTAAAACAGTCGGCACGATAAACCGGCTAAATTTTGCATGGAAAATTTCGGTGAGTATCGTAATTGAAGCAAATAAGAAAACCGTTATCTTAATCAGGGTGCTAAGCCCGTTTATTGTCGTTGCAAACACTTCGAACTTGATGGGATATGAGACTGAATAAGCAAAAAAGACAGGATAGGTATAACGTCTGATTAAATTTCCAAGTACTAAAAGTGTTCTCAAAACGATCAAAGAAATATATGTGACGACAATACCTATGGAAATAAAAAGGGGCTTTTTTATCTCACGATAGCCGCCGGCGTATGGGAAAAAGGTTAAGAATACGACCACCATACCAAATTCCAATATCAGCGGATAAACAGAATCGGCCAGTATCGGACCAATTTTTATATTTTTTAACGGGTAGATGTTTTCCCAACTAATATATTTTGTCAATACCACAATTGAAATAATTGTAACGATTAATATGAGCCACATGAAAAACTCAGATGCCCTGGCAAAAACGCGTAAACCCTTGTAAAGCGAATAGATCGAGAGCGCACACAAAATTGCGGATATAAAAATCTGGGGAGTGTCGAAATAACTGCTGTACCGCAGAAAAGTACTGTAGTTATTTAACGACAGGGATACAGTAAACAAAAAGAAAACAGCATACAGAAGAGCCAAAAAAGACCCGGCAAATTTTCCGAGGCAGTTTTTCAGCATTGCGGTCAATGGCTGCAAACCGCTTTTCTTATAGAGCGTAAGGTAGATTGCCAACAATAGCATTCCGCCGGCGCCGGAAACGAGATAAGTGATCCAACCATGCTGCGGATCGCCCGACGTATAGACGAAAATTGTAGAATTCGCAAATACGCATAACATCAGCAATATACCCATTTGCCGCGGTTTTATGAGATTTTGGTTTTTGATCGGCTCATTCATCTTCCGCCTTAGTGACCTCCATATATCCTGCCAAAATCATTGATTGAAGCCTCAACTTCGATTTTGACCGGCAACGTTTTATAAATCTCGTCCCATTTCCCTTTTATTTGCTCCCAATAATCCGGGTATTTTCTTGTAAGTTCCTGGCCAAACCCGAAAATGTCGCTGTCAAACTCGGTTTTAGTTATATCAATTGTTTTCTCCACCATGGTTTTTATCTGTCCTGAAACGGCGTCCTCGAAGATTTTTATATTTTCTTCGGTAAATGACGGGCTTTTTCCATGCAGCTCGCTTAAGCCTCCTGTCAGCTTGATTTTCAGTGAAAACACGGGCTCCCCATCCTGAAACTCTATTTTAATTTTTGTAGATGCGCTGACCATTTCGTAATTAAAAACCTCATTTTTCCCAAAGGGATTGGGTATCTCAAATAAACCTCCATGTGCCTTGTTTGTTATGATCAGAAGTGATTTTACATCGTTCGGTCCGATATATCCCGCGAGCTTGTCGCCTTTAAAAACGGCTGCCCCTCTTAAATCAATGTCCGAAAGAGAGGAATAATCGCCGCCTTCCCTAAACTGGATCAAGCCTGTAACCAGATCCGAACCCTCTGAATTTAGCGCTGAAATACAACTAAGCAGACTTGATTCCACCGCTTCGGTAGTTAATTTTGTGTTTTTGATTGATTTGTTAATTTGTTCAATCGGGATGAGCTCCATTTCGCTTTCCGCCTGCAATACCGTTTTGGCGTCAACGTCTTTTGTTACCATGACAATCGCATTGAAATTGGCTTCAAAATCTCTTTCCCAGAAATCCAACGCATCGGTAACACCCGCTTTGGCCATATCTTCACCGATAACAATAAGCTGCACATGATTGATATAGATTGTTTTATTTAGAAACTTTGTAAAAAGATTCCGTCCTGCGCTGTGCACCGTGTCCGAAATATTGGATGCAAAAATAAACGCTTTTTCAGTCGTATTTTTTTCGGTTGCCAGAGCGGAAGGTTTCACGATCTGTACAGAGAATTCAATCTTGTCTCCTTCCACCCGGTCAATACCGATAGCGGAGTTGATGCCGATGTTCTTCAGCGGCCGATTATTCCAACAGCCGGTTAATGATAAAATGAACAAAATGGATATGGATATTTTTAGTCCATGTCTTTTCACTTAATCGGCTCTCCTTTTTTCATTCTGTGAAAGTCCTTTTGGCCTGAATTTCATCGATTTTAACGGGAATCTGAATACGGCGTCTTTAAGCCCCTCAGTATTCACTGGAGACAAAGGCGACATATATGGTATGCCAAAGGATGTAAGCGAGCACATGTGCAGGACGAGAAAAGCGGACAGAAATACAATCCCCGCAAGCCCGAATATGTTCGCTGCGAAAATATAGCCTAAACGGTAAAGGGATGTGGCATCCATTAAGTTTGTGTTGACATAGCTGCATATTGCGGTCAGGGCTAGTACAATGACGATCAGGTTGCTTGCAAAACCGGCTTTCACCGCTGCCTCCCCAAGGACGAGCGCTCCCACGATACTGATCGTCTGTCCAATGCCTTTTGGCATCCGGACTGTCGCTTCTTTGAGTATTTCAAACGACAGCACCATCGATAACGCTTCTAAAATTGAGGAGAACGGAATTTTCTCCTGTCCCGCCGCAGCTGTGATCAGCAGTTCAAAAGGGGTCACCTGATGTTCAAAATTCAGAAAAGCAATATATAATGCGGGGAGTAACAAAGCAGATATAAAGCAAATTAATCGAAGGGTCCTTATGAATGATCCGAAAATGGGCTTGCCAAAATAATCCTCGCTGTTTTGTATGTTTTCGATAAACATATGCGGGACTGTAATTGCGAAAGGGGAGCCGTCGCATAAAATCGCGACTCTGCCCTCAAGTATTTGAGCCGCAACGGTATCCGGCCTTTCATGGTATCCTGCCAACGGGAAAAAGGTAAACGGATTATCGGATATATATTCATTGATAAAATTGATATCTATTAAGCCGTCAATATCTATTTCCTCAAGTCTCGTTTTTACTTGATTTATAATCTGATCTTTTGCGATTCCTTTTAAATAGCACATATATACATGCCTTTTTGTGCGTTCTCCCAATATCAGCAATTCCGATTTGAAATCAGGGTTTTTGATCTGTTTCGTCAGAAGAAAGAGGTTTTTAAGAGAATGCTCTATCAAAGCTTCTTTGGGGCCGCGGATGCTGTGTTCCACCTCCGCTTCGGATTTGCTTTGTTTCGCGGTCTCCGATATTTTTATGCACAGGGCGTAGCTTTCGTTTTCAAGAAATAAAACGACATAGCCCATATAGAAATAATCTGTTGCGCATTCCATATTGTCTATTTCAGTAACTTGAGCGGGGAGAATAGTGTTTTTAATATCATCTATAGTGATGCGATCATTGTGCAGTTTTATTTTTCCGGACATGTCCAGGATTGGCTTCATAATGCCTAATTCAAGCCTTTCTGCATTGACGAAACCATCAATATATGCTATGAGCATCTTTTTATTGCCAATGCTGATTACTCTTTTATAAAAATTGATACAGTTTTCAAATTTTTTTTTGAAGTAAGAATCAATATCTTCAATCGCGCTGGGTATCTCATATTTTGGTTTTATAGATTTATTTTGTCTTTTTCTTTCTGATTGGAAGGAGTAGCTAAAAACTTTAATTTTCTTTATAATATATCGAAACATTTTATAAGCCTCTATTTAATGATTTGATAATTTGGGATAACAATATTTATTATTCGTTTCGTTAATAAATTTATTAATTAAGTCTATAAAGTGCAATAAATCCGGAGTATCCGTAAAGATTGGCTTTATTAGAATAGCGAAAAAATGTATAATACAATTATTAGGAAGCATGACTTATTTAACTGTAGTATGTTGTCGCATTATGTCAGATATAGATGCCAACGGGTATTAAATCAAAGGGGAAAGCTATGAATTTCCTTTCAGAAGGAGATGAAAATGAAAAAAGAATATAAAAGCGCATTAAAAAGCAAGCTGATCAATGGTCTGATCTGTATTTTTGGTATGTGTCTGTTTTTATTTGCGGCTTGTGAAACAAATAGGCAACCGCAAAGCTCTATGGTGCAGGACCTGACTATTGCAGGCGATGCAGATACGGCCGAAATCCCTGTCGAATCGCTTATCATTGCCGAGGGGCAAACGATCGCAGAAAGGTTTGACGTTCCCGAGGGATTTACGAGGCTTAACCCGGAAGCGGAATCCTTTGCATACTATCTTCAGAATCTGCCCTTAAAGCCGGATGATGCCAAAGTAAAATATTATGACGGCAGAGAAAAACTGCGGGACGTTTACTTGGCGGTGGTTGATTTCAGCCTGGGCGAAAGGGACTTGCAGCAGTGCGCCGATGCGGTTATACGGTTAAGAGCGGAATATTTATATGCCAGAGACCGATATGATGAAATCCATTTTAACTTTGTAAGCGGTTTTAATGCGGAATTTTCAAAATGGGCTGACGGCAACGGCATATCTGTGGACGGCAGCAAAGTTTCATGGAAAACTAACAGTAATAACAACAGTTCTTACAAGAGTTTTCAAAAATATCTTGACATCGTTTATGCCTATGCTTCCACCTTGTCTTTGGAAAAGGAATTGATTGCGAAGCCGCTTTCGGATCTGGCCATAGGCGATGTGTTTATTCAGGGCGGCGCTCCGGGTCATTGCGTCATCGTTGTCGACATGGCTGTGAATCAAAATACCGGAGAAAGAATCTTTATGCTGGCTCAAAGTTATATGCCGGCGCAGGACATTCAAGTATTAAAAGGCGACAGCGAAGGTTCTCCCTGGTTTTCTGCAAGTATAAAGGATATACTGAAAACGCCCGAGTGGACGTTTGAGGCTTCCGACTTAAAAACATGGGAATAAGGGCCAAATATAATATACGATTGAATTTCCCTTGAAGAGACATTAAGAGGAACACCGAACAGTGATATGGAAAGCGAGGAAAAGGGCATGGTATTCCGTACTGAGTTTGAGTTTAACCTGCCGCAGGGCTATGCCGATAAAGACGGAGCGGTTCATAAGCGCGGCGTTATGCGCTTGGCGACGGCGGCGGACGAGATATTGCCGATGAGAGATATCCGCGTACAGCAAAACCCGGACTATTTGAGCATAATTATTTTGTCAAGGGTCATCCTCAAGCTGGGCGGCTTAAGGACGATCGATACGGATGTCATTGAGAACCTGTCTGCTCCCGATTTGGCCTATTTGCAGGAATTTTATGAGAATATCAACGGATCTGGGCAAGACCCAACCGAGCCGGAGGAATAAGATTATGAAAAAAGAAGATAATCCCGGCCTGGGAACAGCAATGGAAAGCTTTTCGACGAGTATGGATGATATAAAAGTTCATTACAATACCAGTCGTCCGGCACAGCTGGAAGCACTTAAATATGCACAGGAGACGGATATTAAAATTGCTCCCGGACAGGAAAAGCATCTGCCCCATGAGCTTAGCCATGTCGTACAGCAGCTTGAGGGGCGGACGCGGCCGCAGATTGAAATCAAAAAAACTGCGCAAACACAGAAACAGGGAAAAGAAACAAAGTGAGATAAGTGCGATACATTTGTGGTACAATAGCAGCATCATAATATAAAATAGGAGGAAATATTTATGAAACCAATTGAAATCGGAGCGGCGGCGCCTGACTTTACTTTGGAGGATGTTTTTGAGAAAGGTGTTCATCTGTCGGATTATAAGGGTAAAAGGGTTTTGTTGTCCTGGCATCCTATCGCATGGACCGGTGTCTGCACCGACCAGATGCGCTCGCTGGAAGTAAATTATGATAAATTTCAGGCGCTTAACACAGTCGCGTTTGGCTTAAGCGTTGATCCAAGCGCGTGCAAAAAGGCCTGGGCAGCCGTCCTGAGCATTCAGAAAACCAGCCTTTTATGCGATTTCTGGCCTCATGGGAAGGTCGCGCAGGAATATGGCATTTTTATTGACGAATTTGGGATGTCCCAACGGGCAAATATTATTATCGATGAAAAAGGAATTGTGAAATGGGTTAAGGTCTATCCCCTCTCCCAATTGCCTGATATCAATGAAGTGTTGGAGGCTCTGTCAAAACCGTAAAATATACATATTGAGGAGATTATACCCGTGAAAAACGTATGGTATTATGAGTACCCCATCGGAACGATCGGGATTTCTGAGGATGACGGTTTTATCTCTCATCTGTTTTTTGGCAGCGACAAAAACCGCGCGGGCTTTGAGGCTTTTCAAACACCTCTGATTCAAAAAGCTGCGGTACAGCTTAGAGAATATTTTGACGGCAATCGGACAGAATTTGATTTGCCGTTACTTTTGCGTGGCACGGAGTTTCAGCTATCGGTATGGAAAGCCTTACAAACTATAGCTGCGGGCGAAACCCGCAGCTATAAGGAAATTGCCGTACAGATTGGAATACCGAAAGCAGTGCGCGCCGTCGGTATGGCGAATAACCGCAACCCGCTTCCTATCATTGTCCCCTGCCATCGCGTCGTGGGCAGTGACGGAAGCTTAACGGGCTATGCGGGCGGCCTTTCTGTGAAACAGTATTTATTGGAGCTTGAGAGGCGCCATGCCTGATATGCAGCTGCCAGCCAAAACAAAGAGGTAAACAAAATGGATTATGCCGTTATCGAAAAAAATAATCGAAAATATATTGAATGCGCTTCAGTGGAAACACCAATCCGCAATGAGCAAGACGCATTGGATTTAATTGCCGCTTGCTTTGAAAACGACACCAATCTGGTAATGATCCATATGCAGGCGTTGACTGAGGATTTTTTCAGGCTTGGGACAGGTCTGGCAGGGAGTATATTGCAAAAGTTTACAAATTATCACATAAACGTAGCGGCTGTTATTACAGACAGCCAAAAAATGAAAGGAAAGTTTAAAGAATTCTCAGCCGAATCCAACAAAGGAAACAGCTTTAGAATATTCGACAGCAAAAATGAAGCTGAAAACTGGTTTCTAAGCTTATAGCAAAGGGATAGTGTGAAAAAACGCTACCATAAATTAAAGGCGTGCCGCTTGCCGAAAAACGGCAACCGCGACACATGCCAATAACCCCCGCTCGCTTATGAGGTTTTTAATGAGGTTAATATGGCTATTTTTATAGCGCTGCTCCGAGGTATTAATGTTGGCGGAAAAAACAAGATAAAAATGACAGATTTGAAGAATATGTTTGAATCAACGGGCCTTATTCGTGTTGAAACATATATCCAGAGCGGCAACGTCATATTTGAATCGGATGAAAATGAAGAGATGCTGCGAAAGAAAATCGAGTATGCACTTGAGAAAAATTTCGGGATATCAGCCGTTGTTGTTTTAAGGACAGCCGGCGAGTTAGAACGGCTTATTAAGGACTGTCCGTTTTCTGAGGAAGAGGTAAAAAAAGCGGAAGCGTTGAATTCAGAGGGTGAAAGCCTGTATGTCAGCCTATTGACCGGGGCCCCCGCCCAGGAAAAAATTGAGCACCTGGATACTTTCAGAAGTGAGGACGATGCGTACAGGATCAACAATCGGGACATTTATCTTTTGCTTCGCCACAGTATTCGAAATTCCAGGCTTGCAAACAGTCTCCAGAAGCTGGACGTGCCGGGTACTGTCCGAAATTTCAAAACGATTCATAAGCTTATGTCATTGGCAGAATCCAGGGCGGATATATGATAAATCGGCATTCACACGAAACTTTCGTGCGCCAAGGGATTTTGCGTAGAATTTGAATTTGTCGAAACTGGTTCCCTCCCCGAGCCGCCGCTTTTGTGGCGGCTTTAAATATGCCGATTAAATCAAAAATACAAAAAATTCACGAAATCCATTGACAGGTTAAGCGTAGGATTATATAATGACTTTGAAGTCAATGATTATGGAGTTAGTATATGAAAGGAATAAACCGGCAGCTGCAAAAAGAACGTACCAAAGAAACGCTTTTAAAGACATCCTTTGAGGTGTTTTCCAAACACGGTATCATGAACACCCGCATGTCGGATGTCGCGCAGGCTGCCGGCGTTTCCCACGGAACGGTATTTGTCCATTTTCAGACGCAGGAAGCGCTCATAACGGAAGTGATTGAAACATATGGCGGGAAGATTGCCTTGCGTACGCATGAGCTTGCGGGTTCCTGCGAGTATATGGAGGAAATCCTGTCGGCGCATCTGGCCGGAATTAAGGAGTTCGAACCGTTTTATACAAGGCTTGTAATCGAAAACAGACTATTGCCGCCCGTGGCAAGGGATGTCTGGGTTTCCATTCAGTCCGCAATATCCTTTCATTTCAGTCAGGTTGCCGAGCGGGAAATACAATCGGGCAGGAGTATCGATTTGCCCGCGTATTTGCTTTTCAATGTGTGGATAGGGTTGGTGCATTATTATCTTGCAAACGGGGATTTGTTTGCTCCGGAAGGAAACGTAATCAAGCGATATGGCAATACTCTTGTTGAGAATTTTTTGAAGCTGATCGGAACAGATCGCCGAAAGAGAGATGGGCAAGGATGAGTGAGAAAATACCGCGGATACTTAAAGCAAGATCGTGCTACGGGCATCTTGGCGGCACGCTGGGCGAAAGGTTTTTTGAACGTCTGCTGGAGCTGGGCTGGTTTGAGCGGGACGGAGATAAAACAACGGTATATTCGCTGACAGAGCGCGGCAAGCAAGCGCTTATGGAGTTGGGGGTTGATATTTACGAAAGAAAGGGAGGTATTTTATCATGAAAACATGTATTTCCTGTGGTATGCCGATGACAAAGCCCTCGGATTATCCATCCGGGGATGATAGCAAGGATTACTGCATTTACTGCGCGAGGCCGGACGGCTCCATGCAGCCCTATCCGGAAAAATTGGAGGGTACTACGGAATTTCTCATCCGCACACAGGGACTTGATAGGCAGGCAGCGCGTCAGATGGCAATACGTACTTTATCGAAGCTTCCCGCGTGGAAAGACAAGGAGCCCATTAAAGAATAATATTTCAGAAAAGCCGCGGCCGCCCCATACCACATGCCCAAAACGGATTGAGGAAAGCGGAAGTGCCGACATCGCAGTCCAATAAAAAGCAACGGGCAGTGCAGTCAACCGGGCTTACTTAAACTACACTACTCATTGCTTTTTTATTATATTTATGTGCAGGCACTTGCTTTAGGCCGGCGCGGCCCGGTTTTGTGCATCTTTTAACCATTTCCCTCTTGTTTTGGGTTCACGCTAACCGCCCCCTTGTCCATGAAGCAAAATAGTCGGTTGCAGCATCACCGTTATGAATATGGAGTGTTAAGACACAGATGTGCAATCAGTTGTTATCGTTTAAATGCTCCAGATATTTCAAAGTAGCATTTTCATAAACGTGGTCTTTCGCCGCCAATACCGTAACAGGAGCTTTTGAATGCCGGATAAACAGGGTATCATGCCCCACACAAAGACAAAGGGCGATGTTTAACTCTGTCCCCGCTTCATTCAGTATTTCAGCTTGCGCGATTGGATTACACATGGCATTGCAGCTGCCAGGTACCTCAAGCAGTGTCCTGTCCAGATGGCCAACCTTACAAATAATACTCTCTACCTCGAAACCCGCGTCCCGAAAAAGCTTGTCGACTTGCTGTGCCTCCTTAGAAAACGTTGCGCAGAAGGCCAGCCCGATTTTTTTGTACCCGCACATTTGAGCAAACCGAATGGTTTTCTGAATCCGGCACTCGCTGTGATCCGGACTGCAGATCGTGGAGTTTTGGGCGATTAAACGGTCGGTCGGATCATCGTACTCTTTTAAGTATTCGGAAATGCTCGGGGATAGGCTTGGGCAACTCTGAGGAAACGCAGTTTCTTTACCAAATTTTTTTGCACAGTTTTTTACTGAACAGGAAGCACAAAAAAGCATAACCTCTTACCTTCTTTTCTTCTTTTATGATCAAAGACGCAAAATTGAAACAGCTTAAGCATAAGAGGAAAATCCGAACCCGCCTCTATACACCGCCTTTCGGCATCTTTCTGCGTTGTTCTCCTCGGCGGGCGCC
>DIWC01000019.1:10848-15938 GCA_002423425.1 Peptococcaceae bacterium UBA6116
TTCGGATTTGCCTCTTATGCTTAAAACACAACCGTAAATTCAAGCTTTTACTAAAAAAACTATAATGGAAACAGGATCATAAGTAAAATACTTTTTTTATTATATTCATATGCATAAAATCTATAAGGCAGTTCTCCTTTTGCCCCTTTGACTGTTTGTACTTCGAGATCAGCTGTTTGCCAGCCGTTTTAATTTGCTGAAAATTTTTGACCGATCACTAAAAAGCGGATTCCGTTTTTTCGACGGAACCCGCTTTCTGTTTTTAGGCACTGGAACCTCTTGTTGCGTTCATTAATTGTCAAATTGAATACAAATGTAGTTTACATAGAACTATTTATTAGGGGTATAGCTTTTCGTTGAATACCCATTCCATGGATTGCTATAAGTCGAGTTATTCGCCGGGTAAAAAACTAAAAAATCAGCATTTGTATTACTAAATACATTACTTCCCATCTCTGGCGCATTTCCCGTAAAATATATAGCTTTTAGACCTGTGCAATTGCTAAACGCTTGATCACCTATGCTTATAATTTTCTCAGGCATATAAATTTCACTTAGTTTTGCACAACCGCTGAAGGAATATTTATCAATCGATGTTATATTGGGGGATAAATGAACTGATGTAAGATTAATGCAATTGGCGAAAATCGAGAGGCCTATTTTCGTAACACTAT
The DNA here is from genome assembly GCA_002423425.1 of Peptococcaceae bacterium UBA6116. Classification (GTDB taxonomy): domain Bacteria; phylum Bacillota; class Desulfitobacteriia; order Desulfitobacteriales; family Syntrophobotulaceae; genus UBA6116. The sequence goes on from DIWC01000019.1 coordinate 11,523, forward strand.
CTGGTATTTTTATTGCCGATAGATTACTACATTCTGAAAAAGCTAATTCTCCAATCTCATTAACACTGTTTGGGATAGATATATTTGTTATAGAAGACGAAAAAAAGGCTCTATTTCCAACGCTCTTAACGGTATTTGGTAAATCTATTTGTTTTATTTTTTTGCAGCCTTCAAATGCAGAATTTTCTATTTTTTCCACTTTATCGGATATCAAATAATTTCCACTAAAGTTGCCGGGATAAGCAATAAGTGATGTACCAGAACTATTATAAAGAATCCCTTTTCTGCTTATATATGATGTGTTGTTTAAATCCACAGTTATCTCTTGCAAATTATCACAGTCAGAAAATGGATTATCCCCAATTTGGGTAACATTTCTAGGTATATTTACATTGCCAATGCCATCACAATTACTAAACGCATAACTGCCAATGTTGGTTATTGAATCAGGTAGTATAATGGAAGTTAGGGTACTACATCCATAAAAGGCATTTCCCCCAATTTTAGTTACATTGTTTGGAATTTCTATTGTTTTGAGCATTTGGCACCCTAAAAATACGCCTTCTCCAAGGTTTGTGATATTTTGAGGTATATTTACTTTTTGAAGAGAGGCACAATAAGAAAAAGCATAATCTCCAATACTTATAATTTTTTCAGGTATATTTATTTCGGATAAACCCGTTCTCGAAAAAGCTCGTTTTCCGATTTTCGTTATATCGTCCGGCAAACTAACACTATTTAAGCTTTGACATTTCTCAAATGCACTGTCTCCTATTGCCGTAACATTTACGCCATTTATATCCGAAGGAATTGTAATATTTGTCGGTTCTCCTGTAAAACCTATTATTATCCCTGATTTTTCATCAAAAATAAGCTGTCCACCAATAACATCATATTTAATATTTATATTTGTATTTGATTGGGTGGCGGAATCATTTTTTTCGGCGGATTTATTTTTACATCCAATTTGAGATAAAAAGATAAAACAGATTAGTGAAAATATTGCAATAATATAAAAATACTTCTTCAAAGAAACACCTCTTAAATTATAATTTTAAGGCACAGACAGAATTTATCTGTGCCTTAAAGTTTTCTTATACAGTAGTGGTTTTTATACCATTTAGTTTGTAACTTCAACTACCCCTTCTGATTCTACAATTTCTTCTTTCACTTTGTTGAAGTAATCTTTAAATTCTTGATCTTGCTGATCTTTTGGCAACTTAGAAATATCATCCTGGTTGCCAATAACAGCGAAAGATCCAGAGCAGCACATTATTTTTTTACCCGCTTGTGACTACGACGCATAAGCCTCATGATATGCCGTTACCGTTTCTCCGGTGCCGTTTCGGTAAACAGTGGCCGTCGCAGTCAATCGATAAGTATAGCCCGGGTCTACATAATAAACCCCATCGAGCGTGAATACATCTCCAACAGCTCTGAGGTTGCTCCATGTTTTCACGTTTGTGTAGGTCCCATTTGAGTTTTTTCGAGCGAGTACTGCTTGTCCCGTAATTTCGGTCGTTCCAGGCTTTCCTATCACAATAACACCGCAAATCGCTTTTCCATTCGGGACAGATAGATTGACTTCAATCGAAGTGGTATTATCCCACTGCGGCGAGGGATTAACGGCAGCTGCCCCCTCCGGATTGTCAGCGGCATAGACAACGCCGCTCAAGGACAAGCACAGTGCAAATGCCAGGAGTAAAGAGACGCCTTTTTTCATTGACACAGACATAGGAATACCTTCTTTCGTATTATTTCAGGCTTTATTTTTGCCTCTACTAAATAAACGATAGAAGGTATCATTTTGTAACACTTTAAGATAAAAATTTTTTTATCCGGTGTGCCCTCCGGCGGAGCATGTCCGCCGGAGGACCAAATCTCATTATTCCCCTTAATGCTTGATTATTGTTATATCTTCCTCTTTGATGACCGACTTCTTATAATTGTCGTAGTACGTATCCCAACCGTCCGCGGGCTCTCCCGCATCGAGATACTCGTTTTTTAATGCCTCCTTGTGGTTGGATATGGTTCCATAGATTTTAAGAGTTTCGAACTGGCTGTCCCAGTATTCCTCGCTTGTCATGCCGAGACCTTGCAAAAATGTTTCGTAATCATCACGATTATACGAGGACTCGACTGCCTTTCGATTCTCGTCAATCTGTTTTTGAACATACTCATCTGATACGGTATATCCAGCCACGGTCGCCGCATGGTAAAGCGCTTTTTTCTCTATTACGATTTTAACGGCCTTATCCTTGGCTTTCTCGGGGTTGTAACCGCTAAGTTCCAGCTCTGACCCTGTGATAGAAAGCTCAGTATTTGTTATCACGAAATTATTTGCCTTTACCACTACGTCAGCTTCAGAGGGCTCAGCCTGTGTAGAACTGTTGATTCTACTTCTTTCAATCAAGCCAAGTTTAGAAAGGATTTCACCTTTGGTTAAAGCAACTGCAGAAAGCGCAGAAATTACAAGAAAGAATATTAGACTAATTATTAGTAAAGGGAACACTACTTTTCTTTTTATAAGCATTACGAACCCTCTTTAATTTATAAGGGGGATAATCCTAAATGTTATCTTATTGCGCAAGCGAAAAATCCCCTATCACACCTTCTCGTTCTTTAGCCCCTTTTGTTTTTCACAAGGCGGAGGGTATCCTAAAGAGTCGATGTTAATCGACTTTTATTGAATCAAAGTCCAAAATTGGTTCTCCTTGTTTCTGCTGATGATCTTTGATACGCCCATTCTTATCTTCAATCGAAGATTCGCAAATATTTTTACCATCTTTGTCTTTGTACAAAACATAAATTTCAGATAAATCTTCCTTTACAACATAGATGGGCTTAGTTGAACCAACCGGCGGGTTGTAATACAGATCATCGAGAATACTCGCTATTTCCAAGGCTTTTTCAGAATCAACACTTAAGAGATCAGCTATTGCATCAATTTTAGCGTCTGTAAACGAGATATAACTATCGGAATTAAAATTGAAACTATCCAAGAGATCCTCGTTAGCAGTTGCAAGAAGTATATTTGTTTTTGCTTCTACTTCCTGCTTAGCTGACATATTTGATTTCGCAGCTGATACCCCTAGTGTTAATGCTGCAACCACAGCAATTATAGAAACAACTATAAGAATTTTCCGTTTTTTCATTTTGCACCTCCAAAAATACTAATACGTTGCGGTGTGATTAAGTTCCTTCTAATATGTATGTAGTTGATGAGCTTTGTTCCTCTGCTTCGGATTGACAACGCCGGAAAGTATGGTAGGTATTTTGGTAAAGAACTCTACATTTCCAAATCCGCCGATAGATGTCAAGCCCTAAGCGGTAAATTTACTCATTGATTTCTATACTACCTAAAGATTTAAAATTTCCAGCAGGGCTGTTGTCACTTCATTGGAATTAAGTATTTCATATTTTGTTGTTCCTGTGCCATATGAACTATAGTTAATATTACCCAATAATATATCTTTTGGACCAATATCTGTTCTAATAATAATTTCAATTGTCACATCACTTAGAAAATACTTGCCAGCCTTATGAAGTGTTCTTCGCTCATTACAAGTATTAAGATAGTTAAGTATTTTTGTTTCATCATAATTATCAACATCGATAAACTTTCCAGTATTATCTACATTGTATTGAATTCTTACAATATGACTCGTATTTACATCTTCTATAATCTGCGTTGGGATAAAGAAGATCTGATAAACCATAAAAAGAGCAACAGAAAGGATCACTATAAAGACAATAAAAATATACTTTCTCTTCATAAATACCCCTAATATAATATGGAGCGAAACTGCTGATCATGCTCGACGTATTGGGTGCTTCCAAATCTATTCCGATTCCGTCAAAGGAACTACGATAAAAGGAATCCTTAGAGCCTTTGGTTTTTGAGTGGAGTTTAGCTAAAATATCATCCGGTTTATCTGAACCAGTAAAAGCATAATGTTTTACTCCACCTACTACGGCATTATTTAAATAGAACGAGGTATTGAAAGATTTACTTTCCTCGGAGGTCTCCGATGTAAAACGGGAGAGCAATGTTAAAGATAGTGAGAGAAAGAACCACAGCAAACAATTTCGTAAATTTGAATGATTTCATTGTTTTGTCTCCTTTCTATTCGTCACGTTTCCTTCTGAATACCGAAGTCAACAGAGTTCCAAACATCAGAACATATGAGTATACGGTGGGCCCATAGTAAAGGATTACATGAAATCGGAGTTCCACTATGCTTAATACAAAATAGAACGCAGCAAAAATAATATTAACTCGTCTATTTGATAAGTCCATTAAAACCAGCGATGCACCACACAGCAGATTGTAAACCATATAAGCATAGTATATATTAGGACTTATCAGCACGGCATAATGCTTGATAAATGGGTGTATCCCGCATTCTGTGTAAA
>DIWC01000046.1 GCA_002423425.1 Peptococcaceae bacterium UBA6116
CGGCGATTGAGTCAACAAAGGCTGCCAGGAAGCCTGCAGTGCATAGAAAAATCATCTTAAAAAGCAAATAAATCAGTCCAATCAAAATTTATTTTCACCATAAGATTATAACATGGAGAGCTCATGTCAGGAATGATATAATCTGACTGTATAGGACGGAGGTGGAAAAAGATGTCTGATAACTACAGGGATATGATAATGGGCCATGCACTGTCCAAGAAAAAGTCCGTGAGTTCATTTCCTTTCGATGATACTACTGAGGTATTCAAGGTTTCCGGCAGGATATTCATGCTCGTTAACAATGAGGAGCCATTTGAAATAAGCCTGAAATGCGATCCTCAGAGAGCAGTGGAGCTTAGGTCCATGTTCGGTTTCATAAGGCCGGGATACCATCTCAACAAGAAGCATTGGATTACTGTGGCTATAGATGGCACCATGGGTATCGGATTCTATGAGGAGCTGATCGACCATTCCTATCTGCAGGTTGTAAGCAAGCTGACGAGAGCTGAGAGGGATGAGCTTAGGGATACAGAATGAGTTCACAAGGCTTGGATTTTCTGGTAAAGTATCAGGGTATCATTGAGAAAGGATTGATTTTTTGAAGAAGAACGAATTGATAGAAGTAAGAATAGAGTCGCATGAGTTCCCAGCTACAGGAATAGGATATGCCGATGGAGTGAAAGTGTCAGTTAAAGGAGCTTTCCAGGGTCAGAAAGTATCCGCAAGAGTGTCCAAGAACCGAAATGGAAAGGCTGAAGCGAAGCTGCGAGGGGTCTGTGAAAGGGCTCCCTATGAAATTGATGCGCCTTGCAGACACTTCGGAAAGTGTGGGGGATGTATCAGCCAGAACATTCCCATGGACATCCAGGAGAAAATGAAGAATGATGAAGTTGTAAACCTATTTTCAGAAGCAGGGCTTCCGATGGGGGTATACGAGGGATTGGTTGCTGTAAAGGAACAATACGGATACAGGAACAAGATGGAGTTCACCTTCGGTGACGAGGTAAGAAATGGTGAACTTACACTTGGTATGCACTACAGGGGTGTAAAGAATGCAGTTGTGAACGTAGAAGGATGCCTGCTTGTCCCTGAGGACTTCACCAAGATTCTTAGCTACACGGTTGAACATTTCAGAAAGCTTGGAACTCCCTACTACAGGGTAATGAAATGGGAAGGGGTGCTCAGACACCTGATGATTCGCAGGGGAGAGAATACGCACGAACTCATGGTTAACCTGATCACAACAACCAAAGGGGAGCTGGATACAGAAGCCTGGAAAAAAGGCCTTATGGAACTGGAACTCGATTATGACCTGGTTTCTATACTGCACACTGAAAATGACAATCCTGCAGATGCGGTAAACTGCGACAAGCTTAATGTACTTGAAGGCAGAGACCATATTTTTGAGGAACTGCTTGGATTGAAATTCAAGATATCGCCCTTTTCATTTTTCCAAACAAATACAAAGGGTGCAGAGCTCCTATACAGCACTGTTCGAAGCTTCATCTCTGAAAAGAAGAACGAGATTTTCGACCTTTATTGCGGAACGGGAACTATCGGTCAGATCGTATCTGAATACGCTGATAGGGTCATTGGAGTCGAGATAATTGAAGAGGCGGCTTCTGCTGCCAATGAAAATGCTGTGCTCAACGGGCTTGACCACACAAACTTCATTGCAGGTGATGTCAAGGATGTCATAGCAAAACTTGAATCATCTCCTGACCTGATAATACTTGACCCGCCCAGGGGGGGAGTACATCCAAAGGCCCTGGAGCACGTTGTGAACTTCAAAGCCAATGAAATAATATATGTATCCTGCAATCCCAAAACCCTTGTGTCTGATCTGAAATACCTGACGGCTAAGGGATATGAGATTAAAAGGACCAAGGTAGTCGACCTGTTTCCGAATACCCCACATGTTGAGACGGTAGTCTTGATGTCTAGGGTTGAAAAATAGAAGGGCAGAAAGTGCCTGAAAATAAAGGGTTTCCGAGCATTGAACTATTCTCGCGGCTATGCTGCCGGAGGTTACAATGCAAGGAAACCCTTATTTTTATTGTTCGTGGTAACATATCAACGGTCCTGAAAGTAAAGGGGGTGAGTTGACAGCTTAGATAACGCTTATTTTTATAGGGGTTGTGGAGAGAGGATAGATGTGCAATTATGCTAAATTATCTCCGCTGTTTTCTATCTCCTTCAATGTTTTTCCATCTTCAGTTTTCCATTCCATTAGTCCGTTTGCATGTCCACCAATTACAAATGCGGCAGCATAAGAGGGACTGCGGAATAGGATATCTTCTTGGAGAATGCCATACTGATCTATTTGTGCTTTTTTTCGACTATCTTTAATTCCAGATGGAATGCTATCAGAATCTTTTGTCTCGATAAGACAGCCTTTCAGGACAACAAAGCCCTCGCTTGTTTGCTTGCACATTGCTTCAATAAGTATTCCGCTTTTTTTGCTTTTGCGCTTTAAATGTAATAATAGATCATCATTGGATATATCCATTGGATCCCCAGGTTTTTTTAGTTCAGTCAATTTTTCGAACAGTTTATGTCCTAACGTTCCCATAACTATCTTTGCATAATCGATAAATTCTTCTAATTCACTCTCTTTCTCCTCTGTGATGTTCCCTGAAGTAGGGTCGTTTCCGTTCTTAACAATATAACGCTTTGCGTCTGAGGCTAGGGAACAGAAGCGATTTTCAAGATAACTTATTTCCGTTGGTCCAAATGAATTGTTTGAAGTCGTGAATACAATTGCTTCTGTCCAGTAGTCTTTATCTGGATTGCGTTTATGTTCTTGCAGTCGATATAGGATACCCTCACCATTTTTTCGCACGCCTGCTTGTCCAATATAGACAACATTTTTATCATTTTCTTCAGAGGTGCCGAATAAAAAATATACGCCGCTTTGTGATAAATCGCCACGTCCTTTGCATTTATCTAGTTCGGTGCGGGGAATTTTATATGCTACACCTGTCCAGTTGGCAAGGGTGCATTTGATTCGCCCGATGGAGGTGCCATCCATTAAAAAAAGATTTATACTTTTACCGCGTGTAGTCATATCTATACCTCCAGCATCAATTGATCTGGCTTCACTCGGTTTTTCATCAGGTATATAAAACTGGACTGCAAACGAACTTCGTCATGAGCTATTAGCGCATAGACCCAAGGCTTGCCTCCGTTATCCGAATTCCACTCAGATACCGCGCGACAATACTCAATTGCTGCAACTGCCTTTTCTTTGACAGCGTCACTGCTTATTTCGTTCGAAGCCTTTGTTTCTACCATATAGATGGTGTCTGCGGTTTCAACTACGAAATCTGGTTCATATTTGTTTGCACCTCCAGGCCCATAGTAAATGTTAAATTGTTTTGGGCTAGGGCGTAACCATTTCAATACATCAGAATCGTTTTCGAGGACAATTGCAAATACTCGCTCTGTATTGCTATCAAACTTATATAAAGTGTGACATGCTTTATTAAAGCCTTTAAAAACCTTTGTTTTTACTTCTGAGGCGGGAATATCAGCACGCAAATTATATATATCGTCCGATTTGAATTTTCCACCGAAACTGGATTCTATCCGACTAAATGGTCTCATTTCAGACGCTCTATAGCTCGCTTCCTCTTTATAAAAGTGCTGATTCATCTGAGTATAGATAATTTCAGCCAAACTTCGTTGCCGATCACGCATAACTTTTTCCGTTTCCTCAGAATTTAAGTACGACAAAAAGTGCCTTTTGGAATCCGCGATAAGAGAATAAATCAGATCCGAGCAATACCTATAATCTATATTGTCATGAACGATGATATGCCGTACAATCTCGTTCTCCACAGTGTCTGACTTGTGGAATAGTGCAAGTTCTGTCTCATATTCAAAGGTTTCACCACCATCCTGAAGCTCAGTTCCAATCAGTGTATCATCGGATGGATGCCAGCCTAAACTCCGGGTATCCAAAGTGAAGTCATAGAATCCGTGCTTGATTTCGGTGAAAGGCTGCACCACTCCTTGAGGAATAGGAATCACCTTGTCTGTAAGTGTCTGGACACAAGTTTCAATTGCAGTGTTAACCACGACTTTTAAATCTTCCGGTTTGAGTTCAAAGGTTGGAAACTGACGTATGGTTTCACCAACAATACTAGAGCGTACCGCGCGCATGATTTCCTCATCCTTTGTTGCGTCAAAGGTTTTGACTTGTTTTCCAAGTTCGACAACAGTTTTAGAAGCAAGCTGTGCAACGAACTGGGCCACCTGTACTGTCTGTTCGGGGGTTTTGTTAGCAATATAATTTTCACTAGCCGTTTCACGAAGAGTGAAGGCTAGTTGTTCAGTAAAGCTCGACGATTGTGTTATTTCATCGTAGACGGTTGGAAGCTCTACTGTTTCTCGCTGTTCTTCATTTTTTGACTCATTAGGATCAATGTAAAAAATACGACGCACCAAGGAATCTGGATTATTGGCGAGTCTTACAATATCTTCATATCGATCATGGCTAACAATAGACAACCGATCGACCTCATCAATATCCGTTCTCTGTCCGTAGGGTAGACGGAGGCCGCGACCAATAGTTTGCTCAGTGAGGGTTTCTGATGCAGATGCGCGTAGAGGTATAATTGTATAAAGATTGGTAACATCCCAGCCCTCCTTAAGCATATTTACGTGGATTACAATCTCAATACGGTTGTCTGGGTTCTCCAGAGACAGCAGAAGATCAATGTTTTCATCTTTTTCAGCTCCACGTTGTGCAGAGTTAATTTCCAGCACCTTGTCTTTGTAGTAACCACGGAAGAAATCTGGTGAAGTCAGATATTCACGAATTTGGCGAGAATGCTCCATGTCTTTGGCAACAACCAGTACAAATGGTTTAACAAGCGCTTTGCCAGTGCTGCGTGAATAAACATCAAGACGACTTTTTGTCTCTTCGTGTAAACGAATACCATCGTTTAGTTTCTCATGATCAAGTTGCTCTGGTGTATATTCCTCCGGGCGAAAATCTTTTCTGGTAAAGACGGCAGGGACCTTAACATATAGTCCATCATTTAGGGCATGGGCAAGTGAGTATTCATATACAACATTTTTAAAGTTGATCTTCTTAGCACCTTTTTGAATTTGAGGTGTAGCGGTAAGTTCTACTCCTAGTACTGGCTTTAATTCATTAATGACATCAAAGCTGCGATCAGCATGGTAATGGTGACTTTCATCCATCAGGACACAGAGGTCAGGCAGGTTTTGTAAATACGAGAAATACGACTCGCCCAAAACTTCGTTTAGCCGTTTAATCCGGGCGGGCTTACCATCTGATGTCTTGCTCTCAGAGTTTAGCTTTGAGATGTTAAATATATTGATTATAATATCGCTGTAACCTATCTTTTGGCTATAACGGAATTCCTCATAATTGTCCCCGTCAATAATGCGAGGTGGTGTAACAAACTTGTCAAGACCTGCAAAAACATACTTTTTGCAGGATGGTTCTCCCAAATCCTTTTTTAGCTTGTTGTAAATAGTGAGATTTGGTGCCATTACAAAAAAATTCTTAATGTCTTTTTCGTAGTGGAGATAGGCAATAAGAGCACCCATTAATCGTGTTTTTCCAATGCCTGTGGCAAGAGCAAAGCAGATCGATGGGAAATCACGTTCAAAAGAAGTCAGTGTAGGAAAAATTTCTCTAATTTTTATCAGTTCGTTTTCTAACTCCGACTCTTTTGAAAGGGATATAATATTGCATATTTGCTGAAATCGTTCCAGACTCTCTTTCTGCGGCGGACGCAAGGCGAGGCGATTATTAATGTATTTCGCATTACTGTTCAACATCATTCCATTCCTCCTCGTCCATTTCAGGTAGACTTACAATATTTAAGTCGTAGTTGTCTACGCTGTATTCACATTTTGAAAGCACCGATTGCGGAATTTTTCGCACATCAATATTTTCATATCTTTTACCAAGCCCAATGTCAAATGCTGGAGCACAGATGAGCAACTTTTCATAATCCGGAAGATCACGGGCAATATCATCAAGGTCTTTGGCAGTGACGTACTGTGTAGTAATGTAAATATAACTGTTTTCCTGCGATTTGCCTTGTTTCCAGAAGCAATCATCATCAGGAGAATAAACAAATCCATTCAACTTCGAGACTGCGGCAACTAGCATATCGGCATTGTACTGGCTAGAGATGACTGGATTACCGTGCGTGTCTTTAACAATCAGTGTAGGCGCGAGCTCAAAAAAATTGAATCCACCACCACCAATCCATTCTACAGCTTTTGAGATACCCCCCTGTTCGCCATCTACAACCGCTTTAAGACGAGGGATACAGTGGGTGTAGCACTGATCACCTAATTCAATACCAATATAGCGTCTTCCCATTTTGTGGGCGACAGCCGCTGTTGTTCCAGAGCCGAGGAAGCTGTCGAGGACAAGGTCTCCCTTTTGTGTAGACAGTTCAATGCATCTCTGTAACAATTTTTCGGGTTTCTTTCCTCTTGGAAAATCTACACCGCCTTCTTTTGCGAGTCCTTCAATTGAAATATCATTCCAAATGTCAGTTATTACTTCTGCAGGAAGCATAATTCCGTCCAGTTCTCTCAATCGTTCCTTATAATAAATAACTCTCTCCCCACCAATGAACATATAATCCATGTCATCGTTTGGATGTCGGATTAATTTATCTTTATTTTGCTTTGATAATGCAATTGTAGTTTTTCGCTTAAGCAATGCACCACCCGTGACTGATGCTGTTCTGAAAACTCTGTCCGCATTTTCAAGTGCAAATGTGCTTATATGTTCAGCAAAAGACTCTGGATCTTTCTTCGAAGCCTCACGAGCACTACTAAAGCCTAATTGATCAGCAACGACCTCTTTAATGCTTCGCCAAGTCCACCTTGTTTCGATATCGTCAGTATTCTCAAATACCCATTTATACTGTTCGTCATAAGCTTTTTCTATAAACATGGCATTTACATTGATTTGAAAAGCGGATTTGTCTTTTGCATAAAAAAGAATATGATTAGCTTGCTTGAAAATACCATCACTGGTACTCTTGAACCCAAATGATTTATTGGTTGCAACGATTACCTCATTCAAATAATTGCGTCGCCCGAATATCTCATCCAAAAGCACTTTAGCATAAGCAGCTTCACTGTCGTCAAGATTAACATAGATAACCCCATCAACAGTAAGGAGGTTTCGCATTATTACAAAACGGCGATACATTAAATCAAGCCATATACTGTGTTCTAGATTGTCGTCGTAATGTTCAAAAGCTGCGCCAGTATTAAATGGAGGATC
>DIWC01000064.1:0-1898 GCA_002423425.1 Peptococcaceae bacterium UBA6116
ATTTATTATCAATAATTGCTATAAAAGGGGCTGCAACGAACGTTACAGCCCCTAATTTTTTTTACAACGACGACCCTCCGGAGTTTTTTATATGGTCTTCTGCATATGCAATCATTTTCTTAACCATATTCCCGCCAATTTTCCCGCCAATATGGCCTCCGATTCTTCCGGCGTCCCGTGAGGTGATATCTCCATTATACCCATAATTTAATTGAATGCCTAATTCATCTGCAACTTCAAATTTTGCGTTATTCAGGAATTTTTCATATTCCTTAGGACCACTATTAATATAACCTAANNTCTTTGGAAACTTCATACTTTAACTGATCTAATACTGAATTTTTACTCATTCTTTTCACCTCTATTCTATTTACTTCTATAGTTTTTACAATTTTAGATTTCAAATACGATGAAATTATTTGAATATTTTCAATAAAAAACATTGTTATACAATTTATTCTAACTAATAATTTTGATGAGTTATAATTATTGGTAAAGATTAGATTAAATTAATGTAAAAAACTATATATATTACTAAATAATGCTACGGTTGTTTCTAAATATTTAATGTAATGATAAATAATATAGAAATTATATAGATATTTTGATAAAATAAATCAACCCTACAATCAGTTGCAATAACTAGGAGGGAAGAAAGAATGGAGATAGTAAAAGTCTATATTGTAGAAGATGATCCTATGGTGGCGAGTATTAACCGACAATTTACAGAAAGGGTTGTTCCTTTCAAAGTAATAGGTTCAAGTGCTTCTGAGACTGAAGCTTTGGAGAAAATCAGAGAAATTAAACCGGACCTGGTGCTTTTGGATATTATATTATTTAACGGGAATGGACTAAATCTCTTGAGGCAGATTCGTAAGGAAAATATTCCTACCGATATTATTTTTGTTACCGCGGCAAAGGACCCAGGAACGATTCGAGAAGCTTTCCGGTATGGCGCTATAGACTATATTATTAAACCTTTTAATTTTGAACGGCTTAAGCAGGCATTATTAATTACGCTTAACCTTGAAAAGCTGTTTCGTGAGCGCAATGAAATAAGCCAGGAAGAACTCGACGAATATCCTCGTTTTGCTAATCTGAGAGGATTAAATAATCTTTCCTCTTTACCCAAAGGAGTTCACTACCTTACTCTTAAACAACTTTTGGATTACTTGGATAAACAAAAGGATTCACTATCTTGCCAACAAATAGCTAGTAACTTGACTTTATCTAAAATAACAACCTGGCGTTATTTAGAATATCTGGTTACGAAGGGCAAGGTAAAAGTTACCTTGGAATATGGAGTAATTGGCCGTCCCACAAAGTATTACTGCATCACCAGAAAAGATTGCTAAAAAGAGTCATCATAGTTTTTTAAAATTAGAAGTATTTGATCTAAGTTTTGGAGAAAAACATTTCCGGAAAAAGCTTGTCTGCATGTCTTTACCAAATCGGGTTCAGTTGAATAAGATAAAGTGATGGCGAGATGAAAATACTAAGATGCATCTGGATAAAAAAGTCAATAAGTATAATCCCGTCAGAAATGACATAAAGAATATTGAGCGGCTTTTCGATAAATAATGGAAAGGAGATCCAAGGAATGCAGGCAGCTCTTACTTTTGGGGAGACAAGACAACGGACGTCATTGGTTCCCAAACAAGTTATTGGTTTGACAGCTGTTCTTTTAACCGGTGCTACAATAACCCCAATTAATATGCAAGCGGCCCATAAAATAACCAGCTTTGNNGATCAGCACTCAGGCACAGAGTACGAATATCGATCTATCACCGCAAAATACTTTGAATCTTAAGTTGATGGAGCAAACAGGCGAAGCGGAGGTTTTACCTCCAGTTAATGTTGGTACGATTATACTGATTGATAAAAAACAAGAAATAGAA
>DIWC01000064.1:1953-5837 GCA_002423425.1 Peptococcaceae bacterium UBA6116
GGCTTAGTCCAGCGTATATATAGCGAACATGGTTTGCAACTTCCCCGAACTTCCTATGAACAATTCAGGGAAGGGGTTGGGATTCCAAAAGCCAAGCTTGAACCAGGAGACTTGGTATTCTTTAATACCGATGGATCAGGAGTGAGTCATGTTGGCATATATGTTGGTGATGGAGATTTCATCTCAGCAACCAAAGATTGTGTAGAAGTCCATTCTCTTAATGAGCAGTATTGGGACAAAACTTATCGTGGGAGCAGAAGAGTCTTAGTCTAGCTCCATTCAGCAGGCAGACGGTGCAAAGAGGGATGGCCTCTTGTTCCTGATGGGGATGAGAGGTTTTGTTTGCATTTATTAATAAAGATCGAGGGGTAAAATTAATGAGAATTCTGATAAGTGAAAAGGTGGATCAGGCCGGTATCGCTTTACTCTCCGAAGAACACGAAGTAGATACGTACCAAACTCTTACTCAGCATGAATTGCTGGAGATTATTCCTGAATATGATGCACTGATTGTTAGAGGGGATACGAAAGTAAGCCGTGAAGTGATTGAAGCTGGAAGAAACCTCAAAGTTATTGGCCAGGCGGGCCTGGAAGCAGAACATATTGACATCCAAGCAGCAACGAAAAAAGGTATAATCGTCTTAAATGCTCCCCAAGGAAATAGTACTTCAACTATTGAGTACACATTTGGTATGATACTGGCATTAAGCCGCAAACTTCCCCAAGCTTATTTTTCNNTTAAAAGATGGAAATTGGGATAGACAGAAATTCATTGGTGTGGAAATTAGGGAGAAGGTTCTGGGCGTTATCGGTTTAGGAAGGGTTGGAACAGGAGTAGCGCATAGAGCAATGGCTTTTGATATGAAAGTCATTGCTTATGACCCGTTTATGAGCGAAGAAAAAGCAAAGGAAATAGGAATTGATCTAGTCGACTTTGAAATAATACTTAATAAAGCGGATTATATTACTTTACATCTTCCGGCAACGGTAGATACGAGGAATATGTTCAGCAAAGAAGTCTTTGCCAAGATGAAAAAGGGTGCAAAAATAATCAACTGCGCGCGCGGAGGTATTATTGATGAAAGTGCACTGGTTTGGGCTCTACAAGAGGGAATAGTATCTGAAGCTGCGCTTGATTCCTTTGGAGACGAGCCGGTGGGTAAATCCAGTCCGCTACTTTCCATGGATAATGTTATCTGTACACCGCGGATTGCTTCCCGAACTCAAGAAGCTGAAAATGAGGTAGCTCTTGGGGTGGCCAAAGGGGTTTTGGCTGCCTTAAGATCTGAGCCGGTATCAACGGCTCTCAATATTCCTCCCGTTGCCAAGGATGTGATGGAGACAATCAAACCATATTTGCATCTAATGGAAAAAATGGGGATACTTGCAGTCCATCTCACGGAAGGAAGAATAAAAAACGTTGAAGTTAAGTTTAATGGCGGGATCAGTATGGTTGATACCAAAATGCTGACNNCTGGCAGTAATAAAGGGAGTACTTAACCCGATCCTGCAAGAGGGAGTAAACTTCGTAAATGCTCCGGAAGTGGCTAAGTCAAGAGGGATTGTGATTAAAGAAGTAAAAAGCAAGGAGACAGTAAATTTTGTTGATTTAATTACGGTTACGATAAGAACAGATAAAAGTGAACACAGGGTTGCGGGTACGCTTTTTGGTAAGACAGAAGGACGGATTGTGGAAATAGACGATTTTCGAGTGGATATTGATCCGGTCGGCTGGCTGCTCTTAATTGCTTTTGAAGATTTTCCGGGGATAGTAGGAAAAGTCGGAACGGTTTTAGGGGAGAATACGATTAATATCACCGGTATGCAAATAGTTAGAACCGAGGGTGCCGAAAACTGTGTTATGATGGTCGGAATCGAGACCGATATTGATACCGGTGTTTTGAATAAACTCAAAGAGTTTTCCTGGAGTAAAGGGGTCAAAAAGATTCATTTTGACATTGAATAGGAGAGATTTGTGTGGTATTAAAGTTTGGGACAGCCGGAGTTCCACTGTCTTCTCTACAGAGCTCTACTGAAGCCGGGATTATCAGAAATAGGGAATTAGGACTAGATGCCATGGAAGTAGAATTTGTTCATGGTGTAAGGATGAAGGAAGAGAAGGCTTTCCAAGTTGGCAAAATTGCCATTAGAGAAAATATCNNGCTTTCCTGTCATGCTCCCTATTATATTAATCTCAATTCACAGGAAGAGGATAAAGTCGCAGCGAGTAAAGCAAGGATTCTTCAAACTGCAAGAATTGCTGAATTATTAGGGGCTTCAAGTACTGTTTTTCATCCTGCATTTTATGGTGACCAAAGTGGGGAAAAAGTTCTTGTTAAGGTTATTAAAGAACTTTCTGAGGTCAGGGAGGAATTAAACAAGGAAGGAAACAAGGTAATCCTGAGGCCGGAGACCACAGGCAAACCCTCTCAGTTTGGAGATCTTACGGAAACGATCAAATTAGCTAAGGAAATTCCAGGAGTTTTGCCTTGTATTGATTTTAGCCATCTTCATGCCAGAGCCAATGGGCTGTTTAATACCTATAATGAGTTTTGTGAGATCTTGGAACAGGCTGCTGAAGGCCTCGGAGATACCTGGGTAAGTAATGCCCATTTCCATATCTCAGGTATAGAATATACAGCTAAGGGAGAAAAGAGGCATCTTGTTCTTCAAGAAGCCGACTTGAAGTATAAAGAACTATTACAGGCTTTGCTCACTTTTGGCATAACCGGGACTGTAATTTGCGAAAGCCCAAATCTTGAAGGAGATACCTTAATTTTACGAAAGACATATGAGGGTTTGGTTAAAGGGGCAGGAAAATAAACTGGAAATTTTAGGTGTTAGGCAGGATTTATTTCCGTTGGTAAAGAAAATTACCAAGGGTGAGAAAAAATGAATATTGATAGAGAGAAAAATATAAGGGCTGCAATTATCAGCATTCCGGGGATTGGCAATCAGCGTTTGCGTCAGCTTTTGGCGGTGTTTGGTACGGCACAAAACGCTTGGGAAGCAGGAATTGAATCTTTTTACGAATGGGAAAAAGCCGGATGGGGCAATATTTCCTGGCTAAAGGATTTCTTCCTGGACAAAGAACAAATTAATCCGGAAATATTAAGAGATAAGCTCGAAAGCCAGGGTATTCTACTTGTTATTCCGGAGGAAGAGAAGTACCCGTTTTTATTAGCAGAATGCTCCGATGCACCCCAGCTCCTTTTTTACAAAGGTATTCTTAAGCCCCAACAAGAATGTTTGGCAGTGGTAGGGGCACGGCGGGCAACACCTTATGGTAAAGCCGCTTCCTGCTTTTTAGCTAAGGAGATAGTTAAGTCCGGCTATGTTGTTGTCAGCGGGTTGGCAAGAGGGATAGATGCCGCGGCTCATCTAGGAGCTTTGGAGGCGGGAGGGGAAACCTGGGCTTTTTTGGCCGGTGGCTTAGATACTATTTACCCACCGGAAAATAATAAGTTAGCTAGGACAATAATGGAAGAAGGTGCTGTCATCAGCGAGTATCCACCTGGAAAGCAGGTTCGTCCCGGCAATTTTCCGGCACGTAACCGTTTAATCAGCGGTTCAGCCCGAGGAGTGATTGTTGTTGAGGCTGCCCGGAAAAGCGGCTCGCTAATAACTGCCGATTTCGCCTTAGAGCAGGGCAGGGAAGTATTTGCTGTTCCCGGCCCAATATTTAGCGGACAAAGCGAAGGGACCCATAGGTTATTAAAGATGGGTGCTAAACTTGTAGCCGGGATAGAAGATATTATTAGTGAGCTGCCGCCGAAAAATCCGGTGGGCCGAATCTTGGCAAACGATATTTATTCAGCAGATAAGATTATTATTGAGAATACTGCCTGGAGTGAAATACTTGTTTGTTTAAGTGATATTCCACT
>DIWC01000064.1:5928-6868 GCA_002423425.1 Peptococcaceae bacterium UBA6116
GGCCAGCACTATGTATTAAAACGTATTTCTTAATATAAGGAGATTAAATTACTTTTTATTGTAAATAATATTTTTAATTGTAGTTCTTTAAGAAAATTGGTATATTTGTTTAATACTAATTAATGGGATTAAACTTAATTTGAGGTGAATTATGGGAAAAACCCTGGTAATTGTTGAATCACCAGCAAAGGCTAAATCTATTAGTAAATTTTTATCAAAGAATTATCTAGTCAAAGCTTCTATGGGACATTTGAGGGATCTGCCCAAAAGCCAGATCGGGGTGGATATTGATAATGATTTTGAGCCGAAATATATCCCTATTCGAGGCCGAGGAGACCTGGTAAAAGAATTAAAGTCTGCGGCTAAAGGAGCGGAGAGGGTTCTGTTGGCCTCCGACCCTGATAGGGAAGGAGAGGCAATTGCTTGGCATCTTGCACATCTGCTGGGTTTAGACCCTAACGATAATACCAGGATAGAGTTTCATGAGATTACAAAGCCTACAATTCAAAACGCAGTAAAAAATGCCAGAAAGATTGATATCGATCGGGTAGATGCCCAGCAGGCACGAAGAGTTCTGGATCGGTTGGTGGGGTATAAGCTTAGTCCGCTTCTTTGGAAAAAGGTTAAAAAAGGACTCAGTGCCGGTCGTGTTCAATCTGTGGCAGTCAAATTGATATGTGACAGAGAAGAGGAAATTCGTTCTTTTGAACCNNGAAGAATATTGGACTTTAGCGGCGGAACTATTATGTGACAGCGGCAGTTTTGTGGCTAAACTGCTGCAGAAGAACGGTAAAAAAATTACTATTCCTGATAAAGAGCATATGGATGAAGTCTTAAAAGAACTTAAAGCAGCTCATTATCAAATTGGCGAAGTTAATAGCAAAGAAAAGAAAAAACAACCGGCGCCACCTTTTACTACCAGCAGCTTGCAGCAAGAGGC
>DIWC01000024.1 GCA_002423425.1 Peptococcaceae bacterium UBA6116
GATTCTGGCGCTGAAAGTCTAAATAATATCAGCCTATTTTTCTCCTGATGTCTTCCCAAACGACTTTTACCATCATATGGATACTATCTTTCTCAGATGTCAGAAATATTAAGTAGATAATGTTGATTTTAACGTCATATAAGGAGGTGTTTCTTCTATCTAACTCGTTATTTCCTCTAAATAGTCGCAAGTATTCCTTGGTGTATGTCTGCATTTTTTCTATATTTATGACGAGTCTCACCCTGAAGGGAACTCGCGGTGATATCTTTGCAAAATTCACCTCAAATCATAGTATAAGCAAGTTATATCCTGATATCTTTGAATAGCTTTCTTATACTGTATAATTCAATATAATAGGGGTGAATTCCCGCTTTAAGACTGGAAAATCAGGGGGTTTCTGCACCAGAATCAATAAATAGGAGGAGTTGCTATGGCAAGAGTATTTAATTTTTCTGCAGGACCGGCAGTGTTGCCGGAGGAAGTGCTTAAGGAAGCAGCACAAGAGATATTGGACTATAATGGTACGGGAATGTCCGTTATGGAGATGAGCCATCGCTCTAAAGCTTTTGAACAAATTATTGGTGATGCAGAAAAAGACTTGAGAGATTTGATGAAGATACCTGATAATTATAAGGTGCTGTTTCTCCAAGGCGGAGCATCTCAACAATTTGCCATGGTTCCCATGAATTTAATGAAGAACAAAGTTGCAGATTATATTAAAACAGGACAATGGTCTAAAAAAGCAATTGCAGAAGCAAAAGTTTATGGGAAGGTAAATGTACTTGCTTCTTCCGAAGATAAAACTTTTTCCTATATACCAGACCTTAAAGGATTGAAAATTTCGGACGATGCTGATTACGTTTATATCTGTCACAATGAAACAATCCATGGGACTAAATTTAACGAACTACCTGAAACCGGTGATAAGATCTTAATCGCGGATATGTCTTCGGATATGTTGTCTGAACCTGTAGATGTTTCCAAATATGGCCTTATTTTTGCCGGAGTCCAAAAAAATATTGGTCCTGCGGGAGTTGTAGTCGTTATTATTAGGGAAGATTTAATTACTGATGATGTACTGCCAGGAACTCCAACTATGTTAAAATACAAGATCCATGTTGATAATAAATCACTTTATAACACTCCGCCGGCCTATGGCATATATATTTGTGGAAAAGTTTTTAAGTGGGTACAAAAACTAGGTGGACTGGAAGTAATGAAAAAAATAAATGAAGAAAAAGCTGCTATCTTATATAATTATCTTGATTCAAGTAAACTTTTCAAAGGAACAGTTGTCAAAAAAGATCGTTCGATAATGAATGTACCTTTTATAACCGGCTCAGAAGAACTGAATGCCAAATTTATTAAAGAAGCTAAAACTGTTGGCTTGGAAAATTTAAAGGGACACAGAACAGTCGGCGGAATGAGAGCAAGTATTTATAATGCCATGCCTGTTGAAGGAGTAAAGAAGTTAGTCGAATTTATGAGGAAATTTGAAGAAGAAAATATTTAGGATTGCTAGGGAAGGAGCGTATGTATGTTCAAAATAAAATGTTTAAACCCTATAGCTCAAATTGGATTAGACCATTTAACTGAAGACTATAAAATTACGGATGACTTAAATGAAGCTGATGCAGTACTCGTAAGGAGTGCCAGTGTTCATGACTTGGAATTACCTTATTCTTTAAAAGCTATTGCTCGAGCTGGAGCCGGTGTGAATAATATTCCGATTGATAAATGTGCCGAAGAAGGGATTGTGGTGTTTAATACACCCGGGGCCAATGCCAATGGTGTAAAAGAAATTGTCCTTGCCGGATTGCTTTTGGCTTCCCGCGACATTATTGGCGGGGTCAACTGGGTAAGTTCAGTTAAAGATGATCCGGATGTAGAAAAAATTGTTGAAAAGAATAAGTCAAAATTCGCTGGAATGGAAATTAGCGGAAAGAAACTCGGAGTAATAGGACTTGGAGCCGTTGGAGCTTTAGTTGCCAATGCTGCAATTAAGCTGGAGATGGAAGTGTACGGTTACGATCCTTATATTTCTGTTCGTTCGGCCTGGAATCTTTCAAAACATATTAAGCCGTGCAGATCTATAGAAGAAATCTTCAGAGAATGTGATTATATTACGGTTCATGTGCCTCTGTTAGATTCAACGAAGGGAATGTTAAATGAAGAAGCCTTTAAGTTGATGAAGGACGGAGTCAAGATACTTAACTTTTCGAGAGACCTATTGGTGAATGAAGATGATATGATTCAAGCCTTAAAAACCGGAAAAGTCGATAAGTATGTTATTGACTTCCCGACCGCAAAAATCGCAGGCTTGGATGGGGTTATAGCTATTCCTCACTTAGGTGCTTCAACCGTTGAATCAGAAGATAATTGTGCAGTGATGGCAGTCACACAGTTAATGGACTATCTGGAAAACGGGACAATCAAAAACTCTGTGAACTATCCGGATAACAGTAATGGTTATTGTGATAATTCCGGTCGGATTGCAGTCTTTCATCGAAATATACCGAATATGATAAGCCAATTTACAGCTGCCTTGGCCCGTGAGAATATCAATATTCCTGATATGATAAATAAAAGCAAAGGACAGTATTCTTATACGCTATTAGATATTGACACACCGATTACACCTGAAATAGCAAAGAAGATTGAAGAAATTAAGGGTGTTTTAAGAGTAAGAATTATAAAATGATCTGAATCAGCTGAGGTAAAAATGAACATTGAAATAAACGAAGTAGATAAACTGCGTGAAGATCTTGTTAACGTAAGCAAAAGAGTATACAATCGGGGATTAACGGCCGGGATAAGTGGAAATATAAGCGCTAGGGTTCCCTCTTGTTATAATCAAATACTAATAAAAGCAAGCGGGAAGTGTTTAGGCGATGTGGCTGAAGACGATTTTCTCCGTGTAGACCTTGATGGAAATGTAATAGAAGGCAGTGGCCGGCCCTCTATAGAAGTCTTATTTCACTGTGGTATCTATAAAGTCCGTTCGGAAGTGAATGGAATTGTTCATGGTCATTCTCCGTATTCTATTGCTTATGTTGTTGCCAAAGCTCAATTGCCTGTAGTGACGGTAGCAGCCGAGGTAGAATTTAGTAAGATTGGAATTGTTGATTATGCCGAGCCAGGTTCAGAAAAATTAGCTCAAAATATGATAAAAGTTTTTGAAGATACGAGTGTCAAAGCAGCTTTTATAAAAGGACATGGATTTGTTACTGTCGGTCAAGATATAATAAATGCCTATTATCTTGCAGATGTGCTTGAAGATAATTTTAAGGTTGCTTGTCTAATCGATTTACTAAGTAAAAACTGATCTTAGCGTTTTAAGATGAAGTATTAGATCGGAGACCTTAGGAACAGTTTGATTACTGGAGAAAAATTGAAGATGGAAGTGACGGATCCCATGACGGAGAATAGTTTTCAAGATAAGTACCTTTTTTTTTCAAGTCAGGAATTGATTGATTATTTCATGAATAATTTAAAGGAAAAGGATATTAAAACACAGTGTAAGAGAATATTCGAAATGGCCAGGGTACTATTAAATAAAAAGAAATTCAAATTCAATCAAATCTATTCGCTGCTTATTATGGTGAGAGATATCAGGCAATGTTCGATTATCAAAGAGGTTTTAAAACTTTATTTTGATGAAGGAGAGTATCCGATCGGGGTTTTGATTGAGATAGCTGATTTGGAAGGAACAGCTGACCTGGAAATTGAATTTTCTGCCTTTAAGGGGGAGAGGCTGGTCTTGAATACGCTAGAAAGTAACGATACTTCCTATTTCTCTCAGGGGGTTGTTATTGAAAATTATCTACATAGCTCAGGAATCAGTTATTTCGATGGCAATCGGGACGAAACGGATGCTAAAAATTTCAAACAGGAAGTAAAAAAGTGTCTCAATAACCTTGAGACGATTCTTAATTCTGCAGGAACAGCTATGGATAAGGTATATACATTTATTGTTTACCTTAAAGATATAAACAATCTTCCTCTATTGGAAGAAGTATTCTCAGAAATGGATTTAAGCAGAAACGAAGTCCAAAGAGAAGTAGTCAAAGTCAATAATCTTTATGGGAATCACGAATTAGAGATTTCTTGTTCCGCCCGCCTTCGTTAGGACACGGTTGTAATAATCTTTATCCTCATGATATTAGATGAAGAAGAGACGCTCTGATAAGTTCATTAATAAAAATGACAGAGTAAGGAGTACGGGGCATAATGATTGATTTTCTTTTGCATATTGATAAATATATAGCCATTTTATTCGAAAATTACGGTACTTGGACGTATTTATTGTTATTTCTAATTATTTTTTGTGAGACAGGACTGGTGGTTATTCCTTTCCTTCCTGGTGACTCATTGGTTTTTGTAGTTGGCGCCTTAGGAGCGGCAGGTGCTTTAAATACTAAAGTTGCTGCAGTGTTGTTAATAGTAGCAGCAATCGCCGGCAATATCCAAAATTACCACATTGGAAGATTCATAGGCCAAAAAGCATTTAATATTAGAGATAATCGTTTTTTTAAAAGAGAATATTTATTAAAGACACATGCTTTCTACGAAAGACATGGTGGAAAAACCATTTTTATATCCAGATTTATGCCTATTATCCGTACATTTGCTCCTTTTGTAGCCGGAATCGGCAAAATGAATTATGCTAAGTTCATGAGTTTTAACTTACTAGGCGGCCTTAGCTGGATTCTGGTATTCCTGGCGGGGGGGTATTTCTTTGGAAACATTCCTTTTGTCCAAGAAAACTTCACACTTGTAATTTTTGCTATTATTTTTATTTCCTTGTTGCCGAGCATAATAGTTTATTTCCAGAGCCGATTTCTTAGCGGAAACTAGAAATACTATCAAGGCAGGTACTTAATCAGTAAATTAAGAATTACTTCACAGTGGAGACGTAACGAAACATTAGTTTCGCTGTGATCTTTGTTTCTATGAGAGCCTGTACACAAATAAAGCCTACCCTTTTGAAGCAGGCTTTATTTTTTATACTCCTTTTTATAATTAAAAAAAAACGAATAATTACCAGCATTATTTAGCAAAATAAACTTGTCTAATCTTAACCAAGGAGAAAATCAATTATAAAAAAACTAGGAGGTTGTTACAATGCAACTAAGTCAAAAAGAAAAAATGTTGTTGGAAGATTTAAAAGGTCATGAACAAATGTTTGGCCAAAAATGCAGTGATTATGCTAATCAAGCTCAAGATCCTCAATTAAAACAAATTTTTCAAAATATGGCTCAACATGAACAGCAACATATTCAAAGCATAAGTCAGAACCTTAACGAGACACAGGGTTCGCAGGGACAATCAGGCCAAACGAATCAAAAAGATACCCTGCTTTGTCATGATATGCTGTCTTCGCAAAAATATCTTTCTGGAGCTTACAACACAGCTATTTTTGAAATGAAAGATACCAATATACGTCAGGAGTTAAACACAATCCAAAGCGACAAACAAAAACATGGAGAAGAAATATTCAAATATATGCAGAGCAAAGGAATGTATAACGTTCATTAATAAAAAAAGTGTATGAATCAAAAACATCTGGAGGTAATTTATGCAACTTAGTCAAAAAGAAAGAACTCTTTTAGAGGATTCTAAAAGTCAGGAAGAATTATGTATTAAAAAGTATAACAATTATTCCAATCAAGCCCAGGATCAGCAATTAAAGCAACTATTTACGAATCATGCTCAAAAAGAGCAGGAACATCTTAATAGCATAAATCAAATTCTAAGCGGACAGATTCCTAATGTAGGTAAAACCCAAACCCAAACCCAAACACAAACTTGGTCCCAAGGGCAGTCAGGTATGGTTAATCAACAGGATGCTGACCTTTGTCAAGATTTGCTTACTACTGAAAAGTATGTTTCTCAGGCTTATGATACCTCTATCTTTGAATTCCGTGATACCAATATTCGAAAAGTACTTAATCATATCCAAAGCGAAGAACAGCAGCATGGCGAAGAAATTTTTGGATATATGCAGAGTAAAGGGATGTATAAAGTTCATTAGCATCACCATAAATCTTTGGTTTATAACAGTACTTGCCGCGGCCTTTGGGCCGCATTTTTTCTTTTTCAAACAGGTCTGCCCAGGCCAATTGAATCAAGAACGTTCATCCCCCCTATAATAGACATTTCTAAATAAAGATAGTATTATTTATAGGGAATTGATGTTAGGGAGGTTTCACTCATGCTGCAGCGTACTCCATATCCCGGAATTTTTCAGGCATTTAATATCAAAAGCTTATTTTTAAAAAATAGAATAGTTATGCCGCCAATAGCGACTAATTTTGCCGGTCAAAATGGCGAAGTAACCGATAGTATGGTCAAGTTTTATACAGAAAGAGCTAGAGGCGGAACCGGACTTATTATTATCGAGAATGCCAATATTGACTATCCATTGGGAAAAAACGGAGCAAGGCAGCTGCGCATCGATCATGAACGCTATATACCTGGATTAACCGGGTTGGTTGAGGGTGTAAAAAAATACGATACCGCAATATGTCTTCAGATTAATCATGCCGGTGGT
The DNA here is from genome assembly GCA_002423425.1 of Peptococcaceae bacterium UBA6116. GTDB lineage: Bacteria > Bacillota > Desulfitobacteriia > Desulfitobacteriales > Syntrophobotulaceae > UBA6116. Next base: position 6,554 of record DIWC01000024.1, read on the forward strand.
ACGACATCAAACGAAAGAACTGAAGGCAGAGGCATTGTTGGTCCGTCAGATATTCCTGCAAAAAGAGGAGGGGAAATTCCCCGGTCTCTTACTATAGGAGAGATTGAGGATATTATTGAAAAATTTGCGCAAGCGGCCAAAAGGGTACAAAGTGCCGGCTTCGATGCTGTGGAAATACATGGGGGACATGGTTACCTCATTAACCAATTTCTTTCTCCTTTAATGAATAAACGGGAAGATGATTTCGGGGGGTCAATGGAAAACAGAGCCAGATTCTTTAGTCTGGTTTTACGTGAGATCCGCAAAAATGTTGGCGATTCTTTTCCGGTTTTTACAAGGATAAGTGCCGACGAATTTATTGAAAATGGAAATACGTTAAACGATACTTTAGAAACGCTTCAATATTTGTGTCCGTATGTCGATGTTTTAGATGTTTCCTCAGGGGTAACAGACAGTGCTCATACAATAGTTGACCCTAGTAGTTGTCCTGAAGGATGGCGTGTTTATTTAAGCGCCGAAATCAAGAAAAGATATCCTATGCCGACCATTACTGTTGGCAACATTAGAACACCTGAATATGCGGAAAAAGTACTATCGGAAAACAAGGCAGACTTAATAGCCATCGGCAGAGGCCTAATCTGCGATCCCGATTGGGTTAACAAAGTCTATGATGGTGATACAATTATCAAATGTACCTCCTGCAATCAAGGGTGTACTACGAATCGTATTGTCAAGAACAAACCAATCACCTGTATTGTAAATCCGAATCAGTTTGATACTTTATATTTCTTATAAAAAGCAAAAGTTTTTTTCATTCCCTCAACAAATGAGGTATACTTGAAATCCAGCAAATTGGCGATCTTAGAGCCTGAATAAATTTCATGCTGGTCTAGTGGGAAAGGCAAGGGGATATTATCCCGGTTTATTTGGTCAATGCTTTTACGTTCTGGTTTAATCTTTTGGCCGCAAACTTCTGTCAATACTTCAATTAACCTATCATAGCAGATTAGTTCGGGAGCAGATAGGTTGAAGGAATTATTGTAAACGTTTTCGTTACTCAGACAAGCCATGATTATTCTGGCGATATCTGTTGCGTAGACAAACTGAAAAAGTGCCAGTGGTTCATCAGGGACCGGTATAGGTTGATCGGCTAGGATCAGTTTGAAAAAGTAGGACTCTCTCGGAGCATAATTGAACGGTCCATAAATAAAAGCGGGGCGTAATATGGTAAAGGGAATATTATATTTTTGACAAACATCTTGAGTTTCCAATTCCAATAAGTGTTTATTATAAGCGTAATCTCCGGCAGGTCCGGGAATCGGAACCGAGATTTGCGGAGAGTTCTCTGTTTTGGGAAATTCAAGAGTAGTCTCATAAACAGAACAGGTGCTAACATAAATGTATTGTTTTATAGTGCCCGGCAAGTTTTCAATAATGGTGTTAATTTCATTAGGAGAATAAGCACAAAAATCAATGACAGCATGGTAATCAAGGGGTGGTACCACTTCTTTTAACTTAAAAATATCATTCCGGTCACAAATATGTTCCTCGATCCCAAGCTTAGAGAGCCGGTATGTACCCCTATTCAGCAGGTGTACGTTATAATCACCTTCTTTTGATAGTGTCATTGTAAAAACTCTGCCTACGAAATAGCTTCCTCCGATAACGAGGATATTTTTTTTCATAAGATTATATCACCTCTATTTCTATTTGAAGAGCATTTATAAAGGCTATCATTAGATTTGCTGTCCTAAGTCTCTAAAACTAAGGAAATTTTAAATGTAGAACAAGAATACTACGCAATACACATTTTTGCAATTGTTTCAACCGATTTTGTCTAAAAATATTTGGACAAAGATCAGAAGTAAAATACTCATTTAACTACACCACCCGGTAATTGTAAAAATAATACTAGTAAAATGCGGAATAAAGCTATTTTCCCTAAATCGATGTCCCTTTAAAAAAAGTAACTATAATGCAATGTTAATGACAGAAAACACTAAATTTTTCATGAATATTGTAATATCATATAATTAATTAAATAAAGGGGGTATAAGTTATGTCGAAAACTCTTGTTGGCGAATTGTTAAAAAAGCTTGATAGAGAGATGATGGCAAAGAAAATACTCTCCGAGTTAACTAACTGCGTTAATCTTAAAGACTCTATTGAAGCTGTCATGAAGCACGTTATGATGGTTACTGACTGCGAAGCTATCGGAATTAGGTTATGTGATGGAAATGATACCTTGTTCTATGCTCATCATGGATTTTCCCATTCTCATCTGTGTAAAGGGCCTTTCTTCTGTTCCAAGGATTCTGAAGTTAAGCGTCTTAAAATACCTGATAATGGGGTATGGACAACTAAAGGCTTATGTTGGGATGTATTTAATGGCAATGTTGATAAAGACTTGCCATTTTTTACTTCCCAGGGAAGCTTCTGGACTAACGATTTACAGAATATCATGGAGAAGCAAGCTCATAACTGTTTATGTTGCAGATTCAAATCGCTTGCGATGATTCGGATTTCCTGTAGAAATGATTGTGTTGGTTTGATTCAACTATGTAGCAATTATACTCCTTTAACCTTGGACATGATTTTCTACTTGGAGATGATAGGGAAGGATATCGGGACCGTATTTCATAACAACATGATTTATTCAAGGCTGAAGGAAACCTATGAAACACTAAACAACAAACTGACTCCAATTTGTGCAAGCTGTAAGAAAATTAATAGTGAAGGCGAAGAGTGGCAAAACATTGAAGATTATCTTTATAAACATATTGGGGCTGAATTTACACATGACATTTGCCCTGATTGTATGGAAAAGCTTTATCCTAGTATATTTGTAAAGATCAAAGAAAGATATGGTTCGGTTTAATTACACAAATTTACGAACATTGCAGGTGGCATGAAGCAGATTGGCGGAGTCAGGATCAAAGTGGAAAGAGTGCCGGACATATAGGAAGAACTGAAAAAAGCGCTTGTGTCTGGCCTTCCTTAAATAATTGTAATTCAAAAACAGATCAGCTATACTGTATGCAGGAGAATTAGCTTGCTAGGTAGGCAGACTTAAAAGGGAGATAGAAAATGATTAAGCTCATTGCAACAGACCTGGATGATACTCTTCTTAACGAGGAGTGGGAAATCTCTTCAGGGAATGCCCAGGCAATACGTCAAGCTGTAGCCGAAGGAATAAAGGTTACTCTTGCTACCGGCAGAATGGCAATATCCGCCAGAAAATATGCCCGGGAGTTAGGACTTGATGTTCCAATTATTGCTTATCACGGAGCATTAATTCAACAGCCCTTAAGTGGGGAAATTCTTTATCGCCAAGTAATACCTGCCGGCTTAGCGGCGGAAATAATGGAGAATCTGGCCAAAAAAGAAATTTATGCTCAGGCCTGCCTGAAAGATAGGGTGTTTACACCTATAGCCAACCAGTATTCGGAAGCCCATGAAAAAATGACAGGAATTGCGGTTGAAGAAGCCAATATCTCGGAGATTCTTGCTAAGGAACCGGAAGGCCTGGAAAAAATTCTTTGCATTGGGGAAGAGGAAGCCCTCATAAGAGCAGCCGGTCAATTAAAGCTAGTTTACTCTGAAAAATTACATTTTACTTTTTCTAAAAGAAATTATTTAGAGATTGTTGATAAGGAAGTTAACAAGGGAACGGCACTCCAGGCTCTAGCTGATGGGTGGGGTTTTAGGGCTGAAGAGGTAATGGCCTTCGGGGACAATCTTAATGACTGGGAAATGATCAACTATGCCGGTATAGGAGTGGCAGTGGAAAATGCTCATCCTGAAATTAAGAAAATAGCTGATTATATCACTTCCTCAAATAGGGAGGATGGGGTGGCCAAGGCCATAGAAAGGTTCGTTCTTGCTAAAACTTGTTAATTTGATTGATAGGGGTATTAAGTTGCGTATCTTATTAGTAGCTTTAAATGCGAGTTATGTGCATACAAATCTGGCAATTCGTTACCTGCGTGAGGTGTTGGTAACAGAGGAAAAGCCGGAATGGGAAATACATATCCGGGAATTTACGATCAATGAACGTTTAGAGAATATTGCTGCTGAAATCTTTGAACAGCAGCCGGATATTCTCGGTTTTTCCTGCTACATTTGGAACATACAGCAAATCTTAGCACTTCTAAGGCGGTTGCGGCGTGTGCTCCCCAGGACATTCTTTTTAGGTGGTGGACCCGAGGTGTCGTTTGATTCCGAGAAATTGCTGGGTACGTATCCCGAGTGGGATGGGATTATTCCCGGTGAAGGAGAATACACTCTGCGTGATCTGGTCAAAACTTTATCTGCCGGAAATCGACTCTCGGAAGTCAAAGGCCTGGTTTGGCGTGACCGTCAAGGTTTGATTATGAAGAATCCAGCTGAGGCCGACTGCCCCGACCTTAATCAGCTTCCCAATCCTTACATCAGGGAGGAGAGTTTTAAGGATAGGCTGGTCTATGTCGAAACCAGCAGAGGCTGTCCATTTCAATGTGAATTTTGTATTTCTTCCACAACCTCTGGAATCAGATATTTGAAACCGGAGGGGTTGCGGCTGGTTTTGCGCCGTCTCTTTGACTCCGGAGCAACCACCATCAAATTTGTAGACAGAACGTTTAATGCTTCGAAAAAACATGCGCTGGCTATTCTTGATTTGTTCAGGGAAGAGGCCCAAAGAAAAATAGCCGAAAGAATAATAGCTGGGGTAGATGAGTCCAATGAGGGAGTTTTAAGAGCCCATTGTGAAATGGCCGGCGAATTGCTTGATGAGGAATGGCTCGAGTATCTTAGTAATTATCCACAGGGAATGGTTCAATTAGAGATCGGAGTTCAGTCCACTCATCAACCAACTTTAAAAGCGGTAAGAAGAGTCCAAAAATTTTCAAGATGGCAGGCAGCTGTGAGATTTCTTCAGCATTCCTGTGGGATTCCAATCCATTTGGATCTGATTGCCGGGCTTCCTTTGGAAGGTTGGCAGGAACTCCGCCAATCTTTTGATGAGGTCTTTGGGGTAAGGCCTGACCGTCTTCAATTAGGATTCCTGAAGGTTCTTAAAGGATCGGGGATTTGGGAAAAAAGTGAGGATTACGGATTTGAGTACGCTCCCGATCCTCCTTACACTATCCTCAAAACCAGGGAACTGACTCATACCCAGATTATCAATTTAAACAGGATAGAGGAAGTTGTCGAAAAGTACTATAATTCAGGGAAATTTAAGTATAGTTTAGAATATATTTTCTTAGACGATAAGAGCCCGTTTGATTTTTTTGATTCATTCGCCCAATACTGGCGTACCAAAGGTTGGTTTGGACAAGAGTGGTCTTCCCAAGGATTATTTAGGAATCTGGGGGAATTTCTAAATGTGCGTTCAGGCGGTCAAACAAAACAAGTGTGGCGGGAAGCTCTTCGTTTTGATTATTTCCGGCGGCAAAGACCGGGGCAGATTCCTTATTTCCTTCAAGACAGCGATTCAATTGACTGTAATCAAACGGAACAAAACATGATTAGAGAAAAGATAAGGAAGGACCCTGTTTGGAAGACAATTATTCCTGAGAGCATAGATTCAGATAGAAGACAGTGGGCAAGGTCAACAGCGATTGAATATTTCACAGTGGATATTCCGGGTGGTCTGAAGAATCCACAATTAGAAACGGGTTGTTGGTACTTGTTTTACTCTGGTCAGAAAAAAACAAAATATTTTAAGTACCCGCAAGAAAATAACTAAACAACAGGCAGTCAATTAAAGATATTTGTAACTTAACCCGCGAAAGATTAGAATAAGGAGAGAGGATATAACGATTGCAGTAAGTATATTATCTATAAGAATACGAAGAGGGAGAAAGTCAGAGATAAAAAAAACAGGAATCTATCTTCTCTGTTTTTTCCTGATCATAATATTGGTTACTGCTTGCAATCGGACACCTACTCAGGGGGAACCAGGAGCGGAGGCACCTGCTGTTATTTCTATCTGGTATTCACTTCAAGGTCATGAAGAACAAGAGATGCTGAAACAGTTTAAACTTATTAATAAGAATCATCCAGAAGTTGTAATTAAAGCAACAAAGGTTGCTGCTAATGGGTTTGTCGATAAGGTTTGGAATCTGCAAGCTGGGGGTAAAGGACCGGAAATTTTTATTTCCGACAGGGCAATACTTTTCGCTCTCTATGAAAAGGGAGCGATGTCTCCAGTCTTAGCTGACAATTCTGATGCTTATCCATCTTCACTGGCCGTGTTTACTTTTAATCACCAGCCGTTTGCCGCACCTTGGTTAACCGATGTTCCTTTGCTTTTCTATAGAAAGGATAGAATAACAGACCTACCGGTTAACCTGAAAGAAATATTGCAAAAAGATACTATAGCGATAAAATCTCTTGATCCTATTATTTTTAGCTCTTGGTGGAGAGCCGAAGGAGGAATCATAAGCCAAGCCGGTGTTCCTGCTTTGGATTCTCCAACTAATTCGGCTTTTCTTAACAAATTGCTTTATTTGAAATCCCAGCATAAGTTGGTTATTGACAATCAAGCCTTAGAACAATTTATTAAAGGGGATGTTAACTATCTGCTGGCGTGGGGAAGTGAGAGTATAGATTTAAACCAAGCCAAAGTTAGTTGGGGCTGTGTTTCGCTTTCTTCCGTATTAGGAAAAAATGCCCAGGCTTTATTGGCAAATACTATTGGCATAGCTAATTCCTCTATCAAAACTGTTCCAGCTTTAGAAAGCCCAATTCGATTGATTGAAGAGGAGTTGCTTAAGCCCGAAGTAGAATCTTCCATGCAAAAAGCCTCAGGTTATTTGCCGGCCAACAGTAACTGCTACGAAAGTTCTCAGTCGGGAACATTTGAAGCAGAGGCGGCTACAGCCCTAGCGAATTCCTGGGATTTAGAAGGATATGCATTGGATTGGAAACTTTTATCTCTTCAAGACCAGGCCTGGAAAAGTATTGCCGCCGGGTCAAATATCGCTGACGAACTGGCTAAAGTACAAAAGACAGCTTTGGGAAATTCAAAATAATATAAGAGATTAAGGATAACAATTGTTAACGGAGGTGTTGATGGTGCACTGGAAAAATCTAAATCTAGTTGTTATTACCGGAATATCCGGAGCAGGAAAGACACAAGCCTTACAAAGTCTGGAAGACATGGGCTTTTTCTGTGTGGACAATCTTCCTCCGAGTCTGCTTGAAAAATTTGTTGAGCTATGTGCTCAATCCCAAGGGAAAATTAACAGGGCGGCAGTAGTCTGCGATCTTAGGGGAGGGGAATTTTTCTCTTCCCTAAACCAGGCTTTGCTTGATTTGCAGGAAGCGGGATTTCGTTACGAGATTCTTTTCCTGGAGGCCTCAGATGAGGCTCTTGTCAACCGTTATAAGGAATCACGCCGAAGGCACCCTGTTTCTCCCCAGGGTAATATACTGGAAGGAATACGGCTGGAAAAAGAACAGTTGATTGAGCTTCGTGGCAAAGCCAATAAGATTATTGATACCTCCGATTTAAGGACTGCGCAAATGAAGGACAAGATTAGAGAGTTATTCGGTAAAGACTATGACCCTGCCAGGCTGTCGATTGCAGTAATATCTTTCGGTTTTAAATATGGGATGCCTCTTGATGCGGACAACATAATCGACGTCCGGTTTTTGCCGAACCCTTATTATATTGAAGAACTTAAATCGTTAAATGGCAGGGATAATCAAGTAAGGGACTATGTCCTTTCCAATCCGATAGCTTCACAGTATCTGGAAAGGTTTTTTCACATGTTGGAATTTGTCTTACCTTATTATCTAAAAGAAGGGAAAAACCATCTGGTTATTGGTATTGGATGTACAGGAGGACAGCACCGTTCGGTGGCAGTCGCCGAAAAAACCGCTGAGTTCTTGCGTCAAAAGAACTTCTTATGTACTGTCAATCATAGAGATATTGATTAGGAGGGCAGCAATGTGATGAGTAAAGTCCGGGAAAAATATCTGGAAGCGCTTAAATGGCTTTATCCTAATCTTGGGATCAAAAGATATTTTCTGCTTGCTGTTCTAGGTATATTTCTTATTGCCAACGGACTTGCGGTAATGAGCTATGGAGAAACTCTTGGTTATCTTGAAGCTCAATTCAGGGAAATAATCTATACGCTTACGGGCAAGAACGTGATGTCAGTTGTTCCTTCCGGGATTTTTATATGTATGGTAGGAATTTTTGCGATTTATATAGCGCTAAAAAAGATGCTTAGATCGGTGATTAGTGTTTTACTTCCGGAAAATGAGGATAAGGTTTTAGATGTAATGTATTCCCGCCGCCAACTCAAAAGAGGACCAAAGGTTGTAGTTATCGGGGGCGGGACAGGTCTGTCACCCTTGCTCAAAGGCCTCAAAGCATACACGAGTAATTTAACTGCCATTGTTACTGTTGGGGACGATGGTGGGAGTTCAGGCCGCCTGAGGCGGGAACTGGGAATCCTCCCCCCGGGGGACGTGCGTAACTGCTTAGTGGCTTTAGCCGAAAAGGAAGATATCATGGAAGACCTTTTTTCCTACCGTTTTGAAAATGGTGCTCTCGATGGCCACAATCTCGGTAATCTTTTATTGGCAGGCCTCACTGCGAGATTTGGAGATTTTCAAAAGGGGATTGAGCAAGTTGGTAAAGTATTTGCCTTAAAAGGAGAGGTATACCCTTCGACTTTATCCCAGGTAACTTTGGAAGCGTACTTCGAAGACGGCAGGTCAATAAACGGTGAAACAGCCATAAGGACTACTCCCGGGAAAATAAAATATCTTAAAATTTCTCCTGCCAACTGCAAACCTTTGCCCGAATCTCTTAAAGCCATAGAAGAAGCAGATTTAATTGTTTTAGGACCAGGAAGTCTCTATACCAGCATTCTTCCTAATATCTTAGTGCAGGGCCTCAGAGATAAGATAGCGGCAGTGAAAGCTCCCTGCGTCTACGTTTGCAATATCATGACCGAACCGGGGGAGACTGACAATTTTACAGTGGTTGATCATCTTAAGGTAATTAGGCAGCATGGAGGCAGAGATTTAGTTGATGCAGTCCTGGCGGCTAAAGAAGAAATTCCTCCTAACGTGCTTAATCGCTATCTTGAGGAAGGGGCGGATATTGTTAAAGGGAATCGCCTTGCCGTCGAAAATCTCGGAGTGGGTTATTATGAAAGCTCGTTTTATGCTGGCGGAGAGGTCGTTCGCCATAATCCGGAAAAACTGGCAAAAGAACTGCTCCGGTTGCTTTTCCGTTTAAAGCCAATGCATGAGAGAATAGCTATTGTCGACTCGTACTTGTTAAACAGAAAACTTAAGGAACTTTAAATTTTTATAAGGTAATTGCACAGAATATAAAAATAAAGTAAAATAGCCTTTGACAAAAAGCGTAACGGAGTTGAGAGTTATGTCTTTTAGTACTACAACCAAAGAGGAATTAGCCAGGCTGGAAGTAACGAAAAAATGCTGTGAACTGGCAGAACTCGCTTCGCTTGTTCGTATGGACGGTACCCTTCAAATTAGTGCAAATCAAAAATATTCTCTCAATGTTACGACTGAAAGTGCTCCGGTAGCCCGGAAAATATATAATTTGGCGAAAGAGAGACTTCAACTATCTGCAGATATCGTTGTTCGACGAAAGCTGCGTTTAAAAAAGAATAACTCTTATTTGGTTAAAATTTATCCTCGTGGAGTCGGGGACCTTCAGAAACTAGGACTTCTTAACAAAGAAGGCGAGATTCAGGCGGGTATTGATAAGGGACTCGTACAAAAACGCTGTGATCAAAAGGCCTATTTAAGGGGCGCATTTCTAGCCGGAGGTTCAATAAGCAACCCTGAGGGAAATTATCATCTGGAGATTATTACCAATGATTTGGTTTTTGCCGGCGATATCAGTGAACTTTTAAATAAATTCCAACTCAAAGCCAAGATAAGTACCCGTAAGAATTTTCATGTAGTTTACCTTAAAGAGAGCAATCATATTGTTGAGTTTCTTGCCCTTATTGGGGCTTACCAAGCTTTGTTCGAATTTGAAAATATTCGCATTCTTAAAGGCATGCGTAATCAGGTAAACCGCATAGTAAACTGCGAAACAGCTAATCTTAATAAGACAGTTGATGCTGCCGTAAGACAGATGGAAAATATACGTTTGATAGAAAGGACTATTGGTTTAAAATCACTCCCGGAGAGTCTTTGCGAGACAGCCTGTCTGCGTTTGGAGTTTCCAGACTCCAGCCTAAAAGAATTAGGGGGACTGCTAAGTCCGAGAGTAGGTAAATCGGGTGTAAATCACCGCCTGCGGAGAATTGATGAGATCGCCGAAAAGATTCAGACTGAGTTTAGGAGGGAATAGCATTGGCTAATAACTTGGGTTTATTAATTGAACAAAATAATAGGCTTACTATTTCTCCTCAGATATATCAAGCTCTTGAGATTATGCAGCTAACTCTGCCTGAACTAATTGATTATATCAATAATGAACTAGTAGAAAATCCATTGATTGAAGCTACTGAAGATTATAATGAAGACGATGAAAAAGAAGAATATTCTTCAGATGAAAAAACTATAGAAGTGAAAAAAGACGAGCAATGGCTCGATGGTATCGTCGGAGAAGTATTGCGGGAAGAAAAAGATATTTGGCCGGTGAATAATCAGTATGAAAATGAGCAGCTTACCTTTGAAGGTCAATGGTTGGATAATAATAATTTAGAGGAATACCTCTTGGAACAGTTGCGGTTTATTAAACATGGATCCAATCTTTCCGAACAGGAATTTACTATAGCCCAATATATTATCGGCAATCTCGATTCCAACGGCTACCTGGCAATTAGTATTGAAGAAATAGCTGAGATACTTCAACTTTCTCAAGAAGAAGTACTAAAGGGGTTGGAGATTGTTCAACAGCTTGATCCTTCCGGGATAGGAGCCAGGAATTTGCAAGAATGTCTTAAATTGCAATTTAATTTATTTCCGGATTGTCCCCTTAAAATGGAGCTGATGCTTGATCACCTCGACGATTTAGCTTCAGGTTATTATAAGAAGATTGCCCAAGATTTGAATATGTCGGTCCAAGAAGTCAAAACGATGGGCGAACTTCTGAGACTGCTTGATCCCAAACCGGGGAGCCGTTTCGACCGCAATGTTGAGACTAAATATATTATTCCCGATGCCGTTATAAAAAGAGTAGGGAATGAGTATTATGTCTTGGTCAATGAAAGTGATATTCCAAGGATCTGTATCAATGAAAGTTATAAAAAAGTGTTGCGTCAACAAGACGACCAGGAAATAAAAAAATTTGTGAGGGAAAAAGTTAGTGCGGGTCTTAACCTTATCAGATGTATTGAAAACCGGAGATCAACTATTCACGATGTCCTGGAGGAAGTAATTAAAAGGCAAAAGGACTTCCTTGATTACGGCGTATCGGCACTAAAACCTCTGACCATGAAAGAAGTTGCCGAAGGAGTTGGGGTTCATGAATCTACCGTAAGCAGGGTATCGTCCAATAAATATATTGATACTCCGAGGGGGCTTTTCCCGATAAAATGCTTCTTTGCAGGCAGTATTGGCAGGGAGAAAGAAATCACAGCTGAAAGGGTCAAGAACGACATTAAAAAATATATTTCCAATGAAGATTCGTCTAAACCTTACTCCGACCAGGAACTCGCCAATCGTTTTGCCAAAGAGGGAATAGATATTGCCCGCCGGACAATTGCCAAATATCGGGAGGAATTAAGAATCCCTTCTTCGCCCCTTCGAAAAAAAGCAGGTTCTGGGAGTAAAAAATGATTTCTCTTTCCATGGTAATGCAGTTTTTAGGGGGATTGGGACTTTTCCTCTATGGTGTGAATACAACTTCTCAAGGGTTACAGAAAATTGCAGCCAACAAATTAAAAAATATTCTTGAGTCCTTGACAAGGAGAACATGGGCGGCAACCTTGTTTGGAATTGTCATGACCGTAGCACTGCAAAGCAGTGCGGCTACTACGGTTATAGTAGTGGAGTTCGTAAATTCCGGGTTGATGACACTAACGCAAGCACTCGGAATTGCACTTGGTTCGATAATAGGCACGTCTATTGTCATCCAGCTAATATCTTTTCCTATTTTGGATATCGCCCTTTTATTTATTTTTATCGGATTTATCTTTCTTCTTATTCTGCGCACCCAATGGACTAAGCTTGTGGGTCAAGCGTTAATAGGTTTTGGGTGTATTTTTGTAGGAATGGCCTATCTATCAGGTGCTTTTGCTCCAATGAGAAATTCACCCCAAGTTTCTGAATTCCTTTCTCAATTCGGCCTGAATCCAATTCTGGGAATATTTATAAGTGTTTTGTTAACTGCACTTATTCAAAGCAGTGCAGCTTATCTTGCTATTTTGATTTCTCTTTCCAGCCAAGGTTTGCTTACCATAGAAGCCATCGTTCCTTTGGTGCTAGGTGCGCATATCGGCGGTACGATAACCACCCTGATATCTTCTCTGGGAGCAGAAAGGATTGATGCCAAAAGATTAGCAATAGCCAACAGCATTTTTAGAATAGTCCCCGTCTTAATATTGTTCGCTTTTTTACCATACTTTGAGAAATTAGTGGAATGGTCGGCAGAAGATCTTCCAAGACAAGTAGCCAATACGCATCTTTTCTCAGCAATTTTAATGGTAATAACTTTTTTGCCTTTAAACCGGATTTTAGCTCAGGTCTTAGTCAAACTGATACCTCAGCGCAAAGAAAAGGATTTGGAATTAAGAACGAAATATATTACCAAAGAAGCACTTGAAGTTCCGACAGTGGCCCTAAGTCAAGCCGGCCAGGAAATACACTGGCTCGGGCATAATATTTTGGACAACATGCTTCAGATTCTTCCACGGGCTTTATCAACAGGAGACGCCAGATGGATATCGGAATTAGAAAAAGCTGAGCAGCGGGTAGACTGGCACTATGCTCAGCTCCACAACTTTCTCAAAGAATTATTTGGCGGAAATATGACGCGGCAACAAATTGTCGAAAATCACAATTTGCAACTTATTGCCAAGGAACTTGAATCCATTGCTGATTGTCTCGTTACAATGGCCAGGCTGGCTCAGAAAATACATATTGGGAAGATATTCGTTGCCCGGAAGGAATGGGTCTTGCTCGAAGAACTGTACCTCGTAGTTGCAGATAACTACTTGGCATTACTTCGGCTTTTTGACAGTAAAGAGCCTGCTATTGCCATTAGGATTAATGAGGCCCATAGCGGGATCATTGAGGCGTATAATAGGCTGCAAGGAGACATTGTTTGCAGAATTCAGGAGGACGATAACGATAAAGACTGGAAAGAAAACTTGTCCGCTGGGCAAAATGCAATAATTGAATTAGGCAATTTGTTTTATAAAATCGGGGAGCATATAGCCAGTATTGTCAAAGTCATGAGCTGAACTTAATTCTGGCAGCCGGCTTCTTGGAAACCCCAAAAAAACTGGTAATGAGCTGGAAAGGTGTCTAGATGAACATAAATATGTTATTATTAGAACATTGCAAGCATAGTTGATGTTCAAATGAACGATACTAAACCGGACATGATTAATGGAGGAAGGAGGAAATGTATGGATAAAGCGGGAATTGAAGAGGTCCAAGTCCTGGGTAAACGTGTACTCGTAAGGGTTGATTTCAATGTACCGATGAATGATAAATTAGAAATTACCGATGATACCAGAATTAAGGCTGCTTTGCCGACTATCAATTATTTGCTGACTAATGGTGCCAAGGTTATTCTTATCTCTCATCTCGGCAGACCTAAGGGTAAGGTGAATCCTAAGTACTCTTTAGCTCCAGTTGCCGTAAGACTTAGCCAATTGCTGGGCAAAGAAACGCTTATGGCCAAAGATTGTATCGGGCCGTTAATTAAATCTCAAATTGAAAGCCTCGCCGACGGAGGCATAATTCTTTTAGAAAATGTCAGGTTTTACGAAGAAGAAGAGAAGAATGACCTGAATTTCGCCAAAAAATTAGCTGACTTAGCCGATATTTATGTCAATGACGCTTTTGGTACGGCACATCGGGCTCATGCATCTACAGAAGGAGTCGCGAGATACATACCTGCATATGCAGGCTTTCTTATGAAAAAAGAAGTGGATATTATGGGCAAAGCATTGGAGAATCCAGCCCGGCCATTTACAGCAATTATTGGCGGAGCTAAAGTTAGCGATAAAATCGGAGTTATTGAAAACCTCCTCAATAAAGTAGATATTTTGATTATCGGCGGCGGGATGGCTGATACCTTTTTAAAAGCTCAAGGCTTAGAAATTGGTAAGTCCCTGGTTGAAGACGATAAAGTAAATCTGGCCAAAGATATTTTAAATAAAGCTCAGATAAGCGGCGTTGAGCTTATGCTGCCAACTGATGTAGTGGTAAGCAAAGAGTTTTCGGCCGAGGCACCTTCAAAAGTTGTGAAAGTATCCGACATCCAGAAAGATGACCAGGCTTTGGACATAGGTCCGGAGAGTGCGGAGTCGTTTGCCCGCAAGATTGCTTCTTCCCAGACTGTGATTTGGAACGGACCGATGGGAGTATTCGAGATGGATCCATTCGCGCGAGGAACGGAGAAAGTTGCCGAGGCCATGTCTAAGTGCCGGGGGACTACAATTGTCGGCGGAGGGGATTTAGTAGCTGCCGTGGAAAAGATGGGGGTTGCCTCGAAGTTTACTCATATATCAACAGGCGGTGGGGCATCACTGGAATTTTTGGAAGGAAAAGTGCTTCCTGGTGTTGCTGCTCTCAAAGATAGATAGGAGGTCTAGGTTATGGATAAACGTCGTCCACTTATCGCCGGCAATTGGAAAATGAACAAGACAGTTCAGGAGGCAAGGGATTTTGCAGATGATTTTCGGGAAAGAATAGCTGATATTACAGACTTGGATATATTGATTTGCGCACCTTTTACGACTTTATCTGCCCTTAAGGATGAACTTGAAGAAAGTATAGTACACATCGGCGCCCAAAACATGTATTATGAAGCTCAGGGTGCATTTACCGGTGAAATTTCTCCGGTTATGCTCAAAGACCTGGCTTGTACCTACGTTATCTTAGGTCATTCCGAACGTCGGGAGTACTTCAAAGAAGATGATGAGCTAATAGCCAAAAAAGTAAAAGTGGCCTTGGATAGCGGACTGACTCCAATTCTATGTGTAGGTGAGAATCTGGCTTTAAGAGAAGACGGAAAGGCTCTGGCTTATGTCCGCGGACAGATCGAGAAGGATTTGATGGAGCTAACATCTGCCGAACTGCAGAAAGTGGTCATAGCTTACGAACCGATCTGGGCAATAGGTACTGGAAAGACAGCTTCAGCTCAGGATGCCCAGGAAATGTGTTCCGCTATCAGAACCACTCTCGCTGCTATTGCCGGTTCGGTGGCTCAAAAAATGAGAATACTTTATGGCGGAAGTGCTAAACCCGGTAATATTGCAGAATTAATGGCCCAACCGGATATAGATGGTGGTCTGATTGGCGGAGCCAGTTTAGATATTCAAGAATTTATTCAATTGATTCAAAACGTGAGGTGAGTTCTTTGACACAAAGGACCGGCAAACCGCTTTTGCTGATGATCTTGGACGGTTGGGGCTGTAGTCAGGAAAAAGAAGGCAATGCTATCTTAAATGCGAGAACGCCTAATATCCTGAGATTGATGAAAGAATACCCATCGACACAGCTTCAAGCCTCAGGCAGTTTGGTAGGACTGCCTGAAGGGCAGATGGGCAACTCGGAAGTAGGGCATTTGAACATTGGAGCAGGCCGGGTAGTTTACCAGGAACTGACGAGGATCCTCAAAGCAATTGATGACGGGGAATTTGTTAAAAATAAGGTACTTCTTGAAGCGATGAACCGGCTGCACGGAACAGGTAACGCTTTACACTTGCTGGGGTTGCTTTCCGACGGTGGGGTCCATTCCCATATTAAACATCTTTTTGCTTTGCTCAATATGGCGGTTGAGGCAGGGGTGGAGAAAATTTTTATCCATCCTATTCTTGATGGCAGGGATGTATTGCCGCAGAGTGCCAAAGAATATATCTGCCAGCTGGAAAAGAAGCTCCAGGAAATAGGCAGAGGTAAAATAGCTACCATCTGCGGCCGCTATTACTCAATGGACAGAGATAAGCGCTGGGATAGAGTGGAAAAAGCATACAGGGCTTATGTTTATGGTGAGGGGGCAACGGCTGGGAATGCTTTGGCTGCTGTAGAAAGTTCCTATAATAATAAAACCGTTGACGAATTCGTTTATCCAACGAATATCGTAGATAAACAAGGTGAAACAATAGCTACGATCAAGCACGGGGACAGCGTACTTTTTTTTAATTTTCGTGCCGACCGGGCCAGAGAGATAACCGGGGCTTTTATTGAGGAGGATTTCCCGGGTTTTGCAAGGCCAAACCGGCCAAAGGTACATTATGTTTGTCTTACGGAATATGATGCATCCTTTGATTGCCCTGTGGCTTTCCCTCCTCAGAATCTCGAAGATACTCTCGGAGAAGTGCTGGCGAGTAAAGGGCTAAAACAACTGCGTATTGCTGAAACAGAAAAGTATGCCCACGTCACTTTCTTTTTTAACGGGGGGATTGAAGAACCTGATGAAGGAGAGGATCGCTGCCTCATCCCCTCACCGGAGGTTCCTACTTATAACCTCCAACCGGAGATGAGCGCTTACAAAATAACTGATACGCTACTGGCGGAGTTTAGAGAGAATAAGTATGATGTGGTGATCTTAAATTTTGCTAATGCCGATATGGTAGGGCATACCGGATTTTACGAGGAAACTGTTAAAGCCTTGGAGTATGTAGACGAATGCCTGGGTAGAATTGTGGAAAATGTTCAGCAACTTGGCGGAACAGTAATTATTACGGCCGATCATGGAAATGCTGAGTGTATGATCGATCTAAAAACCCATACGCCATTTACCGCGCATACTACCAATAAAGTGCCTTTTGTCCTGGTGGATGAATTATATAAAGACCGGAGTTTAAGAACAGAGGGTGCTCTTTGTGATATAGCTCCGACTATTTTGGACATAATGAAGATTGAAAAACCCGGAGAAATGACAGGAAAATCATTACTGGTATAATTAACCGGGATGATTATATATTAGTTTTAAGTAAGGAGTGGCTGATAGATGAGCTTTATTGATCAGGTTATTGCGAGGGAAATTCTTGATTCCAGAGGGTTCCCTACTGTGGAGGTAGACGTAGTCTTGGAAGACGGCACATTAGGACGGGCGGCTGTTCCTTCCGGTGCGTCAACCGGAGCTTTTGAAGCACTGGAACTTCGTGACAATGACAAGAACCGTTACTTTGGCAAAGGGGTCCAGCAAGCGGTGACAAATGTCATGGATCTTATTGCTCCGGAAATTGAAGGGCTTAACGCTTTTGACCAACCCGGGATTGACAGGGTACTGAATGAAATTGACGGTACCGGTACCAAAAGTAAATTAGGAGCCAACGCGACCTTAGGTGTGTCTTTAGCAGTTGCCAGAGCAGCTTCCCAATATTTGGGACTGCCTTTCTACCAATATATTGGCGGTGTTAATGCTAAAGAACTTCCAGTTCCGATGATGAACATCCTCAATGGCGGCAAACATGCCGACAATAATGTTGATATCCAGGAGTTTATGATCATGCCGGTTGGTGCACCTAATTTTTCCGAAGCTATGAGGATGGGCTCGGAGATCTATCATACTTTAAAAGCGGTACTTAAGAGCAAAGGGCTGGCAACAGCTATCGGCGATGAAGGAGGGTTTGCACCGAACCTCACTTCCAATGCCGAAGCCCTGGAAGTAATTGTGGCAGCGATCGAGCAAGCAGGCTATAAACCGGGAGAACAAGTGGTACTGGCCGTTGATGTTGCTGCGACCGAAATGTATAAAAACGGTGTCTATGTTATGGAAGGAGAAGGACTTACCAAAACGGCCGATGAAATGATTGAATATTATGTTGGCCTTTGCCAAAGGTTCCCAATTTTATCAATAGAAGACGGGCTATCGGAAGACGATTGGGATGGCTGGAAAAGACTGACTGAGCGCTTGGGTGGCAGGATCCAGCTTGTCGGCGACGATCTCTTTGTAACCAATCCGCAGAGACTAACCCGCGGCATTAAGGCGCAATGCGCTAATTCTATCCTGGTGAAACTTAACCAGATCGGAACATTGACTGAAACTCTTGACACAATTGAGATAGCGAAGCGTGCCGGTTATACTACCGTAATATCCCATCGCTCAGGCGAAACTGAAGATGTATCTTTAGCGCATGTAGCAGTTGCCGTAAATTCCGGCCAGCTTAAAACAGGTGCTCCTGCCCGTACGGATAGATTGGTTAAATATAACGAATTGCTCAGGATTGAAGAAGAACTTGGCCTTTCGGCAATCTATAAAGGCCGGATAGTGCTTAACAAATAACAAAACACAGAAATCTTGCGTCGGACTATGCGCTATGCTAAAATAGTCATATTGACTATGATTGTTAGTTATGGAATTTTGCTATAATATATCCAGAATAACTTTTGCGATTTTGAGGAGGTGAAAACATGACTATTGCTATCGTAGTAGTTTTAATCATTAGTTCATTAGGACTAATTGCTACAGTTCTTTTACAGTCAGGTAAGAGTGCCGGTTTATCAGGTTCTATTGCCGGAGCAGGCGAACAGTTTTTTGGTAAAACTGCAGCCAGGGGTATGGAAGGTAGACTTTCAAAACTAGGTATAGTTTTCGCTGTCTTATTCCTTGTCAGTTCATTGGCTGGAGCAATATTTCTTAAATAAGATTACAATATTTTAGCCCCTATGAAGAAAAGGGGTTATTAGATGTGTGAATATTTCAGCATGCTAGGCTGCATAGTCTTGTTTTTGTTTGCTTAATAATAGGAGGTAGTAATAAAATGGATTTTTCATCAATGCCCCTATGGGCGATAGGAGCCGGAATTATAGGACTGCTCATGGCAGTATTTTTTGCCAGAAGTGTACTTAAGGAAAGTCCGGGAAATGCAAAAATGCAGGAGATATCAAAGGCTATTCAGGAAGGGGCTATGGCTTATCTTAACCGTCAGTATAGGACGCTTATTCCTATTGTAATAATTATTTTTGCGGTTTTATTTATTTTTAAAGGGTGGCCTGCCGCTTTATCGTTTTTGGTAGGGGCAGTTGCTTCCGGTGTTGCAGGCTATGTAGGCATGGGGATCACCACCAGAGCCAATGCCCGCACAACCGAGGCAGCTCGTACCAGTCTAAATAAGGCGCTCGGTGTTTCTTTCCGCGCTGGTGCAGTCATGGGATTATCGGTTGCCGGTTTAGGGCTTCTGGGTGTCGCAGCCCTTTTCATGGCGTTCGGTGATGCAGAAACTATTAATTCTTTTGCTTTTGGCGCTAGTGTCATTGCGCTGTTTGCCCGTATTGGCGGAGGGATATTCACCAAGGCTGCGGATGTTGGAGCAGACTTGGTTGGTAAAATTGAAGCAGGGATTCCAGAGGATGATCCGCGTAACCCGGCCGTTATTGCCGATAATGTCGGAGACAATGTAGGAGATACGGCAGGTATGGGAGCCGACCTTTTTGAATCTTACGCGGCAACTGCAATTGCAGGGATGTTGATAGGTTTTTCAGTGTTTGGCGGCCACGGTGTAGGAGAGGTTCTCTTCCTAATCATTGGGGTAGTAGGCATCATCAGTTCGATTATTGCTTGTTTCTTTGTACGGACAGGAGAAAAAGCTAACCCGCAAAGGGCTCTAAACATGGGACTCTGGGGCACAAATATTCTTACTGCGTTAGGTTCTTTTGCAGTGGTACATCTACTTCTCCCTGCCACATATACGGCAGCCAATGGAATAGTTATTACCCCTAACAGAGCATTTCTTGCGATTCTTTGCGGCTTGACTGTTAACATTATCATCGGCCTTATTACCGAGTACTATACTTCTAACGAGAAAAAGCCGACTCAATCTATTGCTAAAGCATCGGAAACCGGAGCAGCTACTAATTTGATTACCGGTTTAGCGGTAGGCATGAAAAGCACAGCCTTGCCGGTAATTACCATTTGCGCTGCAACGTTGTGCGCTTTTCAGGCTGCAGGCGTATTCGGTATTGCTTTGGCGGCTATGGCTATGCTTTCAACGGCAGGAATCATCGTGGCGATTGACTCTTTTGGACCGGTTGCCGATAATGCCGGCGGAATTGCTGAAATGGCGGAGCTTGATCCGAGCGTTCGCAAAACAACTGATAAACTTGATTCAGTCGGCAATACAACGGCTGCTGTGGCCAAAGGGTTCGCGATTGGTTCAGCTGCCATAACTGCTCTGGCCTTATTTAATGCCTTTGCCGAGTTGGCAGATCTCAAAGTGATTGATATTCTCGTGCCAACGACGATTGTCGGGCTCTTCATCGGAGCAGCGTTACCGTTCCTCTTTTCATCTTTGGCGATGCAAGCTGTTGGCAAAGCGGCCTTTGAAATGATTGAGGAAGTTCGCCGCCAGTTCCGAGAAATTCCCGGACTGATGGAGGGAAAAGCGAAGGCTGATTATGCGGCCTGTGTAGATATTTCTACCAAAGCGGCTATCAGACAAATGATTGCGCCAGGTTTACTGGCAGTATTAACTCCGGTAGTTGTCGGTTTCCTTCTAGGGAAAAGCGCAATGGGCGGAATGCTTGCCGGTGGGACATTTTCAGGCTTCCTGATGGCAATTTTTATGGCTAATGCCGGCGGCGCCTGGGATAATGCCAAGAAGTATATTGAAGCCGGTCATCATGGCGGCAAGGGCACACCTGCCCATGCGGCAGCGGTCATTGGCGATACAGTCGGTGACCCGTTTAAAGATACGGCAGGGCCTTCTTTGAACGCCTTAATCAAGGTTATGGGAACAATATCCCTGATTATTGCCCCATTCCTGCGTTAATGAACTTTCTGGTTAAATAATTAGAGCACTAAGTAAGGCACTTCTTTGAAGTGCCTTTTCTTAACTCTAAATAAATTGCACATAAAGCGGAAAGGGGACACACCTGCTAAGCAGAAATGTTCCCAATGAAAGACAGGAAAGCCCCCCGTATCGGAGAAAGAATGTATAATAGAAAAGAAGATATAATATGGTGAAAAAATCGAGAGTTTTCTGGCTAAAATATAATTGGTGAGAAAATATTATAATGAGATGGATGTATATCTTGAAAATCTTAAGTGGGGTGAGGAAATGGCCGATGACATCAAAGTAGTTGCCGAAAACAGAAAAGCCAGACATGATTACTTTGTAGAAGAACGACACGAAGCCGGCATAATCTTAACAGGAACTGAAATCAAATCCATTAGAGCCGGAAGGGTGAATCTAAAGGATAGTTATTCCGAAGTAGTCAGAGGTGAGGTATGGCTTAACCAGATGCATATTAGTCCTTACGAACAGGGAAATAGGTTTAATCATGATCCGTTGCGAAAAAGGAAACTGCTGCTTAATCGTTCGGAAATTATCAAAATGAATGCGAAAGTCCAGCAACAGGGCATGACCCTTATTCCCCTTAAGATCTATCTCAAACAAGGACTCGCCAAGATAGAACTCGGGTTATGCAAAGGTAAGAAGAATTACGATAAGCGTGATGACCTGGCCAATCGGGACGCACTAAGACAAATGGAACGAGATTTGAGAGAAAGAAGCAAGCGCTAGTGTGCCAAAGTATTTAAGGAGGAGATTGGATGGATGCTTTACTCGAGCAAATGACAAGTAAATTAGCCGCTAATTATAAACAGATAAACAAGGACTATCGCTGGAAAAACTCTGCCAATATGAATAATCTGATCTCTCTTTCCTATGTCATGAAAGGTAAAGAATACTCTCGGGAAAACATTGACCGGATTAATACCTATATTAGTCAGAACACCAGTCCGTTCTCCTGTTACCGGCAAAAGTCTATCCTCTTCTCGTCTTTGTTATATCTCAACTTTCCTGATCCCGAGTCTAAATTTGATATTCTTCTAGATTATGAGGAAAGGCTGAAAATGAGCGGCTTTCGCGGCTATACCTATAGACCGGTAACTGCTTATACGCTGTTGCTGTCCTGTGACCCTGGCAAAGTTGATGTAAGAATATCACAGGCTTTTGAGATTTTTACGGAAATGAGAAAGAATCATCCTTGGTTAACATCAGGAGATGACTATCCGCTTTCAATTCTTCTAACTGAAACAGAAAGACCGATTTCCGGCATCATGGCCGATATTGAGGACCTGTATAATAGTCTTAATGAAGCGGGATTTTCTAAAAGCAACGGCTTGCAGTTTCTTTCTCACGTTCTTAGTCTAAGCAGTGAGGATAATAAAGCCAAAGCATTCAAATGCCGTAAACTATATAAATATTTTGCAGAAAACAAACTAAAAGTGTATTCAAATAATTATGGGTCGCTTGGTCTCTTAACTTTACTTGAAGATGAAAGCGATAGTGTGGCAGCGGAAGTAAAGGAAGTGAGCCAGTATTTGGCTGAAGATCGCAGTATTCGCTGGCTTGGCAAGGAGACAAATTTCCTTACTGCTACATCTTTGGTTGCTTTCCATAGATTAGAAAAAGAAAAAAATAAAACTAAACTCATTCACACCAATGCATATATTACTATTGAAGCACTGATAGCAGCTCAGAACGCTGCTATGTTGGGAGCAACCTGCGCTGCAACAGCGGCTTCAGCTGGAAGTTAAAGAATTAGCAAAATATGCATTTTATGTCAACAAAATGTCACTAGCAAAATAATTATAATATGCTATACTATTATAACTAACAACTCTACTTGGGGGCGTTATAGATTCGCTCGGGGGAGCAATGGCAAGAGTGGCGTGTCGAGATCCCGCTTGATCTCGTTAAACAGCGGAACTGTCATAACTGACAAAACACAATACGCTTTAGCAGCTTAATTGCTGCTAACATCCTGCCTTCTGTGCCTGTGAGGAAGAGTTCAGGGTGTCACAACAACAGGATATCTTGTGCGACCACCGTCTGAGGTCAATCAGGGAATTTAACCAGACTGGCTTTAAAGGAATCCCGCTTTCAGGAGTCCCGCGAAGCGAGAATTAAATTGGAAGCTACACACGTAGAAGCTTTTGGTAGTGCCTTTCGATACAGGGGTGCAAGTCCCCTCGCCTCCTCCATATTAGGACGTCACCTTTGAGACAATCTCAGAGGTTAGATAACCCCTTATTTCAGAGGGCACTGAAAAAGCCGCTGTTTTAAAAGCTCTAACAGCGGCTTTTTAACATGCTCGAAACAATGGTGGGAATAATTCCAAATCGCAAAGAAAACAGCCTGCTTAGGCTGTAACCATCTCATTTAGTTTCACAATCCGCTTAACATTTGCCACAAACGCCGTAAAATATATCTGCAATTTCATGCCTCTCAGTCCCATATACTTGCACTTGCCAAGTCCGTGAGACAGCTTGAGTTCAGCGTTTTTTGCTTCGATTTTATATCTGTCTTTAATCCTCTGTCGAAAATATTCAGTCTGCTCAAAGTCATATTGTTTCTGACGGGTTTCCCCGATTATTGTGACGTTGTGTGTTTTCGTTTTTGCGCCTTCCTTGCAGCAAACTCCGTATCGCGGGCATTTTTTTGCACTTCTTAATGCTAAAAACATAGTTGTAATACTGATTATCATACTTCCCTTTGCGAATCTCGCATCGCATAGCTAAATGCCCTGCGGGACATTGCAATGTTCCTGCGTCTTTGTTGTATACAAATTCGTCGTCTCTGCTGTTTCCACTGCTGACTACCGTGTTTAGCCTGGA
>DIWC01000043.1 GCA_002423425.1 Peptococcaceae bacterium UBA6116
CAGGAGAAAAGATAAAAGAAATAAATAAATAACGAAAAGAATAAATGGGGACGGTTCTATTTAGTGATTGCCCAAGGCGCTCGAACGGTTGTCACGGGTTGCATGTGACGCTACGCGTCCCAGCAAACNNACCGATCAGCGCCGCTCCGTTATAAAAAATACAGACTGGAGAAAATCGCATTACAAAACTCAAATTAAAAGGAGGTTGAAATGCTTGGATTAGGAATGTCGGAATTTATCTTAATTGGTGTTATTCTTTGTGCAGTTGTAATGGGACTGCAAATAAAGAATACGGGATCTAGTTCTTTTAATAATACTCTGACGTTTTGTGTTGGAGGAGTAATACTTCTTTTTGCTGCTAATTGCTTTACCTCGGTCCCTATTTTAGGAACCATATTTCTTATGCCGTGGGATGACATAAGATATGCTCAAGTTGCCAATCCTGCCATAAGAATCGTTGCCTTTTTGATAGGAGGCATATTTGTAATAATGGGCGTGTTTTTCCAAGTAAGAATTGGTTTCAATAAATACGCTAAGGAATCTGAAGTGAACGATACGTTAAATGAAAAAAGGGAAATCAAATTGAACCTATCAGGTATCAAAGAGGCCAAGGATCTTCTTGATTCCGGTGCTATCACTGAGGAAGAGTTCAAAAAAATCAAAAGCAATTATATTGGTAAATGAGTTAATATAAATTCCTTATAACCACTCGCTCAAGCCGATCGCTGCCCGCTGGCCAGCTCCGGCTTAGCTTTTCGTTGGGCAAAAGCTTTGAATAAGTAACTTCAGAATAGATTAAGGGGGGGGGGTATTATGCTTAAATACATATCATTTTTCGTCTGCCTAATAATGTTAACAGCATGTTCAACAACTAGTGTTGGCTTAAAGTATGCGCCTAGTACTGCTACAGTAAAACCAATATCGTCAGCTTTAGGTGTTTTTTTGGGGAATTTTGTTGACAAGCGTGACGTAGGACCAAATTGGATTGGTGCAGCTAGAATTACGGTTGGGGTGGCAAGACATAATCTTGAAACGAACCAACCTGTTTCAACACTTTTTCAAAAAGCATTTGAAGCTGGTCTGCGTTATAGAGGAATTTCTATCAATTACCAATCACCTTCTCTTCAAATCTCAGGAGTTATACATGAACTATATTGCGGTCAGCATGCTGTTGCCCCAAGTTCTCGTTTATCGAAGATAGAAGCAAAGGCAGAGATTGAAATTTCAGTTACTGAAATCATTTCTGGTAAGCAACGTTTTAATCGCAAATACTCAGCGTTAAATATTGTTGATGGGCCTGGTTGGACTTTCTGGAATGGCTTTGCAGCATCGGGGGAAGACCTTTTCGTGCCAACTGAAAAAACTTTTAGAGATGTAATAGACAAAATCCTTGACGATTCTGATTTTCGTGCTGCCCTTCAATAGCATTAAAAATGAGGGTCATAAAAACAATAAAAAGGAGAAAAGCGGGACGCTGCGTATTCCGGTGCAAGCCGCCACCCGAATCTGATTCAAGCCGCTGGTAAAAAAGTAAATAATGACGGAATTATATCTTGCATAAGGTGGCCCGTGCACCATTGACAAAGGGCAGAAGTAAATAATAAAGGCCCAACAAAGGCAATACAGCCGATCGCTGCGCTCCGGCTGATTTCTTCGTTAGGCAATGAAAATAATTAAAGAGGTGCATTCATGAAACATCGCAATCTTATTTTTGCTTTTGTAATTGCAATATTCTTAATTGTCGCTGGTTGTGCTTCGACAACCCCACTAATCAAAGCCTCAAAAGAGGGTGATTCTTTAGCTGTCCAAAAGCTCATCGATGCAGGTGCTAATATCAATGAACCAGACAGCAGAGGATATAACGCATTATTTTATGCAATAGAATATGGAAAACTTGAAGTTGTAAAAAGCCTGATAAGCAAAGGAGCTAACATAGAGTCAAAAGATGTAAAGGGTATGACGCCCATAATATTTGCCGCCCATTATAATTATGATCCACCCAATGCTGATATTATTAAACTGCTGATTAAAAGTGGGGCTAATATAAATGTGAAGAGTCCTGAAGGTGAAACGGTTCTGGATATAGCCCTCGCTAATGCGCAAGCTGATATTATAGATGATTTGATAAGGGTTAGGAATGTTAATCTATGGATACCTGAAGCTGGTAAAGCTAGGATATTTTTTGTTTGTGACTATTTATACGACTATATCAAAGTAACCTTTGGAAAGCAGAGCAAAAGGTTGAATCAAGCTAATCATGCGGGAGTAGCTTTCATTGATGCTGATGCAGGAAGACATATTATCGATGCGAACCATGACCAATATGTTTCAAAAGATCGAGCATCAATTGATGTGATAGCAGGACAAACATATTATTTTAAAGTAACACAGAATATGAGAAACAGGATTGTGGGCTATGCTCTAGTTGTTCCTTCTACTTTAGTTGATAAAGTAACCAGCACGAACCCTTTCCCGATTACCCAATTGCAGGAAGTTGAAGCAAAGGAGAAAATTAAAGAAATTCTAAAATCAAAAGAACTTAAATAAGTAGCCTAAGCATAAGTAATACTTTTATGTGATCCCCTAACAAAATCAATCCAGCCGATCGCTACGCTCCGGCTGAT
>DIWC01000025.1 GCA_002423425.1 Peptococcaceae bacterium UBA6116
CAAATGTCTTCTTTTGAGATGGCTTTAGGTCATAATTAAATAGTATTTTGTATTCTATCTTGAACGGTTCCGTTAGCCAGAATTTCGGGAACTACCAGACTTGCTTTCAGGGGTGTGGCAACCGCAGCATGATCCCTGCCATTTGTTGAGTTGGCTAAAAAGCCCATAACAGAAGCCGCGATAAAGAACGAGTATACCCATCCTTTATCGCGGCTTTGCTGGACTTATATAATTGAAACAGCAGGATTCAGTCTTAAAACTGTTTCGCTATATTCACTTTTTAACGATTCAATTAGCTCCCGGACAGAAACAAGTTCTTTCACTCTATACGCATTTTCACCAGCAAATACAAATCCATTCTGCATGTTTCCTTTTTTAGCATGTAATAGCGCATAAGCGATACAATATAAACTATCATTAACCTTGCATGATTTTATACAATGATAAGGACACTTGAATGGATGTTTCATCCCTGATTCTGCTGATTTAATAAAAGAGTTTTTAATTGCTCTTCCAGGCAGTCCGACAGGACTATCTATAATCACAATATCCTCTTTTTTACAGTCAATATATGCTTTTTTAAAGTTCATCTCAGCATCACATTCATATGTGGGTACAAAACGAGTTCCCATCTGGACTCCAGCTGCTCCTAAGCTGATAAAATTATATATATCTTCACCAGTATAGATACCTCCGCCTGCAACTACCGGAATGGGCTTTCCGTACTTATTTTCATATATATTGACCTCCCTGACAACCTCAGGAATCAACGCTTCAAGTGAATATTCTCTTTCGTTAAGCTGTTCTTTTTTAAACCCTAAATGTCCTCCGGCCATAGGTCCTTCCACAACGAAGGCATCCGGAAGATAGCTGTATTTTGAAGCCCATCTTTTGGTGATTAAACCGGCAGCCCTGGCAGAAGATACAATAGGCACTAATTTCGGCATCTTACCATCGGTCAGATATTCAGGCAAATCAAGAGGAAGACCTGCTCCCGCGAAGATAATGTCTGCTCCGGCTTCGATTGATGCTTTGACCATATCGGAGAAATTTGAGAGCGCTACCATAATATTTACGCCTATAATTCCCAGGGTTAGCTCCTTGGCTTTTTTAATTTCATCTTTTAATGCGTTTATGCTGGTTTCAATAGGATTTATTTTGTACTCCGGCAGATCAAAACCAATTCCTGCTGCTGAGATGACGCCTATTCCGCCTACGTTTCCGACTGCCGAGGCCAAAGAAGAAAGTGAGACGCCTACTCCCATCCCCCCCTGAATAATTGGAAGCTTTGCCACTAAATCCCCAATAACTAATTCAGGCATTTTTATTATATTCAATTTCATTAGAAAACCCCCATAAAAAAAATGCACATAATACAGCATGCTTTTCACCTTGGATGCATTAATTCTATCAGTACATATTCAACTCTTTGTCAATTCTATCTCAACGAATCTTCAACTTTTCAAATTCTCGGCTTCAAATGTTACCGTAACTGCTGTTCCAACGTCTTTTTCGCTTTCCAGAGACATTGTACCCCCGCATAATGTTACAATCCGGTTTACCAGAGCAAGTCCAAGGCCATTACCCTTTACATGGTGCGAACGCTCTCCCTGATAAAATTTGTCAAAAGCATGTTTTTTTACCTCATCTTCCATGCCAATGCCGTTATCCTTCACGGTTACCGTAACACTTGTTCCTATTAACAAGCAGTTAATAGATAATATTCCGTCCTGAATAGAGAATTTGATAGCATTTTCAATCAGATTGCTCCAAACCTGTGCAAGGAGGGACTGATTGCCATAAAAAATAATGCTTTCCAGATTTAAGTCAATGGTCAGATTCTTTTCCTCCCATAAGTTTTCATAGACTAGCAGAACGCGCCGTATCTGCTCATCCAGCGAAAACCGTTCTTTTTGGAGAATAATTTCCTGATTTTCAAGACGTGAAAGTAAAAGAATGTTCTTTGTCAATTTCGTCAGTCTTCCTGTGTTTTCTAAGATATACCTGATATATTTATCTTCTTCTTCCTTGGAGAGCATGTCATCCTGTAATAATGTGGCATATCCTTCAATTGCAGCCAGCGGAGTTTTGAATTCATGTGAAACATTGCTGACAAAATCATTCCTTAACGTCTCCGTATTGGACAATTCCCTTACCATAACATTAAAGTTCTCCGCTATTTGTTTAATTTCGACTGCTATACTTTTTTCTTCCAGCCGTACCGAAAAATCCCCCATAGCCACCTTCTTGGCTGCCTCATTGATTTTCAAGATAGGACGAACCATTTTTCTCGAGAAATATGTAGAAATGATGGATCCCACCACAATACTTAAAATTGCAACAAACGTAGAGGATGTCACCGCTCCTGCTATCGGGCTAAAACTGAACCGCAGCAATAGATATATGATGATAAATGTAAGGAGCATCGATGTCATTGCAATAACCGCCACAAGCAGCACAAATATATGCGCAATTGACATTTTATCCTTTATCTTACTCATTACACTTCACCGCTTTATACCCAAGTCCCCGAATCGTTATAATTTCAAAGGATGCCTTATCTTTAAACCGTTCTCTGATTCTGCTTATATGTACATCCAGCGTATGCGGGTCGCTCTCTGTATCTATGCCCCAAATTTCATCCATAAGCTGCTGCTTTGTAAAAACCTTGTTTGGATTTGAGAGCAGCTTATACAGTATATAAAATTCTTTCTGAGGAATTATCATGTTTTCCCCATTCAGACGTACAGTCAGCTCATCATAAAGTAGTTCCATATCTGGAAATTGTATCTTTTTTGTATTTACAATCTGTGCCCTCCGCAGAAGAGCATTGACCCTCAGTATCATCTCATTCACATTTATGGGCTTTACCATGTAATCATCAGTACCCACCTGAAATCCGTTCTGCATATCTTCAAAAGTATCTTTCGCAGTAATCATCAGCACCGGTATATTATATCCATTTCTGCGGAGGCTCTTTACCAATTCATAACCATCTATATTCGGCATCATAATGTCCGAAATCATAAGGTCAATATACTGCCTTTCAAGAATGTCCCATGCTTCCATTCCATCTTGTGCTTCAAAGTAGGCAAAACCATTTTTGGATAACACAGTACAAAATAGTGTCCGTAATGACTGATCGTCCTCAACCACTAGTATTTTAAACATACACACCAACTTCTACTAAATTAATTTTTGTAAAGTATAGCATATTTTGTTCAAATAAAGTCCAGCCATTCATCCCGGAAAGGCTGTCATCATTGATGTTCTTCTTTCTGTGATATTCTCTAAAATCAGGCACTCTCCTGCTATATTATGACAATGATCTGGAAAAGTATTGTATTAATCTTTAATGGATATAAATGGTATTTTTCTACTTGTCCGAATACCGGGAAGGTGATATGATATGGCAAAAGGACAGGAGGACGAGCCTATGGATAAATCTGATTTAATTCTGGAAAAACTGACATCCATGGAAAAGGCGCTGCGTTCAGAAATAAAGAACCTGAGCGATAAACAAGATGAATTCACCCAAAAACAAGATGTATTTAACGTAAAACTGGATATGACATGGCAAGCGGTTCAGGAAATGAGAGATGAATTAACAAATAATAGCTCAAAAATTAATATCATTGATAACAAAGTAAAGGCTTTATAGCCTTTTATTTTTTCCGGACATTATATAACATAGAAACCGGTTTAATTTCAAGATTCGAATATATGATAAAAGCCTATTGAACCGATACACTGTCATAGTAGAGCTCATCCGGGCAAATATCAGCACCGTTTTGCCAACCAACGGACAGTCCTGAGATATGCACGGTTTTAAATGCAGCCGGTTTTTGAATCGCTTGAAATGGTTTGAATTCGAAGTAGGGTTTTACGTCAAATATTTTAGTTTCATTGTTGTTGAATGTGACCAGCAGATTGTGTCCGGGTCAGCTGCAACAAGAAAGTCCAAATCTTTTGTTACCCCATTTTTAACAACTAAGCCGTGTCCTAAGGCAAGGCAGTGAGCTTCTTCCCTTGAAAGAAGTTTTCCGTCGATAATGGTATTTAAGGTTCCGGTAAAACAAACCGACTTCCTCTGATAGTCTCTGTCAATTGATTCTCTTCCGACTAAATTTGGTCTTGCAAAAATTGATTACTTTTTTGTTTTTATGTATCTCGTTCACATGCTGGGTTCGTATTTTTTTCCCGAACATTGGCAGTCTTTCAAGGAGCGGCAACGTCCATGGATGGCAAGGAGCGGCAAAACATATATTTTAAAATACTAGTCCCATTTTGTTCAGTCCGTCATATTTTGTAGATAGACAAGACCTTTCCAAAACTTTAGGGAGCTAAGAATAACCGTGAGTAAGAAAAAAACAATCCGCCTCTGCATGATCGTTAAATATGGAACTTGATGCGCAGGGCCAATTCGGGATTATGAACCAGTACCGGTCCATCCTGAATCCAAATCCCAACCTTATTCCATGGGAAATCTAGAATGACCGGGAGAATGATAAAGACACTTGTTTCTTGCGTTATCAGAGCATGTTTCTAATTAGTTTCGCGTTTTGACTCTGAAAATTGAAATCCCGAAATGTTTCTTGATGAGACGCTCCGGCCTCATATTTGTTTGTTTTATTGATTGCTGCTTTGAGATCTGCCTTCAGGCTTTGATCCGGTGTATCCTGGTATAAAGCATATATATACGGAACCGCTGCATCGGACAGTCCGGATAAAGCCTGCACATCAAGAGTTTCCAGCGTTCCGTTTCTATACCTGTCAATATTGTACGCAGCGATGCGGCCGTCAACATTTCCGTAGCTCAGGATCAAGAAGAATACCACAAATCCCAGAAGCATGACTCTGGCAGCGTTAAATTTTTTAAACCGCCTGACGGCTATCACCGCAAACATAAAGAACAATACAATCATAAACCATGTCGTATAGACACGCAGTTGGGTCAAACCATAATAATTGATGCACATCACCATCTTGCTGATGGCAGTAATGATCAGCATCAAGTAAAAAGGCATAAAACCGTTGTTTCTATTTGCAAAAGTCTTACCTTTGCCCTTATTACAATGAGCTGGGCCACCGTAATTACAACCAGATTAATCCCGGCTACCGCACAAAGTTCAAAAAAACCTCTCCGGGCATAATTTGCATATGTCATGAGTTCAGGGAGGCTGTCATTAAATGCTGAGAAAAGGTAGGTTATCTGGGAAAGAAAGAAGGCAATAAAGACAAGATTCAAGGCAGTCAACGCGGTATATACCGTCACGCCCGGAGCAAAGCGGAAGACAGCGGCAGTCTTGTCAACAGACTCGACAGTGACAGATCCCGTATTCCTCCCCTGCCGGTTGCCGTAGATCAATCCATACAGATAACAGGCTACGGGAATCCCCAGCAACATCTGGACGATAATATCAATCGATACCGTAAATTGCAGATTGGCGATCATCCCTGCAAAAGCAGCATCGGCTTGTGTCAATAGTTTGATGACGATGGCCAAGACCGGTAGAATAACAAGAATACCTACCGCACCGGCCAAAAGGGATTTTCCCTTTTTATTTCCGCCAATCAGTTTCTTGACCGCGCTAAAGCAGCAGACAAAATTGCGGAATGGGATGACCAGAACTTGATTATAGAAATCGCCGAGGATATAGACGGAGATCCTTTTCTCCAGGTTTCTCCCCGCAGATAGGCTGATCCAATAAATGACAGCAGCTGTTAGAAAGATAAAATTCAGTCCTTTGATCAGAATATTGTCAAAAAGCAAGAAGACCAGGGCTGACATGACTATGATCATGAAACACACCAAACTTGTTCTTGTTTGGTGAAAGCCCTCTGATTTCAGATATAGAGAGGTACACAGACAGAATATTGCTGCAAATAAGGTAACACCTGCGCCAAGACCGGCAACCCGAATCAGATTCCAATATAAGAAGCCGCAGACCAGCATGGCCAAGGCCAAAACAATATCATTTCTTGTATAAGTTACATTATCCGTACTGTTATTCATCTTCCTGTTCTCCTTTTCGATACTCTAAAATATCTCCGGGCTGGCAGTCTAAAACCTTGTGTAAATAAGCTATATGAAAACTAAAATTAATAAAGCCTTGACAATAGTATATACTAATATATATACTATAAATGAGGTGATTAGAAATGGAAACTGCAAAATTATTTGTTAATGGTCAGAGCCAAGCTGTCCGGCTGCCGAAAGAATACCGTTTTACTGGTAACGAAGTATATATTCAAAAAGTGGGTAATGCTGTTATGTTGTTTCCAAAAGAGCGTGCCTGGGAAACCTTTCTTAACGGACTTAACAGCTTTACTGATGATTTCTTTGCAGACGGACGTAATCAGGGTGTTCAAGCACCGAGGGAGACGTTATGAAATACATGCTGGATACGAATATTTGTGTGTATCTCATAAAGAAAAAACCGGAAAATGTGCTCATAAATCTACATTCGAACATAGGCGACGGCGTTGCTATTTCTGCAATTACCCTTGCAGAACTCATACATGGCGTAGAAACAAGCACATATCCGGAAAAAAACACACTTGCACTAAATCAGTTTCTGTCCATTGTGGACATTTTGCCATTTGATGATGAAGCGGCTGCAGAATACGGGAAAATTTGCGCAACGTTACGGCGGCAAGGAACTCCGATTGGAGCTATGGATATGTTGATTGCAGCACATGCGAGGGCTAAAGGACTTATTATTGTCACTAATAATGTCCGTGAATTTGAGCGCGTTGAGGGCCTTGGGCTCGAAAATTGGGTTAGTGCATGAAGGTCCGTCGGAATAGCTTATCTGATCAAGAGAAGATACAAAGGGGGCGGAACGAAACTTTAGTTTTCGTTATGCCCCCTCACTTATTTGAGGTAAAAATTTTTGTGAATTACTCATCAAAAGGCTACTGCTTTATTTATTGCTGCCATCTTCCTCATATTATGAGCAATACAGTGCAATCCCCACTCTAGTTTGACTTTCTCTAATCCGACCTCAATTGGTCTCAAGCTTCTCATCTTCAGTCCTTCTTCTATCCCGATGAGGACAATCGGAGCAGTCCAGACACTCATACTCATATACCCGAAGCAGGCTTTAAGTGGCAGCAGCTTAAAGTGAACAATATGAGTTCTTGTTCATAGCTGCGTAAACGGGCTGGCGGAATATTCTGAGCAAGGCTACTACCCTAGAGAAAGAGAAAAGACGCATATCATTATGAGACGTCCGGGCCGGGTTTAGTTACAGCCCCTTAATTAATGGTTCTATTTCAAGTCAATCTCAATCTTATGATTATTGCCGTCATCAACTAAGGAGATGGGAAAATCATTCTGTTTAGTACCATCTATCAGAATACTTTCTTGCTGTAGGTTTTCTAATTTAACTATTATGCTATACTGAGTGCTTTTATAGCGATAGTTAATTTTGAATTCTTTCCAATTTGAGGGCACACACGGTGATATAGTCAAGTTATTGCCTTGAATCTTGATCCCCAAAATTCCTTCCAGAGCAGCCTGATACATCCACCCTGCCGCCCCCGTATACCAGCTCCATCCCCCCCGGCCAACATTAGGCTGGACAGTGTAAACATCCGCAGCCATCACATATGGCTCAGCCTTATACTTGGCTACCTCCATCATTGTTCGGGAATGATTGATGGGATTCAGCATGTTAAACAATTCCAGAGCTTTGTCCCTTTCTTTAAGTTTAGTCAGAGCTAAAACCGCCCAAATAGCAGCATGGGTGTATTGACCGCCATTTTCCCTAACACCGGGGATATACCCCTTAACATAGCCCGGATATTTGTCGCATTTATCAAAGGGCGGAGTAAACAGTTTAAAGAATGCTTCGTCTTTATCCCATAAATATCTTTCCATTGCCAGGACAGCATCTTCCACTCTGCTTCTCTTGGCGCTTCCTGAAAGGACTGCCCAGGATTGAGCAATGGAATCAATTTGGCATTCAGTGCAGGATACTGAGCCAACCGGCGTACCGTCATCATAATAGGCGCGGCGGTACCAGGCGCCATCCCAGGCATTTTTTTCCATATTGTCAGTAAGCTCGGCCATAATCTTTTGATATTTGTCTACCCTATTCTGATCGCCACGCTTAAGGCAAATTGGGAGAAAACTTTTGAGGATCGATAGTAAAAACCAACCCAACCAGACACTTTCACCCTTCCCTTCCCTGCCAATCGAGCTAAAGCCGTCATTCCAATCGCCAGTCCCGATTAAAGGCAAACCATGCTGACCGAATTTTAAGCTATGATCAATGGCTTTCACACAGTGTTCATAGACCGAAGCCTGTTGTGTGCTTACAGTAGGAACAGCGTAGCGTTCATCTTCCGTTTCGGCCAGAGGGTCCTGGATAAGAAATGGTGTATTTTCATCCAGAATACTATCGTCACCGCAATGTTCAATATAATCTGCTGTCACATAAGGCAGCCAGAGTAAATCGTCCGAAAACTTGGTTCTTATCCCCCTTCCTTTTTCTGAGTGCCACCAATGCTGAACATCGCCTTCCAAAAATTGTCTGGAACTATGGAGAATGATCTGTTTTTTTGCAATTTCCGGTTTTAAGGCGGCAAAGGACATAACGTCCTGTAATTGATCCCGGAAGCCAAATGCGCCTCCGGCCTGGTAGTAAGCAGAACGAGCCCAAATCCTGCACACTAAAGTTTGATAGAGAAGCCAGCGGTTAAATAACAGGTCAAGGGTTGGTTCCGGAGTCTTTATTTGGATAATGGATAATAGATCATCCCAGTAGGCAAGGACTTCCTGGTGAGATTCTACAAGTTTATTATTATTTTGAAAGGACTTTAGTAAAGACAAAGCGGAGTTTTTATCTTCGGCATCACCGATTAGAAAATAAAATGTCTTCTCTTCCTCTGGTTGTAAGGTTATTCCAATCTGTATAACGGCACAGGGATCGATACAGTTGCCTGTTATTTCTGATAACATTTCTTTTTGGGGACCAAGTGGTTCTTGCAGACTGTGGTTTATTCCGATGAAGTCTTTACGTTCGCAAGTAAAAGACTTAAAGGTTCCTCCG
Organism: Peptococcaceae bacterium UBA6116; assembly: GCA_002423425.1. Lineage (GTDB taxonomy): Bacteria > Bacillota > Desulfitobacteriia > Desulfitobacteriales > Syntrophobotulaceae > UBA6116. Next base: position 9,060 of record DIWC01000025.1, read on the forward strand.
AATGTACTTAAGAAAGCTACACGACCGAAGAATTCTTCCTGGTAGACATTACGGCAACAGAGAGCATCATCATCAAATAATTCGGTAAATAAATAGGGGGTATTTTGATCTCTATGAACACCTAAAACCCATTCCAGATAATAATAAGCTGAAAGATTTTTTTTTGAATTGCTGTTATTTGTCAGCTTAAGCTGTACTATTTTAATACTTTTGGTCAAAGGTACATAAATTGTTGTTTCTTGATATATCTCATGACTATGGTGTTCAAAGGCCGAATACCCCTGTCCATGTCTGACAACATAAGGCTGAAAATCTTTTGCCGGTTGAGGTGTTGGCGACCATATTTTCCCGCTATCCTCGTCTTTTAAATAGATTGCTTCCCCGCTAATGTCCAGTAAAGGATCATTGGACCAAGGAGAAAGTTTATATTCCCTGCTGTTTTGTGACCAGGTGTAACTTGAGCCGGCTTCGGTTACAAATGTTCCGAACCCGGGGTTGGCTATAACATTGATCCATGGTAAAGGTGTTGGATTGGTACGATCAATAAGCATTAAGTATTCTTTGCCATCTTTAGTAAAGCCGCCATATCCATTGAAATAATCCAGTTTCTCTTTGATCTTATTTTTTAAATGGGCATATTCGGATTTAACATTCTCTTTTTTTTGACGCGAGTATTGTTTCTGCTTTAAGCTGAATTGATCTCCCAGCCGCACTGATTTAGTTATCTGATTGTTTAAAGAACCGTTTTCTCCGGAAAAAATTACACTGGCTACAGTATGCAACAAAACAATTACTTCGTTGGAGAGTTGGTCTTTTTTCAAAAGATACACTCCCCCCGGTTTATTGACAAGCTTACGGACATGGCTTACGCCGATCTTCTCCTGAATTAGGTCTTGGGTAGATTGGAAATAACCTGTATTGTCTTCGTTTAAAACAATAAGATCAATAAAAAGGCCTTTCATTTTCCAGTATTCATGGATCTTTAACATCTCATCTACCAATCTGTGCTGGTTGTTTTCTTGGATTTTTAAGAGGATGATTGGATAATCACCCGAGATTCCATAAGGCCAAAGAGAGGATTGTCCCAGTTGGTTGTCACTAATAGATTTGTTGAAGCGTGCCGGTCCCGGGAAAACAATTTGACTTGCCAGACTGGATATCAGACCAGCTTCATCAAATGTTAGGTTAAGATTCGTTAATTCCATAAGGTTTTGGGACCAAGACAGCTCTTTTGCCTGTTGAATCGCATGGCTGTTGCGGTACTTATCGGCAAGCCTAAAGACTTCCTCTTTACTTTCCCCGATTCCGGTCAAATAATAGACATTTACTGTTCTTCCGGCCTCGACTCTTACTGTGCCCCTCAGGCTCATAATAGGATCAAGTACTGCGCCTATTGACTTTGATAATGGTTGATTATAATCCATTGCTTTAGGATTAGCCAAAGTCCTTCCACGTCCGATAAACCTTACCCGGTCAGTTTCATATTCCGGTTCCCCAATTGTCTCGCCGTCAACAAAAAAAGTATGCATTAAGCATAATTCTTTTTCATGAAGGTGTCGTGACCGGCGAAAAGCAAATAAAGTGTCCCTCTCTATACCGGTTTGGACAAATAGTTTGCTGAAAGAAGGATGAGCAATATCCGCAGACAAGCGGTCCAATACTACTTCCAAATAACTGGTAAGTTGAATATCCCTTGAATATTGACTTAGATTAGTCAGAGTAATTCTCCTAACCTCAATGGGATCCCCCGGGGTAACGAAGACAGCCATTTTGGTAAGAATGTTACCATCTTTTCTGGAAAACTTCACGGTGTTAGGAAAACATGTTACTTTATAATCTTCACCGGGATAATCCAGAGGTTTGGAAGCAGCCGACCATACTTCACCCGAATTAAGATTTTTAATATAGATAAATGTGCCATACATATCTAAAGTAGGATCTTCACGCCAGCGGTTGATAAAAATGTCGTTGTGTCGGCTGTAGCCGGAGCCCGACAGCGTAAGCATCACGGAGTACTCCCCATTGGAGATGAAACTAGTATGGGGAATCCTTGTATCGGGAGTAAAATAAACTATGGGCTTTTCGCCTTGTTTGCGCGATATAGCGAGAACCTTTTCTTCATTTACTTCTTCAATAATTGGGTTAAATGTGTATTCCTTAAGCGGTATCTGCTCCTGGAGCAAAAGTTCTACGGATTTAATAACTGGCTCTCGATGAAATCGCTCCTGCATTTTGTTATGTTTGATTACGTTGTTTATGGATAGAAAACTCATACCCTGGTGATGAGACATATAGCTTTTAACTAAACTGAATTCTACATTAAAAGGGACACGGGAACGGGTAAAATCTATTGCTTCATAAAGCCCATACCGGCCATTAGCCCCATTGTTTTTCATTAACCTTAAGTTTTTCATACTGTTTCTAAAATCAATTGGTAAAGCCATAAAAGTAGAGTACGGGGAAATCACCATATCTTTAGATAACCCTCTTTTTAAGCCCAGTCCAGGGACTCCGAAAGCTTTGTATTGATAATTAGACTGGATGTCAAATGAAAAAAAACCCGATTCTGATATTCCCCAAGGAGTATTCGCTTTTTTCCCATATGCTTGTTGGATTCTGACAACTGATTTATAAGACTCGTCTAAGAGCGTGCCGCGATAGTTCTTTATTAGAATTAATGGCATTAAATATTCAAACATTGTTCCACTCCAAGCAACAAGGCTCCGGTTTCCTTCAATCCTGGTAAGCGGACGGGCCACCTTAAACCAATGAGATTCCGGAACATCTCCTTTAGCTATGGCAAAGAGACTGGTTTGCCGGGCTTCGGAAGCCAACAAGTCATAATAAGATTTATCAAGTCTCTGTTCACTGATATTATAGCCAATCGAAAAGAGCCTTTTTTGGTTATCAAAAAGAGGTTTGAAGTCCATCTGAAAAGCAATTTTTTCGAGTTGTCTCTGCAGTCTATGAGATCTTAGCATCAGAAGGACTACGTTTTTCAAACCCTTTTTGAGCAATGTTATTGCCTCTGGAGACAGCGTATTTCCCTGCTCTTGGATAAGGGAAAAGTATTTTTTAATCAATTTCTTTGCTGTAAGTTTTTCTAAGCCCTGAAAAGATGACGACTGATCCGTGATGTTTAGATATGGAAAGTACATAAGCAATGACCTATTATAGTCTTTAAGCATTTGCATAAGGGCAGTAACCCAAAAACTTGTTCCTTTTTGCTTTTCCAGAGTATTAAGCTGTTTAAGCCACTTAGAAATAAATTGATAAGCAGAATGAATAGTAATTGATTTAGAATCTTTCAATTCCTTAAACTCTAGGCTTAAGTTTTCCATGATTTCTGGTTTTTCGTCATTTTCTTCCACTATCAACCGGTAGGTATCTTCAAGACCCTTAAGGATAGATTCTTCAAAAATTGGTTTTTGGCTAAGCTCATCAAGCCCATTTTTAAGAGAAATAAGATAGGTTGCGAAATTCCCGCTATCTACAGTCGAAATATAAGGCGGCTGGAGAGGTTCGAGGGTGTGGGTATTGTACCAATTATATATATGACCGTTCCATTTAGGAACTTTTCTAATGGTATTTAAAGTCTGGCCAATTCTTTTCAACATCGTGTACTTAGATATATAACCTAGATCCTCTGCCCCTAAATAAGCCAGCAAAGCAAGTCCGATATTGGTTGGCGAGGTACGCTGCGCGGCACCTTTATATGGTTCAAGCTGAATGTTGTCCGGCGGTAAATAATTGTTTTCCTGGTCAACAAAAAAATCAAAGAATGCCCAGATTTGTCTTGCCCACTTTCTGAGTTCGACCTTGTCTTCTTCTAAAACTTCCGTAGGCTCTTCAGCAAACGGTAAACTAAGTCTATAAGCTAAAAGTGGTGAACACAGCCAAACCAGGATCAGGACTGTCAAAAAAATGCCTGTGGCAATGCCGGTAAAATAATATCCAAGGAAAAATATCAAACTAAGTACTACCCCAGGAAGCATGTGTTTGTAAAATGTTTTAGGTTGTAAAGCTACCTGTTTTTCCGAGTCTGCAGCTGTTTCCCACTCTAAAAGCGAACGTTTGGTAAAGACTTGTCTAACAATACTTCGTATTACCGCATCTGTTTGCAGATAGGCTTGATACGGCATTACAGTTACGGCAAAAAGAATTTGGGATAACTCTACCTCACATTCATATTTTAAAATTCTTAGGGTAAGACTGCGATCAATAACTCTTCCAATCATATTAAGTAAAAACGGCAGCCCCAAACTCAGGACAATTAATGCCGCTAACCAAGCAATAATTTGATGTGAAAAAGTAAAAGCCAAAAACAGAATCAATAATTGTAAAGGAACCTCAATACTTCGCCTAAGATTATCAACTATTTTCCAGCGAGAAATGAGCGATAAGTCCTTGTTAAAGATGTAACGCGCTATCTGCCAATCTCCCCTAATCCAGCGGTGGATACGTTTCGTATAGGCTAGATATTTTGTCGGGTAACCGTCAAAAAGTTCAATATCAGTCGCTAATCCGGTCCGGGTAAATAAACCCTCAATTAAATCGTGGCTGAGAATAGTATTTTCCGGAAAGTATTCCTTAGTTAAGGTATGAAATACTTTAAGATCATAGATTCCTTTGCCTGTAAATATACCCTCTCCAAATAAATCCTGGTAAATATCAGAGATTGCACAAGTATAAGGATCTATTCCGGCTGTGCCTGTATACATGGTTGAAAAAGGCGTGGCAAAAGCACTTGTCGCCGTCAAGCCAATTCTAGGCTGAATAATCCCGTACCCGGATTCTACTTTATTTAAATTATTATGAATCTTTGCTTTTTGCATCGGATGAGCAATCGTGCCAATTAATTTACGCGCCGCATCCCTTGGCAGAATAGTATCGGCATCAAGCGTAATAACATAGCTTATACTTTTTAAAGAAGCAATTGAACCTGCTTGAATAAAATAACTTGTTTCGCCTTCAGCTAGAAGAAGGCAATTGAATTCAATTAGCTTTCCCCTTTTTCTCTCCCAACCCATCCAGAGCTTCTCTTTGTTATTCCATTTTCTGCAGCGATGAAAATAGAAAAATTTATCTCCATAATGGTTATTTAGTTTTTTAATTTGTTTAATTCCTGCTTCGACGATTTCTTTATCGCCCGGCATGTTTTCTTCCGGAGCATCGCTAAAATCTCCTAAGATTGCAAAATATAGGTTTTCCTCGCGGTTGTTTAAATAATGGGTCTCCAGTTGTTTAATTTGTTCCCGGACTTTAGCGGCTGAATTAAAAATAGCAGGAATAACGACGATTGTCTTAAAATCGTCCGGTATCCCATTCGCCAAGTCATATTTAGGAAGAAAACTGGCTTTTAATATTTTGCAAAATAATCTATTTGTAAAGTAAACTCCTATCCCATTAAATAAAAGAAGTGAGGAAACAGCCAAAATGATGATCGTTCCAACAGAGACTGACCATATTTGGGTCTGAATGATTCCGAGGAAAATGGCATATGGCAATAAGGTTGTGAGTAGAATCATTCCCAGGTAGGATAAGGTTGGGTAATTGCGGTGAATGGAGGATAAACCATGGAAAGACTGGCGTACTTTGCCCCAAGTTGCAGTAAGTTCTTTCTCCAACTGCATTCTTCCCTTACCCAGTAAATAAAACCCGACATGATTAGCAGGCGTATCTTGGGCTTCATTAGCCAAATTTTCCAACGTTTTAGCCACAGTTACTTCTAAAATATTATACTTTCCGGCCAGACTTTCTATCTCGTGCCTGTATTTGTCCCGCGATTCGAAATCCATCTTCGCAAAAACCTTAGCAGGGTCACACTCCAGTATTTGTTGAACAAGGCTGACTTTTTCGAAAAATTCCGACCAGTTCTCGGAGTTGATCATTTTAATAGCAGCAATGATATTGCCCATCAAAACGCCATAAGATGTAAGGTAGTATTGTTCAGAAGCAATAGTTTTTTCGACGGTCATATTCTGTTTACTGGCAACGTTATCAAGCCAATGAAGGAGAATCTTTGCATCTGAACCATGTTCCTTCAGCCGTCTTGCCACTCTCTCAACATATACGGACGAAAAGGATTTGCTGATATCCAGTTCCTGGTTAGATAGACTAATCTCTTCTTTTTGCTGGCCAAAAACAGAATTCAGCCAACTCTCTGCATTTTGTCTTTCTTTTTGAATGTAGATAATACGTTCAACTTGATAAAAAATCTTTTCTAACATGATAACTTTCAGCATGATAGGAATAGCCCAAATCTCGGCCGACAAAAGTGGTGCTTCCGTTTGATAATTATGAATAAACTGTTTTAATTGTTGAAAGTCCAACTCATTTTCTTTATATTTTACGAATTCAGAAACCAGCAGGTAGATTCTTGGATAGCCCGCCATATCCCCACCGGCTAAATACCTTAGCTTGGATTCAAATTGTTTAGATAAATCTTTTAGCAACTCGTTGCTAAGCTCATTAATAAGGTAATAATTATCCAGGTACCACTCGGCAGAAGGAATATGGTCTTCGGTTTTATAATAATATTCATTGATTTTAACATAGGCACTTTTGATAAAGGTGCTTTGATCCTTAATTACTGGTAAAAGACTTTTTCCCTTATTTTTAAGGCCTAACCAATTATGAAACTGGGCAATTTCTGCCGCGTAGCCGGCTATATTCTTGTTGCTGTCATTTTTATCAGAATTAATCTTAGGAAAGATAGTACTCGATGTCTTCATATTTCAACCCCAAAACATAATTTTTCTTTATTCATTATGTCCATTTCTCTTAGCAAAATTCGTTAACCTGGCAAGTTACTGCAAAAATGGAATAAAAAAACATTCTTTCCTTATAAAGAAAAGAATGTCTATGGGATGTCTATNNTAATTTTTTTACTAATTTGATAATCTCTTTTCAGATCCATAATTAGTGTTGAATGATTCCAATGACATAAGAATATTCCTGGGCTTATTCCCTTCATACGCTCCGACTACACCCGCTTCTTCCAACATATCCATTAGACGGGCGGCACGGGAATATCCCACCCGTAAACGCCTTTGCAGAAACGAGACTGATGCTATCCCAGTAGAGATAACAAGCTGTCCTGCGTCGCTAAACCGTTCATCAAAATCGTCATCATCTTTTTCAGCGTTCTTAGGTTCTTCTATTTGGTCATCACTTAAAGTATAAGCTGCTACGCCTTGGTTTTTCCAATGTTCGATCACATTTTTGACTTCCTGTTCGTCTATAAAACATCCATGGACGCGTAATGGTTTATTTAATCCTATCGGAGAATAGAGCATATCCCCTTTGCCTAAAAGTTTTTCTGCACCACCGGTATCAAGAATCGTTCTGGAATCGATCTGAGAAGAAACAGCAAAGGAAATTCTGCTTGGTATATTGGCCTTAATCAAACCGGTAATTACGTTAACTGAAGGTCTTTGAGTGGCTATCACCAGATGAATACCTGCAGCTCTGGCCATTTGCGCTAAGCGGCATACCGATTCTTCAATTTCGTTTGATGCTACCATCATAAGGTCGGAAAGTTCGTCAATAATTACCACGATATAGGGCAGTGATTTGCCCTTAGTTGACTTGTTATAATGGTCTATATCTCTTACTCCATTACTGGCAAATAGTTCGTAACGGTTTTCCATTTCCAGGACAATATGCTTGAGATATTTATTTGCTTTTTTAGGGTCAGTTACTACTGGGGAAAGAAGATGCGGGATTCCGTTGTACTGGCTTAACTCCACCATTTTAGGATCAATCATTAAGAACCGGAGGTCATCAGGCGTCACAGTATAAAGCAGAGAATTAATCAAACAATTAATAAAAATACTTTTACCCGAACCGGTAGCTCCGGCAACTAACAAGTGAGGCATTTTCTCAAGTTCGCTGACCACGGTTTCATTCGCAATGTCTTTGCCGAGGATTACCCTTAGTTTTGCTTTGGAGTTTCTAAAAATATTCGTATCAATAACTTCGCGAAAAAATACTGTTCTGGGATTGATACGTGGTATTTCAATACCTACGGCAGCTTTCCCCGGAATAGGTGCCTCAATTCTTATATCCCTCGAGGCCAGAGCCAGAGCGATGTCATCCGCTAAACTAACTATCTTGCTTATTTTCGTTCCGGGGGCCGGGGATAGTTCATAACGCGTAATTACAGGCCCCATGCTTATATTTACAACTTTGGCTGTTATACCAAAAGTACTTAATACATCTTCAAGAAGATTCGCATGATGCTCTTCCTGATTCTGTTCGGTTCTATCCGGCAGACATAATAAATCCAGACCAGGAAGCTGCCAGCCTTTTGCTGTAGGTTTTTCAAACTTAATTGCGTTATCAGTTTTCGTTCGATCTGCTTTCTGATTCTCAGAATCGTCATCTTCCTCAGTAGAATAATATTTGGAAACGATTTGCCTTGGGAATACTCTTTGCGTGGGAAAGATATCGGTATGGCTATCCCTGGTAATCTTATGGTTATCTCTAATAATAGTATCATTCGCTGCTTGGCTGTAATTGTCGCTGACTGAGCCTGAACCCCTGAAATAATCTCTGAATCCGTTTAGGTTTACTGTTCTTGCCGGTAAAAAAATATTTCTTTCCCCTTGGCCAAAGTAAGTCGAGTAATTCGTTCCCAAACTTTTATATTTATTTTCATTATTAGTATGTCTGTCCAGAAAAAGGGGTTGTCCGGAAAAATAATTGCTAAAACTGTATGAAGGGCGGTTCGAATGAATAACCTCAATTTTTTTATTATCCAGATCTTCATCTTCATATTTGTCAATATCCATATGTTTAGGTTTTTTAAAAATTCGCCAGCAAACAATAGTAAAAATGAGACAAATTGTAGGAATAATAAGAGAGTATGCGCCTAATACGGTACGAAAAAAACTGAAAATCTTTGACGGAAATGTTCCAATTCCAAAGTAGCCAAGAAACCCGACTACTGACATAACAAAATAAAGAAGGGATAACCCCTTAATTAGTAATCTTTTTAATAAACCCAAAAATACCACTCCCTCCTAAAATATATCTTATCCGCTTCAATTATTATCGCGTATCCCAATCTGCAGATAGTGTTTTAAATCTTCTCCACACTTATCCGGTACGGCAATCTGACCTATCCCAATAAGACTATAAAATCCATGATAATCACTGCCACCTGTCGAGAGTATTGCTTTTTCTTTAGCTATTTTTTCGAAGAAAGAAATTCTCTCCTGTTGGCTATCCCAGTAACCGTAATAGACTTCCATACCTATTGGCCTGTAAGCTAAGAGATCGTCAATAAGATTTTTGTTCCTTATTAATCCCGGATGGGCCAAAACCGGTATTCCCCCTGATGCAAAAATAAAATCTACCGCATCGGTATAAGAATTACCCTCATGTGGAATAAATGCAACCCCACCTGGTTTGAACCACGAGGATATAAGATTCCAATCAACCTGTCCCGGATGAGGCAGACTATTCCAAATCGCATACATGATATGTGTCTTGCAAATAATTCCCTCAGGACTGGCTGTTTCCTCAACTTTTTCCCATTCAAGATCTAAGCCTTTTTGTTTTAGCTTCTGAAACATTCTCCATGTAATTTCCGACCTTTCTTGGCGTAAGGCTACAAGCTTTTCCTGAAGACGATCATCAGCAATATTTTTGTAGTAAGCAAGCAAATGAATTTCTTCGTTGCCAAAAAAAGTATTAAACTCAACCCCGGGAATCACCTCTATACCATAAGAAAACCCGATTTCTATGGCTTTTTCAACTGCTGATGTTGTTTCATGGTCTGTAATCGCCAGTATCGTCACTCCGCTTTTAGAAGCGGCCAGCATAACTTCTTCTACGTTTAGGGAACCATCCGACATATTTGTATGTATATGCAAATCAGTTTTCAACTCTGATTTCTTCTTTCTCGCAAAATTTCGTTAATGTTAGTTTATTCTGTTTTTTCTACAAAAATCCTTCAAAATAATAATTGAAATCAACGTATTTGCAGAAAAGTTTAATATTTGAAGTAAAAATGTTATCATAAATTTCAAACTAGGTTGACAACCATAATTGCGTCAAATATAATGTTATCTGTAAATGCGGTCATGGCGGAACTGGCAGACGCGCTAGTTTCAGGTACTAGTGCTCGAAAGGGCGTGGAGGTTCAAGTCCTCTTGACCGCACCATATTTACTAACACATGGGTTCACAGGATGAGACAGTCCTACAGACGCACCAGATAAACTCCTTTATTCATTTATGTCAGGGACAGGGATGAAAGGAAGAGGTTATTTTATTTATGGCGAAACAAAAGGTCGTCAATATGAGAGAGGAAGGCAGAGGGTTAATGCATTAAGAGACAAGCTATCGAAGAGCACACATATTTTACTGGTATAAATTTTTCTTCTGGGGTAATAATTTTTAAAGCAGGCGACAGATAAATAAAGGAATTCAAATGTAAAAAGAGAAAATGTAATGTGTAAAATTATTAATGATACATGGAGGCGAGGGCTAGGTGCTTGACTTGAATAAAATAGTTTTAGAAAATAGCAAAACGAAAGCAATAAAAATTTTTAGAGAGCAGTCTAACCTTGGTTTGAAAGAAGCAAAAGATATTATCGAGGCAGCATATGAAATGAAAAGAAAAAATCCAAATTCAGATGCTAACGTGCTTTTAGGCGCACAACATATCGGAAAGGTTGAACATTCCAAAAGCGAAGATACAACTCCTCCAATACCATGGGAAGGCTTCACACCTTATTAGAGCAATATTTGAAGCTGAATTCTCTACAAAAAGTAACTTTAAAGGAGCTTCAATCTTAAAAAGGCTGCCATACAGCCTTTTTTTCATATTCGACAAAGGATATCCGGTGAAATTGTAGAATAATAATATCGTAAAAGCGACATAAAACTAAGCTACCTTACCCTGAAAAAGTGGGAGGTAGCTTTGTTTTCGAGGAAAAGAATACGGATAAAGATCAATATATAAAAGGAATTGAGCAATAATAAGATTTTCTAAAGCAGGTGAACAAAATGGGATGGGCAAAAAAACAAATGATGGAGCAACAGGAACGTGGGTATGGCAGTATAGACAAGTCAGTATGTGAAGATTGTGTTGGCGATTATGCTCTAAAACAGTTTATTACTGATAATGGTGACGAAGGGACATGTGATTATTGTAATAGCGAAGGGGTTTGCATTGATGTCGAATCGCTTATTGGTAAAATAATGGATGGCGTCCGCTTTGAGTATGAAGAAGCTGTTGAGTGCATGGGCATTGAAAAGGGTGAGTTTATTGGAGCAGATACATGGGACACATATGATTTGCTATACGAAGTATTAGGGCCTGATATGGAATTGAATGACGATCTTTTGGATGACATTGTGAAAACAGTAAACGATACTACATGGTGTGAACGCGACCCTTATCAATTAAGGGAGAGTAAAGAAAAGGCGTCTATGTGGACCGCCTTTTCTCAAATGGTAAAAACAAAAACCAGATATGTATTTTTTCGTATGCCAGAAAGAGATAAGTACCAAGAAGAAGCTGCTTTTTTAATACTTGATCATATCAGTGATGAAATCGAAAGGCTTGGTTTAATTAAACCGTTACCGTCTGGATCGAGGTTTTACAGGGGACGTATGCATGATAAAAAAACAAAAATCGAGCTTGCCAAAGACTTAAGCTCACCCCCACATGAGAAGGCAAAATCAAATAGAATGAGTGCGGAAGGAATATCAATTTTTTATGGCGCAGATAGTGCAAAAACGGCTATAGCTGAAATATATGATTCGAGATATAGATTTGCAACGACGGCTATATTTCAAAACCTATACGACATTCAAGTTATTGATTTAACGCAGATTGCCAATATTCCTTACCCAAGCTTGTTTGATGAAGAAAGGCGAGGCTACAGAGAATCTTTGGCGTTCTTGCGAGAGTTGAATGATAATCTAACCCGACCAATCGAATCAATGGAAAGTATTGAATACATTCCTGCTCAAATTGTTGCTGAATATTTCCGGTTTCTTTATACTTATCAGGGCAAATCTATCGATGGTATAATTTATCGGAGTTCAAAAGTGGAAGACGGCGTTTGCTATGCTTTATTCTTTAATCAGAGCCAGTGTCTTGAAAGTGATCCGAAAAGTTTATTCCCAGACCTTCATACGCAAATGATGAGAATGGATGAAAGCAGCATAGGCACTAATAAAGTGGAAATTGATATGCAACTAATAAAGATGTATTAAATAGGTTTTGTGAATTACAATAACCATTTGAGAATTGCAGGTAAACATTATGAGTATAGTAAATAGTAAATCTAAATATTGGATCGATATATACGATTCTAAATTCGGCGAGAATATGGATCATGATGGATTTTGGGTAGCTTTTTTAAGAAGAAATATTAAAAACAGCCAGAGAAAGAATAAAATATTTGTTGATAGAATTAATCAATTTCTTTTCGAGAATAAATTGATCCATATCAGAATAGGACTTCCCTACTACGATAGACTCATAGTATTCACAACGTGTGACAAATATGAAATAAATAAGGTCAAAAATTATCTTATCAGTCAGTTGAATATAAAAGCTAAATATTTGTATTGGAAAGCAGCGTTTGAATCTGATGATAATTGGAAGTATGGAAAGTGGTTATCATTATTGCAGCGAACTTTTGATGCTTATGAAGAATATCTAAATAAGAACAATTGTGTACAAAGAATTAATTTAAGAAATATACAGTTCTTGAAATCTCAAACCTATCAAAAGATTTTGGAGGAACAATGCATGAAAAGAGAAAGTATGATAATAAAACCGGTGTTTGGATCTATTGATTATTCTATAAATGAGAATCTTGTGTTTGTATTAATGCCATTTGGTGAAAAGTGGTCTGACGATGTATATCATTTAATAAAGACAGCAGGCGATTCTGTTGGTATGGATATTAAAAGGGCGGACGATTTTCTTGAACCAAATGTTATACTGGACGATATATGGCATTGCATAAATAAAGCAGCTGTAATAATAGCCGACATCACAGTACATAATGCAAATGTATTCTATGAACTTGGAATCGCCCATACATTGGGGAAAAAAGTTATTCTAATTAGACAAAAAGGTGGAATGAATACCCCTTTTGATATAACTGCCTGGAGATATCTTGAATACGGAATCATGCCTAAAGATGCAGACGTGCTTAAAGGGAATCTATGTAAGTTACTTTCATTGTATAAATCAAGTATCGTATAAAGGAGACGACAAATGGCTTTAAGAAAGATTGTACTTATCGGAGATGACATTTTAAGAAAAAAGAGCAAAAAAGTGGAACAGATTGATGCCAGGCTGATAGAGCTGTTAAAAGATATGGCTGAAACTATGTATGATAATGAAAATGGTGCGGGATTAGCTGCACCTCAGGTTGGGGTACTTAGAAGGGTTGTTGTTATAGATATGGGTGATGGACTGATTAATTTGATTAACCCCGAAATAATTGAGGCGCAAGGGATTCAGGAAGTTACTGAAGGGTGTTTGAGCATACCGGGAAAATGGGGCAAATTGCGAAGGCCGGCCATGGTTAAAGTGAGAGCATTAAATGAAAAAGGGAATCAATTTATTATTAAAGGAGAAGGAGAGCTGGCAAAATGTCTATGCCATGAGATAGACCATCTCAATGGGATCCTTTTTATAGATAAGGTTACAGAATTTATTGAGATGTAATTGAACAAAGCAAAATCGGAGGTGAAAATTATGCCCCTAGAGAATCAGTTAAGCAAGGCGCTGTTTTTGCACATTGCCAAAACTTCCGGACTGACCATCGAAGAGCCTTATACGGATAAGCTATTTAATTATGTGAATATTGTGCTGTCAAGTATCAGGGTCATTGAGGATCTCGACTTAAGCGGGATAGCGCCTTTAACAATGACTTCCTGTCTTGAGGAGGAAGCAACATGAACAAAAAGGATTTATGCTATTTGAGTGCGGCAGATTTAGGAAAGATGATTAAAGAAAGAGTGATATCTCCGCTTGAAGTTGCCAAGGCTTATCTTGAAAGAATTGAATTATTAGAGCCAACATTAAACAGTTTTATTACGATACTCAGCGACGAGGCAGTACAAACGGCTAAACAAGCAGAAAAAGAAATTATGGCAGGTAATTATCGCGGACCGCTGCACGGTATACCAATTGCTTTGAAAGATTTGTTCTATACCAAGGGCGTCCGGACTACTTCCGGAAGTATGCCTTTTGACTCATATATACCTTCCTA
>DIWC01000013.1 GCA_002423425.1 Peptococcaceae bacterium UBA6116
TACCGGCCTTCGCCGGTATGACAAAATTGATGAATTTACTTGGTTGTGCAAAGATCTCATTTTGTCATAGCGGCAACCGCATGGGCAAAAAATCTGCCATTGCTCACAAGAAACAAAAGACATTTTCAACATATTAAAGAAATAAGACTTGTGCCCCCTTATGAATATTAAAATCAAAAAAGGCGCTGTCCCCTACCCAGGGCCGCAAACCGAGCCTGTCTGAAAAAGCAAAACTTTTTTCGAGTCGCTTATTTCTCAATGATATCAGTATGATTAGGGGTGCCGGAGCTCCGGCACCCCCCCCCTCGCGGAGGGGCAGGAAATGTACCGGGAATGGGTGCTTGGCACGCCTGTTGCTCTGATAAAAAAACGAAACTGCGCCTGTGACAATTAATATCTGACCTGCCAACTTGTGCGAGAGAAGACGGCGGAGATTCTGACGATTATTGACAAAACTGTTTTCGAAAGCTCTCACTGAACGATAAAGATGACAAAATCACAAGTCTCATCGAAATCAGGTAAGGTAAAGTTCATGAACAAAATTGCACTCATTACCGGCATCACCGGCCAGGATGGTTCGTATCTGGCCGAATTTCTCCTCGGCAAGGGCTATGAGGTCCACGGGATCAAGCGCCGGACATCGCTTTTCAATACGGATCGGATCGACCACCTTTACCAGGACCCCCATGCGGGCGATCACCGCTTCGTTCTCCATCACGGCGACCTGACCGATTCATCAAGCCTGGTCCGAATCATTCAGCAGGTCCAGCCAACGGAGATTTACAACCTGGCCGCCCAATCCCACGTGGCCGTCTCCTTCGAAGAGCCCGAATACACAGCCAACTCCGACGCGGTAGGCACCCTGCGCATTCTCGAAGCCATCCGCATCCACCCCCCTTCTATCCTCGCAGCCCCTACGCCTGCGCGAAAATCTACGCCTACTGGATCACCGTGAACTATCGCGAGGCCTACGGAATGTACGCCTGTAACGGGATTCTCTTCAACCACGAATCGCCGGTTCGGGGGGAAACCTTCGTTACCCGGAAGATCACCCGCGCCCTGGCGAGGATCAAACTCGGCCTGCAAGACTGCCTCTATCTGGGCAACCTCGATGCGAAGCGCGACTGGGGCCACGCCCGCGATTATGTGGAAATGCAGTGGCTAATGCTCCAGCAGAACGAGCCCGACGACTTCGTCATTGCCACCGGGGTGCAGTACAGCGTCCGCGATTTCATCAACGCGGCGGCAAAAGAGCTGGAAATGACCATACGCTGGGAAGGGCAGGGGCTCGAAGAAGTCGGCTACCTTGTCGCGCCTTCGTCCGTTTCTCCCTCGCCCCTCGCAGGGACTACGGGGACATTTTCCGGAAGCCCGAAGGGATCGGAAAGTGTCCCCGGAACCCCCATCGTCCGCGTCGATCCCCGTTATTTTCGCCCGACAGAAGTGGAAACATTACTGGGAGACCCCACCAAGGCCCGGCAAAAACTCGGCTGGACGCCACGAATCTCCTTTCAGGAACTCGTCTCCGAGATGGTCCGCGAAGACCTGAAAACCGCCGAACGTGATGAACTGGTCAAAAAACACGGTTATCAGGTCTATTGCCATAACGAGTGAGCAGGAGGTATATAATTACCACAATGGAAAAATATTTAATCACTGGTTTTTCTGGTTTTGTAAGCAGACATTTTTGTGAATATCTTGAACGAAACAAAGTCAATGCTTTCATCAAAGGTATCGATGTTCATGAGCATGATTTGAATTTTGATGATTATAAATATCTTACTTTTGATTTTGAAAAAATAGATTTGTTATCAGGAAATGATATTGAACAGGTGTTATGCGACTTTCAACCTAATTTCATCCTCCATCTCGCTTCATATAGCAGTGTCGCTTTTAGCTGGAAAGCGCCGATTATCAGTTTTAACAATAATACTAATATATTTCTTAATATATTAGAGGCCATCAGAAAGCTCAAGCTTGACACCCGAATCCTGTCAATAGGCTCATCGGAGGAATATGGGAATATTAGAGAGGGAAATTTACCACTCCGAGAAGATACCCCATTGAATCCTACAAGTCCTTATGCAGTAGCAAGAGTCTCACAAGAACTTCTTTCGAAAGTCTATGTAAAGGGTTATGGCCTTGATATAGTGCTTACGAGATCATTTAATCACATTGGGCCAGTGCAGAAGGATATTTTTGTTATAGCATCTTTTGCAAAACAATTAATGATGATTAAAAAATCGAATTCCTCAGATGGAAATTTGATTACTGGTGATGTTTCAATTATAAGAGATTTTAGCGATGTTAGAGATGTTGTTATTGCTTATCATCTATTGCTTCACAGTGGTAAAAAGGGAGAAATCTATAATGTGTGCAGCGGTAAAGGGGTCTCTTTGAGAGAAGTAATATCAACTATGGCGGACATTTTGAATATAAAAATTAAAATAGCCATTGACGAGACATTGATTAGACCAGATGAAAATAAAAAAATAATCGGATGCAATGAGAAACTTAAGCGATCATTAGGCTGGAATCCTCAATATACATTAAAACAAAGCCTATGTGACACCCTGAACTATTGGGATAGGATATTGTGAAAATCAACAGGATTGAAGGGTGGGAGCTCTAATATAAAATTTACCTAATGAGGGGATTTATGTCGAAAGTTGCAATTATTACTGGGATTACTGGGCAAGATGGGTCTTATTTGGCGGAGTTGCTGTTGGAAAAAGGTTATGAAATCCATGGTATTGTCAGGCGAAGTTCTTCTTTTAATACGGGTAGAATTGAGCATCTTTATATTGATGAATTGATCAAAGACGTTCATAAAGGCAAAAAAATCGACCTCCATTATGGAGATATGACTGATTCAAGCAGTATAATCAGGATTATCAGGGTAGTGCAACCGGACGAAATTTATAATCTTGCTGTACAGCCGCACGTCAAAATCTCTTTCGAGGTACCGGAATATACAGGAGAAGTTGACGCACTTGGCACTTTAAGACTACTGGAGGCGGTGCGTCTGCTTGGATTAGAGAAGAAAACAAAAATATCAAGCGTCATCCTCAGAACTTTACGGTCTGGTACAGGAGACACCACAAAAAGAGACAACGCCTTTTTATCCAAGAAGTCCGTACGGTGTGGCAAAAATGTATGCTTTCTGGATCGGGAAAAACTACCGAGAGGCTTATGGCATGTTCGTATGTAATGGAATTTTATTCAATCATGAATCAGAGCGGCGGGGTGAAAATTTTGTGACACGAAAAATTTCAATTTCTGTGGCCCGTTTCGCAAAGGTAACACAGGAAAAACTGTATTTGGGTAATCTTAACGCTAAGCGTGACTGGGGTTATGCACCAGATTATGTCGAATGCATGTGGCTGATCCTCCAGCAAAAAGTGCCAGATGATTTCGTGATTGCAACGGGGGAGACACATACTGTACGTGAATTTGTCGATTTCTCTTTTCGTGAGATTGGAATAAATATCAAATGGCATGGTTATGGTGTGGATGAGAAGGGAATTGATGCGAAAACTGGGGAAATATTGGTTGAGGTCGATCCCCGGTACTTCAGACCTACTGAAGTTGATATACTGCTGGGCGATCCAACGAAAGCTAAACACAAACTCGGATGGAATCCGACCCGGACATCATTTGAAGAATTAGTACGAAGAATGGTTAGACATGACATGAAATTAATAGAAAAAGCACCCTCGTCCTCTGCAATTTGATAAGGAAGGGTCAAAGTAAAAACTTTTTGAATTTGAACTGAAGGATCTGTCAGGCTCTTAAACTGGATCATAATATAAAATGCAAATTGCACGTTCAGATATTATTTGGAATTATGCGGCAACCTTTTTAAAGATTGGCACCTCTGCGTTGCTGCTTCCTTTTATCTTGAAAATGATGCCTGCAGAAACCGTAGGGATTTGGACTATTTTTATGACCATAACTTCTTTTGCGGGATTACTTGATTTTGGTTTTAATCCTTCTTTTAGCCGTAATATTACCTACGTATTTAGCGGGGTCCGAATACTTAAAGTAAATGGATTTTCTACTGCTGACAAAAAGGATAACGCTGTTGATTATGGACTTCTTAAAGGTGTTATCAACGTAATGCGATGGTTTTATTTGCGTGTAGCATTAATTTTATTTATCCTGCTAATTACTTTAGGTACATACTATATTTATACTGTACTAAAAAGCTATAATGGAAGCCATTCTGAAGTGTACATATCATGGATTTTGCTGTGTGCTATAAGTACCTACAATCTTTATACGCTCTATTACGAATCATTATTACAAGGGAAAGGTTTAATAAAAAGGTCGAAGCAGATTCTTGTTGCAGGGCAGTGTGTTTATTTTATTATTGCTTCTACATTAATATTGGCAGGATACGGTTTGGTTGCAATTGTCTCTGCACAAACCTCATCTGTTATCATTGTGCGTTTGTTGTCGTATCGCTCATTCTTTACTAATGAACTAAAAGAGAAATTATCCGTAGCAATACCTCGGCGACAAAAAGAAATTTTACAAGCTATTTACCCTAATGCTATGAAGGTAGGGCTTACATCTCTTGGTGGGTTTATGGTGTCTCGTTCAGCTATTGTAGTAGGTTCACTTTATTTAAATTTAGAAAATATTGCTGCTTATGGCATTACTATGCAGTTAATTGCCGTGATTGCTGCTATGGCAAGTATCTATGCTGGTACGTACCAGCCTCAAATAGCATACTTACGCATAGAGAACAATAGAAGTGCCATCAAAGAAATATATTTAACAAGTCAAGTGGTACTACTTGCTACTTTTCTCGCTGGCGGTATATGTCTAGTAATTTTCGGCGAAAGCTCTTTACGTTTTGTAGGTAGTCAAACCCAATTAATGCCGCAATTAATGATTGTCCTTGCACTTATTGTAGCTTTTCTCGAGTGTAATCACAGTATCGCGGGCGGCATCCTTCTTTCCAAAAACGAAGTCCCCTTTTTTAAGGCAGCTTTACTATCTGGAGGTTCAACAGTTTTACTTATATTCATATTTTTAAATTTCTTTAGTTTAGGGTTATGGGCACTAGTACTTGCTCCCGGGATAGCACAAGGTGCTTATCAAAACTGGAAATGGCCCCTGGTCGTTGCAAAAGAATTACAAATAACCGCCACGGACGTAAAAATGGCAATGAAATATTTTATTATGAGGCAATTATGTTCATCATTATCAATGAAACTCTCATGATGGTGTTCCGATACAAAGGATGATGAGAATTGGCAGAACCCTGGTGGCGAAACGAACCTGGCCGGATTTATATGAAGAAAGCAATGTTCCCACATGCACACGATTGAAATATTTACAATTTAGCCTGTCTCCTGTAGTTCATTAAATATTTCTACTGCAGAAAATGGATACAATACCTTAGATTAGAGGTGTATTTTCGAGTGAAAGAAGTAAAAAATTATTATAGCCATACGAGGTCAGAGGTTGCAGACTTGATTCCAAAAAACATTGGGACAATACTCGATATTGGCTGTGGACAAGGTAATTTTCTGAAATTGGTAAAAGAACAAACAGGTGCCGAAACTTGGGGAGTAGAAGCGGCAATTGAAGTTGGGGAAAAAGCAAAAAGTCATATAGATAAAATATTGATTGGAAAAGTAGAGGATGTAATTAATTCAATTCCCGACACCTATTTTGATTGTGTAACTTTTAATGATGTTTTAGAGCATTTACTTGAACCCAAAGAAGTTTTAGAAATGATAAAACCAAAACTCTCCGAAAAAGGTATTGTTATCGCGTCGATTCCTAATGTCAGGTATTGCCATAATCTTTATGATCTGCTTATTAAAAGGGATTGGAAATACAAAGATGAGGGGATTTTAGATTCAACACACCTTCGTTTTTTTACTCAAAAAAGTATGAAACGTATGTTTGAAGAGGCAGGTTACAAGATTATAAAGCTGGAAGGAATAAATGAATTTAAATCATGGATATTGGAGGTGTTTAATCTTTCAACTTTCCATTATTTTGCTGATACAAAATATATGCAATTTGTTTGCATAGCAAAACGCAATTATTCGTAAGCGATCACAGGGGTTCGGTAAAATTCAAACCTCTCAATTTATGAAAAATTCAAAGCTCTCAGTTCGCTAAAAGGACAGGTCACTAATTATGGGTGCAACCTCAACATGGGCCACAATGAAAAATCTTGTAAAGAAGATTCTGAATCGATTCGATTGTAAACAAAAATTCTTTCGTTCCTTATCGGATAACGTAAAGGTGCTTGATTTGGGTTGTGGGGGAGGGGCTAATGGAATCGTGCTGAGAGCAATGCATACAACAGTTGAACTTCAAGGACTTGACATTGAACCTCAAACGAATCTACCGGGCTTTTATCTGTTCAAGACAGTGGATCTCGACAGCGGAGTTTTACCGTTCTCAGACAACTATTTCGACGCCGTTATCTTTACTCATGTTATCGAACATCTCCGCTCACCACTGAAACTCGGTAAAGAAATTAATCGTGTTATGAGGAAAGGAGCAAAGATTTACGTCGAAACGCCGAACTGGACCACTGCATTTGCACCATCATTTGGGTTTCACAGGGAACAACATAACCCCTTCAACTTTTACGATGACCCGACTCACGTGAAACCATGGAGTAAGCACGGACTTTTCGAATTCTTGGTGCAAAGTTGCGGGTTAAATGTAGTGAAGATCGGAAATACTCGGAACTGGGTAAGGTTACCATTCGACCTCATTATTCTTTTATATGGATTATTGACAGCCAATCGCTCATATGTTGTTTGGTCGTTCTGGAACTTATATGGCTGGTGCATCTATGGTGTTGCAATTAAGGAGTTATAGGTCTGTATAAAATTCAAACTCCAAACAAGGAATGGTGTTTTTACAAAGAATCGCAGGCTTTCAACAATACATCTTTTCTTGAAACAGAAGCGTTGAACTGTAATTTCTATTTGGGCATGATTAGTTGGTATTTTCGATTGGACCCTTTAAATCCATCTGGAAAGTTTAAGAAAGTTGTGAAAGAGCCGGTACAAACCGTGTAAAATTTTTTTGTAAAATTGGTGGAGGATGTCTGATGAACATTAAATATTTTTTGAAAGATCTTATTCCAAATTCATTAAAGCTACCTTCCATGTATTATTATCATAAACTAAAAGGTTCTCTCGATGAGGAACTGCTTTACCTTAAGTATTTAGTAGATAGAGGTGAGCTTGCTATTGATGTAGGGGCCAATTATGGTGAATATACCTATGCGCTTTCTAAGTTGTGTAAACAAGTGATAGCTTTTGAGCCGCAGCAACACTGTACTGAATTTATTAAGGAGTATAAGAACCGAAATATCAAGGTATATAATGTAGGCTTATCAAGTTCAGTTGGTTCAATGAATTTGCATATCCCAATTATTAACGGTAAGCCTATCAGCGGGTTAGCCAGTTTTAGCAAACCGGAAGAGAATTGCGAGACTATTCAAGTGCCGGTTTATAAACTGGATGATTTCGAATTTCAAAAGGTTTCATTTATTAAAATTGATGTCGAAGGTCATGAGAGTGCTGTTATTGATGGCGGGCGCGAGACTATCCTTCGAGAAAAACCTATTATGCTAATAGAAATCGAACAAAGGCATTTAAAGGAGATATCCATGACGGATGTTTTTAATCAAATCATTGGCCTTGGATATCAAGGTTTTTTCCGGTACGAAAACAAGTTTTTCCCTTTGTCAGAATTTTCCTACGAAACTCACCAAAAACCATTTCTGGCTGATTTCATGTGTAAAGACTATATTAATAATTTTATTTTTAAGCCCCGCATCAATATATAACCGCTCAAAAGCTTTATAGGAGAGCAGACAGTGATAATTAGAAGTAAGGCCCCACTCAGATTAGGGATTGCGGGCGGCGGTACCGATGTAAGTCCCTATTGTGATGAGTACGGTGGCGTAGTTCTTAATGCAACAATCGATATGTATGCCTATTGTACTCTTGAGGCTTGCAATAATGAAAGGGTTGTATTTACAGCGGCTGATCGTAATGAAACACTTGAATATAAAATGAAAAGCAGCTTTCCTATAGATGGCCGGCTTGACCTCCACAAGGGCGTTTACAACCGCGTTGTCAAAGACTTTAACAATGGTAAGCCGCTTACCTTTTGCATGACAACCTACTCCGATGCGCCGCCGGGAAGTGGACTGGGGTCATCCTCCACTATGGTTGTGGCGATTTTGAAAACCTTTGTAGAATGGCTGAACCTTCCGCTCGGCGAATACGATATAGCACATTTGGCCTATGATATTGAACGCAACGAAATAGGGCTCAGCGGCGGCAAACAGGATCAATACGCGGCGACATTCGGCGGGTTCAATTTCATAGAGTTTTATGCCAATGACCGGGTCATCGTCAATCCTCTGCGCATCAAAGGTTGGATCATGGACGAACTTGAATCGTCAATGATCTTATACTTTACAGGCACCTCCCGGGATTCCGCCAAAATTATCGATGAGCAGAAAAATAATGTTGTAACCAGGCAGGAAAAATCTCTCCAGGCGATGCACGCTCTCAAGCAGGACGCCTATACGATGAAAGAAGCAATCCTCAAAGGGGATATTGCCAAGTTTGCCAAGACCCTGGGCAAATCGTGGGAAGCTAAAAAGCAGATGGCCGATTCGATATCAAACAGCTATATCGATCGCATATACGCGACCGCCCTTGAGGCAGGGGTGTATGCAGGCAAGGTTTCGGGGGCAGGCGGCGGCGGCTTTATGATGTTCGTCGTGAATCCTGTTAAAAGACTCCAGGTCATCGAAGCTTTAAAGGCGTTTGACGGTGGTAGGATCATGAATTTTCATTTTGTGACGGATGGAACAAAGGGTTGGAAAATACTTTGATACGGGCCTTTGTCGGCAATTCGAAGAATGTCATTGAAGTTTTGAAAGCCTGTAAAGAAATGGGCGTCGTAACGGTCGGGCTCACGGGTGAGTGCAACGGTCGGATGGCAGATCTATGCGATTACTGCATCAAGGCTCTTTCGACGGTAACGCCGCGCATCTATGAAGCGCATATCCTTATCGGCCACATATAATCTGCTCGGGTGTCGAAGAAGAGCTTTTTGGCAAAGGTTTTTAGTTTTGGAAGCAATTGTTTTAGCAGGTGGATTGGGTACTCGGCTCGCAAGCGTCATAAGCGATTTGCCTAAACCAATGGCGCCTGTGCGGGGAAGACCTTTCCTGGAATATATTTTTAGATATCTCGGTAAAAACGGTATAGGTCGGGCCATCTTATCAGTTGGCTATAAATGGGAGAGCATCAACGCCCGTTTTGGAGATCGCTTTGAGGGGGTTGAGCTGGTCTATAGTGTTGAAAATGAACCGCTGGGAACAGGGGGTGCCATTAAAAGGGCAATGCGGCTCGTGCTCGGGGATAAGGTATTTATCATCAACGGGGATACCTTTTTTAACGTGCCACTGCAGAAACTCGAAGACGAATTTGCAGAAGAAGGCAAACTGATGCTCGCTCTTAAGAAGATGCGCCA
Source organism: Peptococcaceae bacterium UBA6116 (assembly GCA_002423425.1). Lineage (GTDB taxonomy): Bacteria > Bacillota > Desulfitobacteriia > Desulfitobacteriales > Syntrophobotulaceae > UBA6116. Next base: position 9,544 of record DIWC01000013.1, read on the forward strand.
TTTTGACAGATACGGCTGTGTCGAAGTTGATGATCGGGGTATGGTCACCGCATTTACAGAAAAGGGATATAGAGAGGCCGGTAATATTAACGGTGGGATTTATCTTGTCCGAAATGACATTTTTGAAAGCTTTGTGACAGAGGAGAAATTTTCTTTTGAAACTTTTATGGAAGAGCATTTTAAGGTGTTGAAGATCCAGGCGCTATTACTTGATAGTTTCTTTATAGATATCGGCATTCCAGAAGATTACGCCAAAGCTCAGATCGAGCTGAGTGATCGCCTATAAAAAGCTATTTTGGGGAATGAGACAGGGTTAGCAATAATGAGCGTTACCACTACAAATATAGTTTTAAACAAAGTTTAAATGCAGAAAAAAGTATATATAGTTATTGTCAATTATAATGGGTGGAAGGATACCATCGAGTGCCTTGAGAGTGTGCTTAAAAATGATTATCCCGACTATCAGGTGATTGTAGTTGACAACAACTCGCCGAACAATTCAATGGCGCATATCATTGACTGGACGGAGGGTGAGCAGGAAGTAATTTATGATGAGGATTCGCAACTTAAGCATCTGAGCCAGCCATTTGAAACTAAACCTCTGGAATACCTTCTATATACCAGAGAGGATGTATTGAAAGGAGGGGATCCTGAAAGAGAAACAAAGAAGAAAAATCCGCTGATTTTCATTCAAACGGGAGAAAATGGCGGCTTTGCAAGCGCAAATAACATCGGAATAAAATATGCGCTCGCCAAAGGTGATTCTTCGTATTTGTGGCTTTTGAATAATGATACAGTGGTAGATGAAACCTCCCTAAGTGTGATGACAAAAATATTTGAACGATATGATAAAATTGGAATTGTTGGCTCCAAGCTAATTAGATACCACAATCCTGATAGTATTCAGATTTTATGTGGTACGAAAAGAATGACTTGGTATAATGCTGGTAAGGGAGAATTCATTTTACCAGAATGTCAATACCCTGAAAATGAGCAGCTTGAAATGGTTTTCGAAATAGACGGCGGCTTTATAGCAGGGGCAAGTATGCTTATCCACAAGAGTGTTTTTGAAGATGTTGGCTATTTAGATGAAGCCTATTTTATGTGGGCAGAAGAGGCAGATTTCTGTATGACTGCAATAAAGAAAGGCTGGAAACTTTATTGTTGCGCCACAAGCAAAGTTTTCCATAAAGAAGGTGCAAGTACAGGTAAAAACACTCTTAAAGAGTTTTGGGGAAGAAAAAGCCAAAGGCCGTCTTTTCAAAGGTTTATAATTACGGGTTACTTAGATATTAGAAACCACATATATTTTGTCAAGAAACACTTCGGTATCTTTTGGTGTATTTTGTTCCTTATTGGTCCCAATTTAAAAAAAATCGGGCTGCGTATTTTAGGAATATTGCTATATGACAAGGATAAGGCCAAAAGAATTAACATGTTAATAAAGGGACTATTCGATGGAGTGTTTGGTAGAATGGGAAAGCCGGAATTGTTATAAGTTTGGTTTCAATAATCATCTGCCGAAAAATTCGATGGTTGTTTGGGGGAAAATTAAATAATGAATAATAATAATAAACAACTCAGAATACTTGATATAATGCCTTTGCCAGTATATCCGCCAAATTACGGCGGTGCGATAGGCTCGCTCTACAAAGCTATCGAATTAGCAAAAAGGGGGCATAATATAGATTTTATAACAAGTAAAGATCCCAATTCAAATATAGACTATAGTGGATTTGAAGATTTGTTTAAAAATAACGTATATCTAAGAAAAAAAAACAGGTTAAAGTCTTTTGTATCTATTTTGCCCTACAATTGCAATCGATTTGGCCCAGATAATAACGAAAAAGATATTATTCTTGGTCAAATAAAAAAGGTTACTTATGATTTAATAATTTTTGAATATCCACATTCTTATCGTTTTTACAAATTGTTAAAGCAGTATATTAAAGAGAAGCAGATTCCGATAGTTTATTATTCCCACAATATAGAATCAGATTATCTTCTTAGAAGTTTCAGAGAATCTTCAAACCTTATCAAAAAAATATTTTTTCTCTTTGACTATTTTAAAATGATATATTTTGAAAAATTTGTATTAGAGCTTTTTGACGTTATTTTTACTGTATCTATTCAGGATAAAGATAAGATAAACCTTCTAAATCCAAAAGCTCATGCAGTTTGGATTCCACCAATAATACCAAGTGTAAATAATGGTAATGAACTTTCATTACCCCCAAATTTTAATTTTCTAAGAAACAATTTTTATAAAAAAATTTTATTTACGGGTATTTTATCCCATGATGCCAATAAGTTTGCTATAAAATGGTTTACTGAATCTGTAATGCCGATACTGCGTAAAAAAATAAAATGTTTTTTTGTCATTGTCGGTAAAGATCCCTCAAAGGAAATCTTAGAATTAGCCGAACTTAATAAAGATATTTTTGTCTTTTCTAATGTTGTGTCTCTCGCTCCCTTTTATAACCTTGCAGATTTAGTCGTAATCCCGCTTTTTAATGAAGCTGGGATTAAGATTAAGCTTATAGAGGCTTTGAGATATGGCAAAAAAGTTGTTTCGCGACCTGAAGGCGTGTATGGATCTGGATTGCAGGACATTATCCCGATTGCAGATTCACCCATTGATTTCGCAACTAAGTGCATCCAGTCGTTGGAGGGAAGAATTAATTACTTGAATGTATTTGAAAGATTTGATGAGCTATACAGCAGCAAAAAAATAATTGACACAATTGAAAAAGAAATTGTTAACTTGGCTGATAGCAAAAAATGACTTTAGATAAGCTAAACAAACTCAATTTTTCTTTGTTCATATTATTTCTTCCATTAACAGCTCTTGGATATTTATATGGCATTTTCCACTCGTGGTGCCAAAACGCTTCTCTGTATCCATTGATTACTGGAATGATTTTGATAACCATAATTATATTGGTAGCAGGAGAGTTAAGGACAAATAAATATGCCAAGCTTTTTTTTATTTTTGTTGTAATATCTTTGGTATCGACTTCAATCATGAGTTTGTACATTTATTTTTTTATAAAAATAAATGTAGGTACTTACCAAGAGGTTTTAACATCACCATTACTCAGATTTTTTACAACAACGATCATCTTCACAAGCTTTTATTATCCTTATTATACAATTAAAAATAGAACAGACTTAATCTATACATTGAAGTTACTGGATATTTCTTTTGTCTTAATTATTATTTACGGGTATATACAGATCATGTCGTTATTTATGCCGGGCTCTATGTTTTATGAAGTGTATATGTATATCCAAAAATACATAAACTTCGCTTGGATTGCATTGAATGAAAACTCTAATAAATTGCCACAAATATTTTTGAATGGTGGCAGGATTATGTTAACAAATCAAGAGGCAAGCGTAGCTTCTTATGTAGTACAAAGTCTTTTCTATCCCTTTTTCCTCTCGTCTATCATAACAGGTTATTCAATTTTTAATACAAAATTTCTGTTCTTCAAAATTGAACCATTCTTGCTCATTGTCTCTCTGCCAATTTTGATATTCACTTTTTCAACCTCAGGATATGTAGTATTTTTGGTTCAGTTATTCCTTTCATCCCTATTATATGTCAGGGAGACGAAAAAAACCTTTATCACCTTGATCAAAATACTTTTCGTAATCTTAGTCATTGTTGGTGTCATAATTTCTGTATATAAATCTATGGAGTATGAGCATCTAATAGCAATGCAAGCCGCTATAGATAAACTTTTTCTTGAGGGATATTACACAGGTTCTTCAGAAACCAGGTATGGTTTTATCTACGCTGGTTTTATTGAATTTTTGCATTATCCGTTGTTAGGTGTTGGCTTAGGTAATTCGAAATATTTTTTTGCGGATTATATACCAAATTGGGCGCTAAATAGTGAGGTTATTTCATATATGCAGGAAGGAGTTGCACTTTCACCTAAATCGTTGTGGACTTTAATTTTAGGAGAGACAGGAATAATCGGGTTTGGTATTCTGATATACTGGCTCTTTTTAGTGAGCAAATTTTTTCTAAAAATAAAAACAGATAATAAAAATAGTCAAAAAAGATTAACCTTTTTAAAATACGCCTATATTTTATTTTTGATAACATTTGTTATGCATGGTTTTAATAACTCAGGTTTGTTTTTTATTTTCCAATGGGCGATCCTTGGTTTTTTTGTTTCTGTAATAGACATGATTAAAAAAAGAGAAATATAAATTAAGCCTGTTCAATACTTGTTTTGGTTAATGAATGTGGTGAGAGTTTACAGTTACTTACAAACATGAAAAACCGAAGACAACCCATTTTTATTGAATTTCCGAAGGATCGTGGGTAGGCATTCGCCGTAAACACAGCACAGTATATTACAAATGATAACGATTGACACTCGGTGGTTGAAGAACTCCGGAATTGGCACATATCTCCAAAATGTTATTCCTGGAATCATTTCTGCCTTTCCCGAGGAATTGTTTTGCCTATTGGGTAGCCCGAAGGAGATGGAACAATGCGGGCTTTTAAGTAAGGATAATGTTCAGCCGATTTTGGCTACGGCACCAATGTATTCGGCATGGGAGCAAATTGACATAGTAAGGAAGATCCCACAGGCCACGCAACTTTACTTTGCAACGCACTACAATGTTCCGTTGTTTTACCGTGGTAAAATGCTGGTAACAATCTATGATTTGTTCCACTTGGCAATGCCTGACCTCGTTGGTGGGTTGCACAAGCGTTTATATGCAAGGGCGATGTTTAATGCAGTGCGCCGGAAAGCAAGTGCTATTATTACGATCTCTCACTTCACAAAAAAGGAATTGATTAGATTCACTGGCAGAGAGAAGCAAGAGATATACCCCATTCACCTTGGTGTAGAAGGCTCTTGGTTTAATATCAAGAAGGATGTCAGTCCACATGGCAATGCCTATGTGCTTTATGTCGGCAATGTGAAACCGCATAAAAACCTAAGTGCGCTTATAAAAGCATTTGGTTCGATCTGCGATAAAATTCCCCATGATCTCGTTATCGTAGGGAAAAAGGAAGGCTTTATTACAGGTGACGAGATTGTCGCCAGAGAAGCCGGACGATTGGGCGCGCGCGTACAATTTACAGGGTACGTAGACAACGGAAGGTTACAACAATATTTTGCACATGCCGATGCATTTATTCTTCCCTCTTTTTATGAGGGGTTCGGGTTACCTCCTCTTGAAGCGATGGCGGCCGGTTGCCCTGTGATTGTTGCTAATGCTGCATCATTGCCGGAAGTTTGTGAGGACGCTGCAATTTATTGTGACCCCTATAGCTATGAAGATATTGCTGATAAAATCTTGCTTATTGTGAACGATTCTTCGTTAAGAGAAATGTTAAGAAAGAAGGGTTTGGCGCATGCTCGACATTTTACATGGGAGAAATGTGTTAATGAGACATGTGAAGTTATAGATAAATTGCTTTGATCGGGTCTTGTAGAAACTTATAAAACCAACAACATCATTTGTGGATACCCTGTCATAATTTTAAGGAGGTAAAATCATGTACACGGAAATTTCAAAATGTCGAATCAGCGGGAGTCCCAATCTAATTTCTGTTTTATCTCTTGGTCAACAATCTCTGACCGGGGTTTTCCCCAAGTCAATTGATGAGAATGTTACGAAGGGGCCTTTAGATTTGGTATGGTGCCCAGATAGCGGCCTCTTACAATTGAAACAGTCATACAGTTTGGATGAAATGTATGGCGATAATTATGGGTACCGTTCTGGCTTAAATTCTTCAATGGTAACCCATCTTGAACAGAAAATTAAAACGCTTGAACGTCTTGTGAGTCTTAACGATCACGATTTGGTAATAGACATTGGGAGTAACGACGCTACGTCTTTAAAAGCCTATTCCGGTAATTTAAAGAGGGTCGGGATTGACCCAACAGGGCTAAAATTTAAAGAGTATTATACAGATGATATCGTATTAATACCTGATTTTTTTAATGCGGAAATATTTAGGTCTCAGTTTCCAAATGACAAAGCGAAGATTATTACTTCGATTGCCATGTTTTATGATCTTGAAAGTCCGATGAATTTTGTTAAGGATGTTGAGAATTGTTTGGCTGATGATGGGATATGGCATTTTGAACAAAGTTATATGCCGAGTATGTTAAGAACAAATAGTTACGATACCATCTGCCATGAACATCTTGAGTTTTATTCATTTAAGGTGATAAAAAATATCTTAGATAATTGTGGGTTAAAAGTAATTGACGTACAGATGAATGCTATTAACGGGGGTAGTTTTGCGGTTACTGCCTGTAAAAGAAGTGCATCTTTTGCTCAAAATGTTCCGATTATCGATTGGTTGTTAAAGCAGGAGGAAGAGATGGGTCTCGACACACCAAAACCTTACCGTGATTTTGAGGAAAGGGTGTACAGGCATAGAAAGAATTTAACCGATTTGATTTCCGCATTAGTTGCTGATGGAAAGAAAATCATCGGCTATGGAGCAAGTACCAAAGGGAATGTTCTGCTGCAATTTTGTGGTTTGACAAAGGAGCATATTCCATATATTGCCGAAGTAAACAAGGACAAATTCGGAGCCTTTACTCCAGGTACTAAAATACCTATAGTATCTGAAGCCGAAGCAAAAGCGATGAATCCGGATTATTTTTTTGTTCTTCCCTGGCATTTTAAAAGTGGAATCGTGGCACGAGAAAAAGAATATTTGGCCAATGGAGGGAAATTCATATTCCCCTTGCCAGAGATTGAGATTGTTTAAATTTGTATCAGGTTCTCACTACGGGCGTATCCTCCCAATTGTAAGATTGAGTAGCCACTTGAAGAAATTCAGATATATGTTGAATTACCAAAACAATCATGTTCTCCGAGTGTTGATGATGTCAGAGAGTTTGTAAAATGAATCAAGTTCTTGTATTAGGTGCGAATGGACAAGACGGCAGCTTTCTGACGGAAAGATTGCTTGAACGCGGCTATAATGTAATTGGCGCGGATCGTCACGGGTCATCAAGATATAAAATTGAGAATACTAATTTCAGCTACAAACAATTAGATTTGCGCAATTCTGAGGAAGTTCATACTCTTCTGCTTAATATCCGGCCGGATGTTATTTTTCACTTTGCTGGGGTTCATGGCTCTGCAGGAACAGGCTATGAGTCCGTTTGGCAAGATATGCTTTTGGTAAATACTGGTTCTGTCCATGTGATATTGGAATATCTCCGCCTTGAGGCGCCAAAGGCGAAACTGATATATGCAGGGTCAGGCAAAGTTTTTGGACCTGTGTATCCTGAATTTATTACTGAACAATCAGAAATGCGTGCATCTTGCTTGTACACCATAACAAAAATGGCTGCCAAGGACATGATTATTTATTACAGAACTCATCACGGTGTAAACGGAATAACGCTATATTTGTTCAATCATGAATCCGAAAGACGGCCAAAAGACTTTTTTATTCCCAAGGTAGTTGAAATATTGGCGAATGCTATACATGATCAAGACTCCAAAGGTTCTGTTGTAACTTTGGATTTTGATTGTGATTGGGGCAGTGCTGAGGAGTTTATGGATATAGTCGTAGATATATCAGAAAATGTAATGGCAGATGACTTTGTTTTGGGTACGGGTAAGACTTGGAATGCAAGGGTTTTTGTCGACACTTTGTTCAAAAGCTATGGTATGAATTATCAACGACATGTTTTTACTGAAAATCAGAAACCAGAATTAAATTTTCGGGATGATTCTTATCATGTTGTAATTAAAAAATTGGAAAGTGCAATCCAGCGTACACCACAGCGCACGATCATTGATGTCTGCAATACTATCCTGCAGAAAAATCATCATATATTATCGCACTTAAAATGAAAACAAATATGAAATTGGCCCTTGTTCAAGATCAACTTCTGATAAAAGGGGGGTCCGAACGGATATTCCAGTATATGGTCGAGGAATTTCCAGAGGCTGACATTTTTACATCTGCTTATAATTCAGACAACACATGGCCGGAATTCAAGAAATATAACATTAAAACCACGTGGGCGAATTCATTTATTAGAAATCACGATCAATTCAAGAACTTTTATCCATTGCTGACTATCATTTTCAACAACTTGGATCTTTTCGGATATGATGTAATCCTTTCCTCATCGGCGACAGTGGCAAAATATATTTCACGTTTCAATGGAACTCATTTATGCTATTGCTACTTTCCTACACGTGCGATTTGGAATACTGACGCATATTTTGAAAAATCATCAAATAGCCTAAAAGTCTCATTATTTCGTGTTTTATTGTCATATTTCAAACGCCAAGACATAGCCGCATCGAAACGGGTAAATAAATTTATCGCAATTTCTGAACATTCACGTTCTGCCATTGCTCAAATTTACGCAAGGGATTCGGATGTTCTCTTGTGTCCCATCGATTTTGAACACTTCAAACAGGGTACCACTGAAGAGAAGGGGAATCATTATCTGATTGTTTCCCGTTTGGAGCGTTGGAAACGGCTGGACTACGCCATAGAAGCTTTTAACAGTTTGGGGTTGCCGCTTCGTGTTATTGGATCAGGCGCAGACGGTAATGAAATCAAATCAATGGCGAGAGAAAATATTCAATTCCTTGGTAATGTAGATGATGATAATTTGGTTAAAGAATATGGACGGGCAAAGGCTGTGATCTTTACACCAGAACTGGAATATGGATTAGTCCCATTGGAAGCAAATGCCGCAGGTACGCCGGTTATCGCCTATGGCAAAGGTGGAGTTACTGAAACCATGCAACCAGCCAATCAACAAGTAAGTGTTGGTATGAGCCCGACGGCTTTATTTTATTATGAACAGACGCCTGAAGCACTTATTGCTTCTGTAAAAGAGTTTGAACGCATGTCTTTTGATCGTATGAGCTTAGTTCGCCATGCAGAAAAATTTAACATTCCTGAATTTAAACGATCTTTAAGAAATCAAGTTGAACAGGCTTTTTATCATAGGTTTAAATAGGGCAAGTCAAGTCTGGGGGCGGTGCATGAACTCATGAAGCGCGGCTACCCCTACCGGACCGACCTTGAAGAAGGCCTGCGGCGCTGGCTGGCTGACGAACCCGAAGGGAAATTTATCTGACCATGCCTCACAGAGGGTTGGTAAAACAGAGAAGTTCAAGCCTTAATGTCGCGTCAAGGCTGTTTGACGCCGTCTTGACGATAGCGGGTTTTGCCTTTGCCGCCTGGTATTACGGCTATCCGTGGAACCCGTATTTCAGCTCTTTTGCGGCCATTGCGGCGGTCGTCTTTTATTTTGCCGCCGCGAAAAGCGGGCTGTATCAGTCGTGGCGGACCTCGTCGCTGACCGATGAGACGGTTTTTGTCCTGCGTGCCTGGCTGTTGGCGATGCTCGTCGTGATGGCGGCCGCCCTGTTGATCAAATTTACCGGGCGGTTTTTTCTCCATGTGCTGGTTTTATGGGCGGGAGCGGGCTTTTTGCTTTTGGTCGTCTCGCGGATTGCCTTGCGTTTTGTTTTGCGTTTTGCCCGTCGCAAGGGGATGAACCTGCGGACGGTCGTGATCGGCGGGGCGGGTGATTTGGGCGTCAGGCTGGCCGCCGTTATTCTGAAAAGCGAGTGGATGGGATTCAAGCTGCTCGGCTTTTATGATGACGGTCATAAGCTTTCCTCGTATGCCGTTTCCGGCGTGGATATCGACGTTCTGGGAAACCTTGATGAACTGGTTGACGATGTGAAGAAGGGCCATATTGACTTTGTCTATCTGGCCCTTCCGCTGCGGGCGGAGGCGCGGGTCAAGGATGTGCTCAAGAAGCTTGCGGATACGACGGCATCCGTCTATATCGTGCCGGATATCTTCACTTTTGAGCTGCTTAACGCCCGCCTTGTCGAGATGAATGGAATACCGACCATCAGCGTTTATGAAGGCCCGTACTTCGGGATCAACGACTGGATCAAGAGACTGGAGGATGTGACCATCGGCGCGGGCATTCTGCTTCTGATCTCCCCGATTCTGCTGATGATCGCGGCGGGCGTGAAGCTGTCGTCTCCCGGGCCGGTGATGTTCAAGCAGAAGCGCTATGGATTCAACGGCGAGCAGATTCTGGTCTGGAAATTCCGCTCGATGACGGTCTGCGAGGACGGGCCGGACATTCCGCAGGCAAGAAAAGACGACCCGCGGGTGACGCGGCTGGGCCAATTTCTTCGCAGGACGTCGCTTGATGAACTTCCGCAGTTCATCAATGTCATCCAGGGGCGGATGTCGATTGTCGGGCCGCGCCCGCACGCGATCGCCCATAACGAGTACTACCGCAAGCTCATCCCCGGCTATATGCTCCGGCATAAGGTGAAGCCGGGGATCACCGGCTGGGCGCAGGTGAACGGCTGGCGCGGCGAGACGGAAACCCTCGAAAAAATGAAGAAGCGCGTGGAGTTCGACCTTGAGTACATGCGCAACTGGTCGCTCTGGCTGGATATGAAGATCATCTTCAAGACCCTCCGCGTCGGCTTCAGCAGCAAAAATGCCTATTAAAAACCGGGGACATAATACAGATTTTCGGAATTCCGGAGAGAGTATATTGAACCCTGAATCCCAAAGCGATCAGCAAAAAATGCAGGAGATTAAAGAATATTTTTCAAGGCAGTTTGAGCTTGAAGATGCCGGACGAATTGGCAACGGTTTGCCGATTTGCTGGGTTGAAGAGAAAAAGGGTGGGTTGAAAATGTCTTTGAAATACAGGATAGGGGGATTGTAAATTACCTCAAGGAAGATGATACGTTGGCGGCGCTTGATTTTTTTAGAAAAGCAGGAGAGATCATTGGCATAAAATCCCCGAGTGGCGGAAGGGATGCGGTTGTTGATGAATTCTTTGCGGAAGTTGCGCACTATAAGCAGGCATTGGCGCAAAGCCTTGCCGGAATCCTCGGAAAAGAAAGGGCCGCGAGGGTAGCACGGCTTGACAAGGATCTGCTTACTGACGATTTCCTCCTTTCTAATAGCAGCAAGTTATCAGCGGATTTTATGGCGGCAGGTTTCTCCGGGGCGGAAAACCTGCTTTTTTTTGTGGGGTCAGATGTGGAGGAAAAGCCTGAGTTCGAGATAGATTCCACGGGCTGCATACAGGGTAACGTGGTGACTTTAGAAACTTTCCCGGTATTCCTTTTAAGCCCGAAGGTAATCGTAGAGTATGCCGGGAAATTGAAGAAAACCTCCTTGCCCCCCTATCTTACCCTCTGGCTCCATGAATACAGCCACTTCATAGGATATTGCCTGCAGAAAAGGCCGTTGGGGGCCGCGCATGCGATGCTGTACGGGGCGCTGTCAGGAAGGGGTTATGAAGGGCTTTCTGTTTACGATATTGAGAAGATTATGCGGGGCAATAAAGAAGGGAGCGTGAGATCGTTAGCGGAAACGATTTTGTACCTTCACTGGCTTGATGAGGATATGGCCGATTTTCTCCAGGGGTTGATCCTGAAAGACCTGGGGTTTGACCCCGACAGGTATGGGTTAAGGGAAAAGAAGAAAAGACAGGCGATGGGCTATAGGCGATAGGAAAAGAAGT
>DIWC01000048.1 GCA_002423425.1 Peptococcaceae bacterium UBA6116
TCAATATGTCAGTTAGAATTATCATCGAAGTAACTTCTGATGGAAACGATCAGATTAACACCCTCTATATTATCAGTACCCATGATGAAGTTTTCCCGCCTAAGTAGCCCAAGAGACGGCTACTTTTTCTTTTCTTTCCGCCGACTTTCACATAACGTCCCGGCAGTACCCGCAGCGTCATACAGCAATCATATATTCTAAGTTTCGGGAACTGCCTGTTATGTAAAGTCGCGCGCCCCCAGATTCAGAAGTCGGCAGGATGTCGAGCCCTGAATTTCCTTAGAGCACTCTTTCAGGATAACTGAAAATAATATGGAGAACGCGAAACTAAATTAGAGTTTGTAAACTTCAAAATGTATATACCAAAAAGTACAGGCACACAAAGCATAAGTTTAAATAGCATCTCATTCTAAATTATCTTCCTTGATAAGTAGCTGCTGCAATTTTTCTATTTGTGAATTATAAGAATCAAAATCAAACTCTCCTTCAACAAATTCTTTCGCCTTTTCTTCTGCTTTTATTGCCTCTTCTTTTTCTCTAGTTAAAACCTTGAATAAGGTGTACTTCTTACATCTATTCACCTATAATAATTATGCTTAGCCGTTTCAGATAACGGTCAGCCGTTCCCGAAGCGTCATATTACATTCATCTATTCTAAGTTTTGGGAAAGGCGTGTTAGCTGATGTCTGGCGCTTGCATCTATCTATCACAATTATGATATAATATTAGTAGATAAAATGATAAAGGAGAATATCTATGCCTACCATAAAACCTATTTCTGATCTAAGAAATAATTTCAATCAAATATCTGAAATCTGTCATAAAGATGGTGAGCCAGTATTTATTACAAAGAATGGTCAAGGTGATCTCGTTGTCATGAGCATGGCCCTATACGAAAAACAGCAAGCTCTTTTAGAACTCTATCAAAAACTAGGCGAAGCTGAAGCTCAAAGCAATTCAGGAGTGGAACGAATCTCCCATAAGGATTTGATGAATACGCTTAGGGAAAAAATCCATGAATAAGAAGTTTAAAGTAGAATATCTTCCTATTGCCCAAGAAGATTTAATCAGCATTATCGAGTATATCCAGACGGATGACCCCTCTGCTGCACAGAACTTTCTTAATGAAGTGGATATAACTATTTCTAAACTTGCTTACTTTCCTAATATGGGATCTATCCCTAAAGATATGCGACTAATGAATCTAAATTATCGTATCCTAATAATAGATAAACACCTTGTTTTCTATGTAGTATTAGATGAAGTATTAGAAATCAGGAGAATACTTCACGGGAAAAGACAATACAGCTTCTTGATATAACTCCGAAAGCCAGATTTCAGCTAACGTCGGGATTCCCGTAATATTTATTCGTCTAAACTCCAATAATAGGGGGATTCTCGAACTAGGTTCGTATATTTTAACTTTCCCTTTGCCTGTCTCACATGAATAAGCATTCTATCCTTATCTAAGTCTTGTATCTTCAGATTAACCACTTCACTTACACGTAATCCCGCAGAATAGGTTAATGACAAAAGAACTCTATGTGATTTTTCTTTATCCTCCAATAAACATAGCAAATATTTCTGTATATCATCGTTAGTAATATCTTTAGTATCTTTTTGGGTAATTAATAAAAAACGCCGCACATGACCCATATATGATTGATAGGTATAATTCTCCAATTATCTTGGAAATCCTTTTTATTCCAACTTCTACAACCTCGAACATTGCCGTAACTGCTCAATGAATCTTCTTATTTTCATTCTGTCCTTCCTGCCATTCGTTTCCACCCCGCTGCTGACATCTACGCAATAGGGATTGACAGTGGAAATAGCCAATTTTACGTTATCTTCATTTAATCCGCCGGCTAAGATCAATGGAAAATCCCATCGTTCACCTTCCTGACTTTCGTGCTTCTTTCGTAACAGGTTCCAATCAAAAGCCTGACCTGTACCGCCATAGGCGTTGGAATCATACTTATCAACAATAATCCCGTCAACCAATCCTTGAAACTCTCTGTCAGCCTTGTCTATCTCGTTTTCTAAACCAATCCTAACTGCTTTCCAAATTTTAATTTTGCCGCTATTTTGCCGGTCTAGAAGACTTCTCAACTCTTGGATATAGCCTGGTGATTCATCTCCATGAATCTGCAGAACCCGAATACCTACAGCCACGGCTTGCAATAAATAAGCCGGATCTTGGTTTACAAATACGCCAACCGGGATTATTTTGGGGTCTAAATATGCTATCAGAGTCTCCAATTCTTCCAGCTTAACACGTCTTTTGCTCGGTGCTAAAACGAAGCCTGCAAAATCCGGCCCGGCCTCATTGAGAACCCGAACATCCTCCAGCGAACAGATCCCACAGATCTTAACTTTGGTTTTCATTTATTCCGGAACCTCCGTGCCTAACTTTGAAAATTCAGCAAACTTTTGCTGAAGATTGTCTGCTTTCATCAAAGCCTCTCCTATTAAAACGGCATCAAACCCCCAGTCATACACCGACTGAATATCGGCTGCTGAATTTATGCCGCTTTCTGAGACTTTAATAATTCTATCCGGTATCATCTCTCCAAGCTTGCGGCTGTTTTCCAAATCTACGGTGAAGGTCTGCAGATCGCGGTTATTTATCCCTATAACTTTAGCGCTGGCTGCCAGCGCCCGTTCAACTTCTATTTGATCATGAGCCTCTACTAGGCAATCCAATCCTATAGAGTCCGCAATTTTTAGAAACTCCTTTAATTCACTGTCTTTCAAAAGACTCACAATCAGCAATATGGCGTCAGCGCCTAATAGTATGGATTCATAGATCTGGTAAGGGTCAATAATGAAATCCTTACGCAGCAATGGAATTTGCACCTGCTCCCTGATTTCCTGCAGGTAAACAGGACTGCCGAGAAAGTAATCTTCCTCCGTCAGCACGGAAATGGCGCCGGCCCCGAATTGCTCATAATTAGAAGCTACTTGCAAATAATTGAAGTCTGGAGCAATCATTCCTTTCGACGGGGACGCCCTCTTAACTTCAGCAATCAGAGCAATTCCTTTTCCAGGATTTATGGCTGGTGCTGAGGATGAGTTAGCAGTTAAGGCTGCGGCAAAGCAGCCTGGCAATCGGGCTGGTCTGTCTTTAATTTTCGCTTTTAATTCTTCCAGCGAAGCATTCTTCTTTTGTTCCACCAAGCACTTGATTTTCGCGGCTACTATTTTACTTAAGATCATTTTTCTGCCCCTTATCATAGTCACCTTTATTTCAATTTACTGTTTATGCTCTTTGGTCCTGGCAATGAATTCTTTGAGAACCGGCAAAGCCCTCTTTTCCTTTACAGTTGCTCTGGCTTTCTCTATTCCCTCTTGCAAACTCTCTGCTTTTCCGCCGACATAAATCGCAGCCCCGGCATTAAGGATCACCGTATTGGCTTTGGGCCCTAGGCCTCCTGCCAGGATGCCGAGGGTAATCTGAGCATTCTCCTCAGGGCTTCCGCCTTTGAGATCTTTAGCAGAGCATAGGGTAAATCCATAATCCTGAGGGTTAATCATATATTCTTTGACAGCTCCGTCCTTTAATTCCGCTACATAGGTCGGACCTGTCAGAGTAATTTCGTCCAAACCATCACTACCATAAACAACCATGGCATGTATGGCATGATGTTTTTTTAGTACTTCGGCGGCCAAACGCACCAGATTTTTATCGTAGACTCCCAGCAGCTGTCTTTGGGCTCCGGCAGGATTAGCCAAAGGTCCAAGGACATTAAAAATTGTTCTAAATCCCAGGGCTTTACGCACCGGCATTGCATATTTCATCGAAGAATGAAATTGAGGAGCAAACATAAAGCCGACCCCGATCTGGTCTATACATTCCGCAATTGCTGCCGGAGAAATACTGATTCCAGCCCCCAAGGCCTCTAAAACGTCCGCTGCCCCGCTTTTACTCGTGACGCTTCGATTACCGTGTTTCGCTATTTTAACCTGATTACAAGCAGCTACGAACATCGCTGTCGTAGAGATGTTAAAGGTCTGAGCACCGTCCCCGCCTGTCCCACAAGTATCAACCACATCAGTTGAAATACACTCAACTTTGAGTGCTTTTTCCCTCATCACTTTACTTGATCCGTAAATTTCATCAATAGTTTCCCCTTTGAGGCGAAGGGCGGTTAAAAAGGCTGCGATAGCAATCTCACTTGCCTCGCCGCTCATAATCTCGTTCATTGAATCATAGGCTAATTTATCACTCAAATCCTCTTTCTCCGATAGTTTCTTTAAGGCCGTTTCAATTCCCATTTTTTATTCCTCCCCGTTCACACCGGCTATAGCTTCCATAAACAACTCCAGACCGGATAATCCTTCGCTTTCAATTACTCGCTGAATTTTACTGCCGATAATTGCAATATCTGCTGTCCCAATTAACTTGGCAACATCCTCAGCTCCCTGAATCCCAAAACCGACGGCAATAGTTGCCCCGGTAATGTTTTTGGCTGATTTAATTCCAGCCAGCACCTCGTCTGCGAAATTAGTTTTAGAACCTGTGACGCCTTTTCTCGGCACATAATAGATAAAACCGCTGCCCACGGATGCAATCTCCTGCAGGCGCTGCTCAAAGGAATAAGGAGTGGCAATACTGACCGCAGCCAGGCCCTGTTGCCTGGAATAATCAAAATATTCCCTGGCCTCATCCAAAGGTGCATCCGGTACAATCGTTCCCTGAACGCCAATTTGTTGACATTTATCAATAAACCGCTGAACTCCATATTGGTACAAAATATTGTAGTAGGTCATAATCAGGAAAGAAACCGGATATTTCTTCACCATCCTTGCCACGAATTCCAAACATTGAGTGACTTTAACACCTTTTTCCAGAACGGCCTGATTTGATTTGACAAACAAAGGCCCATCAGCCACCGGATCGGAAAAAGGAATTTGCAGCTCTATTAAATCCACCCCATGACGATAGAAACATTCGATTGCCAGCTCGTTAGTTGCAAAATCCGGATAGCCAATGATTTGGTGTGTCATAAGCAGGATGTTTTTTGACTTTTTAAGATCTTCAATATACTTTTCAATCTGCAACTGTTCACTCTGCATATCTTCTCCCCCTTTCCTGAACAAATGACTTCCAGCCTTCATCCCGCAAGGCCTCCCCAATATTAAAAATGTCTTTATCCCCCCTGCCCGACATGTTGACAACAATAATGTCGTCAGAAGCGGTGTTTTGCACTTCCCGAAAAAGCCCGGCAAAGGCATGGGTTGATTCCAGGGCAGGAATAAGTCCTTCCTTGCTGACAACCAGCTTAAAAGCATCAATAACTTGATCATCCGTGGCTGCCAGCACCCTTACTCTCTTCGTTTCAGCCAAATGGGCCAGGATCGGCGATACCCCCACGTAATCAAGGCCGGCTGAAATACTCCACGTATCCAGCATCTGACCGTCTTCATCCTGAAGAAACAAAGTCTTGTAACCTTGGCAAATCCCTACGCTTGCCGTCCCGTAGGCAATTCGGGAAGCGTGTTTACCGGACGCCTGGCCTTTGCCGCCCGCTTCGACCGCAATGAGCTCAACTCCATCATCCTCTAAAAATTCGGCAAAAGCTCCCATCGCATTCGAACCGCCTCCTAAGCAGGCATAAATCCGGTCAGGATTCTTACCATGAAGATCATGGATCTGTCTTTTCATCTCTTTACTAATCACGGACTGGAAGAACGTCACCATCTCAGGAAACGGTCTGGGTCCGCAAGCTGTCCCCAGTACATAATGAGTGTTGTCAAAGTTGCCGGCCCAGTCTCTTAAAGCCTCATTAATCGCATCTTTTAAGGTAGCCGTCCCCGTCGTTACCGGAACGACCTCGGCCCCGAGCTGTTTCATCCAGAAGACATTGGCATACTGGCGCTCGGCATCTTCCGCTCCCATATAGATTGTTGCTTTATACCCCATTTTGGCCGCCATAATCGCCGTCGCGACCCCGTGTTGTCCTGCTCCGGTCTCGGCAATCACCCTGGTTTTACCCAGTCTTTTCATGACCAGACCTTGGCCCAGCACATTATTGATCTTATGGGCACCCGAGTGATTTAGATCTTCGCGTTTAATATAGATCCTGCCCCCACCAAAATATTCGGTAAGACCGGCTGCATAGGTCAGGGGGGTTGGTCTGCCGGAAAAGTCCATTAACAAAGAATAATATTGCCGATAAAAATCCTGGTCATGACGGATTTCCTGAAAAACACGATTTAATTCATCTACAGCCGGAATTAGAATTTCCGGTACGAATCTGCCGCCATATTGGCCAAAATAACCGTTTTGGCTTAAATTAAAGTTCATACTTTCACCCCGCTTTGGAAATGGTCATAGATCCCGGGTAAATTATCACCCGTACCCTGAATGCTTTTAACCGGGTGCTGATTAAAAATACCGGTTAACAATTGCTTGGTGCAAAAACCCCAAGCTTGAACATCCTTTGAATTTTGGTAGTAATTTGTTATCAGAGCTAAAATCGGTTTTAAGTCATAAGTCAATCCTCCATCTCTCAGGGTACAGTCAAGAATCTTAAGTTTACGCACAATCAGCACCTCCAGTTTTTTGTAGAACATTGGTTATAATGCGGAACCCTTTGTCCTCTTCCATCGACATGATGGATTCCGGATGGAATTGCACAGCCAAAATCGATTTATCCCTGCTCTCTACGGCCATGACAACTCCGTCTTCGGTCCAGGCCGTAATCTCTAGTTCAGCCGGAACTTTTTCTGCAAATAAAGAATGATATCTGCCAACTTTAATATCCTCTATATCCTTAAATATTACCGAGTCCGGAGAGACTTTAAGCAGGGATTGCTTGCCATGCATCGGGTAGTCAAGTACTCCCAGTTGGCCGTTATAGTATTCGACAATCCCCTGTAAGCCTAAGCACACTCCAAAGATCGGGATCTTTTTGGCCAAACATAGACCGATAGTTTCCTTGATTTTGAAATCAGACGGTCTGCCCGGTCCCGGTGAAAGGACAACCAGATCATAGTCTCTCTTGTTTAAGGCTTCTCTGGCAAGATGATGACGCATTGTTTGCACCCTGCAGCCGGCTTTACGGAAGTAACTGGCCAGCGTATGCACGAAGGAATCCTCATGATCAATAAACAATACTTCTAACGGTTTGATCTTACCCCCGGTTAAAGCTGATTTCTTGCTTAAATTTGACATAATCGCTACATTTTTATTGTCGGAAATTGGGTTATTGTTATCTGTAAGCGTACCATTATCCCCTAATACTTTTAACAAAGCCGCCGCTTTGACAAAAGTCTCTTCTTCTTCCGCTTCAGGTATGGAATCATAAAGCAAAGTGGCTCCGACTCTAACCTGGCCAATTCCTGCTTGCAAACGGATTGTTCTTAAGGTCAGCCCGGTATTCATCCTGCCATCAAAGCCAATAATACCGACCGCCCCGCCATACCATAAACGATTCGATTCCTCATGGTCTTCAATCCATTGGACGGCTGCCCTTTTCGGGGCACCGGTAACTGTAACCGCCCACATATGGGTCATAAAGGCATCAAGCGCATCATATTCATCACCTAATATTCCCTCAACATGATCGACGGTATGAATGAGGTGCGAGTACATTTCAATCTGACGCCGGCCAATAACTTTTACCGAACCGGGAACACAGATCCGCGATTTATCGTTGCGGTCAACATCCGTACACATCGTAAGTTCGGATTCGTCTTTATAGGAATTTAAAAGCTCACGAATTTTGTCTGCATCTTCAAGGGCGTTTCTGCCTCTCTTAATTGTGCCGGAGATCGGACAGGTTTCGATTCTTTTTCCTTCTACCCTGACAAACATTTCAGGTGAAGCCCCAATCAAATACTCATCTCCCAAGTTAATTAAAAAACCATAGGGACTGGGGTTTATTTTACAAAGATTAGTAAAAATTTCTGAAGGTTTTTTCTGACAGGGTTTTTGAAAAATATGGGATGGGACAACCTCGAAAAAATCTCCCCGTTTAAAATATTCCTTGGCAATTTTAACTTTTTCAGCGTATCGCCCTTTAACATAGTCCGCTATTTCTTGCTTGTTGGTACTTTGTTGTTGTAAAGTTCCAGGCTCAATTATCCTGTCTAAATTCGTAGTAGCTTGGCCGCCGTATTCAAATTCATAACGGACGAGAAATGTTTCGTCTTTCTGGTGATCGATCACAAAGATCTCATCGGGAATGAATAAAACCATATCGGCTTGAGTCTCATCTCTGGGTCTTTTCATTTTAATGTTTTCAAATTGGAAAATAAGGTCATAACCAAAACTGCCATATAATCCAAGAAAACGATCGTTATCGGCATAGAAAGCTTCCACAATACTGCGGATCATCGAGAAAACTGATTTTTGCCTGCTTCTCTGCTCCTCCGGAAACCTTTCATCTGTTTGAGATATCTCTCCACAAATGGTATTAGGCTGCTTTCTGATCATGTTTTCAAAGTAGTCCGCCTGGCTTAATTGATCATAGATGTAAGCAAGCAATACTTTCCCTCTTTCATTAAGGGCAGCTATCTCTACTTTGCGGCCATAAGTTCTAATTTCCAGCGGAGGGTTAGTAAAGCCAATATCCCAGCGGGTATATCTTCCCGGATATTCAAAGCTGCTGCAGAAATAAGCGCCCAGTGAATAATTCAAGTCTTTAATAATTTTCTCCCGGTAGGACTTATCAATTCCTTCTGTAAGCGAATGAATCAAAAGACCGCCTTTGCTGTAATAAGAGCTTTTTACAATGTTCATTATTTTATCCTCCAAATAAAAAAACCTCATCATCCCTAGAAAGGGACAAGAGGTTATCTCCTGCGGTACCACCCAAATTGGTATATTACTATACCCGCTTAATACATGTACTATCATACATGTCCTATTGATAACGGGTAGGATTCCCGACGACGCCTACTACAATTTCGGATCATACTCATGAGTCCATTCAGCATAAACTTCCCTGCCGCAATCACACCACCAGCGACTCTCTGAAACTTTCCGTCTATGATTACTATTCTCAATCTTCGCTTTAAAAGCTATGCGTTAATAATTATATATGATTATAAACGAAGGAGGTTGTATTTGGCAAGTAAAACTTTTTGTTAACGTTGAAATGAATACGGCGATTTGCATAAATCCCGCACCACTTCCAAGCAATGAGAAGCCAGTGGAAAGGCCACAAATCCAGGAATTAACGTAATCGATCCTAATATTGAGGCAATTACCATTCCCATCCAGCCTGACTGTTGACCAACAAGTTTTGATATAGTATCAGGACTCAGAATTGCAAGCATAATCCCAATAATAAGAAGAATAGACAAAAGCTGCGGCAGAATGTTTTCAAAGGATTTCCAGGCCTTTTTCAAAGCCTTCTTGGTCTTTTTTTTTATCTTTTAAAAATGAAAGCATGAGCAACCCTGCTGCCAGAACATAAAGAATAATGGTAAACATTTCAAACACCCTTTATTCCAATCTAAACCTCATCTTGAATATATTTCTTAATTTCATCCTTAGTGGGGATTCTCCCTGAAGCCTTGACCCTTTCATTGATTACGACGGCGGGTGTTCTCATCACGCCATAACCCATTATCTTCTGCATATCTTCTACTTTTTCTACTGTAGCAGGAATATCCAATTCTTTAACAGCTTCCTCCGCCAACGCCTGAAGTTTTTTACAGTTAGCGCAACCTGAGCCCAAAATTTTGATATTCATTTTAATACCATCCTTTTAAATTATTATATTGAACAAATAACCGATAATTATAATGCTAATTGCCATGATTCCTATAAATACTGCAAGCAATTTTGGCTTTAAAACTTTTCTCAGGATAATCATTTCAGGTAAACTTAGCGCCGTTACAGACATCATAAAGGAAAGAGCAGTTCCCATAGGCATACCTAAGCGTGTCAATTCGCTTACAATCGGAATAGTTCCTGCCGCATTAGAATAAAGCGGTATCCCAATTAACACAGCCACAAATACAGCAAACGGATTGTCTTTGCCTGCATATTTTGCGAGCCAGCCTTCCGGCGCCCAGCCATGCATAATTCCGCCGATTGCAATACCGATAATAACATAGGGCCAGATTTTCTTTAATATTTCGAGAACATAATACCCCGCATCTCTAAAGCGCTGTTTCCATGTTGGATTTTCAATTTCAACATCACCCATTTTTATGTTGTAGACATATTCTTCAACATATCTTTCCATCTTAAGTTTACCAATAATAATTCCTGCAATTATTGCTACTGTTACCCCTGTCGCAATGTAGAGCAAGGCAATCTGCCAGCCAAATAACCCCCACAGCATCACAAGAGCTACTTCATTAACCATTGGTGAAGAGATCAGGAAGGAAAATGTCACTCCTAAGGGAATACCTGACTCCACAAACCCGATAAATATCGGAACCGCAGAACACGAACAAAAAGGAGTAACAATTCCTAAGAGGGCAGCAAAGATATTGCCTAAAAGTCCTCTGGCCTTTCCTTCTCCTAAAAGCCTTTTTGTCCTCTCAGGTGGGAAAAAGCTTCTGATAATTGACACGATAAACACTATTACTGCTAACATTAAAAATATTTTCATTGTGTCATAAAAGAAAAAGTTAACCGCACCTTTATACTGATTCGACTCTAATATTGAAGGATTAGCACCAAACAAGTCTAAAACCCAGCGAAAAAGAACCGTTAGACCATAGCTAAAATAAAAAGTCAATTCTTGCAAAATCCAATCTATCGCTGAAAACACCTATATCACACCCTTCATTTTCCCTGCAGCTATTTCTCTAATAAAGTTTTGGTCTCTTCTATCTGACGAAGGATGAGCTTTTCAGCGAGATCAATCATCTGGTAAACCTCTCGGTTCTTGATAGAATAGATAACTTTTGTCCCTTCTTTTTTACTTTCCACAATACCCTGATTTTTTAGCACTGCAAGGTGTTGCGAAGTATTGGACTGTTCAGAATCAAGATTAGGGAGAATCTCACAAACACACATCTCCCCTTCCTGCAAAAGCTTCACGATTTGAATTCTTGTAGGATGAGCCAAGGTTTTAAATACATTAGAAACAAGTTGGTCACTCATATTAGACATTCTTTACCACCTCGTACAACTTTTTATATATTAGTTATTTCTAATATTCTTATATTATAATATTGCGGTAAAAAGCTTTTGTCAACATCTTGTTTAATAGGAGTGTTCATAGGAGAAAAGATAATTCCATGCTTTCTACTTTTTTATAGAACCCTTTACTATAAAAAAACCGGCCAAATGACGTATTCACCATCGTACCGGTTAATTAAAAATCTTATTCGGATTACTTCATTGTAATGACATTACGCTAAACCATTCATTCTGTTTTTGAGATCCAGAATTTTTTCTTCAATAATTTTAGCCGTTCTTAGAAATTCGTGCTTACCTTTTCCGGTTGGATCTTCAAGACCCCAGTCTTCCCTGTGTTTACAGGGCACGAAAGGACAATTCACATTGCATCCCATGGTAATGACAATATCAACCAGCGGAATGTCTGATATAAGTTTGGATTTTTGTGATATGCTCATATCCACGCTATAAAGTTCCTTGATAACAGCTACCGCGTCCTGGTTAATTTCGTCTTTGATTTCCGTACCTGCTGAATAAGCTTCAATACAATCTTCTGCCTTAATCTTGGCTATAGCCTCCGCCATTTGGGAGCGACAGGAATTGTGAACACATACGAAGGCTACTTTTATTTTTTCTGGCATTTATTTTGCTTCTCCTTTATAACTCCGGGGTAAACCCTGCTGATTATAGTATTTCCGCTTCAAGGCAAGTGCCAAATTGACAAGGGCAATCATCACCGGAACTTCGACCAAAGGACCGATAACGGCGGTAAAGGCCACATCGGAAGCTATGCCAAAAATGGCTACGGCTACGGCAATCGCCAACTCGAAATTATTGCTGGCTGCCGTAAAGGCCAAAGTAACGGTTTGTTCGTATTTGAATCCTCCCCGGTAGGACATGTAAAAACTGACAAAAAACATGACTGCGAAATAGATTAACAGAGGGATGGCGATTCTAACGACTCCGACCGGGTTCTGTACAATTTCTTGCCCTTTGGTAATAAACATAATAACGATCGTATAAAGCAAGGCAATTAAAGCCAACGGAGAGATTTTAGGGATAAATACTTTTTCGTACCATTCTCTGGTCTTGGCTCTGATTAACCAAAATCTTGTGATAAAGCCGGCGGCAAATGGAATCCCCAAGTAGATCAGTACGCTTTTAGCCACTTCCCACAAAGAAACGTCTACGATTTGACCACCCCAGGACAGTCCCAGCCACTTGGGAATGAGGGTTACAAAAAGATAAATATAAACGGTATATAAAAGGATTTGGAATATTGAGTTTAACGCTACCAGGGCGGCACAGTATTCATTATCGCCTTTGGCCAGGGTGTTCCAGACAATCACCATGGCGATACAGCGGGCTAGGCCGATGATAATAAGTCCAATCGCAAAACCCGGCATGTCCCCCAGCAGTAATACCGCCAGGACAAACATTAAAATAGGTCCAATGATCCAGTTTTGAATAAGGGAAAAGGCAAAGATCTTTTTATTTTTAACAACCTTGCCGATCTCTTCATACTTTACTTTGGCCAGGGGTGGATACATCATGACAATCAGTCCGATAGCAATTGGCCAGGAGATAGTCCCCGTGCTAACCTTCCCCAAAGATACCGCCAAATTTGGGAACAGATAACCTCCCAACACGCCAACTCCCATAGCGATAAATATCCAGAGTGTTAAAAACCTGTCTAAAAATGACAACCTATCTCGATTAGTTTTTAACATTACTATCCCAACCTTCATTAAAATTCAATCTTAGCAATCATTTATTGAATCTCAAATTCACCGATAAATCTCACTTCAGTTTCAAGGTCAACATCGAAATGGTTTTTTACTTCACTCTGAATATGTTTAATTAGTTTTAAGATATCACTCGTGGTAGCATTACCGGCATTGATAATAAAACCTGCATGTTTCATTGAAACTTGTGCTCCTCCGATTTGATATCCTCTCAAATTTGTTTCTTGTATCAACTTTCCTGTAAAATGCCCAACCGGTCTTTTGAAGGCGCTGCCTGCGCTAGGATATTCAAGTGGTTGAGTTTCTTCCCTCTTGCGGCTAAGTTCGTCCATCTCTTTTTGAATTTCTTCTTTATTACCTTTTTTAAGGAGAAACTTTGCTTTTAAGATAATATCTCCGTTAGTTTGCATAATGCTTGTTCGATATCCAAGTTCCAACTCATTTATTTTCTTTATTACTAATTCTCCTTCTAAAGTTAATACCAGAACTTCTTCTAAAATGTTTTTAATCTCCCCACCATATGCTCCGGCATTCATAAAAACTGCTCCGCCAATTGTACCGGGTATGCCACATGCAAATTCAAATCCTGATAAGCCATTTTTCTGTGCTTCTTGAGAAACGTCCGCCAATAATGCCCCTGCTTCTGCTTCAAGTTTGTCATTTTCAACAGTACATTTGCTTAAATTTTTACCAATTTTTATAACAACTTGTCTTATTCCATTATCGCTTACAATTATATTGCTTCCATGACCAATAATAATAAACGGTATGTTTTCCTTTAAGATATATTGTATAAGTACTTGTAGTTCAAGTATATCTCCAGGTTCTATTAATAAATCCGCTCTTCCGCCCGTCTTAAATGATGTATGCTTTTTCATATCTTCATTTAAAAAAAATAATGTTTCTGCAAAGTTCATCTTAATAAAGTTTACAACCTTTGCTGTATGGCTCATTTCATATTCCTCCGTTAGTAATATTTATTATTACTTAATATAACTGCTGTCTTTTAAAACAACATCATGAGAGCCGCCTTCAATAATACTTGTAGCAGAAACCAACGTCAATTTGGCGCTTTTATGCAGTTCAGGAATGGTTAGAACACCGCAATTGCACATGGTTGAGCGGACTTTATTTAAGGAAAGGGTAACATTATCTTTTAGACTGCCGGCGTAGGGTACATAGGAATCAACGCCTTCTTCAAAAGAAAGCTTGTCGTCTCCGCCCAGATCATAGCGCTGCCAGTTCCTGGCACGGTTAGAACCTTCTCCCCAATATTCTTTCATATAGCTGCCGTTGATACTGAGTTTATTGGTGGGACTTTCATCGAAACGGGAAAAATATCTGCCAAGCATGATAAAATCAGCTCCCATAGCAAGTGCCAGGGTTATGTGATAATCGTGCACGATACCTCCGTCGGAACATATGGGAATATAAATACCTGTTTCTTGATAGTATTCATCACGCACTTTGGCTACTTCGATTAAAGCGGTAGCCTGACCACGGCCAATGCCCTTTTGCTCACGGGTAATACAGATTGAACCTCCGCCAATACCAACCTTAATAAAATCGGCTCCCGCCTTGGCAAGAAACAAAAATCCTTCCCGGTCAACGACATTTCCGGCGCCAATTTTCACAGTATCACCGTAGTCTCTTCGGATGTAATCAATCGTGGTTCTTTGCCATTCAGAAAACCCTTCGGATGAGTCGATACACAAAACATCAGCTCCGGCGTTCATTAAAGCAGGCACACGTTCTTCATAGTCCCTTGTATTGATTCCTGCTCCGACAATATATCTTTTGGATTCGTCCAGAAGCTCTCTTTCGTATTCTTTATGCGAATCATAGTCTTTGCGAAAGACCAGGTATTTAAGATTTTGCGCTTTATCTATCAAGGGCAAGGTATTCAGTTTATGATCCCATATAATGTCGTTGGCTTCACTGAGCGTTACCTGATCATCAGCACAAATAAGATCTTCGAATTTTGTCATAAATTCAGATACTTTCATGTCTTTCGGCATTCTGCTGACGCGATAATCTCTGCTCGTAACAATGCCCATAAGCTTTCCTGTTGCTGTGCCATCCGACGTTACGGCGACCGTTGAATGATCGGTTTTTTCTTTCAGGGCCAAGATGTCGGCTAAAGTACTGTCCGGTGTAATGTTTGAATCGCTGGTAACAAACCCGGCTTTATAGTTTTTGACACGCGCGATCATTTGGGCCTGGCTTTCAATGGGCTGGGAGCAATAAATAAATGAGATTCCGCCTTCTTTAGCCAAAGCAATAGCCATCTTGTCATCGGAGACAGATTGCATGATTGCGGATACAAGTGGAATATTAATTTTGATTGCTGATTCTTCACCTTTTTTGTATTTCACAAGCGGTGTCTTTAGACTTACGTTTGCAGATATACACTGCGTCGTGGAATATCCGGGCACTAATAAATATTCCCCAAATGTATGTGACGGTTCGTCAAAATAAATAGCCATGGTAATCTCTCTCCTATGTAAATGTTTTTCTAAGCATCATATCACATCTGTCGTTTGAGCGGAAGAGAAAACACTTCCCTCTTCCCTTAATTGTATAATATCAAATTTAGCTAGGCATTGCCAAAAAAAGTTAAGGATTAGATTGCATGAGATATTTCGTTTAGTTAAAGAAGTTCAAGTAAAAATCTATCTCATTGCCTTAAATGATAATGGCAAAAGTGGTAAAGACATAGGCACAGGAGATAGCGTCGTTGCAGTTGAAAGAACAATCACTACTCCCCAAACTCCATTAAAAGCCGCTTTCGAAGCGCTATTGGCTATTAAGGAGCCGTATGATAAAGCAACCGGCTTCTATAACACCTTATACCGCGCCAATTTGAAGCTGGATAAAGCTACTATTACAAACGGGAAAGCAGCGGTTTATCTCACAGGCTCACTAAACTTAGGCGGAGTTATGGATATCCCAAGGATTGAAAATCAGCTCAACGAGACTGCACTTCAATTTTCTACTGTTAAAGAGGTCCAAATCTATTTGAACGGTAACCCTCTGAAAGATGCCCTCTCTTTAAAATAGCTTCATTCGAGCAATATCCTGACATTCCAGCATTAATTCGTTGAAACCGGGATCCGAACCCATCTTCCCCTCTTTTTCTCATTAGCATAAACAACATAAGTATCACTTATGATATCTGATAAGGTCTGTTTCCGGGGATGAAATGCACAAACTAAATAGCCCAGGTAGGTGCCGAGTAGCTGTGATAGGGTTCTGCCGACAACTTCCCGCATAACGACTGTAACCCAGCTTAGAGGACAGCCATCCTTGCTTACGACTTTAATTCCGATGATCATTTTTCCAACCGTTTGCCCAAAATACTTCGTCATTAATACAAAATAGATGCTTCCCCAGATGCCTGGAAAGAGTGAATTAATCAGGACAAATGATTTGATGGATGTCGCTGCAAGACCTGCCGGCCAAAAAATCCGGAAAAATACCAGACTGCTCATCGCAATGACTGCCAGATCAATGATAAAGGCCCAGAATCTGGTCCAAAAACCCACGACTCTTACATCTACTGTATTTTCTCTTTCCACTGTCTGATAGCCGCTGTTCTCATGATTAATAATATCCATGGATGAATCACACTCCTTTAGCGGTACAGGTACATTACGGTAGGTCCCATATTGTTCTGCAAATCCTGTTTGATCCCCAATAAATCAAATTGGGACGACACCATGGATAAGAGTCTACTCAAACCGAATAGACTTTCAGTTTTATATTGGATAACTTTGGGGTCGCTTTCGTTTATCATTTTAGCTGCTTCGCTAATGGCGCTGTCTAAATCGCCTATCTGGTCAATGAGACCCAGTGATTTGGCTTGTGTTGCCGTATAAATTCTTCCATCCGCAGCTTTAATGACGGCTTGACGGTCCATATTTCTTTCCTTAGCCACTGCATCGACAAAATAGCCATAATACTCATCAACAATCCCCTGCATAATCTGTTCTTCTTCCGGAGTCGCGTCACGCATCGGGTTCATTATATCTTTGTTTTGACCGCTTTTGAAAACAAATTCCTTAATCCCCAATTTTTCAGCCAGCTGGCTGTAATTATACGTACTCATAATTACGCCGATTGATCCGGTTAGCGTATCCCGGCTCGCAAAGATCTTATCCGCCGGCATTGAAATTAAGTAACCGCCTGAGGCTGCCATTGAACCCATGGAAACAATAAAAGGTTTTGAGTATTTTGCTTTTAAACTGATCAGTTTCTGATAAATCTCGTCACTTTCATAGGCCCCGCCGCCAGGCGAATCGACCGCCAGAACAACAGCTTTAATACTGGAATTCGTAAAGGCATTTTCGATTTCCTGTAAAAATACCTGGTGATTATAGGAATTGGTAACCGATGATAATGAATCACTCTCGCTCTGAATGGTTCCATTGACGTTAATAAGCGCAATGGTTTTACCGATTCCTGCTTGATAAGTTTCGGCGCTGAATGATGGTTCCGAAGACAGCAAAGATTTTCTCAATTTTTCTGTTTCTGTGCTTGTTCCTGTGTTTGTTCCTGCAGAAATAACACCCATACGCACATACACCACCAACAAAACAATGATAACAGCAATAGAAATCCAGCGTTTTTTGTTCATAAACTCCTCCTGTTAAAACTCTTATAATCCTTGATAACAAACTCAAATACTTTCTATTTAAAAACGGATTAATTAACCATTACGGATAATTATAAATCAAGACTGTTGCTGTTCAGGACTTTGCGGTGTTCCTGTTGGATTAGCCGATATTGGGAACACGACCGTAATCACCCCGGAGTCTGCCTCATTCCGGGCTGTTGCGCCCGGTACGGTGAAGAAGTTAATCCCAATGCCTTTTAAGGTATATCCTGCTTTGGGTGCAAGGGTGATCGTTGCCGTATATTCTTTGCCTATCAAAAAGATTTTATCCTCAGGAGACCAGGTGATTGTCCCTGAATACTGTTCAGTTTGAATGGTTGTCACAGGTGCCGCTCCTACTTTTGGTACGGTAACTCCGGGTATTTCGGGTATATCGATAACAGCTTCTTCCGTCGCCGGGGCTGTAAGGCGGGCTTTAACATCTGGATCCAGGGAAGCCAGGACCGAGCTATCCCAGACTTGATCGGTAGTTTTGCCCAGAAGGAGATTCTGAGCTACTTCTTTCGCTTTTACCCGGTTCACTTCCCAATAGCTTAACCCGTCCAGCATAATTGCATCGCCGGGCAGTGTTTGGCTTATGATCGTCGCACTGCTGAATGATCCCGCCGTTCCGGCGAGTGCCAGGAATTCTTTCAAAGACAAGTTCGTCTCCATGGCTTTCATTAATTGCGGCACAAGCTTGGGCAGCTTAAGAATTGTAATTGGTTCAAACATTTTTTTGCCTATCGCGGTGAGCACTTTCTGCTGCCTGGAGGTTCTCCCGATGTCGGCAGTGGTGTCATTGCGGAAACGGGCATACTGAAGCGCCATGGAGCCGTCTAATTTCTGAACCCCGGCTTTCAGGTTGATATAGCCGTCTTCTTTGTCTCCGGTCTCATAGTACATGTTTTTTTCCACGTCGATGGTGATCCCGCCCAAAGTATCGATAATGTCCTTGAATCCGGAGAAATTCGTCAGGACATAGCTGTTCACTTTAATACCGGTCAGCGAAGTAACCTGTTTTTCCAGCTCCGAAATTCCTCGTAACGAGGGAACGGCATTGATTTTACAGTAGTTTTTAGATCCGGTCGGGGTTACCCGGGTATCTCTCGGGATGGACAGCAGGGAGATAAGTTTCTTCTGCGGGTCAAAGCTGGCCACAATGATCGAATCCGCATTATAAGAACTTGCCCCCGGCCTTTTATCGGTCCCGATCAGAAGAAAGCTTACCTTGTTGTTTATACCGCCCCAATTGCCATAATAGAAGGCATATGCCGACGTCCCCGCAAGGATGCCTATGATTACCAGTATAATGACGATCAATACGCGTTTAAATCTTTTTCCTTTCTTCGTTTTAGCCAATCCATTTACCCCCTAGCAGCCAACGGATGATCTCCCTAGTTTGGCTGCGATTTTGCCTAAGGACAGTTATAATCGCTGTTTGTTAAGCTTAATCCATTACTTACATAATTATACCATATCCTAGATGAACGATTTTACCTTATTTCCCGATATACGTATTCCGAATCGCTTGATTTTGCTT
>DIWC01000003.1 GCA_002423425.1 Peptococcaceae bacterium UBA6116
TAAGACATAGAAAAAAGAGATTTTTTGAAAAATCTCTTTTTTCTATGTCTTAAGATCCGCGATAACCCAACGCGGAAACTTGCTCTAAAGCGTGTTTGAATGATATGTTCTGCATCAAAAGGCTTATGATTTCATTTCTGTATTGATTTGCTTCTGAGACTCTGTCCCCTCCGAAACGACAAAGCTTCATGGGGTCACCTGTCGTGTAGCGCCGGATCCGAAAATATGTCGTATGTAGTATTTCCCTGATTTGTACCGGCGCGTATCCCAATGTAAACACAAATTTAAAAGCCGATTAAGGTATATTACTCCTTATCGGCTAAATAAAAAAACTCCTGGCCACGGCACTGGCCACAGCACTGGCCACGGCAATATTACTATATAAAAGATAAATCTGACAATACACTTTAAAAAATGTTAGTCCGTCATATTCTATATCATATTTACTGTGCCCTCATAAACAACACCGGAAGAAGCGTCTACCGTAACTATCAACCCATCCTTGATCTTTGCGACAGCTTCTTTAGCACCCACGATGGTCGGAATACCGTATTCAATGGCAACAATTGCGGCATGAGATGTAAGTCCTCCCTGCTCCACAACCATTGCGCCGGCTTCGGATATAAGGTGAAGATCCTCTGCCTCAGTTACATTTGTAATCAGAATGTCTCCTTTCTTAAACTGCCCGGAACTGCTTTTACTTCTGGCAGTTCCCGAATAAGACTTTCTGCCGATACCTGTTCCATGTGTTAAAATGCTGCTAACCACTTGAACTTTAATAAGATTAGTTGAACCAACCTTTCCCACCGGTACTCCCGCAGTCAGAACGACTATATCCCCGGTCTTGACCAGCTTCTCATAGAGAGCCTTCGATACCGCCCCGGAAAGAAGCTCATCCGTTCCGCCACTTTGGGGGATAATGATGCAGTACACTCCCCAGTTGAGCGAAAGTCCCCGGGCGACAGCTTGATCAGAGGTTGCCGCAATCAACAAAGACTTAGGCCGGTAACGGGATATCATCCTGGCTGTTATACCGGATTGAGTAGGTGTGATGATGGCAGCAGCATTAAGATCATTGGCAATGGTATTGCTGGCATGTCCGATAGCATCGGTAATATTAAAACCTTTTTTTGCCAATATATTATTTTTAAATAAAATACTTTCGGCCTTTCTTGCTATCTTATCCATTGTCTGCACAGCTTCGACCGGAAAGGCACCGACGGCTGTTTCACCTGAGAGCATAATCGCATCGGTTCCGTCCAGGATGGCATTAGCAACATCACTTGCTTCCGCCCGCGTAGGACGGGGTTGCCGAATCATTGAGTCCAACATTTGTGTTGCCACAATCACAATCTTGCCAAAACTATTGCATTTGCAAATGATCTCTTTTTGATATAAAGGAACATCCTCAACCGGTACTTCAACTCCCAGATCACCCCTCGCCACCATGATACCGTCAACCACATTGAGTATGCTGTCGACATTAGCAATTCCTTCTATATTTTCTATCTTCGCTATGATCGCAACATTTGACCCGGCATCCTCAGCCAGTTTGCGGACTTCAAGTATATCAGCTGCTTTTCGGGTAAAGGATGCGGCAATAAAATCAATATTATTTTCTAAGCCAAAATGTATGTCATCAATATCCTTCTGGGTTAAGGCAGGAAGTTTTAGCGATAAGCCCGGTACATTGACACCTTTTCTTGATTTAAGGACTCCCCCGTTAACAACTTTTGTTAAAACCATCCCTGGTTGAATAGAGATTACTTCAAGGTCTAAAAGCCCGTCGTCTATTAGAATATGGAACCCTGGATGGATTTCATGCCAAAGGCTCTCACAAGAAATATAAACCCTTTCCGAAGAACCTAACTCATTATTATTATCCAGAACGAATTGATTGCCATTTTCCAGAACTACCCCTTCTGCCGGAAGTAATCCTGTACGAATCTCCGGCCCCTTGGTATCCAAAAGGATGCCAAGATTGACTCCTTCCTTGGCAGCAACGTCTCTCAGAGTCTTAATACGCCTGCCATGTTCTTCATGGCTGCCATGGGAAAAGTTAAGCCGGGCCACGTTCATTCCGGCATCCAAGAGCTGTTTTATTATTTCAGGAGACTCACTTGCGGGACCAATCGTACAAATAATTTTGGTTCTTCTCAATTTTACCGCCCTCTCAAACAATAAATTATAGTCCGCGAGAAGCAATTAATTTTATTAAATCAATTACTCTATTGGAATATCCCCATTCATTATCATACCAGGAGAGAATTTTAACCATTTTATCCCCAACCACCATGGTCGACAGGCCATCAACAATGGAACTTAGGCTACTGTTGTTATAATCAATGGAAACTAGGGGAAGATCATTATAAGCCATAATCCCTTTTAAGCTTGTTTCGGCAGCCTCTTTGAGCTTGGCGTTAACTTCATCTTTCGTAGTTGGTTTACTTACATTGACGACAAAATCAACCAAGGATACATTCGGAGTCGGAACTCTTACCGCCAGTCCTTGAAGCTTGCCTTTCAATTCCGGCAAAACAAGCGCAACAGCTTTAGCTGCCCCGGTCGTAGTCGGTATCATAGATTGGAAGGCACTCCTGGCACGTCTCCAGTCTTCGTGTTCAAAGTCGAGGATCCGCTGGTCATTGGTTACGGAATGTGTGGTAGTCATCATACCCTGTTCAATGCCAAACTCCTCCGAAATTATTTTTGCTACCGGCGCTAAACAGTTGGTAGTACAAGAAGCGTTGGAAATTATGTTGTGAGAATTTGGATCATAGTCATCATCATTAACTCCCATGACGACGGTAATATCTTCGTTTTTGGCAGGTGCGGAAATTACAACTTTTTTGGCTCCGGCCTGGATATGTTTACTTGCGCCTTCTCTGGCTACAAACCTGCCGGTTGATTCGATAATCACATCTGCTTTGAGCTCTTTCCAGGGTAAGGCTGCCGGATCCCTCTCTGCCAAAAGTTTAATTGCTTTACCGTTAACCGTCATAACACCCCCGGCAACTTCAACATTATAAGGCAGGATACCGTGGTTAGAATCATATTTTAACAAATGACCAAGCATATCCGGTTTGCCTAAATCATTAATCGCAACGACTTCCAAATCCCCGGGAGATTGCAGAAAAGCCTTAAAACATAATCTTCCAATTCTTCCAAATCCATTGATTCCGATTCTCACCGTCATAATAAAAGCCTCCTATAGCATTTATTTATTTAAACATATACGTTCTATTCATATAAACATATACGTTCTATTTATATAAACATATCCCTGTCGCAGAATGTTTATTTGGACAAATAGATTCTAAATATAGAATCCCCCAAAAAAAACAAAACTTGCAATACAATCATCAAATTATTTGACCTGCTTGATTAATCAATGCCGCAAGGTACCCCGCCCCAAATCCGTTATCAATATTAACAACGCCTATACCGGCCGAACAACTGTTGAGCATCGCCAGCAAAGCTGATAATCCGCCAAAACTTGCCCCATATCCGATGCTTGTAGGCACAGCAATCACCGGTTTGGCGATAAGTCCTCCCACCACACTCGGCAAAGCCCCGTCCATTCCGGCTACAACGACCACAACGTTAGCCCCGAGCAGTCTTTCTGATTGGGAGAGCAGCCTGTGCAGGCCTGCAACCCCGGTATCATACATTCTCTCAACTTTGTTGCCCATAGTTTCTGCCGTTACAGCAGCCTCTTCAGCAACCGGAAGATCTGCCGTTCCTGCTGATATGACAAGTATATTTCCTGTCTTTTTTTGCTCCCCTTTGCGGACAACGATAGTACGGGCAATTTCATTGAATTCCGCCGCAGGGATTTCTTTTACCAGAGCTTGATAGCAATCTTGGGTAGCACGTGTTGCCAGCACATTTTTTTCTGAGATTATAAAAAGCTGTTTGGTGATAGTAATAATTTGTTCCGTAGTCTTTCCCTGGCAAAAAACAACTTCGGGAAAACCTTTACGGTACTGGCGGTGTGTATCCAGGAGGGCATACTCCAAATCATAATAGTACATCTTCTTTATCTCTTCCAAACCGGCTTCGATGCTCATATTCCGGTCCTGGACTTTTTTTAAAATATCACTAAGCTTTTCATTCATATTAATTAGCTACCTCATAATTTAAAAAATCAATCTTTTTAAATTAACTTGCAAACGGATTCTTTAGTAACTCAGACAGCAAACGATAGGCAGATTCAATATCCAACTTAGTCGTGATTTCGCTTCCGCTATGCAAATACCTAACAGGAACTGCAATTCCGCCGGTTGGAACTCCGCCCTTCGTCAGGTGAACAGGGCCTGAGTCCGTACCCCCGGCAGAGATGATTTCACTTTGGAATACTATATTGTTCTTTACAGCAATATCGATCATCCAATTTTTGATCACCGGAGAAACGATAATCGATCTATCCATAACTTTAATCGCAACACCATTGTTTAAAGAGGTACGATACTTTTCTTTCGGAGTATCATAGCTAATCGTAGTATCAATAATCAAGGCTAAATCCGGTTCGATGGCAAAGGCCGCCGTTTTTGCTCCGCGGGCACCTACTTCTTCCTGAACGGTAAAAACAAAAAATACATCGTCTTCACCCTGATAGTTTTTTAAAACCTCCAGGGCAATGAAACATCCCAGGCGATTATCGATGGCTTTAGAGATAATATGGCTGCCGTTTTCCACAAACTCACCTGTAAGAATGGCCATATCTCCTTCCCTTACCATCTTTCTGGCCTCTTCCTCACTGTTTACGCCAATATCGATAAAATATTTTCCTTTTGACTTTTCCTCTTCACTCTCTTTTCTTTCTCTGCCAATTACACCGTAACAACGGTTGCTAAACATTACTCTCCTAGCAAGCAAGCCGGCTTCATTTAAACCACCAACCGCAGAAAAATACAAGTAGCCGTTATTATCAATATGGGTAACAATAACTCCTACTTCATCCATATGGGCGGCTATCATTATTCTTTTTCCCCGGCCTTTTTTTCTGATAATTAAATTGCCAAGAATGTCGGTCTCGACGTTATCAACATGGTTCTTGCTATAGCCCATTATAAGTCCGGCAATTTCCTTTTCATTGCCGGAAGGACCATAGGCTTGAGTCAGCTTTTTTAATAATGAAAAATCCAAATTAATATTTCCTGACATACTTCGACCTCCTGCAATTAGGTATTAGAACAAAATACTTGAATATTTTCCAGAATTGAATGTACTAATTTGAGGCAATTTTCATAATCCTGCATTGCTATTAATGAGCTCATAGTATGGATATTCCGGCAAGGAATACTGAGTGTAATTAAAGGGATACCACGTCCCGCTTGATGAATATTCCCCGCATCATTAGCAGCTGTGGTTCCCCTGCGGAACTGGAGCGGGATATCCAGTTTTTCAGCTAATTCCGCCACTTTTTGAATTAACTCCGGATTGTAAATTGTAGCCGAATCCATTAATGAGCAGGCCGGTCCCTTGCCAAGTTCAACTATCCATTCTTCTTCGAATGTTTCAGCCAGGTCTTTAGCCATAGTGGCTTCGACGACAATTGCTAAATCAGCCTCAAGATAGTTGCTAATAACTTTTGATCCCCTTAAGCCCACTTCCTCCTGAACCGTAAAGGCTCCCACAAGGTCGCAACGGTATTGATTATTGAGAATTTGCATAATTACTGAACAACCTGCGCGGTCATCTAAAGCCTTGGCCTTATTGAACCCGGAACCAAGCCTCTCAAACCTACTCGCAAAAGCTACATAATCCCCGAGTTTAACTATATTTTCGGCTTCTTCTTTGGATACGGCTCCAATGTCTATGTATAATTCTTCAATACTCAGTATTTGTTTGCGTTCCTCAGGTTTCTGTAAATGAATAGCCTTAGAGCCGATAACCCCTGGTACCTCATTGCCGCAGACAACAGTTTTGGAAACAAGTATTTTGGGATCAATGCCACCAACAGTTTGAAATTTTAAAAAACCATCATTCGTGATCTCCGTGATAAACAGCCCGACTTCATCCATATGGGCACAGAGCAGTACTTTAGGAACACCCAAAATATTTCCATCCATCCCCTTTTTTCGGACAATCAAATTGCCTATCTTGTCGATTTTATAATCATCAGCCTTGTCTTTAAGTTGTTCAATGATATATTCTCTTACCTTCTTTTCATTTCCAGATACTCCGTCCAGCTCGCATAATTCTTTTAAAAACATGATAATTCCTCCAGATCTTCCGGTAAGGATGCAATATAATAAGCCAGGAGTTTCCCGCAATCCACAACATCAAGCACCGATATTGTTTCCACCGAAGTATGCATATATCTTAAAGGAATAGAAACTAAACCTGTAGGAATCCCCTGACCGGACAATTGAATTACCCGGGCGTCGGTACCCGTTGGACCTGCGACAGGTTGAATTTGATAAGGGATCCTGTTTTCTTTGGCCGCAGTTTGCAGTCCGGAGTAAATTCGGGGATGAATGTTAGGACCCAGGGTGATGACCGGACCTTTGCCGAGCTGAATATTGACCTGAGCTTTGGTATCTAAGGTTTGAGCATGGGTAACATCAATTGCTACAGCGATCTCAGGCTTTATTCGATCTGTCCCGGTAAAAGCACCTCTTAAGCCAACTTCTTCTTGAACTGTGGCTACAGCAATTACATCGTGTTTATGGTCTATGCGGCACAACTCGTTTAAACAAACCGCCATTACGGTGATCCCCGCCCTGTCATCCAGTGCTTTCCCTGCTATATTTTGGTTGAGCATGGTAAATGGTTCCCTTTTAATACTGACTACATCTCCTGGTTTTACCAGCTGTACTGTCTTCTCCTGTGAATATCCAATATCAATGATTAAATCGTCAATAAGAAAAGATTTCTTGGAAGCTGTTAATTTTTCGCGGGAAACGAGGGAAACCACCCCATTAATATCCTCCCGCCCATGAATGATGACCTCTTGGTTTAAAAGGGTTCGCTGGTCAATTCCCCCAACCGTGGAAAAGTGAACAAAGCCCAGATTATCAAAATAGGTCACTATTAACCCTATCTCATCAAGGTGAGCTGCCAACATAACTGCTTGTTTACTTTTGATGCCCTTTTTGATTACATAATTATTTCCCATAAAGTCTTTGCTGATTTCGGCGGGAAATTGGTTGAAGACACCTTGAATCAAAGAGGTCATTGTATGCTCATAGGCTGAGACTCCTGAACTTGAAGATAATAACAATATTAACTCTTGAGCCAGCTCTATAGAATTTTTAGCCAGAATTACTCACCCTTCCCTTATTCCTATTAAAATCCTAATTATCTCCAGCACTAAATATTACCTCAACAGTATCTCCTTGGTTTATAACTTTGCCTGGTTCAGGAAACTGTTTAGTAGCCAGCCCGGTCCCGGCAAATCTATAACGGAGATTCTTTTTCCCCAGTTCTTCGCCTGCTTGCCTTATGGTAAGACCGATAACATTGGGAACTACGACTTCACCTTCGCCGGGAGTATTTTCAGGCGTTACGGTCTTAGGGTTATCATTAGCAGGCGTTAAGTCACTTAGATTTACGATATTGCTCGGAGTTCCTGCTGAAACCGGTATCCCATAGTATTGAAGCGTACTTTCAATAATTTCCTTGACGTGAGGCCCGGACAGAGTACCACCTTGGACAATTGCTGCTTTAGGGGTATCTATAATTACCAGTACCGCTATCTTGGGATCATCGGCCGGAGCATAGCCAACAAAGGAGACCATATAGTCGGTATTTGAATATTGTCCTGTCTTGGGATCAATTTTTTGGGCAGTTCCCGTCTTGCCGGCAACTTTAACACCCAGTATTTTGGCCCGGCTGCCGGTACCATTGTCAACAACGCTAACCAGAATATCGGTCATTGTTTTGCTGGTAGTTGGAGAAATAACTTGTCCAACCATCTTAGGTTTGTTGGTTTGCAGCACTTCACCGTTCTTGGCGGTGATTTTGTCTACGATATAAGGCTGCATCAAGTTACCGCCATTAGCCACTGCACAAATTCCTGTCAAAAGTTGAATCGGGGTAACTAGATTTGCCTGGCCAAAAGACATGGTAGACAATTCGAGATTCTTAACATTTTTTATATTCAGCAATAATCCCTGTTCCTCGCCTGCAATATCTATTTTTGTTTTACTGCCGAAGCCAAATGATTTCAGATATGTATAAAATGATTCTTTGCCAAGACTTTGCCCGACTTGAGCCAAGACTACGTTAGACGACAATTTCATGCCATCGGCAAAAGGTATCAGACCATGTGCTTTTTGATCCGAATCCCAATTCGTAATTTTGCGCGAACCGACAACAATATATCCCGGGTCGTTATATTTTGTATCCGGTGTTACCACACCTTCTTCCAGCGCGGCCGCCCCGGTAATAATTTTAAAGGTCGAACCAGGTTCATAGATCATGCCAATCGCTAAATTTTTGCGGTCTTCAGCCTTGGTATTGGCAAAAGCATTCGGATCAAAGGTTGGTCTTGAGCCCATTCCCAGTATTTTGCCGCTCTTAGGATCCATGGCCAGAATAACCGCCCTCGCCGGATGTGTATCCTTAATAATACTGTCAAGTTCCTGCTCGACCAGATGCTGGATGGTCGAATCCAATGTTAATGAAAGGTTGTAGCCGGTTTGAACATTATTTCTGAACTGTTCTTCCTTCGCATTATTAGCACTTGATGTTTTTAATACTTTTTCACCATTGAGCTCTTCATTATACGAGTATTCCAACCCCTCTACCCCGTCTCCGGCCATATTGACTATACCTAAAATAGATGATCCCATTGTTCCGGCAGGATAAATCCTTTTATATGTATCTGTAAAACCAATCCCAGGAATCTGAAGTTTGCTAATTTCGTTTGCCTTATCCAGATCTATTTGCCTGGCAAGACTAACCCAGGATAGATCCTTTGAGATAAGATCCAGAATATTTTTATCATCCTTATTAAGAATTAAAGCAATCTTAGCAGCAATATCTTTTCTTGCTGCCGTCAATTCCTGACTTGTAATATTTTTATTCTTATTTGTCAGATAAGAAGTTAGGGCTTTAGGATCTGCATAGATATCTTTAGCCGCTACGCTTTTGGCAAGAATAGTCCCTTGGGCATCGACTATCATTCCTCTTTCATAAATCATGGTTTGATTATTATCTCGTAAGGTTGCCCCTCGCGCCTTCAATTCATCAGCATTAATAATATGCAGATAGAAGAGTTTGGAAAATATTAATAGAGCTATTAAGCTTAACAAAATATAAATAAACCATTCTCTGAAGAAATATTCTTGTTCTCTTTTCACTATATTTTTCCCTCTCTGCTAATAATAACCCCTTCTATTATTTTAGCATAAATTGGGAAGTATTCAGTATATAAGCTCACAAAATCTTAACTATCGATGGCAATCACTAAAATATATAAACCACCTCGCTAAGATCTGTGAGCTTTAATTTTAATGTTCCCTGGATAATAAAAAGGATTCCCGGAAAATTTTGTATGTTTTTATGAATGCAATTAATAAGAAAGATGTCCCAAAAAATATATGCCTTTGGGACATCCCTGGTTACATAAGACCCTGGGTACTGGATGATTAAACATGAAAAGTTTTTATGAACAGCAACTTGGCGGGATAAAGAGTCTTTCGCCGGGATAAATAAGATCAGGATTACCAAGATGATTATATCCTGCGAGTATACGCCAATCTAAACCATACTTTTGAGCTATTTTATAAACAGAATCTCCCTTTTTCACTACATACACTTCGGGGCAGGGTCTCTCTGCTTCCATGCCGACATGTTCCATGTGTTCCATCCCAACATGTTCCATGCCAGGTCCGTAATAACCATATGGTTCAGCGCCATAACCCATAGGGGTCTGGTCAGGATACATACCTTCGGGGGTAAACTGTCCGGGACCGTAACCGTCATTTACCATATTGACTGCCGGCATTTGATTCATCATACCAGTTTGTTTCTTACCAAAGAACATTTCCATACCTCCTTTTTTGCTATATGGTATGGAATATTAGAAAGAAAGTGTATGTACATGGTAATAAATGTATTTAATTTTTTTCATCTAGGATGAAAGATATTTTTCAATCTGAACCGCCGCCAAAGCACCATCGCCTACTGCCGTAGCGACCTGCCTTAAGGGGGTATTGCGGATATCCCCTGCCGCATAAACTCCTTCCACATTTGTTCTTAGCAATTCATCAGTAATTATATAGCCTTTTTCATCCGTCTTAACATAACCGGCTGCAAATTTAGTATTTGGCTGTGTTCCCATATAAATGAAAATTCCATCCACCGGCAGCTCGGTTCTTACTTGAGTTTTCACATTGAGCAGAAGGAGTTTTTCGACCTTATCCTGACCTTGGATTTCCTCAACGGCCGTATCCAGGATAAATTTAACTTTAGGATTATTCTGGGCTTTTTCGACTGCAATTTGTGCCGCCTTAAATTGATCCCGTCGGTTAATAATAATAACTTCAGATGCAAACTTTGTTAAATATAGTCCTTCTTCCAGCGCAGGATTTCCCCCGCCAACCACAGCAACTTTTTTATCTTTAAAAAAGGCGCCGTCACAAGTAGCGCAATAGGAAACACCACGTCCATGGAATATATCCTCTCCCTTTGCTCCCAGTGCTCTCGGTTTGGAACCGGCAGCAATTATGACAGCCTTTGCTTCCAACGTCTGCTGGCCGGTATGCACCGCTTTAATATTGCCTGATAAATCCATCCGTGCCACCGCTTCAAAGATAAATTCCGCCCCCTGATTCATCGCTTGTTTATAGAAGGAACTTGTGAGTTCAAATCCAGAAATTCCTTCGGCAAAGCCAGGGTAATTATCGATTTTTTCCGTTGCTGCCGCCTGTCCACCAGGCATCATGGCTTCAATGACCACAGTCTTAAGACCTCCGCGGGCAGCATAAATTGCAGCCGTAAGTCCGGCAGGTCCGCCGCCGATAATAATTAAGTCATACATAGGCCTATCAACCTTTCTCCTTAAAATATTCCAATGAGTTATACCAATAAGTTATATCCAGTATACAGTAGAAATTTATTTTATGAAAGCAAAGGAATTAAGCATAAACTAAAGAATAATATATTTATTTATCTAATATAAATTTATCATTTTACACATATTACAATTAATTGTTTTATTTTTGTGAAGGAGGAACATCTTTGAAACCTGTACTTAGAATTCTAGTTTTATTAATTATTGCCGTAGCAGTTCTTTCAGCCGTAAGCGGATTATATGAAGATTGGCTTTGGTTTAAAGACTTAGGTTACGAAAGCCTCTTCTGGACTCCGTTGTTTAGCAAGCTGGTCATTCAATTAATTAACGGTTCCATGCTTTTTATTTTAATCGCGGGAACACTTCTTTCAGGAAAACATGCATTTGCCACTTTCTATAATGAAAGATTTAAAAAAAGAATACGCTTGGTGGAAGAAGTCAACCGGACCGCAGCGACCTTGAGTCAACGCAAAGTAACTATTTTCCTGCTTTTATTCTCGGCAATTGTTAGTATTGCTGTCAGTTTTATTGTCGGATTTACCGGCTGGCTTGATGTGCTCTCTTTCATCAATTCTTCTTCTTTTAATTACACTGATCCACTGTTTAACAAAGATCTTAGTTTTTTTGTCTTCAAGCTTCCATTTTTACGTACAATTTATAATGCCTTTTTCCCTCCGATTTTAATCTTAACTATATTCACTGCCTTTTTTTATGTTATTACCAGAGTAATAAAATTCAGTTCGCTCCGGTTTTGGAAAAAAGACGCTATTGTCATTAGTCCCACAGTGAGAAAACATATCGGAATTCTCTTAACAATTATTTTTGTTTTAAAGGCTTTTGGTTACTACCTGGATACTTTCGGCCTGGTTTATTCACAAAGCGGTCACGTAACCGGAGCCGGTTATACCGATATTCATGTTTCTCTGCCAATTTTAAAGATATTAATAGTTATAAGTATTCTTAGTTTTATCCTGTCATTATTTTCGCTCATTTTTAAAGATTCCCGCCTAATAACTGTTCCGATCCCTTTATTGGTATTTGTCTCAATAGTTATTTACGGAATTTTTCCTTCGCTCATCCAGTCTTTTATCGTTATCCCAAACGAATTGCAAAAGGAATCGCCTTATATTGCCAGTGAAATTAAACTAACAAGGTTCGCCTATGGACTGGATAAAATAGTGGAAAAAGATTATTCCGGAGTGACTTCTGTTGGTGGAACTGATTTAAAAAATGAAGTCTCAACTCTTAACAACGTCAGGCTGAATGATCCGCGGCCTATGATTCAGATATACACTCAAAAACAGGGAATCCGTCTCTATTATAAGTTTAATGACATTGATGTTGACCGTTATACAATTGATGGGCAATACCGTCAGGTAATGATCTCCGCCCGGGAAATATCTACCCAGGATCTGGAAGCCAAAGCCCAAACCTTTGTGAACACTCGTTTTAAATATACCCATGGATTTGGCCTAACAGCTTCTTTTGCTAATGAAGTTACCGCCAAAGGACTCCCTGCTTTTGTTATAAGCAACATTCCACCGCAAAGCAACTATCCCCGATTGAGTATCACGGAGCCGCGAATATATTTTGGAGAACTCACAAACGACTGGGTTGTTGTCAATACCAAGTTTAAAGAATTCGATTATCCCCAAGGAACTGAAAATACTGAAAACAGTTATCACGGGACAACCGGCATTGCCTTTACTCCGTTTAACAAGCTGATGCTTTCTCTTCATAGGGCAACCCCTAGATTCTACCTATCCAGTGAAGTAACCTCCACAAGTAAAATTCTTCTTTACCGCAATGTCATTGAACGTGTTCAGAAATTAACTCCGTTTATTAAATATGACAACGACCCCTATCCGGTAATTGATAACGGCAAGATAAAATGGATCATTGACGGCTATACTACCGCCAGTACTATTCCTTACTCCAGTAATTACTCCGGTCAGAATTTCAACTACATTCGCAACTCCGTTAAAGCTGTCATTGATGCTTACAACGGTACTGTCGATTTTTATATCATGGATAATAATGATCCGATTATGCAAACTTATAAAAAGACTTTTCCCGGTGTCTTTAAAGACTTGAGCGAAATGCCCTTTTCCTTTAAAGCGCATCTCCGGTATCCTGAAACCATGTTTAATATTCAGTGTACTATGCTCAATAACTTCCATATGACCAATTCCAGGGTTTTCTATAATAAAGAAGACTCGTGGAGTGTCGCTAAAGAGCTCTATGGTTCAACTCCCCAAAATGTTGAGCCCTATTTTGTGATTATGAATCTTCCGGGAGAAACCAAACCGGAATTTGTGCTCATGCAGCCCTTTACCCCTGCTTCGAGTGAGTCAAACTCACGCAATAATCTTATTGCCTGGCTTGGTGCCCGCATGGATGGAGATAACTATGGAAAATTAGTCCTGTATCAACTTCCTAAAGATATTCAAGTTGATGGTCCTTTTCAAATCGAATCCCGGATTGACCAGGATCCTGATATTTCACGCCAACTTTCCTTATGGAACCAAAAAGGCTCCAGTGTATTAAGGGGAAATCTGTTGGTGCTTCCACTTGGCGGAAACTTCATCTTTGTTGAGCCTATTTACCTTCAATCCACGAACAATGGAAGTATTCCTGAGATGGTACGGGTTGTCGTCGCCTATGGAGACAAGCTTGTAATGGCTAATACTTTTGAAGAAGGGTTAAAGCAAATCTTCGGCAGCAATACGCCTACACTCTCTACATCGCAGCCGGGACCTCAGGACGAACTCCTAGGAACAGCTGAAAATCAAAGCTCCTTGGAAAAACCTGACCTCACGGAAATCTTAGACCAGATTAAAAATATGCGGGAAGCGCTTGATTCCCTCGAAAACCAACTCACAACGCTTAATGGCACTAACACCGATACGGGATTACAAGATAAGAACGCTGCTCCCTCCAAGAACGCGAATCAATCCTTAACCAAATAATCAGTCCAGGGAACGCCAGTAATAGATTGACTCCTGGTTTTCGGGCTTTATTTCCAAATACATTTTACCTGTTGGCGATAGGACAATATTCGTACCCTCAACTATCTGTTTATGATCGCTTCTGCCGTCAGGATAG
This sequence comes from Peptococcaceae bacterium UBA6116, assembly GCA_002423425.1. Lineage (GTDB taxonomy): Bacteria > Bacillota > Desulfitobacteriia > Desulfitobacteriales > Syntrophobotulaceae > UBA6116. The sequence goes on from DIWC01000003.1 coordinate 14,132, forward strand.
ATAATATCCAAGCTCTTTTCATCTTTGAAAAGTATTTTATCATCAGAACAAATCAAAACTTCAGGACTGTTTATGACAAGGTCTCCCTGCCATACGGCCACTTCCTGCCCGCCAGAATTTTCACTCCTTTTAAGACAATTAATTGTTTGCAACCGATTATTTCTAACCTCTCCAATAAACACTTTTTCATCAAGACAGCCGAGAAGAAGATCAGCGGGGTTATCCGCGATTATCTTCTTCTCAACTCCCTCCAAAGAGTAAATTATATTGCTATCTCTTCCCGTACTTTGGAGGTATACGGTGCCAAACTTATTAGATACGGACATAGCCTTAATCCCTTCTTGCGGTTGATTAAGGCTATTTATATTTTTCATTATGTCTATTTTACATAACTTTTGTTCCGCATACTTGTCCCTATACAGAATATAAAGATTATTGGTATACGTTGATATTTCTATGCTGGATACTTCTTGGACAGATAAATTGAAAATCCGATTCAACTTTGCTTCCGGAGTATTCCCTGGCAAAGAAACAGTTTGCAGATCAATAGAGTAAAGGGATTCTGCATTATTATTGGCTTGTTTCGAACGAATTAAGAAAACAAGACTATTACGATCAGGCAGCCATTTATAGCATAACATCACTGAGTCTTCTAAAGCCAAATTATTACTGGTGTATACGACTTGATTCTTAACCAGGTCTATTATTTGCATCTCACCTCCAATAATCAATGCCAAAAATCTATTATTATATGATAAACCAAATGAATCAGCTTTTTGCAAATCAATGTTAATTTTATATGCCTTATCTGTACGGAAAAAAGGATTCAATAGTTGCTCCGCTTTCCAGTTGAGCAAGGAAAAGATAATACCTTGCAGAACAATGGAAGCAACAATAAAATAGATAATCTTTTTTCGCATATCAGACTCCTTACTCCGGTAAAACGATAAATGCCGTCGGTATATAGCGTTCCCCATAAATATTCCAAAGCTTGTTGACAACTTGCCCGTCGGCTTTTTGCCCAATTCCGGTTCTAGGGGCTAACCCCCATCCTCCATCCCCATCCTCCATCTCCTTCGATCATCGGCTTGCCATTGACTAATAGATTGGGATTAAAGGTTACTGCATATTGGATACGATTAGTTATTATTTCCCGAACTGTTATTTCTTTTAGGATGAGTTGACCCTTATCATTAAAGCCTATCAGGTTTGTTTGTTCATTGCCTATACTGTTATGGATTACACTGCCATTTACCACCGTTAATTCCTGCTATGGCTCCATTAGCAGCGACCAACTCCGATAATCTCTCTCCCGCCGAGCCTAGTTCATTCGTCACGGCAATTTTTACCTGTGTCGGATTTTTGATAAGCATAACTTTGCCTTTAAAATATCTTTCTTTGATTTCTTCAATTTGAATGCCATTAGCTCCATCGACAAATTGATTGTCAATACTTAAAATTACAGGCTCAACTGTAATTTTTTTTTGCTATAGGTTTTGATAAGTTCTTCGTATTTTTCTTTTGTTAAAAAAAAATCAACGTTTTGCACATGACGAGAGGTAGCTATGGCTCCAACAGCAAACAGCTGCAGCGAATTAAATGGACCATAGAAGATTACCAACGGTGACAGGAACAAAAAAAATACAACATTAATAATAGAAAAGCGCAGAATCCCCTTTGATCTTTTCATGTTGGCAGCCATTTCCCGCCAATAACATCTTCCGCAAGGGCTCTTATTGTTCTTCTGGAGGCCATAGCTTCTGTTCTAATCGAGGTATAGGCAGTCTCTTCATCCATTCCTTGAGTGATAAGGATTAGCGTAGCCTGATAGACAATTTTTCGAGTTTTTAATTCTTCTTTTAACTTATTATATTCTTTCAAAGCTTGAATTTCTTTATTATACCGATACTCGGCCTGAATAATTCCCGCTATCACATCGGTTGCCCTTATGGGCGCGATTACAATATGATGAACATTGGTCTTTATAGCAAAATCTAAGTGTTCATAATCCTTTTCATCAATAACAAGAATAACAGGGCATATTTTAGAATGCACTAAGTTTTGGACTAAATCCAACGGAGATAGCCCGGCAACATCCCAACCACACATTACAAGGTCAGGTTCTAGCCGTTGAGCCATTCGCAAAGCCTCTATTCCGTTTTCGGTTTTGGCTGTAGTCTGATAATTGGCCAACGGCAAAATTGAGTTAAGGTCATTGTTGCTCTTCTCTTTGCCTATAATTAGTGCTCTTTTCATGTCTCTTCTCCGTTTAAGATAAATTAAGTCAAGTATATACTCATTTATTATACAAGAAATATAAAGTCTGTTAAATAGGTGATACAACCAAAATAAGTGCCCCCTTGGTGAGCACTTTTATTTTGGCTGATTATCAGAAATATTTATTAGAATTTATTTAGCAGTGGAATCGACATTGAAAATGACTTTCGCTTCCGTATTTTGAGTCATCCCGCCGGTAGGATTGGCTTTAATACTTAAAACCATTTCGTGTTGTCCGGAAGTAGCATTTTTCCCTTTGGCATCTCCTAAAGCCTTAATGTTTTCGAAAGAGACTTTAGCGGTAGCTCCCGGTTCCAGTGTGGGTATTGTACCTTCTTTGCTTATTTGTTGATTTCTGTCTTTCAGCGAGGAAATTGTCAATTTTACAGGAATATCGGTTACTGTTTGCTCGGTCATATTTTGAATAACAGCCGAGATTTTAAAATTGGTTTTGGGCATAACCTGAATACCTTTAAATTCTTCTCCACCGTAAGACTCATTACGGATTACAATTTGGGGATCGAAATCAATGCTTACAATTTTAATATCAGGTTCGACCTGATTCGAACTTGAACTGAATTCCGCAGTCCCGAATAAATTCAGCCCTAAAAGTCCTACGACTACGACCGCCAACGCCAATCCACAATACGTTACATATTTCCTTTTAACCGTAATAAACTTGGTCAAAATTATACACCTCCTTAGATAATCAATTCCTACTAAAAAACCTATGCTGTCTTTTTCTGGACATGCATAGGTTTGTAAAAAAAATTAATTTACTTTTTAAGATTAATTAAAGTCTTTATTACTTGAGTTTTTCACGTTTTACATATTTCTGCATCCGTATATCCTGAGGTGTCGATAACTTAACGATTCTGCACATTTGCAGCAGTCTGGAACAAGTTCTTTCGCCAAGGTGTTGTTCAATTTCATTAAAATCAAGATTGGTTGTAATTATTGTCGGTAATTGTTCATTAATTCGATAATTAAGAATGGAATAGATCCTATTGCGAGACCATTCCGTATAATTATGGGCACCAAGGTCGTCTAAAACTAAAACAGGAACCGTCCTTGCTACATCCAGCAGATCTGACTCATTTGTCTCATTCTTGGCAGAATATGAGGCTCTCAACTCATCTAAGAGATCAGGAACAATAAGAAACAATATTCTGTACTGCTTGGCCAGCAAAGCATTAGCGATAGAAGCAGCTAAGAATGTTTTGCCGCTGCCGACAGGACCGGAAAAAAGCAATCCTACCTCATGCGGGTTAACCTGTACATTCTTGAAAAATTCCTGAGCAGCTTTCAGGGCTTTCTGCGCATTCGTATAGTGATCCGCTTCCGAAGGAGTCTGATAATATTCCAAATTGAATTTAGCAAAGGAACAATTCTTTAATTCTTGGGACAAACGAGCATTCTTAAAGCTGTTATCTATTTTTCTTTGTTCCATGCAAGAACAGGGAACAGCAGTATCCCCTTGCAGGATAATGCCCCGATCATCACAAATGGGACAGATACCGGCCTTAGGTGCAGGCTGAGTCCGGTTGATCCCCTCATTCTTCTGTTCCAACAAAGGTTTCTTTAATATTTTTTCAATAATGTTTTTCGAATTATCCAAGAATAGAACTCTCCTTCACACTAATATTCTTGAAAAATAGCCCTTTAAATGTAGATGTCATCATATTTATTCTTGGTATTTTTGGGTTTAACTTGTCTGTCCCCTTTTTTTGTTTGTCTCGCTTGAAAGTTTTGGTCTTCGGCCTCAACTTCCATTACTGTCCGAATTCCTTTTTTCTCCCATTCTCTTAAAATAGAGTCAAGGTAGCGAAAGTTTCTTATACCCGCACTGACCCCTCGCCGTAATGCCTCAATGATAAGGCCTTCGGAATAGGAGGCTAAAAGCCACTTTTCAAGATGTTCACATTCGAAGCCCGTGAGGGGTCTGCCTAGTTCTTCTTCGAAAACAGCAATAAGCTTCGAATCAATTTCCATATTACCAGACTTTTCGATCTGTTTAAATTGATTTATTCCCCATAATTCAAATAGCTGATCAATTAAACCGCCGAGATCATAGTAGGAATTATGATGATTTTTCTTATTCTTATCATCCGCGTTAATTGTTATTAGCCCTTTACTTTGAAGGCTTTGAATAAGATTATTAAACTCTGGCGAAGATATCCCCATTTTTTTGGTAATACTATTTGGGATATCCTTTTCATCTTTTTTTTCAGTGGTTTCAGTTAAGATATGAATAACCAGCATCATCTCACGGTCAGATATACCAAGATCGTGATAATGATCAAGTAAAAGACGTGGTATCGATACTGATCCTGAAAAGAAAAGAGCTTGAGAAAAGCCCCCATAGACATTATTTTTTGGCACAAAACCACCTCAAATAAAAAAATACTTATCATATTAAATATTATCTTATAGTTTGAACAAAGAAAAGAAAAAAAAATGAGTTTTATTGAAAGATATTGATTAATTATAACGATATTATTTCCTTTTTATGGAAGGTATTTTACCGTTCCCTGACGTAATATTCAAATGAAAGGTGGTGCAGTTATGGACATAACAAAAGAATTATATAATATGATTAATGGATCCGGCGCTCATCCGGCACTTGGCTGGAAGCATTGTCAAAGGGTATATCACTTGGCAAAAGAACTCTCGCAGCATTTAATCCTTGATGATGAAATTTTCTATGTATCTTCAATGCTCCATGATGTAGGAAAATATCCGGTTTATGCCCTGCCCAACGTAGACCATGCTCTTCGTTCTAAGGGAATAGCCATGAATCTGCTAAAAAACTACCGTTTGGAACAGGAAAGACTCTCAAAAATTCTGGAAGCCATAGAATCTCACATGTACTATTCCGAACCAGGAAATAGCGACGAAGCGGTCTATATGAGAGATGCCAATATATTGGACAATCTTGGAAACATTGGCTTAATGAAAATCTTTAGCCTTGTTGGCAATGATGAGCTATTGCCTGGGCCGGAAGAGGCTTTAGTCAGAGTCCAAACCTTTGCTGAAGCTTTACCGAAAAAAATATATACCAAAACCGGTCGTCGCATCGCAGTCAAAAGGCGCGAAGAAATCATGCGTTTCCTTTCAGGGATAAAACGCCAGACTTCAGAATATGCATGGATTTAAGCAGTTATTATCTTATTTTTTGTAAAACGATTCATCCAGTATTTTGTTGATGTGTTTGAAGATTTCCATAAGATGGGAATAGTCTTTTTCACTTCGAGCGGTATCGATAATCGATCTTAAATTCTCGCGCAGCTCAACATAGGATTCATTCACTTCAGCAAAAGTTATCTTCTTGGAATCTTTTACTTTTCCGCCAATAACCGTCCTGACTTCTCCCATCTTTTTCACCCCGCCTGTTTGAGCCAGAGCGAGTTTATCCCCAATCTCCTGGAGCCACGGTACTTGAGGTTTAACCCTAATAACTTCATCTTTCTTAAACTCGATACTTTCTCCGAGTACTGGTATTATCGGTGTTTTACCGAAATTTTGTTCAACAGTTTGGGAAAAGCTATGGATCGATTCTATTTCGCCGTGAACAAGAATAATATTTTTAGCTAATTTCCCTGCCCTTTTTATCCAGCTTAAGAGCTCATTTTGATCGGCATGTGCCGAGAAACCCAGAAGATTAACAATTTCAGCATTCACGGCTACTTTTTCGCCATGGATAGTAACCTCTTTGGCACCTTCAATCAGTCTTCTACCAAGCGATCCCTCCGCTTGGTAGCCAACAAAAATTATTGTCGCATTGGAACGCCACAGATTATGTTTAAGATGGTGTTTTATTCTGCCTGCATCTGCCATTCCACTCGCTGAAATAATAATTGAAGCTTGCGTCAAATTATTCAGACCGATAGAGTCGGCAGTGGTCTCACTAAAATGAAGATTTTTCATGGACAGAGGATTATTGCCGCTCTTAATGAGATCGAGGCTTTCATCATCAAAGTTTTGTGTATTTTTTGCAAAGATTCTCGTTGCTGCCACGGCTAAAGGACTATCGACATAAATTGGCATAATCGGAATTCTTTTTTTAGTTTGAAGTATATCCAGAAAAAATAAGATGTCCTGGGTACGCTCCACGGCAAAAGCCGGAATAATAATATTTCCACCCTTGGCGTGTGCCGTATTAATAACTTCAGCTAAGATATCTTCTCTATTCGATTTATCTTCGTGGGTCCTATTGCCATAAGTAGTCTCCATAATAACCAGATCTGCTTCGTTAATGCGGGAAGGCTCCTCTAGATAAGGTTGATTGGCTGTCCCTATATCCCCTGAAAAAACTACTTTTGTTTTTACTTCTCCCTCCGTCACATTAAGAACAACATGTGCTGAGCCAAGAATATGTCCGGCGTCAATGAATGTGGCTGAAATGTTTGGTGAAAGCAGCACGCTTTCTTCATATTTAATTGGAATAAAGGATTTTGTTGCATTCAAGCCTTCTTCGGCCGTATAAATAGGTTTCAACAATTGGCCATTTGCTCTATTTAGCTTGCGGTTTTTTCTTTCTACTTCCATTTCCTGAATATGACCGCTGTCGGGGAACATGACTTTACAAAATTCAATCGTCTCAGGTGTAGTGTATATCGGGCCGGTGTATCCGTTTTTGATTAATTTGGGAATTAACCCGGAATGATCAACATGGGCATGAGTTAAAATAACAGCATCAATAGTTTTCGGATCATAAGGAAATATGCCGTAGTTTAATTCTTTTACTACCTTCGAACCCTGAAACATTCCACAATCAATTAACAGTTTATATCCTGGTATCTCCAGCAGATAGGAAGATCCCGTTACTATCTCACTAGCCCCATAAAAATTTATCTTCATATTTCCTCCTAACGGCCAAGAATGACCTAATTCTATCAATCGAGAAGTATTAATTTTGCTTTGACCGCCTTTAAAGCAGCCTGGGTTCGGTCCTCAACTTCCAGCTTTCTAAAAATATTAGATAAGTGGTTTTTTACTGTTTTCTCACTAATAAATAAGGATATACCAATACCTCTGTTGGAAGCACCTTTGACAACATAGGAAAGTATTTCCATTTCCCTATTGCTAAGTCCAAAATTGTCCTTTGGTTGGTTGCCACTAACAAGTTGGCCAAGGAGTTTTCCGGTAACTGCAGGTGCCAGAATAGGTTCCCCTGAATATACTTTACGGATCGAATCTACAAGGGTTTTGGGTACAACATCCTTTAACAAGTATCCGGCTACACCAAGTTGCAGTATTTGGAAAATTTTTTCATCCGAATCGTCAACCGTTAAAATAAGAATTCCTATTTCCGGCCTTTCCCTGCGAATAACCCGGCAAGCCTCCAAACCGTTAACACCCGGCATATTCAGATCCATAAGCAAAATATCAAATTGGGTATTTCTAGCAACATTAATTGCTCCTTGCCCATCACCAACTTCCGTCACAACTCGAATTCCCTCTTCAAACTCCAAAATCCTTCTTAAACCTTCCCTTATGAGCGGATGATCATCAGCAATAACTACTCTAATCATTCAGTCTGTCCTCCTCTTTAGAGTATGGTAGCCCGAATTCAAAAACTGTCCCTTCTCCCTGAAAAGATTCAATTGAAAATCTACCGGAAAACATTTCAATACGTTCCTTTATTCCAATTAGCCCAAAGTGTTCCCCTGGGTTTTCGAGAGCATTTTCGGTATTAAAACCTCTGCCATAATCAATAATTTTACCGGTAACCCATTCTTCGAGGAACTGAAGGATGACAGTACATTTAGCAGTAGCGGCATGCTTGGCAACATTTGTCATCCCTTCTTGCACTAGCCGAAACAGGGCAACTTCTATCGAATGGCTTAGTGTCTTTTCAGTTCCTTCAACAATTAACTTACAAATGATCCCGTAAGTCTTTTCGTAATTTTCAATATAATTCTTTATATTTTCTACGATACTTAAATTATCCAGATTAATCGGTCTAAGGTCAAAAATTATTCTTCTTATATCTTTTAAGTTTTCTCTAACAAGAATGTTCAATTCTCTCAATTCTTTTTTTACTTTTTCATGATCGATCATCATAAGCTTTTCCGCAATTTCCAATCTAAGGACAATATTAGCAAGACTTTGAGCCGGACCATCATGAACTTCTCTTGCTACTCTCCTTCTCTCGTCTTCTTGGACTTTCATAATCCGTAAAGCTATTTCCTTTTTTTGGTCATTGCTATAGAGCTGCGAAATCTCCGTAATTCCGTCTTTTAAAAGACTAATAGCCAGGTTTACCTGGTTCATAAGGTTTTCCGCTCTCTGAACGGTACTGTTAAGGTTCTTCAAAGATCTTTCGATCTCGTCCCTTCTCGTACGCAGTTGTAGTTCTTTGGCTTGCAGGAGCTTCAATTCAATTTGGGCATCTTTAGTCTCGGTATAGATCTCCAACATTTGTTTTTCATTGTATATTTTAAAATTTTTGTTTACTTCCATGAGCCTTTTTCTATACTTCTTTTCTTTTTTTTGCTGCTCATTGACCTTTTTAAAAGTTTCACTCAAATCTAAACCTATGAAACCTAATTCATTTTTTAATCTTTGAACTTCGGATCTGGTAGTTTCATAAATATTAAATATTTCTTCTTTACCATTTTCAATTGCTTTGAGAGTTGCTTCAAATACATCAGTTAATCGGTCCATGCTCAGGCTCCTTAATTAGCAAACCATTATTTAATCTTTATTTCATTCGACATTATATTTTTATTTCCTACTTTTAAATTAAATCGTTAATAATTTTTACTTTAATTTCACTAAAAAGCATTATATAAACCCATTTAGCAGCTTGAAAAATTGATTGATAGCAATTTCCTCATTTGAGAAACACAAACCACTTATTTCTAGGAAAAAAGTGGTTTTTTTGTTTTTTCTGTTCCTCTTTTAATTTCGTTAACGATCGTTTTAATTTCATTTATCGCATTGCTCTGCCATGCTCACCGGCTCCGGCAGCCTTTTTACGGAGTCAGCAGTTAGTTTTTTTACAGGCTGCTCCATTTTCCCCCTTAATACAGCCATAGTATTTGCCGATGCATGTGTTACAATCTTCTCCAAGAAAATTTGAAAGAAAAAAGACTTTAATTTATAAAGCCTTTAGTCCTGTTATGTCTTCTGTATTTTTCGCTGTCGTTTGCATTATTACATCTAATTTTCTATGTATTCCTCTGTTATCTGCTCGCAAGGCTGTTATGTCGGACTGCATTTTTTCTTGGTTATCTTTGACTTCTTTGATATCAAGTTTCATTTCTTGCAATTCGGATAGAATTAAATCAAGTTTATCCATTGAAAGCATCTCCTTTTATTATAGAGTATAAAAGGAATGACATCTTCTGTAAATAAAAATAATAACTTTTTAGATTATCAAAACTCTGGTTCTGCGTCCACTTGACTCGTACCTGCGATTACTTTCTTCTCAATATAATTGAAAATTAAACCAAGTGGCCGCTGGTGACTAATAAGATTGAATCATATTACAACACAGGCCAAACTCATTACCAAAATGCTTGATTTTTCTTGACAGCACTTAGACGTTTTGTTATGATTTTATTTGTTCTTCAAATGGGTATAAGCGGGGCGTAGCGCAGTTTGGTAGCGCGCTTGGTTCGGGACCAAGAGGCCGTGGGTTC
>DIWC01000041.1 GCA_002423425.1 Peptococcaceae bacterium UBA6116
TCAGCTGCTTTCCCGTAATCCGAGTTATGTTCGATACAGTATTCTACAATCTGAATGCGCTCTTCCAATGTTGTTTTTCTACTTTTCGTCATGCGGACTCTACCCCCATGGTTAGATTTAAATTCCTCATGACTATTGTATTGCTTTATCCAATTAGAAACAGCACTTCGAGAAGATATTCCATATTTGTCCGCCAAATCAAGTTCCGATCCTTTTCCAGTTATATAATCCTGAACAACCTGCTCTTTAAACTCCTTGGTATAGCTTTGATTGATCCTTGGGGGTTCTAATCCAGCCATTCCTTTTTTTCGATACTTTTTAAGCCAGGATCGTAATGAGCTCGTGGCAAATCCATATGTTTGTCTTAACTGACATAATCTTTCTCCATTCAAATACCGTTGAATAATTTCCATCTTAGTTTCTTGTGTGAACTTTGGCGATCGTCCCATAAAAATACTCCCCTCATGTGACAGTTTATTTTTTTTACTGTCTACTCTGAGGGGAGGTCTCATTATGAGGCGTCTTTTTATTATTAATGAAAACTTAGCATTATCTTAATAAATACTTAGCATTATTTTGGTACATTATATATAGAAAGCGGTGAAACCCAATTTTATGGAGGAAGAATAGATGGATGTCAGTACTCATCTGGAAATAGCTAAAATTGTAAAAAAGGCCGTTGAAGAACAGTTTCCTATAAAACTTGATACGACCGGCTTTTATTATGGAGCAATCAAACCGGATATCTCTCCTGAGTTGGTAAAGATTCTTCACTATAAAAAAGACTCTTTCAATTATATAAAGCAAGAAATAAAAAAACTTTGGGAAACAAAGCCGATTGGAACAATGAAATATTCAAGGCACTTATCCGAACGCTTGGGTGTTATTATGCACTATATAACGGATTATTTCTGCTATGTCCATTCGGATCATTATCAAGGCAGCATGTTTTTGCACTGCCTCTATGAACTGGAACTTGCAGTTTACTGCAAAGTAAAGGCAAGAAAGCTGAAAATAAACAACGATTGCGGAAAGTCAAATATATTAAGAAATTACAATGATTTAGGTCATTATATCGAAAAGCTTCATTGTGAATATATGAGTAAAAAACCGGGCAAAGGGCTGGATATCTCTTTTGCCCTCCAAGCATGTATAACACTTTGCCTTTCCATGATTTCCGCCGCCTTTAATACAGGAAAAAGCCCTGTGCAGTTCAGGCAGCTTAATGAGGATTGTCTGCCAGGACTAGTAAAGAAACTGGGCTAAAAAGGGGGTCAATCTATGCCAAACCAACGCATCCTATTTCTTTCTGCCACCTTTGGTGCCGGACATGTACGGGCTGCAGAAGCGATTATTGAAGAAATTCTTAAAAGGAATCCGATGACAGAAATTACTCACTTAGATTATGGGGAACTGCTTAGTCCAACATTTAATACCATTATTAAGAATACTTATCTGGGAATAATCAAACATACACCAAAACTTTGGAGGACATTTTATTACGGTACAGCCAGAATTTCACCTGATTCAAGATTACAGCGTTTCTTTAATAGTATGGGCAGTACTGATTTGTTAAAATACGTCAATAGCATCCAACCCGATTTGATTGTCTGCACCTATCCCACGGTGGCCGGAGTATTGGCGCAATTGAGGCTGAAGAAAGCTCTGAATGTCCCGCTGGTCATGGTAGTAACGGATTACGCCGTTCATAATCAATGGATCCATAAGGGTGCGGATATGTATTTTGCAGGTTGCCGGGATGTCTATGAAGGGCTTGTCTCCAGAGGGATTGACTCTCAATCGATTCTAGTGACGGGGATCCCGGTAAGTCCCAGGTTTGAATTGCAATCAAATCGCTGTGATATGAGGTCCAAGCTAGGCTTGTTTCCTGATCGTCCTACCTTCTTAATCATGGGTGGGGCCTATGGAGTTCTAAGTAATCTAAAAGGGGTATGCGCAATGACCGGAAATATGTCCCTTCCTTCCCAGACCATCGTCGTTTGCGGCCATAATGAAAAGCTATACAATTCTCTGGATGATGTCATGGAAAACTCCCTCAATCCGATCATCCGTTTCGGCTATGTAAACAATATAGAGGAATTAATGACGGCAGCTGATGTTATTGTTACCAAAGCGGGTGGATTGATCGTTACGGAAGCTTTGACCAAACGCTTGCCGCTTGTTATATTCAACCCTATCCCTGGCCAGGAAGAAGAAAATGCCAATTTTTTAAGTAAGATTGGGGCCGGCAAAACGGCTAATAATTTGCAAGAGTTGGAGCAGATACTCCACTTCCTCTTAATCCATCCGCAAGAATTAAAAAAAATGCAGCAAGGAGCAGCTCAAGCTTTGCCTGGGAAGGCTGCAAAACAGATTGTTGATTATATTCTTAGCTTAGAGTATTATACGGGAGATTGTGTAAAGATGGGGTAATTCAAGGATAAATGCATGATTGTCGTTAATTGAAGAAGTACCAGAGTGTTATAATTCAACACTTTGGCTTTTTATATTTTTCCCTGGTCAAAATATAAAGAGGATTTATTGATAAAGGCAAGAAATTCTTATGGGGAAGGATATATACAAAAAGGGGATCACATGGAAACACTACTCTTCATAATAAAATCAATTATCTTAGGGATCGTTGAGGGCATTACAGAATTTTTGCCGGTATCTTCAACCGGTCATCTAATTATATTTCAAAACTTAATCGGTTTTGAAGGGATTAATCCAAGTTATGTTGAGATGTATACCTATGTAATTCAACTTGGTGCTATATTGGCGGTTGTTATTCTTTACTGGAGAAAAATAACTAATACTCTGGTAAATTTCTTCCCTCAAAAGGTTGGGTATGATAAATCGGGATTTAAATTTTGGTTTATGATCGTGATTGCCTGTATTCCCGGAGGCGTTATTGGATTACTTTTTGGTGATTTAGCAGACAAGTATTTATTTTCACCGATACCTGTAGCCATTACCTTATTTTTTGGCGGTATAGCAATTATTTATGCCGAAAAGAGGTTCCGAAATAATTTAATGGGACAAGAGTTAAATGTCAGCGTCAGGCAAGCATGGATCATCGGGTTATTTCAATGTCTGGCTATCATTCCGGGGATGTCCCGGTCGGCTTCAACAATTATAGGAGGATGGGTATCGGGACTTTCCACCGTGGCAGCTACCGAGTTCTCCTTTTTTTTAGCCATTCCGGTTATGGTGGGAATGAGCTTATTAAAGATTTTAAAGATAGGTGGCTTATTTACTCTTACATCCCAAGAAACGATTGCCCTTGCCGTAGGATTTATCGTTTCTTTTTTCGTTGCTATGATCGTAATCAATAAGTTTATTTCCTATCTAAAGAAAAAAACAATGAAGATATTTGCAGTCTATCGCATGATATTTGCCGTGATAGTTTTAATAGCCGGAGCATTGAGGCTTTTTTGATTTATAGCGTCCCCAGCTAATAAAATAATTTGATTTGCCGCTGATATTATCTTCTAGTTATGGTAAAATGTAAATGCTTAGGTTGCTTAATTGCAATAAGAGGGAAACAGGTTAAAAGTCCTGTACGGTCCCGCCGCCGTAAGATGGAGCAAATTCAAATATGCCACTGTTATCAACGGGAAGGCTGAATTTGCGGGGAAATCGAGTCGGAATACCCGCCTGAGCTTTTTATAAGCACTGTTTTCACGGAGCATGAAAGGTGTAGCATACAAATTACGCAATAATTTTATTATTGCTTGTTGTTCAAACAGTATGAATTATTACTTTTTCTGATAAGTGGAGTGCTTGCTCCATTTTTTTATTTTTAAGAGGGACCAGACGGAATTAAGAAAGAAGAAGGAGTGGGAAAAAATATGGGCTGCTTACAGGAAAAAGTAAAAAGCTATGTTGACGGAGTCAGAACAATTAATGGGGAGGCAAGCAGTCAGGCTCAAATATACATCGATGGTTTGGTAAAACCTCCGGGCAGTCTCGGAAGACTGGAATCAATTGCCGTAAAAATTGCCGGAATCACCGGAAAAACAAAAAATACCTTAGCAAAAAAATGCATTATTGTCTTTTGCTCCGATAACGGCGTGGTTGAAGAGGGGGTTGCCAGTGCGCCTAAGTCTGTAACCTTGAGGCAATCGCTGAACTGTACCAAAGGAATAACCGGAGTTAACGTTTTAGCCAGGCAGGCTAAAGCAGATGTTCTCGTTGTTGATATCGGTATCGATGCGGATATTGAGGACCCACAACTTCTCAATAGAAAAATACGCAAATCTACCTCGAATATTGCTCAGGGTGCTGCTATGTCTTATGAGGAAGCTTGTAAAGCTATCCTGGCGGGTGTAGAAATGGTTGAACTGGCTATAGATAAAGGATATGAGGTAATTGGCACCGGTGAAATGGGTATAGGCAATACAACGACAAGCAGCGCAATTTTTACTGCTTATTCCGGTCTTCCTACCTCCCGAACAGTTGGCAGAGGAGCGGGAGCTCTGCAAGAGACTTACGAAAAAAAGAAAAAAATAGTCTCCCAAGCCATAGAAATCAATAAGCCCGATTTAAGAGATCCGATTGATGTGCTTGCTAAGCTCGGCGGGTTTGATATCGCCGGCATGGCAGGAGTATATATAGGAGCGGCTTATCACAGAATACCGGTGGTCATGGACGGATTCATCAGTGCTGCCGCTGCCTTGATTGCCTTAAAGCTAAATGCAAAGGTCAAAGATTATATTATCGAATCTCATGCTTCGGCCGAACCGGGTTTTCTGGAGTTAATGAAAGAAATGAAACTGCAGCCGATGTTTGATATGGGTATGAGATTAGGAGAGGGAAGCGGCTGTCCGCTGGCGTTTGTGGCCATCGATATGGCTTGTGCGATGGTTGGCGAAATGGCAACTTTTGCCGAGGCTCAAATCGATGAAAAGTATTTGGCTCAACTTGATAAATTTGAGTTTTAAATTGTAAAGATAAATTATTATTATTTGAAGAAAGGGTAGTATGAAAAGGCCGATCTGATTATTTATGCCGGATCACTCGTCAATCCGGAACTCCTTAAAATGGTTAAAACTGGCTGCAGAATTCTTGATAGTTCCTGCCTTACCCTGGAGCAGGTGATTGCAGTTTCTAAAGCGGTTTATATCCTTGCGGCTTATAAGAATAGTTGCTGTTAGAAAATATATAATTATTGGAGAGCTTTTTATGCGAGTGAAAATACCGCGGATTATGTTTGCTGCCGTCGGCAGCGGCAGCGGTAAGACAACAATTACATGTGCGGTTTTGCAAGCCCTTATCGAGACCGGGGTTAAACCCGCAGCCTTTAAATGCGGGCCGGATTACATTGATCCTATGTTTCATACCGAAGTAATCGGCACTAAGTCGCGCAATTTAGATTTGTTCATGCTTTCCGGGGAAATCTGCAATTATTTATTGGCTGTCAATTCAGCCGGCACCCAAATTGCCGTATTAGAAGGAGTTATGGGTTATTACGACGGTCTTGGGGCCAAAAGTACGGAAGCCAGTTCTTATCACTTGGCGTTGGTAACAGGTACGCCGGTGGTCTTGATTGTCAATTGCTCCGGCGCTTCTGTCTCCCTGGCGGCATTGATCAGGGGATTCGCTGAATTTCGGGAGGACAGTGGAATTAAAGGAGTAATCTTAAATAACTTGTCCCCCTCCTTGTATCCTCAATATAAAGAAATGCTGCAAAAGGAGACAGGCATTGAGGTTCTCGGGTTCTTTCCCCACCTGCCGCAATGCAGCCTGGAGAGCAGGCATCTCGGATTGATAACGGCCTCGGAAGTAATTGACCTCAAGCAAAAAATAAAACGGTTAGCCCGGCAGGCCCGAAGTTCAATCGAGATTGACAAGCTCCTTACAATTGCCGGGGAGGCACCGGAAATTCATTATCCTGAAATCAGGATAAAAAAAAGTTTGCCAATTACTGTAGGGGTAGCTAAGGATAAAGCTTTTTGTTTTTACTATCAGGATAGCCTGGAACTTTTGGAGAAAATGGGCGCAACGATCCAATATTTTAGTCCTCTTGCGGATAAGAATCTGCCTGAATGCGATGGACTGATTCTAGGAGGGGGTTATCCCGAAATCCATGCCAAAGAACTGTCTGAGAATACGTCCATGCTCATGAGCATAAAGACCGTTCTGACAAACAACATGCCATGTCTGGCTGAGTGCGGCGGATTCATGTACCTGTTGGATATGCTTACCGACAAAGAGGGTCATGAATATAAGATGACAGGATTCTTACCCGGTAAAACTTCAATGACCGAGAAACTTAACCGTTTCGGCTATATCACCTTGGTATCCGCAAACGATAATTTGCTTTGCTCCGCAGGGGATAAAATAAATGCCCATGAATTTCATTATTCAGATTCAACTTGTAATGGCAGCGGCTTTACTGCCATTAAACCGGCTGGCGGCAGGCAATGGAGTTGTATTAATACCGGGGAAAACTTATTTGCCGGCTATCCCCACCTTCATCTGTGGGGAAACATTGATTTTGCTTATTCGTTTATGGAAAAATGCCGGAAATACAAAAAGAACAATGATAGCTAGGTGAGATTTACACATTGCCCACTCCCCCCGCGCCAAAGCTGTTCACTTGCTGATTACGCTACTGCGCCAAACCTTTCTCACCTAATAAATACATAGCCCTTTGCCAAAGGAGGGAAAAGATTGTTAGTCTTAATTACAGGCGGCGTGGCCAGCGGCAAGTCGGAAATAGCCGAACGCATGTCAGTTTCAATTAATAGCGGGAAGATGGCCTATATTGCTACCATGAAGGCGGATGATGAGGAATGCCGGAAACGCGTGGTCAAGCACCGAAAGATGCGTGAAACGAAAGGGTTTGCTACCTTTGAAGTTCCGTATAACCTCTCCTTTCATATTGATAAATTCAAAGGCTATGATACAGGATTATTGGAATGCCTGTCCAACCTAACTGCGAATGAGATGTTTTTAGCCGGCAGGAGCGGCCGCGAAACTTTTAAAGAAATTTGTGCTGCTATCAAGCAGCTGGATCGAGAGGTCGGGAAACTGGTGATTGTATCGAGTACGATCTTGGCCGGCATTAATGCTTACGACCAATTTACCGAAGAATATATTCAAGTTCTCGGTCAAATTAACTGCGAAATTGCGGCAGAAGCAGATGTTGTGGTCGAAGCGGTCTGTTCCCTTCCTGTTATTCATAAAGGGAAAAAGGAGATAGGGAATGAAAACTTTTTTTGAGTCGGTTGTGGTAACCTTTTCCATGTATTCTAAGATTCCTATGCCGCAGGTTGCTTGGAATGAAAAAAATACGCGTTTCTCCTTAATCATTTTTCCGGCGGTTGGAGCGGTTATAGCAGTTGTTCTTTACCTTTTGTTTTATCTTTTTTCCTATTTTGACTTAAGTCCGGTTTTTTCCTCGGCAGCAGCGGTTTTTTTAGTGGTACAGATTACCGGAGGACTGCATCTCGATGGTTACTGCGATACAATTGACGCCCTTTGTTCTCATCGAGACCAGGAAGAAAAACTGCGTATTCTTAAAGATCCCCATCCGGGTGCCTTTGCCGTAATTTATACGGCTGTCCTGTTGGTTTTGCAGTTTGGAGCCTGGTATCAGGTTTTGTTGACACCGCGTTGCCTTTTCATTGTCCTGATTGCCTTCATTCTGTCCCGTTCTTTAACTGCTTTGGCACTTGTCTCTTTCCGCTGTGCCCGGACGGCAGGCCTGGCTTCTGCTTTTGCCGGTAATACTTCGAAAAAAGCGGTGAGATTGGTTTTGAGCGGATATATAATTTTTTGTTTTATTGTTATGTTGTATCTTGATGTTTTAGCGGCGATCATAACTATCATACTTGTATTTTTATCATATTTATGGTTTTATCTGATGGCCAAAAAACAATTCGGCGGTCTGACCGGAGATTTATCCGGTTTTTACATCGTGATTTGTGAAACGGTAGTGCTGGTAACGTCTTCAATGATAGGGGGAATAATAACGTGATCTTAATTATTGGAGGAAGCAGCCAGGGGAAAACGCAATTTGCTAAGACTCTGCTTAAGGTTGAAGAGGATAAGATAACGGACGGCGGGAGTTGTGTTTTGGAAGAAGCTTTTACCGGGCCTGTGCTTAACAAATTGCAGGTGCTTATCCAAAGACTTAAGGAAGCAGATTTCGATGCCGGCAAGTTTATTCTGGAAGGAATTAAGAAAAATCCGGAGATAACAATTATCTGTGATGAATTAGGACTTGGGGTTGTACCTGTGGAGCAAAAGGACAGAGAAAGGCAGGAGTTAATCGGCCGTATTCAGTGTCAAATTGCGCAGAAGGCTGATAAAGTCTACAGAGTCCACTGTTCCATTCCCGTTTTGATAAAAGGATAAAAAATCTTATGAAAGGTTGAGAATTATGAACCATAACATCTTTTTGATAAGACATGCAAAAACCGAGACGAATTTTCTGCGCAAATACATTGGGGTTACTGATGATCAATTGTGCGAATCAGGGATTACCGAACTCAAAAAATGCATTAGTTCTGGACACTATCCGGCTGTGGATTATGTTTTTGTAAGTCCTTTACTTCGGTGTCAGCAGACGAGGGAGATGATTTACAACGGTGTTCCCTTTGAGATTATCCCTGAATTGGCAGAATGTGATTTTGGGATTTTTGAGAATATGAATTATGAACAATTAAAAGATACAAGGGAATATCAGAATTGGATCAATAACGGTGTAAAAGGAAATTTTCCGCAGGGAGAAAACATTGAGGACTTTAAAAGCAGATGCGCCGCAGGGTTTGAAAAAGCAGTTACAAAGATTATTGAAAAAAGAATCGTGGACTGTGCTCTAGTTATTCATGGCGGAACTATTATGGCAATTCTGGAAAAATATGATCGAGAACGATCCAATTTTCATGATTGGAAGCTCGAAAATTGTGAAGGCTATAAACTTTTGCTGGAGACCGGTATTTGGAACAAAGAAAAAAAACTAACTGAAATAATTAAATTGTAAAAAAAATTTTTTTAAAAAATTTTGAGACAGGAAATTATGAGTACGCTTTTAGCCTTAATAACTGGGTATTTGCTAGATCTAATTATCGGTGATCCTTTATGGCTTCCTCATCCTGTCCGCTGGATCGGACTAATGATCTCAGGGGGGGAACGCCTTGGACGAAGAATCAGCTGCCAGACAAAAAGAACCCAATATCTGTGCGGGTTGCTGTTAACTTTGCTGGTAGGCGCCGTTTCATTTATTATTCCGTTTACGGTATTGTCTTGGGCAAACAGGTTCTACCCGGTGCTCGGTTTTGTTTTAGAAACACTAATGTGTTATCAGCTTCTGGCTGTAAGATCTTTAAAGACGGAAAGCATGAAAGTGTATCATGAGCTTAAAAAGGGCGATCTGCCGGCTGCAAGAAGCCTCCTGTCATTTATAGTGGGTCGTGATACGGAAAATTTAAGCGCTGAGCAGGTAACGAAAGCAGCAGTCGAAACTGTGGCGGAAAACTTATCCGATGGCGTGATCGCACCTATGCTTTTCATCCTGATTGGTGGTGCGCCGCTCGGATTTCTATATAAGGCGGTTAATACCCTTGATTCAATGATCGGTTACAAAAATGAGAAGTACCTGTACTTTGGAAGGTTTGCGGCCAAGCTGGATGATGCTGTTAATTATCTGCCGGCGAGAATTTCGGCTTATTTGATGATTATCGCAGTATACTTAAGTCGCTTGGATTTCGGGGAAGCGGTGAGAATCTACCGCCGTGACCGCCATAACCATACGAGTCCGAATTCCGCCCATACGGAAGCTGTCTGTGCCGGAGCCTTGAATGTTCAATTGGCAGGAGATAATTATTATTTTGGGAAGCTGGTTGCCAAGCCGGCTATCGGCGACGATTTAAGGTCAATTGAAGCCGAGGATATTCCAAGAGCCAACAAGCTATTATATGTAACGTCGTTTGTGGGATTAATAGTTGGAGTGGGAGCGAAGATTATTGTTGTGGTTTATCTAGCATAAGTAGGCAAGAATTATTGCTTAGCGAACCGTTAAGCAAAAGATCGTCGTGAGCGTAGTTGATACAGCGTCAAGCAGTGCCGTTGGTTGACTACAGGTATTACCCAAAGGTTTGGCACTGTAGCTGGATCAACAAGCGAACAGATCTGGCGCGGGGTGAGTGGGCAATAATTCTTGCCGACTTAACACATAGATACAACGCTTGGGCGACCGAGCTTTTAATAGGGGGATTGGCAAAAAGGATGTATGAATACGTACACGGCGGCGATATCTATACCGCCAGAGATTTGACCGGCACACAGGACATAATTGATTTTTCAGCCAACATTAACCCTTTGGGATTGCCTTCGGGTGTAAAAAATGCGGTTAAGGCTGCACTAAATGAATGCCTAAGCTACCCGGACCCTTTTTGCCGGGAACTAGCTGCGGCCTTGGCTTTATATGAAAAGACAGATCAGGAGAATATTTATTGCGCTAATGGTACCTCGGAAATCATTTTTAGACTGACCTTAGCCCTTAAACCGAAAAAAGCGTTGATTCTCGCACCGACCTTTGCCGATTATGAGAAAGCCTTGCGGACAGTAGGGTGTGATATCGAGTATTATATCCTAACTGCGGAAAATGATTTTTCCCTTCAACAGGATTATATCGGAAAAATCAAGAGCGGAATGGATATGCTCTGGATCTGCAACCCCAATAATCCGACAGGACAGGGGTGTAAGAACTCTTTTTTAGTTAAGGTGCTTGAACGTTGCCGGCAAACAAAAACAGTTGTCCTGATAGATGAATGCTTTATGGATTTTGTCGGGCAACCGGAGATTTATTCCGTACAATCCTTAATTGGGTCCTATAATAATTTACTTGTACTTAAAGCCTTTACTAAAATCTATGCTATGCCGGGAATAAGGCTCGGCTATGTTCTCACCTCCAACCGCCGAATTATTGAACAACTGAGACTTGCCGGTCAGGATTGGAGTGTATCAACATTAGCTCAGAAGGCAGGGATCAGTGCCTTAAACCAAAAAGAATATCTGCAAAAAACTAAGATTTTAGTAAAAAAGGAAAGAGAATATCTAATTAAAGAGTTAACTGTTTTCGGGTTTAAGGTTTACGGTTCTTTAGCTAATTATATTTTCTTTGAAGCTTCCAGGTATTTGGATCTCGACAAGATGCTGCTGGCCAAAGGCATATTAATTCGCTCCTGTTCCAATTATGCCGGTTTAAACAGCGGGTATTTCAGGGTTGCGGTTAGAAACCACAGCGATAATCAACAGCTCATTGCCGCCCTTAAGGATGTGACCAAATATTAAAGCAATTAACCGTTTGAAAGCAGGTGAAGCCCATGGTAAAGGCCATTATGGTCCAAGGAACTATGTCCAATGCCGGTAAAAGCCTGATTACAGCCGGGTTGTGCAGAATTTTTAAACAAGATGGGCACAAAGTTGCACCATTTAAATCTCAGAATATGGCCTTGAACTCTTTTATTACCAAAGAAGGCAAAGAAATGGGCAGAGCTCAGGTCGTTCAGGCTGAAGCTGCCGGAATTGAGCCGAGTGTTTTGATGAATCCAATTCTCTTAAAGCCCACAAGCGATCAGGGCTCCCAGGTTATCGTCAACGGAGAAGTTTTAGGCAATATGAATGCCGTTGGGTATTTTAGCTATAAAGCAAAACTTATTCCCGATATTATGCGAGCCTATGAGACACTGGCGCAGGAAAACGATATCATCGTTATTGAAGGGGCGGGCAGCCCGGCCGAGATTAACTTGAAGAATGATGATCTTGTGAACATGGGAATGGCTAAAATGGCCAAAGCACCAGTACTGCTTGTTGCCGACATTGACCGCGGAGGAGTATTTGCTTCCATTTACGGAACCATTATGCTTTTAGACGAAGATGAAAGGGACTTGATTAAGGGGGTTATCATCAATAAGTTTCGCGGGGATGTGGAAATCTTAAGACCGGGACTAAAAATGATTGAAGAGAAAACCAACATTCCGGTCCTGGGAGTTGTTCCCTATCTATACATAGATATCGAGGATGAGGACAGCCTGGCGGAGAGAATTTCCCAAGATAAGACGGTGGAAGCGGTCGATATTGCCGTGATTCGCTTGCCGAGGATGTCCAATTTTACCGATTTTAATGTCTTTGAACTGATACCGGGGGTTTCCCTAAGGTATGTCAGGTCGGTAGCCGAACTGCAGCATCCGGATATGATCATCCTTCCCGGAACAAAAAACACGATGGGAGATCTGATGTGGCTGCGGCAAAACGGACTGGAGGGACTGATTAAGAAACAAGCTGCTGAGGGAAGCATAATATTTGGGGTCTGCGGAGGATATCAAATGCTGGGGCGGACACTCGAAGATCCTTATACTGTGGAGCAAGGGGGCAGCCTTAGAGGGGTAGGATTGTTGGACAGCAAAACAATTTTTGCCTGTGATAAAACAAGAACCAGGGTTCAGGGTAAATTCCAAAAAAATGATGGGGTGTTTGCTAAATTATCCGAGGTTCCTTTAAGCGGCTATGAGATTCATATGGGGGTTACCGAGACGGAAGGGCAAGAGCCGTTAACTATTATTGAAAACGTTTCCGGGCAGGCGGTTCACAAGACGGACGGGTTGATCAAGGGCAACGTCATGGGCAGTTATATCCACGGAATCTTTGACGAAGACAGGGTTGCAGCGACCATAATCGAGTGCCTTCTTAACAGAAAAGGGCTTGATTCTTCAAGTATTTCCAAAATCAGCTTTACGGAATATAAAGAGCGGCAGTATGATTTACTGGCTGCGGAGATTAGAAAAAATATTGATATGAAAGCCATTCGCAAAATAATGGAAGAAGGTGTATAGCAGGTGAAACAGGGTCTTATTCATATTTATTGCGGAGATGGCAAAGGCAAAACGACTGCTGCTTTAGGACTGGCTTTAAGATCCGCCGGCAGAGGTTTCAGAGTTTTATTGATCCAGTTTCTTAAGACTCAAGAAACCGGAGAGCTTTATAGTCTGGAGAAAATTCCCGAAATTACTGTACTTAGGGGAAAAGAGAATCGTACCGTATTTTCTTATCAGATGACAGATGAGGAAAAAGCACAGTGCCGGATGGTCCATGATGAGAATTTGAGACGAGGTATAACCATGGGCGAATCCGGTAAGGTGGATTTACTGATTCTGGATGAAATTATTCCGGCCTATAATCTAAATCTTGTTGATCGTGCTGTCTTGCTGGATTTTCTGAGAACAAAACTAGGGGAATTGGAAATTGTCTTAACCGGCAGAGATCCGGCTTTAGAACTGATTGACCTGGCCGCTTATGTATCGGAAATCAAAAAAATAAAACACCCGTATGATCAGGGTTTAAAAGCGAGAATCGGAATTGAGGTATGAGGAAAAAATGACAAAGACATTTGATTATCTTTTGCCGGAAGAGATAGAAAAACGAAGTTTTGAAATAATAACCAAAGAGCTGGGAAATATCAGGCTCGATGAAGATAAAGCCGGGATAATAAAAAGGGTTATTCACACAACGGCAGACTTTGGCGGGAAAGAACGACCCGGGCTTCAGCATGTATGGAAAAAGAAGTACAAATTCGACAACGTCAAAACATGCCAAGGGTTAACTTGCAGAAAGCTAAGGGGTTTTGGCATGTTAGTGAGGATTTGAGTTCGCAGCTACGTTGCCGGGCGAGTGGAGCTTCTGTGTAAGGCTGCAAGCTTATTGAAAATAGTCTACGATATTAACCGAGGTTCATATAGAAGCTTAGAAATTATTATTGATGTCGAAAACAGAAAGCGGTATGTTTTTTGAGTGATCGCGTTCAAAGTCAAATTACGGAAAAACGGAATAAAATATTGCGGATAACACTTACTTGAATTATACTTTTAGATAGTGCATTTTTATTTAATACAATTTAGGAAGTGATGTTCATGCCAAATAAATTAAAAGTAGGGTTAATTGGCGGTACGGGATTAGTAGGGCAGAGACTGGTTACCCTTTTGAATAACCACCCGTGGTTTGATGTTGTCTCTATCGCAGCCAGCGGGCAGTCTGCCGGCAAAAGTTATGCCGAGGCTGTTCAAGGCAGATGGAAGCTGCAAACAGAGATGCCTGAACAGGTTAAATCTCTTATGGTGAAGAATGCAGTTGACGTTCAAGCGGTATGTGATGAGGTAGATTTTGTTTTTTGTACTGTAGATATGAACAAGGAAGAAACCAAAATAATTGAAGAAAAATATGCTCAATGCGAGACTCCGGTGATATCCTGTAATTCTGCTAACAGAATGGTTGCCGATGTGCCGATGGTGATTCCCGAGATTAATCCGGAGCATCTTGGAATCATCGACGAACAAAGGAAACGTCTCGGAACCAAATACGGTTTTATTGCTGTTAAGCCTAATTGTTCGATTCAAAGTTATGTACCGCCGATCCATGCGCTCAAGGAGTTCATGCCAAAATCGATTTTAGCCTGTACTTATCAGGCAATCTCGGGAGCCGGCAAAACTTTTAAAGAATGGCCGGAAATGGTGGATAATGTTATTCCTTATATTGGCGGCGAAGAGGAGAAGAGTGAAAAAGAACCGCTAAAAGTTTGGGGAAAGATTGAGAACAAAAAAATAGTACCCACTCAGGATACAGTTATTACTACCCAGTGTATCAGAGTTCCAGTCAGTGATGGTCATTTGGCCGCTGTGTTCGTATCTTTTGGGAATAAACCCGATAAGCAAACCATTATCGGCTTATGGAACGGGTATAAGGGCAGGCCCCAAATGTTGAATCTACCTAGTGCCCCCCAGCCATTTATGAAATACTATTTTGAAGACAACCGTCCTCAAACCAAACTCGACAGGGGTTTTGGAAATGGAATGGGGATTAACATGGGACGTCTCAGGGAAGACTCAGTCTATGATTATAAATTTGTCTGCATTTCTCATAATACGTTGCGGGGAGCTGCCGGCGGAGCAGTTCTTATCGCCGAACTGCTTAAGGCCGATGGGTATTTGCAAGCAAAGTAAAAATACTTACCAAAAAAATGGATTAAAAATCTAACCTAAAGTAAGATTGATTTTGGAGGATGATCATTTTGTTTAAAGGATATTAAAGCTGATAAGCTTGATGTCATCGGTGCGGTGGGAATTGCCCGCTCCTTCATGCTTGCCGGCCAGCATGGTGAAAAAATATTCCGGGATATTCCACTTGAGGAATATTTACTGCAAAATGCAGGTCCTAACGGCAGGATTAAAGACATCTCCAAGCATGCTTCCAATTTAGAATTCGAACTGAAATTTAAGAATATTGCCGCGAAATTATTTACTGCTAAAGCTAAAATTATGGCGCAGAAAAGAATAATTTTTATGCGGGATTTTTTTGCGGCTTTAAAAGACGAGATCAATGGAAACAGATAACAAGCTTAAAAAATATTCATTGATTCTGCTTGCGGGTATTTGCCGTTAAATTTTTTTCTACTGTCTTTATGACGTTTTCTGCCACATAGGAGCAGTCTTCTAGGGAAAGTTTAGAATATAAGGGAAGAGTAATTTCATTAGCGTATTGTTCATAGGTGTTAGGGTAATCCTTAATGGAGTATCCTAATTCTTTATAATAAGTAAACATCGGAATAGGAATATAATGAACGTTAGTAGAAATTCCGATTTCGGCCAGTTCCTGAATAATATTATCCCTTTTTTCTTCGGACAATCCCTTTACCCTTAAAAGATAAAGATGATAGGAGCTTTCTCTATCAGGTGCATTACCCGGGGGTAAAATAGCCCATTCTTTTGTTGCCAGAATTTTATCATATAGATGGTGAAGGGCTTTGCGATGGTTGAGTTTTTGGTCGTAATGATCGAGCTGAGCCAGGCCAATAGACGCGCTAATATCGGTCATATTACATTTTAAACCGTCGGTTAATACATCATATTTCCAGGCGCCGGCTTTCATTTTTGTTAAAGCATCTTTAGACTGGCCGTTAAGTGAAGAATATTTGAATATTTTGGTGAAGTCTTGCTTATGGTTATTAAAAGTAATTGCCCCACCTTCCGCCGTAGTAAGGTTTTTAACAGCATGAAAGGAAAAAACATGAAAGTCAAACTGGCTGCCAACCCTTTTTCCCTGATACAAGGCGCCGAAAGAATGGGCAGAATCGGAAATAAGCAATATATCTTCACGGCCTTTGGACTTAAGTATTTGTTTTAGGGTATTATAGTCTACAGGAAAGCCCCCGATATCGACCGTTATAATAGCCTTGGTTTGGGGGGTAATTGAGTCGGAAAGAAGACCATAATCCATGAAGAAACTATTTTTTTTCAAGTCTACGAATGTGGGTCTAATACCCCTATGTAAAATAACATTGGAAGTGGCGACATAGGTATAGGGAGTGGTGATAACAGCATCATTTCCGCCAAGACCAAAAACCTTTAAAATTAAATCCAGACTTTGAGAATTGCTGGCCAAAGCAACAGCATTTTCAGCTGAGCAATATTCTTTTATTTTTTCTTCAAATTGGCCAACCTTCGGACCAGTTGTAATCCACCCTGAGTTTAACACTTCGACAACGGCGTCTATTTCTCTTTGTGTAAGATCAGGCGGCGAAAAAGGAATAATATGGTTTTCCATTACCATTTACCTCCGTTATTATTAAACACATAATAATATATCATATAATTTACTTTGGACATAATTTCCTGTGCGTATTCTTTGTTGATTAAGAAGAAGCGAATGCTTTTTATGAGTCGTGTTTGCTTGATGTTATAGGCATCTGCCTTTCTGTTGGACAGGAAGATGTCTGGATATGTTATAATAATGATGGCATTCAATTGCTAAGAGAATAGGTCTGATTCAGTCAATATCCAAAAGGTGGAAAACAGTATGAGTCAAATTTGGCAGGAAATAAATCTTGAACAACAACAGAAGATATATATGACGACTGAATTAAGACAGGCTATTTCAATTTTACAAATGACCGCTTTGGAGCTTAATGAATATATTGTTAGAAAAATTGAAGAAAATCCATTTCTGGATGAAGTGCCAGAGTATAGCAAGGACGATAATGCTGATAAAAATACCAGCAGGGTCAATATAGATGATATTCTCGACCATTTGCACACTAACAGCAACACTAAACAGGATGGGATTGAAAGACTTAAAGCTAATTCATTTGAAAACTACCTATCTGATAAAACTACTCTTTATCAACACCTTCAATACCAGTTGCATTTTGAACTCAGAAATCCAACAGAATTAATAATTGGTGATTACCTAATTGGCAATATTGACAACAATGGCTATCTTTGTTTAGATTTAACGGATGTTGCCCAAAAACTAAATGTGAATATTAATAAAGTCGAGGAAGTACTGAAAACCATTCATTCCTTTAATCCCCCCGGAATAGGAGCACGCAATTTGCAGGAGTGTTTGCAGCTGCAATTGCAAAGCAAGCGAATTGATGATGGTCTAACCAAAGAAATAATAAAAAACTATCTTAACGAGATTGGCGAGAAAAAACTGAATAAAATTGCCAATGAGCTTACGGTAGATGTTCACGCTGTTCAAAAAGCATATGATCTGATCCGGACACTTGATCCCAAGCCAGGACTGCAGTATGGTGCAGAAAGAAATCCTTTTGTGTGGCCTGATGTTACTGTAATGAAAAATGAGGGCAAATATACTGTAAGCGTTAACGACCTTGATCTATCTTATCTAAAAATTAATCGTGTATATATTGATCTTTTTAAGAATAATGCTTATCTTTCCGAGGATGCCAGGAAATACCTTAAAGAAAAGCTGGAATCGGCACTGGGTTTGATTCGCGGTATAGAACAAAGAAGGATGAATATTTATAAAGTAGTCCAGTGTATTGTAAATATTCAAAGTGATTTTCTTGATAGGGGTATAGAATATCTTAAACCTCTCACCATGAGTAAGGTTGCTGAACTGGTTAACATTCATGAATCAACTGTCAGCAGGGTTACCTGTAATAAATATGTCCAAACTCCGCGTGGCTTGTTTGCTTTGAAGTATTTTTTTAATTCAGGGCTTGCCTCCGGCTGCAGTAAGAAGGTTTCTTCCGCAAGTATTAAATATTTGATTAGAGAGATTATCTCTTCTGAGGATTCTGCTGATCCTCTAAGTGACCAGAAAATTATGGATATTCTTGTGCATAAAGGTATAAGTATTTCGCGCCGAACGGTTAATAAGTATCGCCAAAGTATGGGAATACAATCTAATTTGTTGCGAAAGAGATATTAAGCCAGATAAGAGAGATTGCCAAAAGGAGAATAAGATGAATAAAGATAATAAATTGAACCATATTTGCAGGGGGATAATGAAGGATTGTCTGAACTGTGACCTCTGTGTATCCGAATGTCAATTTCTTCAACGGATAGAAGAGGATCCTGCTGGGATTGCCAGAAGGGAACCTTCGGTTGAAGAAGCCTATTCATGTTCTCTCTGTGGCTTATGCGAGCAAGTATGTCCTCTACACTTAAGTCTTTGCAGAATGTTTGGCGAGACCAGGAATAATGCGGTAGAAAATGATTTTATTTCTATTAATGATTATCGTTATATGTTTCCGGACCGAAAAAATAATTTAATGAATTCTTATCGTGAATTAAGCGGGGTGGATTACACTGATCTTAATCCTGATCGGGAAGCAGCCGCAGCCTTTTTTCCGGGGTGCACGTTGTTAACATACTTCCCCCAATTGACCACAGCTATATTTAATCATCTCAGCCAAGAGTACAAGAAATTAACGTTGATTACTGATTGCTGCGGTATACCATTCTTCCAGTTAGGTTTGCAGGATAGAGGTAATGACTATGTTCACTATGTCAAGACCAAGTTAATGGATCTCAAAGTTAAAAAACTTATTACTGCTTGTCCAAATTGCTACTATCAGCTGCAGCCGTTGCTCGAAGATACAGGGATAACAATGGTGACAATCTATGAGGCGTTAGAAAATAGTAAGATTTTTACGAAACCTCGGAATAATAATAAAGAAAGTAATATTACGGTGCATGATTCTTGTCCTGACCGTTCAAATGGGTTATTTGCCGGACAAGCAAGGAAAGCTCTCCTGCGAAAAGGGTTTAGTATTGTTGAAATGGTTCATAATCGAAATACCACCCTATGTTGTGGCAGCGGCGGCCAAGTAAGCCATTTCCAACCTGAGCTTGCTGAGAAGCTTGTAACTATCCGCTTACAAGAGGCTGAAAATACAGGCGCCCCAGTACTGGCTGCCTACTGTTTAGCTTGTGTTCTCAATTTTGTCAAAGTACCCGGTAAGATGAATATTCAGCATGTACTGAACCTGTTGTTGGAAACAGATGAAGACTTCAGCGGCTTGAAAGAGAAATCGAAGATGCCGTTTGCAGGCCCAAAAGGGGAAGAATATTGGGAGAAAATTATGGCTGAATAAAAGGCGGATTTTTGCTTAGTTTATAAGGAAGGGGACATAAAGTGAACTATCGGGAAATGACAAAAATACTCAAAGACACGTTATGGACTTGTGGGCGACGCTCATGCCGGTGAGTACTAAAGACTTTTAATAATGCTTCTATTAGGTTATATTATCTAATATCTAAATATTTTTGTGTAGTTTGGTTTTACAAAGCCTTATATTTTATTTTTTTATATTTACTTTAAGGAGTATTTACTTAATGACGGCTGTACGTTTTTGGCTTGGCCTGTGGCTGGGAAAAATAATAGGCTCAGTTTTAAAGTTTCTCGGGAAGAAAGGAACAACCTTTCCGGGAGTTATAGCTCAGAAAATTTGTCCTGATATTATCAAGCGCCTAGCTGTTGCTTTTGTTGAGGGAACAGTTATAATTACCGGAACCAATGGGAAAACAACCACCAATAATCTTTTGGCTTCGATTTTGCAAACAGCGGGAAAAAAAGTTGCCTTTAACCGGGAAGGAGCAAATATGATAACGGGAATTACCGGGACATTACTGCAAAATACTTCTTTTACAGGTAAGGCCAAAGCTTCCCTTTTGCTGCTGGAAGCAGATGAGGCCACAGTACCCTATTTATGCCGGCAATTAACTCCGAATTTGGCTGTAATAACTAATTTTTTCCGTGACCAGCTAGACCGTTACGGAGAACTGGATACGACCATAAGACTTGTAAAGGAGGCCCTGCCTCCTTGTACCGGTCTTATTTTGAATGCGGACGATCCACTGGTTGCCCAGATTGGCGGTGGACGGACCGGAGTATTTTACTATGGAACGGAGCGTTTGCCGGTCAGCAGGAAAGAAAGTAAGGAATCCAGGGAAGGCAGGTATTGTTCTCGCTGTGGGGATGAATTAACCTATGAACTCTTTCATTATGGCCAGCTGGGTATCTACCAATGTTTGAAGTGCGGTTTTAAACGGCCGCAACCATATATTGAAGCTCAAGAAGTGAACCGGAAAGAAACAGGAATTTCATTTCGGGTGGATGGGGATTTTCGGGTAAATGGGGATTATGAAATACCCCTTCAAGGGTACTACAATTTATATAATGCGCTGGCTGCTTTTTGTGCGGCTGATCGCTTAGGTGTTAGCAGAGAGAATATAAGACAGGGGCTTATAAGTTTTGTATCCGATGCCGGAAGGATGGAACAATTTTCTCTACAGAGTTGTCTTCTGACGCTTACTCTGGTTAAGAACCCAACAGGATTCAACCAGGTAATTAATACGCTGGCCGGTATGGGAAAACCTTTGTGTTTGTTGATAGCTATTAACGATCTTGCTGCCGATGGAAGGGATATTTCCTGGCTGTGGGATGTGGATTTTGAAACCTTCATAACGAAAGAGGTTGCTATCAACTTAGTAATCTGTTCAGGGTTAAGAGCTGACGATATGGCCTTAAGATTAAAATACGCCGGATTTAATGAACAACAAATTGTTGTAAAACACGAATTAAAGGAAGCGATGGCTCTTTTGGAGGCCCGGCAGTTTTTGTCGGAAGATGCGGTTTTTGTGCTGCCGACCTACACGGCACTTTTTCCCCTGAGAGAAATCCTGACTAGCAAGAATTTAGGAAAAAAACCAAGTTCTGGCCAAACGAAGGCGGAATGTATATGAAACTGATATTATATCATCTCTATCCCGATCTGCTTGACCTCTACGGGGACAGAGGAAATGTTATGGCCCTTAAGGCCAGATGCAGGTGGCGAAATATAGAAATGGAGATACGCAGAGTAAGTTTGGGGGATGATATAGATTTTTCCCAAGCAGATATTGTTTTTTTAGGCGGAGGTTCGGACCGGGAACAAAGTATCTTGGTGGAAGATTTAAGTGCCAGAGCAACGGAATTAAAACAAGCAGTCGAAGAAGGATTAGTTATGCTCGCTATTTGTGGCGGGTACCAACTGCTTGGAAAATACTACCGGACAGCGGACGGCCAAGAAATACCGGGGCTGGAAATCTTAGATCTTTACACCGTTGCCGGCAATAAAAGATTGATTGGAAACGTAATTGCTGAGATCACGACATTCGGAAAGGACTTATCAGAGCTTACTACTCTCGTCGGCTTTGAGAATCACTCAGGCAAAACATATCTTGGGCCGGAACTTAAGCACCTGGGTAAGATCCTCAAAGGTTATGGAAATAACGGTGAGGATGGTCTGGAAGGAGTAAGGTATAAGAATATCTGGGGCACTTACCTGCATGGACCGCTGCTTCCTAAAAATCCACATATAGCGGATCAGCTTCTTGGGGCAGCTTTAAGTAGAAAGGGTTACGATGCAAACCTTAGCCGGCTAGACGATAATTTGGAAAAGGCCGCACACACTGCTATCATAAACAGATTCCGCAACAGTTAAAAAATATGGAAAGATTTACATCTGTTGTGCGGGCAAATTATCAAGAAAACAGCTTGGACCACCGACTCTATTCGTTGACACTTTTAGGGGTAATTAGCTATAATGAAGCATAAAAGATTTTTTGATTGTGGCTACGTTTGAAAATGTTAAAATAGGATTTCTTTGACCTTTATAGGGGGGTGCCTTGCTTGGCAGAGACTAGACGTATTATTGTCTGTTTGCCGGAGAGTATTATTGAAGAAGTAGATGATATTGTATCGACAGAAAAGAAAAATAGGAGTGACTTTATTAAGGAAGCTATTTATAGTGTTCTGCTTGAACGGCGAAAAGCAGGAATAAGGGAGCAGATGCGTCAGGGGTACTTAGAGATGGCTCAGATTAATCTGACTCTGGCTATAGATTTATGCCAAGCTGAAGAGGAAGCTACGATCTGTTACGAAGGGAAATTGGCTTGGAGTGTAGGATATGAGTATTAAACGCGGGGAAATTTTTTATGCAGAACTAAACCCCGTCATCGGTTCTGAACAAGGCGGTACAAGACCTGTCCTTGTAGTACAAAATGATATCGGCAATCAGTATAGCCCGACTACGATTATTGCCGCCATAACCTCTCAGATTACGAAAGCCAAACTTCCTACCCATGTGGAAGTGAAAGCGAGGAGGAGCGGGCTAGAAAGAGATTCGGTGATCTTGACCGAACAGATTAGAACGATTGATAAAAGTCGCCTCAAGGAAAAGGTAGCGGTTCTGGATGAAGAAGTTATGCTCAGGGTTGATGAGGCTATCGAAATCAGTCTTGGGTTAACTGAACTTTAACCTGTTGATTTTGAGGTTAAATTACATAGGATAGTATAACTCAGCGTAGGATCCACCACGCTGATTTTTTTAAGGCGCCGTACCAACAATATGAATTTTATGGCACTTAGGTTTGGAGACGTCACACCCGATACTATGCTACTAGGGTATTATGTTTGGGGGATTTTGCTTCGCTGGAGGTAT
This sequence comes from Peptococcaceae bacterium UBA6116, assembly GCA_002423425.1. Taxonomy (GTDB): domain Bacteria; phylum Bacillota; class Desulfitobacteriia; order Desulfitobacteriales; family Syntrophobotulaceae; genus UBA6116. The sequence goes on from DIWC01000041.1 coordinate 22,796, forward strand.
TCATTTGGATCTTATTAATATAATTGCAGGGGAAATGAAACTTAAAACATGGCAGGTTGCAGAAACGGTAAAGCTTCTGGATGCCGGCAATACGATTCCCTTTATTGCCAGGTACCGTAAGGAAGCAACCGGGGAGCTTGACGAGACGGTTTTGCGGACTATTGTTGAAAGGCTGGAATACTTAAGAAATCTGGAAAAGAGAAAAGACGAAGTCCTTCGTCTCATAGATGAACAGGGAAAACTTAATGATGAGCTAAAGACCAAGATCTTGTCAGCGACGAAGTTACAAGAAGTTGAAGACTTATACAGGCCTTATAAACAAAAGAAAAAGACCAGGGCTTCGGTAGCCAAAGAAAAGGGATTGGAACCATTGGCCAGGTGGATTATTAGCCAGCTGGAAAGTGGAAACCCCGAAGAGGAAGCCGCAAAATACCTCAATGTTGAATTGGGTGTTACCGAAATTAAAGATGCGATCAACGGTTCCCTGGATATTATTGCCGAAGAAGTATCGGATGATGCCGAGATCAGAAAAATTGTCAGGATTAAAACCTATGAAACGGCGGATATATCGGCTAAGGCTAAGAAAGAAGAAGAGCGTTCGCCTTATGAAATGTATTATAGCTATCGGGAACCTGTGCGCAGGATACCGCCTCACCGGATTTTAGCTTTAAACAGAGGAGAAAATGAAGAATACCTGACTGTTAATCTGGATACCGATGAAGAAAAAATCATTTCCTATATTGAGAATAAATACCTTAAAGGAGGCCCCTGCAGAGGGTTGGTCAAAGGGGCATTGCATGATGCATATAAACGTTTGCTGGCACCGTCTATTCAAAGGGAAATAAGGACGGAAATAACTATTAGGGCTGCGGAACAAGCAGTTAAGGTATTTGCCGGCAATCTGCGTCAACTCCTGCTGCAACCTCCGGTCCGTGGCAAAGTTATTTTGGGAATTGACCCCGGCTTCAGGACAGGCTGCAAATGGGCTTTAATATCGGACACAGGAAAGCTGGCGACGGTAGGTGTCATCTATCCGCATCCTCCGCAGAAGAAATGGGACGAAGCGAAGAAAGACATACGACAGGTTGTTCTGGAAAATGACGTGCAGATTATTGCCATCGGCAATGGTACGGCTTCGAGGGAGACGGAAGAACTAGTAGCGGAAATTATCAAAGATGATAAACTTCCTTTAGAATATATTATCGTCAGTGAAGCCGGCGCTTCAGTCTATTCGGCTTCTTCCCTGGCCAAAGAAGAATTCCCGGATTATGATCTTTCACTTAGAAGTGCTGTTTCTATTGCCCGCAGGCTGCAGGATCCGTTGGCGGAATTAGTGAAAATAGAACCGCAAGCCATTGGCGTAGGTCAATACCAGCACGATATTCAGCCCAAGATATTAGAGGGTTCCCTGGGAGGGGTAGTTGAGTCCTGCGTAAATACGGTAGGGGTAGATCTAAATACCGCTTCGCCTACCATTCTTAAGTTTGTTGCGGGTCTTAATAGTGCTGCTGCCAAAAACATTGTGTCTTTCAGAGAAAAACATGGAAAATTCCGATTGCGGGAAGAATTGAAAAAAGTACCCAGAATAGGTGAACAGACTTTTATTCAGTGTGCGGGTTTTATCCGTTTACCTGATGGGGATAATCTCCTGGACAACACTCCGGTTCATCCCGAGTCTTACCAACTGGCCGTGGGAATTTTAGAAAAAGCCGGTTTTGTTTTAGAAGATTTTAGATCTAAAGCGGTTGAAATACGTTCGGCTCTTGCTTCTCTTCTTGCTGAGGAAATTGCGGGTGAGCTTGGAGCAGGGGTTCCGACAGTTAAAGATATTATTGAAGCTTTACAAAGGCCCGGAAGGGATCCACGCGAAGATCTGCCCCGTCCCTTGCTGCGCAAAGATATTACACACTTGGAAGATCTGAGAGAAGGAATGCTTCTGGAAGGAACAGTTAGGAATGTTGTTGACTTCGGTCTCTTTGTGGACATTGGTTTGAAAAACGATGGACTTGTTCATATTTCCCAGCTAAGTGAAAACTATGTCCGGCACCCGATGGAAGTCGCTGCTGTTGGAGATATCATTAAAGTTAAAGTATTAACTATTGATATGGAAAGAGGAAGAGTTGGTCTTTCGATGAAAGAAGTATAGGTTAATAAGGGGAGGACTCGTGACGTGGACAACGATTATTTAATTATTGCCAATGGAACAATTAAAACTATGGCCGGGGAAGAAGAATTCAATGGCAGTGTTCTTGTTAGAGGGACTAAGATTGCCAAAATAATCCAACATCCTGTTCGGTCCGGAGAACTCGATGAGGCTGGACTAATACATACCTTTGGTTTAACTCCGGAAAGCGTGGTTAAAATATTTAATGCTTCGGGGAGATGGATTCTACCGGGTTATATTGATGCTCATAGTCATGTAGGAATTGGAGAAGAGATCTATCGTTTTGAGGGCGATGACCTTAACGAAATGACTGACCCGCTGACACCCGAACTCCGGGCAATTGACGGGATAAATCCTGGAGATGAAGGATTTAGAGACGCCCGGTTAGGAGGAGTAACGGCGGTTTTTACCGGTCCGGGGAGTGCAAATGTCCTAGGGGGTACCGGAGTTGTAGTTAAAACGGCCGGCAGGGTTATCGAGGAGATGATAGTCAGAGACCCGGCGGGGTTAAAGGCTGCTTTTGGCGAGAATCCTAAATCTGTTTACGGAGAACAAAAAAAGATGCCGATGACCAGGATGGGCACGGCTGCACTACTAAGGCAAGCTTTTGTTGATGCCCGGACTTACCAGGACAAACTTGAGCAAGGGAAAAGTGACTCTGATAAGCTTCCGGAACGGGACCTGGGTCTGGAAACGATCAATTTAGTCCTTGACAGAAAAATACCTCTAAGAGCCCATGCCCATAGGGCCGACGATATAATGACATCAATCAGAATCGCCCGGGAATTTGGGATTGACCTTGTGTTGGATCACTGTACCGAAGGGCACAAAATTGTCGATATCATCAAAGACTATGGATATCCTGCCGTAGTCGGACCCTCTTTGATTAATCGGTCTAAAGTGGAACTCAAGGAAAAAACCTTTGAGACTCCTGGGATACTTGCTAAGGCTGGAGTGAAGGTCGCCATAATGACGGATCATTGTGTGACCCCGATTGAATACCTCCCGCTCTGTGCCGCTCTGGCTGTCCGCAGCGGTATGAATGACGATGATGCCCTCAAGGCGATTACGATCTGGCCGGCAGAGATATTGGGTGTTGCCGATAGGATCGGTTCGCTGACCGAGGGTAAGGATGCGGATATTGTGGTTTGGGAGGGCAAACCGCTAAGTCTTGATGCTACACCGAAAGTAGTACTGATCAATGGAAAAGTAGTAAAACCGGAGTGATAATTGTTGGAACGTTTAATAAAAACTATAAGTACGGAAGATACATTGAGTTTGGGAATAAGACTTGGTCAAAGTTTTCAGGGAGGAGAGGTTATTTGCCTCTATGGGGAACTTGGGGCAGGTAAGACTATTTTGGCTAAAGGCCTAGGCAAGGGGTTAGGGGTTGAAGAGGAGATTACAAGTCCTACTTTTACTTTGATTCGGGAGTACTGTGCGCAACCCACAGGGCTTAGGTTTATTCATATGGACCTTTACCGGCTTGTTTACCCTGAAGAAGCCGAAGTTATCGGTCTAACGGATTATTTTCAGGACGACTGCGTATGTCTTATCGAGTGGCCGGAGATTATTGCAGAACTTCTGCCTGAGGACCGTTTGGAGATTAGGATTGAAGGAAGCGGCGATCTTTGCAGATTAATATCTATTGTTCCTAAGGGAAAATGGGAGGCTCATGAAATACTTAACGATTGATACAACAACCAAAATTACAGCCCTAGCTTTGGCTGAAAGCGGTAAATTAGTAGGAGAAGGTTTTCTGCATACAGGAAAGAACCATTCCGAGAGACTTATTCCTATGTTGGATCAACTGTTGAAGGCAGCTGATTGGAAGCTCGAAGAGCTTGATTTTCTTGGAGTGGTTCGTGGACCAGGCTCTTTTACAGGAATAAGGATAGGAATTGCCACTGCCCAAGGGTTGGCCCAGGTCCTAAAAATACCATTGATAGGTATTACTTCTCTTGATACGCTTGCCTGGACGGGTTGGGGCAGATCAGAGGAAACGGTCGTAATCCTCGATGCCCGCAAGGGTGAGTGGTATTATGCCAGGTACTGCTATACGGAGCACATGATATGCACTGATGGTCCTGCGGCGATAACGCCGGCTCACTTAACGGCAGAATTGGGAAAAATTGAAGGGAAATTTTTATTTGTTGGAGATGCAGTTTCCGGAGCTAAGGATTACCTGAAGGAAGTGCTCGGGGAAAAGGCTGTTATTCCCTTGGAATACCAGTATTTGCCGAGAGGGGCTTATGCAGCTTGTGAGGTCTGGAGAAATTGGCCGGCCAATGGAAAATGCTCAGCTGAAACTTATGGGAAGGTCGAGCCTTTCTATCTAAGGCTTTCCGAAGCAGAAGTCAATTTTGGAAGGAAACTTAGCAAATAGTATTAGGCAATGGGATTAAAGTTGATATCAGTATTGCTGTTTGGATCATATTATAAAAAAAATAAGTTTACTGGGTGGTAGGAATGGAAAACAGAACTGAGGTTCAACAGCATAACAAAGAGGAGATACCGAAAGAAGCGATCAGAATTCGCCCGATGGTAGTAGAAGATATTCCAATGGTTGTAGCAATTGAAGAGGTCTCGTTTCCGACTCCTTGGACGACAGAGTCTTTTGTCTCGGAATTGAAAGATAATAACCTGGCACGCTATTATTGTTTAGAAATAAATAATAAAGTTATCGGATATATGGGCCTTTGGCTGGTAATTGGCGAAGCACATATTACTAATGTCGCTATCTGGCCCGGATGTCGCGGTCAGGGGTGGGGAGAATATCTGATGCTCAATGTGATGAACGAAATGAGAAAACTAGGAATTTCTAGTATAACATTAGAAGTCAGAGTGTCCAACACTACGGCTCAGAATCTGTATCAAAAACTGGGTTTTAAACCGGCAGGATTACGGAAAAGGTATTATTCTGATAACATGGAGGATGCTATTATCATGTGGGCACATCTTTAATACTTTGCAGGGGGAATTTGTTTGTCAAAGAAAAAGGACATAATAATACTGGGTATAGAGACAAGCTGTGATGAAACATCTGCAGCAGTATTGAGCAATGGCCAGGAACTACGGAGTCAGGTAATTTCATCCCAGATTGAAACGCATCAAAAGTATGGCGGAGTGGTTCCCGAGATTGCTTCGAGGGAGCATTGTCTTCATATCAGAGATGTTGTTCAGCAAACTCTTGACGAGGCAAAAACAGATTTCAAAAGTCTTTCAGCTATAGCCGTTACCTATGGCCCGGGGCTGGTAGGGTCTCTTCTGGTTGGCGTTGCCGCCGCTAAAGCCATGGCATATGCGGCAGGCATTCCATTAATAGGAGTAAATCACCTCGAAGGGCATGTCTATGCCAATTTTCTGGAACATCCCAACTTGGAGTTCCCGGTTTTAGCATTATTGGTTTCGGGGGGGCATACAAACTTGTTATTATTTGAAGAACATCTTAAGTTTCAGGTGTTAGGGAGTACCAGAGATGACGCAGCAGGGGAAGCCTTTGATAAGGTAGCCCGAACTTTGGGATTAGGCTATCCGGGTGGGCCGCATATTCAAAAGGCCGGGGCGTTAGGAGATCCGGGTGCTTTTGCATTTCCACGGTCTATGCTCGAAGCTGGAAGTCTCGATTTTAGTTTTAGTGGCTTAAAGTCAGCAGTTTTGAATACTTTAAATACTGCCAAAATGAAGGGAGAAAATTTAAATACGAATGACCTCGCAGCATCTTTTCAATCTGCGGTTGTGGAGGTACTTGTAATCAAAGCAGTAAAGGCTTTGGGGAAAGTTCCCCATGTCAAAACTTTTGCTTTAGCGGGAGGAGTTGCAGCTAACTCATTATTGAGGGATTCTCTGGCCAGGGAGTTATCACGGCGTGACCTAAGTTTTGTTTATCCCTCAGTCCGTCTTTGTACGGATAATGGAGCAATGATAGCAGTTGCGGGATACTATCATTTTTTAGAAGGAAAGTATGCTTCCTGGAAACTAAATGCGAATCCGGGGTTAAGTATTTAAATAAAAAGAAACATATCGACAAAATTAGTTATCCACAAGCTTTGTGGATAATGTGGATAAGACCAATAAAAACAGGTAATTTCTCTATCGGGCTTGGGGATAATTAATAGGCAAAAAAACTGAATAAAATACTATTATCAAACAGTAACACTAAAAGTGTCGAAAAATAAGCCTAATTTGTCGAAAGAATAATAAATCACGAGGAGATTGTTTGGAGTAGGTTAACCATGACGGATAAACAAAAAGTCAGAAACTTGGCGCTTGAAAAAAGAATGGAACTCGGTGCAATCCAACGAAGCGCAAAAAGCGCCCAAATACTGAATAAAATAATTTCTTTGCCGGAATTCAATAATTCCTCAACAATTATGGTTTACCTCAGTTATAAGGACGAGGTTGAGACTATCGGTATTGCTGCTGAAACACTAAAGGCCGGGAAACGGTTACTCATACCGTATTGTCAAAAAAAAATGATTATCGCTTGCCAAATAACCGATATCGAAAATGATGTTCTTCCGGGTATGTTTGGCATACGCGAGCCCCGTCTGGATAAAATCAGACCTGTCCCGCCTCAAGAAATTGATCTTGTTTTAGTGCCGGGACTAGCTTTTGATTATCATGGAAACAGAATAGGTTTTGGCGGAGGATATTATGACCGGTTTCTGCCTCTTCTTCGGGACGATGCCAAAATTCTAGGGATATCCTTTTTTTGCCAGTTAGTACAAGAAATTAAACCGGAGGAACATGATTGCAAAATGTCTTTGCTAGTCACGGAAAATGGTGTAATCTATCCTGGGTAGACATTTGTCTGCACACAGTGTAAACAGTTAAAATGTAATCATACAGCTTCTACTCCGTGTAAAAATGCAGGACTGAAGATCCGCTATGTCGTAATGATCCTGAGTGCCGAAAAAAACGCCGGGATTTGCTGGCTAAAATTAATGCTTCTATAGGGATAAAAAAACAAATTCTTGTTTGCACCGGAACAGGCTGTGTTTCTTCCGGTTCGCAAAAATTGATTGAGATATTGCGTAAGGAATTGGCTGACAGGAACCTGGATGAGTCCGTCGGCGTCCGTTCGACCGGCTGCCATGGTTTTTGTGAACAGGGATCAATTCTAATAATTGAGCCCGATAAAACATTTCAATGAGAAATTCTGAAGCTTTGAATACTCATTCTTCGGAAGAACTCGCTGAGATTAATCCTACGGACGCTAAAAAACTTAAAGTTAACGATGGCGAAAGAGTTGAAATTGCTTCCCGCAGGGGGAAAATAAAAACCAGAGTCAGAGTAACGGAAAGAGTGTCAGCCGGAATGGTCTTTATGACTTTTCATTATAAGGAATCCCCCGTTAATGTTTTAACCAACGCTGCTTGTGATAAAGTAGCCGGTACTTATTAGTATAAGGTATGTGCGGTTAAAATAGACAAAATAAAGAAGTGAAGAAACAAAGGAGTAACCACGGTAAGCGAGGCATGGAAGCGTTAGAGACGAAAAGTGGTTACTCCTTTGTTTATATAGGATGAGTAAGAAAGGAGAAAAGACCTCTTTATCTGCATTTGCCTGTCACTCCTTGTCCCAGAATGTCATATACTGTAAAGAAAATAATTCGAAAAGCGGGGTATTTCCATTGAAGGCAATAGGATTTGTGGACTACGAGAATATCTGGGAAGGCCTTCATGAATATGGTTATAGACTTAAACCGGAAGAATTCATTCAGCTTCTGGAAAACTACTCCGGTCATATCGGAGCGGACCTTCAGGCAGTTTACCTTTATGCTAACTTCGACAAAGAAGAATTTTGGAGAACACAGACTGCTTTCGAAAAGAAGAATATCTTTACGCGTCATGTCTATGGGAAAAATAATTATGCCAATACTGAGATACGTAATAATGCAGCAGACACAGAACTGATGCTCGAAGTCCAGGAAATACTTTTAACCAGACATAAAGCTGCAGATGTTTTTCTGTTGTTCACCGGGGACGGCGATTTTCTGCCGATTATCCGGAGAATACGTGCTTGGGGTAAAGAAGTTAGAATTATTGGAGTGAAGAATAAAATTCACCATTCATTACATCCTTATTGTGAAAATTTCGATGTTTTTTGTAATCTCTTAAATAAGGATTACGCAAAGTATTATCCCAATGATGATTTGCTCAAGGGCTTAAAATTGATAGCGGAAATGCAGAAAATGCTTACCTATGTAGCTTCAACGAGGGTTCGGACCCACCTGAGCAAGAGTTTGGAGAGAAATATATCTGAAATTAAAGAGTTTATCCAATACCTAATAGCGGAAGATATTCTTATTGAAAAGGAATTTCATGATTCAAACCTATTGATAAAAAAAACAAAAATATATTTATTGAATTTATCTAATCCGGTTGTTGTCGATACTTTAGGTGATGATGTCAATCAACTAGCTAGCCGCTATGCGAAATTGACTCGGGATATATCTGAATGATTGACCTCAAGTTCAAATAAATAGATGTCCCAAAAAGTTGGGACATCTAAAAGATTTAACAAAGATGCTGTTGGCTTCTTACACTGACACGTTCTAGAACAATCTTCTTGGAGGAGGAATCCTCAAATTAACACATACTCCTGAAGACGAGGATAATTCAAGAAGGCCGAGCACGTTAATCAATGATCCCGGGGCAATAAAGAAGCTAAAAAGATTAATGCCAGGCAGCGGGCCACAAGTTGGAGAAAGAGGGATTGGGCGACAACAACAATTGTTGCCGGCAAACAGAGAGCGGCGAAATAACGGCATATTTTGTTCCTCCTTATTATGATAAAGGTCATCCTTGTTAGGGACACGTATAAGAAAGAACCTTTCATTTTTCTTTGAAATTTTTGGAGGAATGTCTTTGACTGCTTACGAAACCGCTAAAGTTTTTCTTCTTAGCTGACAGCATCTCTGGTTTGTCTATTGTATAATATGCGCTTGTCTACAGTTGGTTCATAAAGAAACTGAAAATGTATGACGGAATATTCCTCATTTGATTGACAAAATAAATACCTTAGAATATATTGAAATTACAAATAGTTTGAGAATCAAAATATTTTAGCGAGTGGTGTTAGTTTGAATAACCTGTATGGAACCCTAAACGAACTCCTAGTAAAATTATTTAACGATATATTGCAAATTGAAGAACAAGCCCTAAAGGGAGATCAATTTCAAAATCTCTCTATAACGGAAATACACGTTATTGAAGCCATTGGCTTGGAATGTCTTCGAAATATGTCCGCTGTCGCTCGCGATCTCGATATTACCATAGGAACTTTGACCATTTCAATTAATAACCTTTTGCGCAAGGGATATGTCAATAGGGCCAGGAGTGAGGAAGATCGCCGTATTGTCTTGATTTCCTTAACCGAGAAGGGGGAACAGGCTTTCAGACATCACGCTGATTTCCATGATGAAATGATAAATACTACTATTTCTAAGCTATCGGATGAAGAAATGAAAGTGCTAATCTCAGCGTTAGGAAATATCAATAGCTATTTCAAAAACAAGTATAATTTGAAGAACAGCCAAGGTAAATTGTCAAAAAAAATATGAAGATTAGAATTTATAGGGGAGAAAAAAATGGCCATTAAAATTGTAACTGACAGCACATGTGATTTGCCCCAGCATTTACTTAAGGAATCGAGAATAGCAATTGAGCGGCACATTTGGCTCGGCCGTCTTAGCCAAAGAAACATTGGCTGACCCCTTCTTGGAAAGTAGCATCATTCATGAATTGACACATATATTTAATTATTCTAATATATTAATATTAAAATATATAAATAATGTTATTCCTGTTTAGAGGGAGTGGATTTTTGGAAACCTATAGAATAAACCCTGAGTATTTTGAAAAAAAGGCGGAGCTCCTAAAGGCTCTTTCCCATCCTGCCAGGCTTTGTATTGTTAAAGGGTTGATAGACCAGGGGGAAAGCAATGTAATGAATATGCAAAGCTGTCTTAAAGTACCACAGTCCACGATTTCCCAGCATTTGTCTGTTTTAAGGTCAGCCGGCATCATTAAAGGGAGGCGTGAGGGAGTTGAGGTTTTTTACTCGGTTCAGAACGATAAGGCTAAGGCTATAATAGAGAAACTTTTTTCGGAAATATCGGAAGTAAATGAGGATAAAATGAATTTTGTGCCTTGAGCATAGCGAAAGGAATGTGATATTTATATGGGGAAAAAAATTGTGATTGTCGGCGGAGTAGCAGGCGGAGCGACTGCGGCTGCCCGGTTAAGAAGACTGGATGAAGAATCGAAAATTATTATGCTGGAAAGAGGGGAACACATTTCCTTTGCCAACTGCGGACTTCCCTATTATGTTGGCGGGACTATCAAAAGCCAGGATAAATTATTGGTGCAGACCGTAAAAGGGATGGAAGATAGGTTTAACCTCGATATCAGGATAAAAAATGAGGTTATTGGAATCAACCGGGCGGCTAAAATCATTGATATTAAGAACTTAGGTACCGATGAGACTTATCAAGAGGGCTATGACTATCTGATTCTTTCTCCGGGAGCAGGTCCAATTATTCCTAATATTGAAGGTATTGCCGATAATCCTAAAGTTTTTACTTTAAGGACAATTCCCAATGCCGGAGCAATTGTAAACTATATTGATAAAAATAATCCTAAAACGGCAGTGGTCGTTGGCGGAGGATTTATCGGCTTAGAGATGGCAGAAAACCTACGGGAGAGAAACCTGAATGTAGTGCTGGTTGAAGCACTGAATCAAGTGCAGCCGTCAATTGATTACGAAATGGCATGCATTGTTCATTCCCATTTAAGGGACAAAGGGGTAAAACTGATACTTGAAGATAGTGTTACCAAGCTCGATGGATCGAATGTAATTTTGAAAAGCGGCCAGGTAATTGAAAGCGACATGGTAATTATGGCCATTGGAGTCCGTCCCGAAAATGCTCTGGCTGTCCAAACTGGTCTCGAAATTGGAGAAAAGGGTGCAATCAGGGTCAATGAATATCTTCAGACTAATGATGAAAACATTTATGCTATCGGAGATGCTATTGAAGTCAAAAATTATATCAACGGGAGTCCTGCTCATATTCCTTTGGCTTGGCCTGCCAACAGGCAGGGCAGAATGGTTGCGGACAATATTTATGGGGCAGGAAAAACTTACAGGGGTACGCTCGGAACTTCCGTGGTCAAAGTATTTGATCTTACCGTGTCTTCGACTGGAATGAACGAGAAGCTCATTAAACGACAGGGTATAGAATATAAGGTTATTCATATTCATCCGAACTCTCATGCGGGATACTATCCCGGGGCCTTTCCGCTTGATATGAAAATGATCTTTCAGGAAGATGGCAAAATACTCGGGGCGCAGGCTGTAGGACATAAAGGAGTCGAAAAAAGGATTGATGTAATTGCCACGGCGATTAAAGGTAACTTGAACGTTTATGACCTTCAGGATCTGGAATTGGCTTATGCTCCTCCGTATTCTTCAGGAAAAGATCCGGTCAATATGCTCGGGTATGCGGCTTCGAATATCCTAGAAAAGAAGCTTGAGATAGTTCAATATTATGAGATTGACGAGATAGTTGCAGCAGGGAACATTTTGGTCGATGTAAGTGAACCAGAAGAATTTGAATTTGCAAAAATCAAGGGTTCCATCAATATTCCACTCCACCAACTGCGCAGCAGACTTGAAGAATTACCTAAAGACAGAACAATTTATCTTACCTGTCGGATTGGGTTAAAAAGCTATATTGCCTCAAGAATGCTAGAACAGCACGGATTTAAACCGATCAGCGTCGACGGAGGGTACAGGACGTATTCCAGTGTATATTCCAACTCGGAGAAAAAAAATTCTGAGCTTAACCGACAGGTAGATGATACCGGCAACGCAATAATAGGGATAGCCATAGCAAAAAAAACCACAGACGAAATAATCCCGGATAAAAAAATAGATGCTACCTGTATGCAATGCCCCGGTCCAATCAAACTTGTTTACGAAAATATGAAACTTATGGAAGAAGGCCAAATTTTAGAAGTTACGGTTACCGACCCCGGCTTTACTAGAGATGTTGAAGCTTGGAGCTTGAGAACTGCTAATACTTTGCTCAAAACTGAGTCGGGTAGTGATCGGTTTAGAGCATATATCCAGAAAGGGAGAAAGGCGGAAGTAACAATGGAACAGCAAGATAACGCTTACTTGATAGCTAAACCTAAAGGAGCGACTTTGGTAGTATTTGATCAAGACATGGATAAAGCATTAGCTTCATTCATTATTGCAACCGGTGCTGCATCCATGGGAAAACAAGTGACGATGTTTTTTACCTTCTGGGGATTGAATATCCTTAGGCATGATAATGCGGCTGCCGTAAATAAAGACTCGATGGAAAAGGCTTTTGGCATAATGATGCCCCGCGGCCCAAAAAAACTGCCGATTTCCAACATGAATATAGGCGGAATGGGAGCATGGATGATGAAAAAAGTCATGAAAAAGAAAAATGTTGAAAGTCTCGAATCTCTCATAAAAAATGCCATGAACATTGGAGTGAAAATTGTAGCCTGTTCTATGTCCATGGATGTCATGGGAATTAAGAAAGAAGAGTTAATTGATGGTGTGGAAATAGGGGGAGTAGCTACCTATCTAGGAGAAACGGAAGATTCCAATCTCAACCTGTTTATCTAATTTCATGGTTATTTTACTTGTTTCCTGAATCCGTGATAAGTATATAATCTTAAGAAATAATCCTGCTCTTTGCAGGCTTTAAATGCAATTCATCCGGGAATGTCTGCGGGGCACAATACCACTCTTCGGCAATTGGGGCTGTGCTTTCCAAACCGTAATCGGTATCGTCGTGCATGATGAACTAATTTTGCGGCCAGGGTAAGGATGTTTTGAATGAAATATATAAAAGATATCCATGATCCAATTACCAGGAACATAATTGAACAAAGCTTAATAAATATTAATACTCCCGAAGAATGGGAGAATATAACTTGATAAGTTGAAAAAGAAAACAAGTGAATAAAATTTGAAGGGTGGATTATATATGAAGAAAATTGAAGCTGTTATTCGCATCAATAAGATTGATCAAGTGGAAAAAGCACTTAGCAAGCTAGGAGTAAACGGCATAACTGTTTCCCAAGTCCTCGGTTGGGGAAGGCAAAAAGGTAATATGACAGAGGTCTACAGAGGGACTGAAGTCGAGGTAAGGCTATTGCCTAAAGCCAAAATCGAAATCATTATTAATGATTCGGAGTGCGATCAGGTCAAAGAAGTTATAAGACAAAATGCCTTGACCGACAAGATTGGTGATGGGGTCATCTGGGTAACCTCTGTAGAAGATTTCTTGCGGATTCGGACCGGGGAAAATACACTCGGTTGATTTTACACAAGAGTTTTTTAACAAAATAACAAGAAACTTGAATATAAAAGGAAAAAAAAGGTTACTATATTATTGCCTGTATAAGTTGACAAGAATATAAGCAATAGTAAGAAATCAGAAGCAGTATGATTATAATTGGGGATAGTTATGCCTGGATAGGGTTGCATAACTTCGAGTCCTTGCGTATTATTATACCTAGATATTAGCACTCATCTTAAATGAGTGCTAACAATAAAGTGAATTGAGGTTTCAAGGAGGGAAATCATTTATGAAACTAAAACCGTTAGCTGACAGGGTGATCATCAAAGCAATTCCATCAGAAGAAAAGACGAAAAGCGGAATAATTATGCCGGACACAGCTAAGGAAAAGCCCCAAGAAGGAGAAATAGTGGCAGTGGGTCCTGGCAAGATGGAGAAAGACCAAAGGATTCCTATGGAAGTAAAAGTTGGTGATCGTGTTATTTATTCCAAGTATGCCGGTACGGAAGTAAAATATGACGGTAACGAGTACTTAATCTTGAAAGAATCAGATATTCAAGCAATTATCGCTTAATAGAAGCTGAAAATATCTGAACCTCACAAAAGGTAAATAAGGAGGAAATATTCTGTGGCGAAACAAATTATTTTCAATGAAGAAGCCCGTCATTCGTTAGAACGTGGCGTCAATAAACTTGCGGAGGCTGTCCGCATAACCCTTGGACCTAAAGGTCGCAATGTTGTCTTAGACAAAAAATTTGGTTCTCCTCTAATAACTAACGATGGTGTGACAATTGCGCGTGATATCGAATTAGAAGATCCATTTGAAAACATGGGTGCTCAACTGGTTAAAGAAGTAGCAACGAAGACGAATGATGTTGCCGGTGATGGTACCACCACCGCTACCGTATTAGCCCAGGCAATTATCAGGGAAGGCTTGAAGAACGTTGCTGCGGGTGCTAATCCGATGGAGATTAAACGTGGTATTGAAAAGGCTGTGGAAGCTGTTGTCGCCGATATTAAAGCTAATGCCAAAACCATAGAAAGTAAAGATGCTATTGCCCAGGTTGCCTCAATTTCTGCCAGTGACACCACTATTGGCGAACTTATTGCCGAAGCCATGGAAAAGGTCGGTAAAGATGGCGTCATTACAGTTGAAGAAGCTAAAGGCATGACGACGGAACTTGAAGTTGTCGAGGGTATGCAATTTGATCGTGGTTACGTTTCCGCCTATATGATTACCGATACCGATAAAATGGAAGCAATACTTAATGATCCGGTTGTCCTTATTACCGATAAAAAGATCGGTTCAATCCAGGATATCCTACCGGTACTGGAGAAAGTAGTTCAATCCGGCAAACCCCTTCTTATAATTGCCGAAGACTTGGAAGGCGAAGCCCTGGCGACGATAGTGCTAAATAAACTTCGTGGAACCTTTACTGCTGTAGCGGTTAAAGCTCCGGGCTTTGGCGACCGCCGTAAGGCAATGCTTGAAGATATCGCAGTTCTCACTGGCGGACAGGTTATCACCGAAGAACTCGGTCTTAAACTTGAAAATACAACCTTGGATATGCTCGGACACTGCCGTCAGGTTAGAGTGACGAAAGAAGAAACGACGATTGTTGATGGAGCCGGTAACACAAGTGATATTTCCGGCCGTGTTGAATCTATCAAAAAGATGGTTGAAGAGACCACTTCCGATTTTGACCGGGAGAAACTGCAGGAACGTCTGGCCAAATTATCTGGTGGAGTCGCTGTAATTCAAGTTGGAGCAGCAACTGAAACCGAAATGAAAGAAAAGAAACTCCGTATTGAGGATGCTTTGGCAGCTACTAGAGCAGCAGTCGAAGAAGGGATCGTAGCCGGTGGAGGCACCGCTTTCATTGACGCTATCGTTGCTCTTGATAAACTCAATCTTTCCGGTGACCAGAGAACTGGTATGGAAATTGTCCGTCGTGCTATGGAAGAACCAGTCCGTCAAATTGCTAACAATGCAGGCATGGAAGGTTCAGTCGTGGTAGAAAAAGTTCGTAACAGCGGCAGTAGAGGAATAGGGTTCAATGCCATGACCGAAAAATATGAAGATATGATTTCTGCCGGAATCGTAGATCCTGCTAAAGTTACGCGCTCAGCTTTACAGAATGCAGCTTCTATTTCAGCGATGCTTCTGACCACAGAGTGCCTGATAGTTGACCTGCCGGAAAAAGATAATGCTGCTGCAGGCATGGGTGGCATGGGCGGTATGGGCGGCATGGGCGGTATGGGCGGAATGATGTAAGATTTGCCCCAGAAGCCTTGGCACACCGATAAAGCAAAAGAACAGTTAGCCAGTACACAACAGCAAAGCCCGGGGTTTCCGGGCTTTTTTTTTGCGTTTTGCCTGATCCGTGGGGGTTTCTCGGACTGGAAGAACAAAGACCAAATGTGTTTAATAACTCCAACTAGTGTACTCAAAAGAGCTATTATTATAATCTTTGTAACCATAGTTATCCAAACTAATGGGTTATGGAGGGGAATGGAACATATGATTTCCAATTAATGGTATTACCTGTGAGTGTAACTTCATGGGTTGCCGAAACAAAAGTGACCAGAGACGGTAAAGCTGCAGGTGTTGGCTCTATTGTCTCCCTTCCCTAAATTGGGTTTGGATATCGATTAGGCTTGTACAGGCTCGTACAATAGAGGATATTCTAAGAGCATAAAAGAGGTTACGGTTATCAACAGGATTTTCCAGTAATAGCTATGCTTAGATAGTCATACTATTAGGTAAGAACTCCGCCAGGAGGGCAAGGTATGAAAAAGAAAATAATTTTAGGGTCTGTAATTTTGGTTTTCTTGCTGTCAGCAGGCGGAATATTTACATCCCTGCGGCAACCTGATCCTCAGAAAATGGTTTTATTAGGGTTGGAAAACATTAAAAAGGCGAATACTTTTGCCTACAGTATCACCCAGCAACAGCAGGTTGAGGGTCAGAACCGCCTCGTGACCAGAATTAATGGGTATAAAAGCGGTGAAAACATTCATCTTCAAGGGCAACTGGCAGGCAGCGAAGTGGAAATGATCAAAATTAAAGACACTCTTTATAACAAAGACCCATTTAGTAAAGAATGGATTAAATTCAGTGACATTACAGTTGCTCAAAGAGTTTTCCTGGTGGAAATTGATCCCTTGGCAACATTACAGCTTAAAGATATTGGGGAGGTGGTGCTTAGAGGAAATGAGGAATTTAATCAAAACAAGTGTTGGGTATATACCTTAAAACCAAGTGTTCAAAATCAAATTATTGAAAGATTTTGGTCTGACTTCGAATACACCCTGTTTATCCCAAAGGCCACCAAGACTGTAGCCAAAGCAGAGGTGACAGCAAAAAATAAAGAGACAGGGGAAGCCATGACCATCACCCTGGAGTTCAAGGATATCGGCAGAAAAATATCTATTCAGCCGCCGGGAACTGTCAAGTAGACAAAAAAATGGGGAAGGCCATAAAAAAGGTCTTCCCCAAATTATTTAAGACCCTCCGTTCCCAAATAAAGCTTCGTGGAGACGGTACATATGTTTGAAGATAAGACATATCGTCATCGGAAAAGTTAGAAGCTATATAATTTTTATGATATAATGCAGTGGGGAATTTTTTATTTGCGGAGAGAAAATAATGGAGAAAATGATAGCTAAAGTGCTAATAAGCGAGGATACATTAAAGAAAAGAGTTGCTGAGCTCGGACAGCAAATCACTAATGACTGCCGTGATAAAGACCTCTTGATTATAGGTATTCTTAAAGGGGCTGTACCATTTTTAGCAGACCTCATACGAGAAATTAAAGTTCCCTTAAGATATGATTTTATGGCTGTTTCCAGTTATGGTAATTCCATGCGGTCTTCCGGAGAGGTACGGATTCTTAAAGATTTGGATTCCAGTGTGGAAGATAGACATGTTTTGGTTGTTGAGGATATTGTAGATACCGGACTTACATTAAAGTACCTGAAGGAAAATTTGGCCAGAAGACACCCGTTGAGTCTAAAAATAGTTACTCTCTTGGACAAGCCTGAGCGGAGGGAAGTTGAAATCCATCCTGATTACAACGGTTTTGTCATTCCCAATGAGTTTGTAGTAGGGTATGGATTGGATTTTAATGAAATGTACAGGAACCTTCCTTATGTGGGCGTACTTAAGCCGGAGGTTTATCAGAAATAATTATTTTGAAAGGATGATCAGCCATGGAAAGGGAACTGGTATTAGTTCTTGATTTTGGCGGCCAATATAACCAGCTTATTGCCCGGAGGGTAAGAGAAGCAAGAGTTTATTCCGAGATGATTTCATATAAAACTCCAATCGAAAAGATCGAAGCAATGTCGCCAAAGGGAATTATTTTTTCCGGCGGGCCGGCCAGCGTTAACCAAGAAGGTGCACCTATCGTCGATCCGCGGATTTATACATTAGGTGTTCCTATTTTAGGTATCTGTTACGGAATGCAGCTTATGACCGTTCAACTAGGAGGCTATGTCGGGAGACCTCTGGCTCATGAATATGGCAAAACGGAAATAATGATTGATGCCAATGAAGGAATTTGGTACGGACTTAAAGGTGTCAGACAGTGCTGGATGAGTCATGGCGATTCTGTTAAGAAACTGCCTTCGGGGTTTTCTGAGGCCGCCTATACCGGCAATACTCCTGTTGCTGCTATTTATTGCAGGGAGAAGCACTTTTATGGAGTGCAGTATCATCCTGAAGTTAAGCATACACCTGAAGGACAGGCTATGCTTGAAAACTTTCTTTATAAGGTTTGTGGCTGTAAAGGCAACTGGACTATGGAATCTTTTATCGAGTCTCAGGTGGATGAGATCAGGAAGAAAGTCGGAAATAAAAAGGTGCTATGTGCTTTGAGCGGTGGAGTGGATTCTTCCGTAGCCGCTGTTTTGGTGCACAAAGCGGTGGGGGACCAACTAACCTGCATTTATGTTGATCATGGCTTTATGCGCAAGGATGAATCGGCACAGGTTAAAAAAACCTTTAACGAACAGTTCCACCTTAATCTAGATTTTATTGATGCTGAAGAACGTTTCTTGTCAAAGCTTAAGGGTATAGCCGAGCCCGAACAAAAAAGAAAGATCATTGGCAACGAATTTATCCGCCTTTTTGAAGATGAAGCCCGAAAACTTGGAGAAATAGATTTTCTGGTTCAAGGGACACTTTATCCTGATATTGTAGAGAGCGGAACGGAAACCGCTGAGACCATTAAAACCCATCATAATGTCGGCGGCTTACCGGAAGATATGCAATTTGAGCTGATTGAGCCCTTAAGAATGCTTTTTAAAGATGAAGTCAGAGAAGTTGGCTTAGAATTAGGGTTACCTGAAGAAATCGTCTGGAGACAGCCATTTCCTGGTCCGGGGCTGGCAATCCGTATAATCGGCGATATTACACCTGAAAAACTTGATTTTCTTAGAGAAGCGGACGCTATTGTCAGGGAAGAAATAATTAATGCCGGCCTTCATCGGGAAGTCTGGCAATATTTTGCAGTGTTACCTTCTATTCACAGCGTAGGGGTTATGGGAGACACCCGTACATACGGCTATCCGGTCATTTTGAGAGCCGTCACCAGCGATGATGCCATGACCGCAGACTGGGCTAAATTGCCCTACGAACTGCTGGAACGGATCTCGAATAGGATTGTGAACGAAGTCCGCGGTGTGAACCGTGTGGTCTATGATATAACCTCTAAGCCTCCGGGAACGATTGAGTGGGAATGAAATAAAAAGATCACCTAATCCCTTTATTTAATCTTAAAAATCATCTATTGCATAGTGTTGCATTCAATATTCCGAATCGCAAAACGGACATTTCGGTGGCATGAATGAATATTATTAAAAAATAGCTGCCGCTGCAAGCTTTCTGGGGGAAATAGTCTCGTCCTTAATAATCAGGACACGTAACTCTCCGGATAAATTCGTCCATCCCCATATTGGCATAGCAATAAACGCGGGGTAAAAGGAAAAGGTTCTGCCGGGAATCTACCCAGCCTTTTTCCGTAGTGAATGCCATTCTGTAGCCCTCTTGTTGCAGCTTCTTAATTACCGTATCATTATGTTTACCATATGGATAAGCAAAATAAAGGACATCTTGTCCTAAGATGCTTTTTAACGTTTCCCGGGAAGTCTGAAGCTCTGCAGTTATCTGATCAGGTTTTTGCTCGCTTAAATCAAGGTGAGTAGCCGTATGTCCGCCAATTGTCCAGCCGGCTGATTGTAAGGACCGTAATTGATCAGCGCTTAAAAAGCCGCTCCCATTGATATAACTGGAAACTATAAACACAGTTGCCACAAAGCGGTATTTTTGCAAGATGGGTAAAGCATTGGTGTAATTATCTACATAGCCGTCATCAAAGGTAATAAGAAATGGTTTGGGTGGAAATTGGCCGTCCCCTCTTAAATTTTGTTCAAGCTGAACCGGGGTTAGAACATTGTAACCATGTTCAGCTAAAAAGCGCATTTGCTCCTCGAATTGTTCAGGCGGCATCCTGATAGGATTACCCTTTTCGGTTAATACCGAATGATAATAAAGAACAAACATTAAAGAATTTTTTTTGGACGAAGAATCTGTATTTCCCTGGAGAGCGGACGTTGGGGTTTGCTGCAGCAGCGCTTGAAATTCGGCACTGCTGCGTACCGGATCAAAATCATGTTCTGTTTTGGCTGTCTCTCTGGCATCGGGTTCAATGGCTATCGCTTGTTTTAAGTAGTTAACAGTTTGGTCAACATTCCCTTGACGACCGTAAATGCTGGCAATGCCATAATACGCCCAAGTATCATGGGAGTCAAGCTTGAGTGCAGTTTGGTAAGCGGAGATTGCATCGCTCCAGTTGCTGGCAAGCTCATTGGCCAGGCCGAGATTGAAATAACCGTATTCATAGTCGGGTTTAAGATTTAAGGCTTTCTTAATTAGATCAATCCCTTCGGTATAACGTCCTTGAAAGGCGTAGGTTGCCCCTTTGCCGTTAAGCGCTTGATAACACTTAGGATTTAAGAACAAAGCTTTATTAAATAACGATAGAGCCTCAGAAAAATCCTTTTGGTAATATAATTTTAATCCCTGGTCATAGTAAGATAAAGCTTGTTGTTGCACTTCATTTGAAACTATTTGGGTTGAAGCGGAGCCGGATTGGGGAGAAGGATTTGTCTGGGAAGCAGAAGAAACGGTGTCCTTAACCTGGTTAACAGGTGGTTGTTTGGTAGTACTTACGATTAATGAGAAAACGACCAGCAAGAGAATTAAGAGGGAAAGTAAACTCAGTTTTCGAAATTTTGCTTTCATACTATATTCTCCCCTAATTTAGTTAATATACCTTATATTAGGTATATAATGATAACTTTACATATTCTAACATAAACCAACGCATTATAGAATGACTCCTTATGTACAAGATTTTGCAAGTTGGTACTTCCAGCAGGGCAAGGCCTATGACCTCACATAAAACAAACTGTGCAGAAGGTAATTTCTTGTTTCGCTTCTCTCGTTCCAAATAACTTCCACTGTAATCCATAATATACTGTCGCTTTCCCATCCCACGTTAATTTTTTGCTTAAATTTTCCTATCTTTTCCTCCGTACCCACTATAGGATAGGTTTCGCCATATGAACTATCAGAATCTAAGTTATCAAGCATTTCATCCATTGCGGAACTGGCAAGATTGACAGCCTGGAGATAGTTTTCCGCCTGGGCTTCAGCTAAAGCTGCGGCATTCGTCACACTCAAGACGATGACAAAACCTAAACCAAAAATAAATAAGCCTAAGATAATATCTAAAAATATGTAACCTCCGCTGCCGTTTTTCTCAGCTTCAAACATTACTTCTCCTTAGGTTAAAGGATCAAGGTCTTTCCATTGACATGTACTTCGAAGCGGGAATTGCAGCCCTTGTAATCATAAGGAATCTCCTCAAGATAAGGACCGCGCCAATTTTTTTCTCCCTGAGGTATTATTATCAGACTTTGCAAGCTATCAGGATATCTTCCTACATCCAGATAATAGAGCTGTACCGCCCTCTCTACCTTCAAATAGTTAGACTTGTTAACTTCTGATTCTACATGCCTGATTATACCGTTAAAGTTTGGAATAGCAATAAAAGAAATTAGTCCCAGTATCACTAATATCAAAAGGACTTCCCATAATGTAAACCCTTTTTGGCCACGGTTAAATTTCTTCATATTATCGTGCCACAAGTATAATTACTCCTCAAAAATAAATAAATGTAAATTATGCAAACAAGATAACTATTTACATATTTTACATTTATTGTCATTTTCCTTCTTATTCTATCTCTATGTCTTAGTTTTTTTTAAAATCCAACAGTTTTATTATTTCAACTGTAAATTATTATCTCATCACTTTTTTCCAGGCACTGATAATTTCATCATCTTGACAATCTGCCGCCACCATAGATTTTCCCAAGCCGGCAGGCAAAATCAAAACTTTACTTCCTGCTTTATTCTTCTTATCGACTGCCATGTGCCTGAGCAAAATTTGTGGATCGCAGGCTGCTATATCTTTTGGCAATTTCATTTTAGTCAAAAGATCAATAATCCTTTCTAATTCTTTCTCAGAGAGTAATCCTCTTGCATAAGCCAAATTTGCGGCTGCAGCTAACCCGATACTTACTCCTTGGCCATGGGTGATTCCCTTATAGGCACCAGCCGTTTCCAGAGCATGACCAAAGCTGTGACCAAGATTTAGAAGGATTCTTTGACCCTTTTCTTTCTCATCCTCAGTAACAATTTTTACTTTAACTGCTAGAGAACGAATCGCAAGCCTTTTCAAAAACTCTAAATCATTATTTTGAATATCCTCAACATGATCTTCAATAAAGTTAAAAAGATCGGGATCAGCTACTAGGGCGTGCTTAATAGTTTCAGCCAGACCGTTTTGAATCTCGTGCCAGGGTAGCGTCTGCAAGGTACTGAAATCCGACCAGACTGCCTGAGGAGGAGAAAAGGCACCTAATAAGTTTTTCCCGCGCGGATGATTAACTGCAACTTTCCCGCCGATACTGGAGTCAATTTGAGCTAAGAACGTAGTAGGAATGTGTATATACCTTAACCCTCTATAAAAAATAGTAGCAAAAAAACCTGCCAGATCACCGATTACTCCTCCACCTAAGGCTAGAACCACGCTGTCCCTGTCCGTCTTGACTTTAATGGCCTCTTCGGTTAGTTTACTAAGGCTAGTTAATGTTTTTTCCTTTTCGCTATCAGGAACAATGATCCAATCAGTCCGGAATTCTTGTAAGCCGTCCATTACTCTCTTAGCATATAAATACTCTACCAGATTATTGGTAATGATTAAATAATGAGTATTTGACCCATATCTATCTTTAAGATAAGCACCTAGCCCTTCCAAGGAAACATCTAAAAATACTGGATATCCCTGAGTACCTCCGACATCAATTCTCTGTAACATTACCCCTGCCCCCCTTTAAGTAGCGTAAGAATCTCTGCTGCCATCGCCGCTATATCTTTATCCGAAGTATCGATCGTAAGCGAAGCCTTGTTATAAGTATCCTGCCGCTCAATCCAAAGCCGTTCTAATTCCTCTTTGTTTTTAGCCAGCAAAGGACGTTCCTCACATCCTTCTGCTCTTTGCAATGCGACTTTCAAAGGAACATAAAGATGAATAAGGATACCGATCTTTTCAAGTCTGGCCAGATTATCCGGATTTAATATCATGCCTCCGCCTGTAGCAATTACGTTATTTTGAACATTAGCCAGTCTCCGAACCATATGGCTTTCCTCAGCACGGAACCCTGCTTCACCATATTTACTAAATAACTCCGCAACAGTAAAACCTGTCAATCTTTCGATTTCATAATCGGTATCAATATAATCCCAGCCTAATTCCTGGGCTAATATTTGGCCTACACTACTCTTACCCGCTGCCATAAACCCTACCAGGATAATATTTTGAACTGTTAATGATGATTGAATACATTCCGACATAGTTTAATTCCCCGTTCATTCTAGCCTTATCCTGCCCAGAACCGGAGCAACGATAATCTTTCTTTCCAGATTCCCTGCCTTTAATATCACCGTCATCCCTACATTTGGTGCACCTGTAGGTAAAAAAGTAAGTTCGGAAGGACTATTACTAAAACGCACCCCTGTAGGCAAACTCTGCAAACTGACCAATTCACTTTGTTTAAAGATTTTATATTCATTAGTATATGGGGAGAATTTCACTTGATACCAAACATTATTGGAAATCGCGGCCTGTTGGGTTTCTCTTAAATCTTCCTGCAGTTCAGTTGCCGATATCTCTATATTCTTTTTTTCAAAATCATGGGGAATCCTGATTAATAATGAGAACCCGGCACCTGCCAAGATAATAAGTACGAGCAATATTTCCATTAACGTGTATCCGAGACAATTGTTTGGTATCTTCATCTTTCTCCCCGTTTAAACTTCCAATAACGCATTGCGCATTACAGAAACAGGAGCTTCGATGTCCAACCAGATTTTCCAGGAAAGAGCTCCCTGATACAACAGCATTTCCAAACCATTGATTATCTTGCAGCCTTTATCTGCTGCTTCTGCCAAAAAAAGCGTAACCGGAGGCCTGTATATTAAATCTACGACACATGATGCCGGATTTATCCCGTCCAATCTAAGCGGATATTGTTCCCCACCCATCCCCACAGCTGTAGTTTGAACCAATAAATCTACATATCTAAGCCATTCTCCGGCAGCAAGTACTCCCCAATCAGCTCTTCCGCCAAGGTCTAAGACCTGCCCGGCAAGTTTTTTTGCTTTTTCTTCAGTGCGGTTGAGGATCAAGAGCTCCGCTTTTCTATTTGCTAAGGCTACGGCAATAGCCTTAGCTGCTCCACCTGCCCCAAGAATAACTACTTTTTTCCCTTCAAAATTATAGCCTTTATCTAATAAGGATTCAATAAACCCTTCCCCATCAGTATTATGTCCTTCTAAAGAGCCGTGGGCAGCCTTGACGGTGTTAACAGCACCTATTGCTAAGGCCTGCGCCGTAATACTATCGAGAAGTGGCATAATATGTTCCTTTAGAGGGTAAGTCACATTCCAACCGTCATAGTTATTTATCTTCAGGAAGTCTATACCCTGCCCAAGCTCGTCAATACGCAGCGGAATCCTATGATACTCGGCATTAATACCTAACGCTTTATAGCCTGCTTCATGCATTAACGGAGATAGAGAATGTTCAATTGGAAAGCCAATAACCGCAAACCTTTTTTTCATTATAATCTAGCCAACCCATCACTTGACTTTGCTAATTTTCTAGTGTACTTTACTTTCCTGCCGACAATTTTTTCCATAAACCTTAAAACTTTTGTGCCGGCAAACTCCCGCTCATCTATCGGGGGAAGCAGGATTGTCATCATCCCAATGCGATTTCCACCTAAGACGTCTGTAAAAAGTTGATCTCCAACTACTGCAGCCTCTGACTTCTTTAACTCTAAAGTTTTAAGCCCCTTAAGAAATGCCTTCTTTCTGGGCTTAGCAGCTTGATAAACATAAAGTATATCCAAAACATCTGCTACAGCCGACACCCGGTCTGGATGGCGGTTATTGGATATGATACAGGCTTTTATTCCTTGTATCTTAATTTTCTTAAACCAGTCTATCACTTCTCCGGTTAGAGATGTCTCATTCCAAGGAGAAATTGTATTATCCAGATCAAGAAGTAAGCCCTTAATGCCATTCGACAGAAGGTCTTCAACCGGAATATCTTGGATAGACCCATATTGAAAGTCAGGGCGTAAAATACCGATCAATAAAATAACTTCCTCTGCTTTTTCTTTCTATATCATTTTCTGCTTTCCAAACTATTATATATCAACAGAATGTTCCAGAGCAACTATCAAAAAATACAAGACCTCAATGAAAGAACTGGAAGAGAACGCTTTGGCTACTCTAATCAGTCTTTTCCCTGAGGCCGAAGGCAAAATTGAAACGACGAATGTGGTAACCCCGATGACCTATGTACGGTACTGCGGTTTTTTACACCTTAAACTTGTTTATCAAGTTACTGAGGTTCTGAGCTAACTGAGCCTGGTTTTGTGCAACACTTGATACCTGCTCCATAGCCTTGGAGGTTTCTCCCATATTTGCAGCAATTTCCTGCGTGCTGCTTGTTGCCTCACTGACAGACGTAACTACTATTTCAATAGCCTTGTTAACTTGTTCAATAGAAGCAGACATCTGCTCGGAAGTCGAAGCAAAGTTTTCAACAAGGTTGCCCATTGTATCCGCATCATTAGCATACTGAGCCCCTGTTTCAACCATAGTTTCATAGTCTTTTGTAACCTTTTCATCAATAAACTGCAAAATATCCGAAGAGTTTTGGGACAGATTACTAAACGCATTCTGAACTTTAACAATTACACTCTGTATCCCTGTCACCGTATCCGCAGACTGTTCAGCCAGTTTTCTTACTTCTTCAGCCACTACAGCAAAACCTCTGCCTTGTTCACCGGCTCGTGCGGCTTCAATAGCCGCATTTAAGGCCAGCAGATTGGTTTGTCCTGCTATATCGGAAATAGTCTGAGCCATTAGCTCAATCTCTTTGACGACTTCCCCTTCTTTAATGGCCTTCATGATTCCGGCTTGTTTCTCTTCATAAATTTCCGTAGCTATCCGACTCGATTCTTGAGCATTGGTACTCATTTTCTCAGCGCGGGCTTCTATTTCTTTAAGAATCTTACTTCCCTCAGCAGCTCTTTGGGAAAGCTGGAGTGCACCCTTCTCAATTTTTTCTCCTAAAGCGCCGACTTCTTGTGTAGATGAAGAAGTCTCCTCCATCCCAGCCATAATTTCATGAGTAGAAGAATTTACATTAATTCCCTGGGCTGTTACTTCTTCCGCCGAAGCTGAAAGCTGTTCGCTGGAAGCACTCATATCCTCGGTCGTGCTCAGTACTTGCCGGATTAGATTCCTTAAATTCGTCCCTATATCATTAAAAGCACGCGCTAATATTCCTAGTTCATCTTTTCTGTTCAAAAACTCTCGCGCAACATCAACAGAAAAGTTCCCTTGAGCCAGAAGTCTGGCCTGTTCTACTGCGGCCATGATCGGACGGCTTATAATTCTTCCGAGAAGAAAGCTGAATAAAATGGCAACAATCAAACCGAATAGAGTTAGTCCCATCGTCATCAAGCAGGATAAACTATAGGCTTTTTCTGAAGATTCAACTAAATTCTTGCTATCAAGTATAACTTCCTGCTGGATAGTCTTGATCATTTCCCCCAGTCTGTTTTGATCCGATTCAACCTGGATACTTAACTGATCGGCAAGAGTATAATCATCCTTATGTATAGCGTCAATGAACTGCGTCAAAGTATCTATAAATTTCTGATTATTAATTTGACAAGTGTCAAGGTAAGTTTTTCCCTTTTCTGTTAATTGATAAGTCCCCAATTCTTCAAGGCGCTTATTATTTTGCTGTGATAAATTCTGAATCTGATCGATAGCGTTTGAAACTGCTTTTATGTCAGCAGACTGCCATACAACGGTCTGAACATATTGAGCAGATACTAAAGAATTATCGTAAATTGAGTTTAATAAAACAATACGTTCAATCCCATTTTTTTGCATACTAACGAGATTATTATTGACTTTATTTAAATTGAAAAGCGCAAATCCTCCTTCTGCTGTAATGATGAAAGCCATAAGCAGAAAGCTGACTAAAAGCTTATTCTTTGTCTTCATATTTAAAAACCATTTCATACCTTTTCCCCCTAGTTCGTTTTTAGCTTAATCTGTTATTCGGATACTTCAGTGTTCTTTTTCCAGAATAAAACAAAATAAGAAAAAGAAATAATCTCGTTTATTTTCTTCTTAACACGCCTAAATCATAAGATATTTTGGGTATATTGTCAATTATATGCATTTAATAAAATAGCTGTCAAGATACTATTTTGGCCGGTGATCTTTCATTTCCTCAGTTAATTTTTGAACAGCCTTTTTTTCAATTCTGGAAACATATGATCGGGATATACCAAGAATTTTTGCAATCTCCCGCTGTGTTTTTCTCGGCCCGTTCATCAGCCCAAAACGCAGCTGAACCACCGTCCGTTCTCTGCGGGAAAGACACTTAAGCTTATCGAGAACGACTCTTTGTTCAAATTCTTTTTCAATCTGATCTGAGATAGCATCCGGATCTGTTCCCAAAACATCAATAAGATTGATGGTATTCCCTTCCTTGTCGGTGCCAATCGGATCATACATGGAAACTTCGCCTCTTGATTTCTTAAGGGATCGAAGATACATCAATATCTCATTTTCTATACAGCGGGCAGCATAAGTTGCCAAGCGTGTACCTTTATCGGCATTATAGGTGTTAATTCCTTTAATTAAGCCAATAGTGCCGATAGAAATAAGATCATCGCTGTCTTCACCCGTCCCGTCATATTTTTTTACAAGATGGGCAACAAGTCTTAAATTATGCTCAATTAGCCTATTCCTGGCATTTTCAACCATAATCTCATCCGGCGATTGTCTGGTTTCATCTTTGAAATCAGCGAGTATTCTTAGGTACTCACCCTCCTCCTGCTCCCCCAAAGGTTGAGGGAAAGCATTATTATTGATATATGAAACAAGCAGGGTCACCCCTTTGATAACCGATAAAGCTAGCCCGACCAAAAAAACCTCAGTAATCATTTTCTCCTGTCAACCCCTTTCGCCGGTCTAATAATAACTATGCACAGGAGAAAAAAATACTTCCTAATTGCGGTTTGGTAATTTTTCGGATCTAAAATCCGTTATTTACAAGATCCTTTGGAATACCATAAAAAAAAGCAGCCTTTTGTGGGTGCGTCTTAGGGATTTGTAATCCCGGAAAAATATCGGCATAGCTTGGTTTAATTACCGGCTATGCCGATTTTTCTTGTTTTGTGGTGGATGTAGAAACCGGTGTGTCAAATTCGCCAATGCAGTTATAAACGATTTTGATGCGCTGTACTCGTCTGCCATCAATGCGCTCTGCCTTGTAAATATAGACTTTTTCAACAAACTCCCGGATGATCTCCGCTGTGATTTCCTTTATATCTGTGTACTTCCGTACCAAGGCGAGGAAGTGGTCAACACCCAGTGCGCTTTCCTTTTCCTCGGTCATAGTGTATTTCAGCTCTGCCACTCGGCTTTCAAGGATATGCTGCTCAGCTTCGTAGCTGGCGGTCATTTTAGCAAAACGCTCATCTGAAATCTTACCTTCGATATTATCCTCATAAAGCCTCTGAATAATTTCATCCAGCTTGTTGATGCGAGCTTGTGACTGCTCTAATTCTCGTTTAGTGTCACGCATACTCCTATCAAGATCTATCCTTGTTTTCTTGGTAACCATCTCCACAAATTCATCCTCATGGTCTCTGGCAAAGGCCGTTACACGACGGATACCGTCAAGGAGCAGTTCCTCAACGACCACATTGCGTATCTGGTGAGAAGTGCATCCACCTTTGATTTTACGATAGGTAGCACACACAAAATGCTC
This sequence comes from Peptococcaceae bacterium UBA6116, assembly GCA_002423425.1. Classification (GTDB taxonomy): domain Bacteria; phylum Bacillota; class Desulfitobacteriia; order Desulfitobacteriales; family Syntrophobotulaceae; genus UBA6116. The sequence goes on from DIWC01000041.1 coordinate 51,809, forward strand.
TTTGTCATGCTCCCAACCTCTGTGGCGTACTTGGTACAGCTTGTTACCACAATCAGCACAGAAGAGCATACCGGAGAGGATTGGCATTTCTCCCATCGGTGTAAGCCTGCGTCTGCCATCTCGGATTTTCTGTACTACTTCGAACACTGGCTCCTCGATGATTGCTTCGTGGGTATTCTCGAAAATCTGCCATTCAGACGGGTCGTTCTTAAGCTGTTTTTTATTTTTGTAGGACTTGCGATAGGTCTTGAAATTCACCGTATGCCCTAAATACTCCTGCCTTGAAAGCATATGAACGATTGTGCTACCTCGCCAGATGTAATCATCGTCATGGCCTCTATTGTCAGGAATATTGATTCCGCTTGCCTTTGCATGAGCCGTTGGATTCATTATCCTTCTTTCACTGAATTCTTTAGCTATCTGCGTAGGACCATAACCTTGCATACACAAATGAAATGCTTCTTTTACCGCTTTGGCTGCTTCTTCATCAACAATCCAATGCGTCTTATCTTCCGGGTCCTTGATGTAGCCATAAGGTGGATTGGTGCAGAGCGGCTTGCCGGACTGACCTTTTGACTTAAAGACGGAGCGGATTTTTTTGCTCGTGTCCTTGGCATACCATTCGTTGATGATATTGAGGAACGGTGTAAAGTCGCTGTCCTGCTGATTGGCACTGTCCACATTGTTATTTATGGCAATGAAGCGAATGTCGGAGCCGGGGAAAAGCACTTCGGTGTAATAACCTACTTTGAGGTAGTCTCTACCAAGACGGCTCATATCCTTTACAATGATGGTGCTGACATTGCCTTCTTCCGTTTGTGCAATAAGACGCTGCCAGTCAGGACGTTCAAAGTTTGTGCCGCTGTAGCCATCGTCAACAAAGAACTCTGTGTTACCAAATCCGTTGTCATCAGCGTATTTCTGTAAAATAGCTTTCTGGTTTTTAATGCTGTTGCTGTCACCTTGCGACTCGTCATCACGAGAAAGGCGGCAGTAGAATGCGGTGATTTTATCGATATTCTTCACAGTAGTATTTGACTGTCTATTATTCATGTTTTCCTCCTTTCCGACAGTCTTCAAGCGGTACTCTATATTCCCGTACTACTGTGAAGAAGTCAAGTTAATGGGGGCTAAGATGCCTTTATTTCAAGGCTTTTGGTGTCATTCATTATCATGCGTTTTAGCTTGTCATAAGCAGTCTCTTTGGCAGCACTGCTGACTGCAGATTCTATAATGTAGAGCGTGTCACCAATCTGCTTTGTTGTTGTGCTTATGGTAGTTTCCATAGCAACTCCTCCTTTGGTTGATATATGTTGTATAGATATATTAAAAAAGTACTTGATTTTGTTATAGTATGGTGCTACTATAACAGTAACTACTAAAGTAGCACCATACTAAACTGAATAGAAAGGAATATTTATATGCGTATTTATTCAAATTACTCACAAAAAGATTATGATGTTGTTATCGACTTGGCCGAACAATTAGGCTTTAGCCCATCAGCTTTCCAGCGATACTGTGTAATGCTATATGCAGACAAAAGAGGTAATACAACCCCACTCACAGCTTTGAAATCAAAAATGTTATCCAGTATTCAGCAGAAAAAAAGTGGAGAAACATTTATCGTTTCTTCTCTAGTACCAGATGAGTGGCCAAGCTTATCACGTAGCGATAAAATGTCATTAGCTAAGCAATTAGCATTGCATGTAAGAAACAATCCTCAAAGATATAAAATATCCTCTGTATCTAAAGGGAAGACTAACATTTATGTGGTTTTATAGTTTTTAGACCGGTTGGGGGTGGTCTGATCTCTACAACTTTTCATCTCGGACAGCGGCGTGGGGCTTCGTGTTGAAAAACGCGCTTTCAAAGGGGGTATTAAAGCCACAACCGAGATAAACTGCACATAATTGCGGTAAACATGATGTGTATTTCATCTTGAAAGAGTAAATTTTTCAAAGAAAAAGACACAACAGATGATTCCACTGTGCCTTTCCCAATAGATCTTTTAGCCGAGGGCTTCAGTAATTTGAATAACCTTTACTGCCTCAGGTCGGATAAGTTTTCCGTCAAGGAACTCATAGGCCAAATACCCAAGCTGGTCAAGGGCAGCAAACTTTTCGGTAAGTGTCCGAACACCGATGGGCTTTCTGCCGATAACCCAGTAGTAGCTGAAGTCACCGAAGGCGATAGGCTTGGAGCCGGACTCTGCATCCGGCATGAACTCTGACATAATGACCTTCTTGCCCAGAATGGTATCATCACTGTCACGCCAGAGGTAGTTGCCTGCGTTGTCCTTAAGAGTACGCAATGCAAGTGCAGTTACATCGTTCATCAGCCATACTGCATTTTTGCGGTATTCCGGTTTTACAGAGAAGTACAAGCCGAGAACATCATCATAGGTTATTTCACTGATTGTCGCAGCAACTTCCGCTCCGTCGGCGGCATTTAAAATACCTGTGGGCATTTCAGCTCCGTTCCCATTGATAAAGGCATTATCCTCAGCCCTACCAAAGTTCTTTGCAAAGCGTTTGATAAGGTAATTTTCAATGTCAAAGCTGGTGTCATGTATGAAGGCTTCGTCCATTTTTACCAAAGCAGCCAGTTTCCAACTGTCTACGGTATTTACGGTGAAATCTTCGATACCATCGTAAATGGGGATGGCATCATTTTCTGCTACCCACTGGGCCAGATCGTTACTGTCTTTGGCGAAAATGCGGTAGCCTGACCCGTATGCTTTTATGACTGTACCGATACCGCGGAATAGGCTTTCCTTTTCAAGAGCGGTCATATACTTGTTATCCGATGAATTTGGCATTGCATAAAGCCCGGTTCCGGTGCTGTAGCCTTTTGAAAGTTCATCGAAACTGCTGTCATGTCCGCGCATGGCATTCCAGAAGTGCTTATCATATTCTGGCGAGCCGGTATAAGGTAATCGTTCAGTGTAAGTGCTCATCGTTTTTCCCTCCTTATTTCTTGTCACAAACAGGGCATCTGTATAGGCCCAGTTTGTTGTAACTGAGTGGTCTGCTGATTTGCTTTAGCATACCGCTTTGACAATCGGGGCAATGGATATCATAGGCGAAAGCCATTTCCATATTGTGATCCTGTTTTGTGTGGAGACGATAATACTTGTGCAGTTTTCCATGCTCATCTTCAACAATGGAATCTGACAGGAATAAATCACACATGTTTTCTGCGTATTCATCAGAGTAGTATGAGTGTTGCGGGCGAAGGAGCGTTCCTTCCTTGTTCATTTTTGAAAGTGGATAGTTTGCCATTTTAAATTCCTCCTAAATTATTTTTGTTTAGCTCATTTTTGAGCAAAAGCTATATCAACTGTCTGAGTAAAGATTCCTGCGTTCATTTCATGCTGTTTTCCTCCCTTCATAAAGATGCGTATTGAGAATTTTGGTAGCAGTAGTAGCAGTACTGGTAGCAGAACTTTTCGGAACTGCTACTGCTTAAAAGCTAGGTATATCAAGGCTTTAAGGCTTGTTGGTAGCAGTAGTAGCATTAGAGGGCGTGTTGATATTCACACTCCCTATAATCTTTGTATTCTTTAATTCTTCCTTACAAACTTTTTTGAAATTCTGCTGAGAAGTTGAAAGAACTGCTACAACTGCTACCGATAGCACTGAAAGTCTTGCACTGTGGGCATTTGAGGTGGTAGCAGTTGTGATTATTACTGCTACCGGCACTGCTACTTCTGCTACCATTTTTATAAGAACTCAGTTCTGTCATAGCCATATTCCCTTGAAAACTGATCTTTTGCCTCATTTGTAATCGAATAATTCTTATAGTAGGTATTACCGTTCTGCCGGGTGGTGATGGCTGTAAAGTCTGCTCCAAGGTGTGAAGCGAGAGTTTCCCTAAATTCCTTTGCCGTTTTAGCAAAACCGTTATTGTTTTCCCGGCACCAACCTTGATAAACCTTGAAGATGCGGCCTGTGGTGCAGTGCTTGTTGATTTTCCCATCTGGCCATTCACACATACACTCCTCAAAGAAGGAGATCACTGTGTTGTTCTCTGCCATGTATTTTTCTCTCGCGAGGCTTACGCTGTCCGGCTCGGAGAACCTGAAGCCATTGGCGATGATTGCCTGCAGGGCCTTGACCGCTTTGAAGACGATGCCATCACGCTCGGCATACATTTTATCGAGGAGCGTTTTGTCCTGCTTGTCTTTTGGAATGACATTAGGGCAGCGTACAACCATAATGCGGTCATAGACCCACTTGCCATCATCGCCGCCGAACTTGGGAAGTTTGTTCATGCAAAACCAGAGCAGGCCGTTATAGGTGAACTCAAAGGCTTGTTGTCCTTTGAATTCAGCAAAAAGGCTATCACCACCAACTGTTTTCTTAAAAATTTTCATTTCAACTACCGCGAGAAAACTCATATCTGAACTACCGGCAAGGCGCGTATTGTAAATTGCACCAGTACCAAATCTGGATTCGATTTCTCTCAGATCAATGCCGATAAAGTTTCCTTTACCAAGCAAACGCTCAACAAGGCTCTTTAGCTGAGATTTGCCGGTGTCACCATCACCTACAAGGAAGAGCGCCTTTTTCATTCGCCATCCCTTGACGTTCGAGATGCATACTCCGATAAACTCAAGAAGCAGTTGCTCGATGGCTTTATCACCGTTGGTGAGAGTGTGCATATATCTGTCAAACACAGGTGTAGGTGTTTCTCTGCCTGTCCAGCTACATGGGATTTGTATCGTGGAAAGGATATCCGGGGAGTGTGGAGCAAGGGTGGCGTTGCTTTCGGTTATGCGGAGCAAACCATTGCTGAAATTGATTAAATCCTCATTGGCGTTTAAATCATCCTGGCTGACATAGTTAAGGTCGGTAATAACTTGATTGTATGCCTCAGTAACCTTGCCCATGGATACAAGTTCTTCGTCATATCCGGCAATGTAACCTTTCATGACACCTTTGAGCATATCGGGGGCATATAGCCGATAATAACCGTCTTCATATACATAGATGAGAAGAGCCTGTCTACCGTTGTCACGGACGAGGATATAATGCAGTTGCTCCCGTGTCCACTTTGCCAGTAGTGGCGAAAACACGTATGGTGCTCCTTTTTCATCGAACTTTATAAAGTACGGGTGTTCCATCCGAGAACGGTGAAAGACATCATGGCAGGCTTCGATTCCGATGTTGATTGTGGCCTCACGGTAATCGTCACGCTCCCACTTGTCCCGGTATAGTGCAGAATCCCGAAATACAGCATCAATAGCATCGGGATCGGGGCCGGTGCGGAAAGCAATAATAGCGCATAGCGCTGCATCCGCTTCTGACTGTGATCCATAATCGCTGAAATCGCCCTCATCATAAAGTTTTCTAAATTTCTCTCCGTTTTTCTGCTTACGCAGATTGCAAGCAATATCGAAGTCGGCGCGGTCACCGTCACGCTTGGCACTGTACTTGGCTTTTTCCTTGCGGCGCATATTTTTATCAAGTGTCGTAATTACTGCTGCAGTACATTCACGCAGAGGCTTATCCTCGATGATGTTTCCGGTATAGGCGGCGAAGCGATTTGTGATGCCACCGATATACAGTTCCATATCGTTGTTGGGATTCTTCATATAGAACTGGCGATCAAGTTTAATTTTTCCGTCTTTGTCAACGTAGGTAGGGATTTGTGTAAAATCACACTTGCCATATTGGTGAATCCCTTTACCGCTGACCGAGTATTCTGCATAAGAATCATGCCTCGCTAAAATCGTCTGCACTAGCGGATCTGTAAGCTCTTTATGGTCGATGTCGATGAAGTAATAGCCTTTCGGTATCTTGAAACCGACACCGGCGGCAATGGTGTTATGCTTCTTTGCTTTTACTGCCTCATTGTATGTAACCCATGTATGAGACCATTTATCATCAGTTCCGGTTGGGCCGCCTCCGGCCGCTAAAGGTTTCTTTGTTGGTTTGCCATTTTGGTCTGTTGACCATCGCCATAGCATCCATATCTTCATATCCATCAGTTCCTGCATTGCATTAGCCATCTCGTTCACCTCCTCTCCGTAAAAGTTGCTTTTTCATTATTTGTGCGCCGAGTTTTTGATTAGCCATTCCTTATAGGCATCAACCGGGATTAAAATTCTCGTACCGATTCGTATGGTGGGGAATCCCGCTGATTTTACAAGTTCGTAGGCTTTCGGTAGGCTAATGCCCATCTGTGCCGATAGCTCCTGCACGCTCATGGTCGTTTTTTCCATTTGCTCTTTCCTCCTTAATTTGATAGTTGTTTTGGTTTCTACATCCACCATTCGCTACTGTTCCTAAAGCAGCCACCTGTTCGTGGTCTCTTTGTATTCGTTTGCAGTAGGGGCGCTCCGGTTTTCACCATCGTGGCGGCGGCACTGCAAAAGTATCTCTTGCGGGTGGACTATTCAGTTGTCAAGGAACTCCGAAACAAGGGCTTTTACAATTTACTCTTGTTTTCAATGCCATCGTATAATAGAATGTAAGCGAAGTATAATTCTCAACGCTTACATAAACAATTACATTCAAAGGGTGAATATTATGAAACAATTACCGGTAATAAATCTCAGTTTTGTCGAGATTGGCGGCGTAGGTGAAATGGTATACAGGGCTGTGCGATTTCCTGAGTATATCCCTGACTATGACGATGACGGCGAAATCATCAAACCTATATTCACAGGGGGGCATGCTCCCCAGAGCGGTACTGATACTTCTCTAACTGGCCAAGAACTGTTGGTTAGCCTATGTAATCTTTACGGTAAATTAAATAACCCAGATAGCACTGTTTCGATTACAGATACCGTCTGGGATTGGTGTAGGAGTAATATTCATCCTTATGAAATTGATAGTCTTTATGAACTGCTGGAAAACGAAAAGTTTGCACACATTACTTACATGGATATAATCCAGAAAGATGCTACTTTCAGCATAAAACGATTCCTAAAGGATTTGTGCGACTTAGGTACGGTCTTTGAACTGTACTTTGCCTTGAGAAGAATTAAATACTACGGCGAAATTGACTACGCGAGAAATCTCTATTATGAAGGTAGGCTTTGTGACAGTCTCGCTTTTCTTGAACGATATAGGCAATATGAGGATGATGAAGAATACAAGGCTCATATTTTAGAGAATTACAATGACCATATATTACAAGTGATTGATATGTTCCCAGACTTCCGAATGAGACTAAAATTAGATAAGAAAACAGGCAAGGTAATGTACGGAGCCGACATTCAGTCGGTATTTGATATTTGTTGGTATACCTTTTCCAGAATGGTAGCTGACGTTGCTCCACCGGTAGATGAAGATCTAAAATATTTTGAGTCACAAGGCTCCATACTCTCTTGTCTTGCTTGTGGTAAATATTTTGTGCGACATTCGAGCCGTCAACTATATTGTGACAGTTGGGATTGCCAAGCTGAGCGTAATCGTAGAAACAGACGAGCCAGCTATGCTCGAAAAAAGGCCGCTGAAGCTGAAGGCATAAAATAAAAATAAGACCTTGCTACCATGCCCAGTGTGAGCAGAGTAGCAGGGCTTTGTTTCATTTACATATAGAAATTTTCACTTTTTCGTGATATACTATTTGTAAATCTCTGTTGGAGGTGCAATATGGCAGTTAGCTACAAAAAACTTTTTCACATGATGATTGAAAAAGATATGACGAATGCTCAATTGCAGCAGCAAGCAGGTTTTAGTGCAAATATTATTACAAGGCTAAAGCGCAATGGTTACATTTCGCTTGAAAGCATAGAAAGTATATGCCGGGTTATGAATTGCGGCGTTGACGATATTTTAGAATTTATATCAGACAATGAGGGATGATCCAAATGAATAAGATTAATGAAATCAATACACTACAGTATCTGGGAAACAAGTCTCGTATTCTGAGCAATATTTGTGAACCAATACAATCAAATAAAGTGATTAACACCGTTGTGGACCTATTCGCAGGAACTGGGTCTGTCGGTTATGCTCTTAAAGACAATTATAAGGTAATCAGTAATGACATTGAATTTTATGCCTACACTCTTAATAAAGCAATATTAAAAGGATGCAGCTTCAATAAGCAAGAAGAAGAAATTTTCTGGAATAAAGTTGATGAATTACTACAAAACATTAGCATGTCAGTGAAGAATCTTCTCGAGAAAGAGTCTGCCTTTTTTGTGGGGGATGTAGATTTTATTCAATATAAAGAGTTCTGTGACAATACACCTTCTGTTTTTTGTCCATCGTCTGGATATACCAGGTATAATGAACTTGAACGGTTGGTTAATCAGGTAAAGCCCGGAGGAGGTCAATCTCAAGCGGTTGAGTTTCCCTGCCTCTTCTTAACATATTATGCAAATGCTTATTTTGGCATTGCACAATGCTGCCAGATTGATGCCATATGCGGAGTTATACATTCATTGAACGACAGCCATCAAAAGGACGTCCTACTGACAGCGTTAATGTCAACTATGAGTTTGACAGCCTCTACAACTACACATTTTGCTCAGTATCTTAAAGTGAAAAATAAGTCAACATGTAAAAATCTAATTGACAAGCGTAGATTCAATATTATTGATGGAATGCGCCAGCAGCTTGCGACATATAGAACAGATGGACTTCTTGATCAGAAATTTAGTAAAGCTGAATGTTATAATCTCGACTACATTGATTGTTTAAAACAACTTCATCTTAGTTCAAGCACACTGGTATATGCTGATCCTCCCTACTTTAAGGAGCATTATTCGCGATATTACCATGTGCTTAATACCCTCTGCTTATATGACTATCCAGATATGGCGATAAACCCTCAGACGCATAAGTATGCCGTTGGAAGATATCGTGTAGACCGCAATGTATCAGAGTTTGGAAAGCGAGCAACGGCACTTGCTGCTTTTGAAAAACTAATTAACTATTGTGCTGATCAGAATGCATGGTTAATGCTTAGTTACTCAGATAATTCTATAGTGAAAATAGAAGATATACAGAGGGTTGCAGAAAGCAGATATAAAGTACAAGTTAATAAGGTGGAATTGAAGCATTCAAACCAAGGAAGGACATCCAGTTCCAAGGTAGATGAGTATTTATTTTTGTGTTATCCTTCAGTTAGTGATGATGACATAACCAAAAAACTTGATGAGATTAAAAAAATAACACCTATCGTCGATAATCCTGCAGGTCTCATGCATAATTACATGGCACGAAAACCTTTCAATGTTGTTTCAGCTATAATTAATCAGTTTTGCCCGCCAGACGGAACGGTTTTTGATCCCATGTTTGGCTCAGGCACAACATTAATTGAGGCGAGTAAACTTGGACGAAGTGCGATTGGAACTGATTTGAATGTTCTGGCATACAAACTCTGTAAGGTTTCTTTAACGAAATGGAATATAGAGAGCATTTCAAGGTTGTTGGATTTATTTGCCGAAAAGGTGCAAGCGGAATGTGCCTATCTATATCAATACAACACAGAAGGTGAAAACCAAATTATTGAGCGGTGTCATTTTGATCAAAAGGATGGCAAACTTTTACCGACTGCATATTGGTATAAAAAACTTATTAACGGTAAATGGTCTGGTAGAAAAAAGAAGATAGCAGATGAGAATTTTATTGAAGGATACAATGATTTGTGCTGTAACACTTTTTTTAATATAGCCGATAAACCTCTTATACCAAATTCGAGAATTGCAATCAAAGAAAACGATACAGTCTATAAGTATTTTTGTAACAGAAACCTAAAAGCTTTAGATATTATACTTGATATCTTAAAATCGTACCAAGGAAACCCGGGCTATGATGTGCTTGAACTCTTAATCTCTTCGGCAATCAATCTCATAAAGTTGTCGGATAAAAAAGCATCAAGTCAGATGCCATACTGGTTACCGAAGACAAACGTTACTTCCCGGAATGCGATTATGGTAATAGAAAAAAAAGTTGCTGCTTTCAAGGATGGTTTAACCTATTTGAATGGATGTTGTCAATTATATGATGGCATAGAGGGTCAAGATGGGAAATTCCTAACAATCAGAAACGAGGCGGCACAAAATATTTCAAAGAAGGACTTACCAGACGGTAGTGTCGATCTGATATTGACTGACCCTCCTTACACCGACCAAGTGCCATATATTGAATATAGTCAGATAATATACAATATTCTTAATTGGGATGCTCTGACAGAAGATATTTTAAATAGTGAGCTTGTAGTATCCAATGCACCAAGCAGGAAAAAAGACACAGATGATTTTAATGCAGTTTTCTCGTTAATTGTTGAGAGAGCAAGTAAAGCGTTAAGAGATGGTGGCTATTTCGTTATGTTTTATCATACATTTGATCTCAAATCATGGAGTAAGATTCTAACACTAATGCAATCATACGGTTTGCAGTATCGACATCAAATACCAAGTGCAACACCGAGAAAGTCTTTCAAGACAATTATGTCCCCAAACTCAACATTGGATGGTAATTACATTATTGTGTTTCAAAAGACAGATACCAGCCATTGTGCTTGTTTTAAAGGAACGTTGTTAGAGGCTAAAAATAAAGCTATAGATTGTGCTAATAGAATAATATCGAATGGTCAATCAATAACCACACAAGACTTATATGACTGCGGAATGTTGAAGAGCGCTTTTGAGGATGGATATCTCGGTATATTGGCAGATGCGTTTTCATCGTTTGCTGAGGTTATAGAAGATGAATTTAATTATACTGATGGAATATGGAGGGAGAAATAAATGTATTGGCTACTTGACTATACCCAACAGGAGGAATTACGACAACAAATCATTAATCTTCAGACCACAATCATGCAGGAACACCGCAGAGAACAAAACGAGCAAGTGTTTCCATTCATAGGCAGGAAAAGCCGTAGTATTGCTACCACTATAATTAACACATTAGTTACAGAAGAAGGTGTTGTTTGCGATCCTTTTGGAGGATCTGGTACGTTTGCATATGCATCTCTTGATAGTGGGAAGAAGATTCTATTCAATGAATGGGAGCCATTTGCTTTTCGCCTGTCAACATCTCCATTCAGAGGAGTGCCCAACACCATTGAATACTCACAAGCGTTGTCCTATTTTACGCAGATTGTTGAACCGACAATGTCCACCATCTATAAAACACGTTGCCCTAACTGTGGAAAAGAGTTCATGTTTGATGCGATCTTCTTTGACCGGAATCCAGAAGAATTCTATCATCCTATGAGACATGAACGCATGGGATTAGATGCTGAAAACGTAATTTATCGCTCAAGTAAATATAAATGCGACTGTGGCTGCAAAGAAAAACATTATGATGATTTCGATGAGCATGTAAGACTTAATGTTACACAGATAGAATATGAGTTTCCCGATGCCGAACTTATAGAAAATTCAAGGTTGAACTTTACCGCTCCTACATATATAAAGTATGAAAATCTTTTTTCTAAGAGACAGAAAATTGCACTTGTTACTATGCGTGATGCGATTGCTCAACTTCCTAATCCAGCAAGAGGTTTCTTTGAGGATACCTTCTTGTCAATTATCCATCTCGGCAAATATACAGATTATAGAAGCAAGAGTCAGGATAATCATTGCCCGGCAAATCGCCTTAAAGAAACCAATCTATATCATAGGTTTTTAGAGAAACTTGAGGAACGAAAATCTTACATTGAATTGCAGAACTTTGATTGCAGCAATATAACCGTATCCAGTAGAGACTTTCGAGAATTCTTGAGTGGGTTAGAAAATGGTTCTGTTGATTTGGTATTAACTGACCCACCTTATGGTGACAACGCGCAATATTTTGAACATGCGCAGAGAGTCCACCCGTTTATGAATTACTCGCTAAAAAATGATGAAGAGCGCCTTAGGAAGGAGGTGGTAATAAGCAACGCTCCTATACGAGAGGACAAGCATTCCAAAGAACAGTTTTTGTCAGATATTGAACATCTTATTACTGAGGCTTATAGAGTAATTAGGCCCCATGGATTTTTAGTGCTTTATTTCAGACCGGAACAACGGGACTGGATAAGCGATCTGAATAAATTAAAGCATTTTGGCCGTAAACATGGCTTCGAACCACTAATTTCTATTCCAATTGATAATAGGGACCCTTCGATGCGTGTATTAGCTTCAGCTGCCTGGACCTTTCGTAACGATGTATGCTTCATATTCCTTCGGCTGAATGAAAATGAACGTCGATGGTATGAAGGTGATACTGATGTAGATGAATTAATATATCTTGCGGCGTTTTCAGCAGCAACTGACCAGGGTAACCCCTTCGTTATTGAAAGGTTTAACCACGAACTACAAGCTCAACTTAGACGAAGTAATCTAATTCGTTTGCTTAGTCCAATACATGCTCAACGAATCCAGAAAACTCTTGAGCGGTTTACAATTAGAAACCAAGCACAGTACCACCTAACAGGCTTGTCTCCATACAACTTTATGAATAGAGATATGAATGCTGAAGTACGCCTTAGAGAATTTGCTCCAGTTGTTATTGAAGAGTTGACGGCAGATGGCTCTGGATTTACATTTGAGGAGTATGTGATACACCTTGCATCATTTATGGAAAATGGGAGTAGAGAGATCATTGAGAAATTGCATACAGCAAACCGCTTGATACCAGAATTACTTAGCATATATGCTGAAGAGGATCCTGCGAGAGGTAAATTCTTTGCTCGCAATACCATTACAACCGTAGGACCACAAGATGGTAAAACCTGCATCAGAACGATGGATCCATCTGATTTTGAGCAACTTATTGCGGATTATTTCGTTAAAAGGGGCTTTATAAGAGCGGAAGTTATTGGCAGGTCTTGTGACAGAGGTGTTGATGTTTTAGCAACTAATATTAATGGTGAGCTTGAACTCATACAATGTAAGCGTTATAGAGAGGGAAATAATATAGGTTCAACTCCTATTCAGCGTGTTGACAGCTATATGAGAAGTCGACATGCGGTTAAGGCATGGGTTGTTACCACTTCGGATTTTACATCAGAAGGAAAAGACGAAGCCCGTATCACCAATGTTACTATTATCAACGGGCAAGAATTAATTCAGTCATTGGAGTTGTATTATCCTGGAAGGTATACATTATAATAATAATCAGTTCGATATGATAAAAGACTGCACTAAAGGTTTTATTCTTCGGTGCAGTCTTTACTTTCGAGCCTCCGCTTGAAGAGAGTCGGTCAAAAAATTACTTATTTTCGTAAATCCCTAAGTTGAACTCCCTTTAGGCGGCTTTCGTTTGTTTTTTAATTGAAC
>DIWC01000055.1 GCA_002423425.1 Peptococcaceae bacterium UBA6116
CCGTTTGACGGGTGGTTGTGATTTTATTTGTGTCCGAATGTTCTGGAAGCGATGAAAGCAGGCGGATACCTAACGTTGAAAACATTCAAAGACGGTGTTAAAATATATTTCTGAGCATTAAAGATGAGAGAAGCGTTCATGGACCTGAAGATGTCGATAAAATGCCTACGGAAACCAAAGATTACATAGAAAAAGTTATGGTATTTTATCGCTATGGGTAACACCAGGGATTCACATTATGGGGTGATATTTTGAAGAGTAAGTATGATAATTATTACTACTGGGAAAACATCGTAAAGAAAGATAAAAGAATTAATCCATTTGCCAATGATCCCATAACTGAGGAAACGGTTTTCTTCCATGGCGTTATTATTAACTGCCATGGGGATAGTTACGTAAGATGGCTGCACTTTCCTAATAATAAAGCTCTGCTTGGTTTTTTGAATCATATTTTTGTTTCAATAGCATTTTTTTCTTTCCTGTCTAATGAGATAAAATTTCTTGTTCAATGTAATCTTGATGAAATGCTGGACATTATGTCTACTTCCAATAAATGCAGCAAGAAAGATTTGATTCCCGAAATGAGAGAATTCAATACTCAGATCAGAGCGCTTTGGACTTGTGACGGTGAAAATTTTTTTGATGAACTTAAGATGTTCTTGGCGGATTACAATGAGCGATGGAACAAGGACTTTGAATTATTGTCATATATCGATGTTTTTAAATCCCCTTTTGAATTAGGTAAATACTTGATTGATTCGTATGAAAACTCCGAAAATACTAATATAAATATGTTAGAATTCCAGCTGGGAGTTTCTAAAGAGGAATGGCTTAATATTTGCAGTACTGTCTATGAGAATGATTTCATGAAAAGAAAGTTTACAGAGATATTAAACAATAGGATAAAGGATACGTTTTAGGGGATGCGGAAATATAGCTTCAGAGTGAGTAATGTGTGTAAAATTTCATAAAGTACTCAGTTTGATTATTAATAATAGGCGCGCTATAATTATTAATAATCAAACTGAGGGGAGTGTCAAAAGCGAAAAAATCAAACCTAATTTAATACGGCAAACATACAATGATAGGGGTACACCACCAAGGGTGTAGCCCTTTTGTGTTTTTAATCATTTTAGAAAAGAGGGTTAACGATGAAAGTCAACGGAGAAGTAATTACGCCCCTATTTCCAGTTACGCTGGAAACTTTTCTGCTGGATAGGAATTATGATCTCACAACGATCGCTGTGGAAAGAAATGGGGAAATCGTTCCAAAAGCCACCTACTCAGAAGTCAAACTTTTTGATGAAGATGTACTTGAAATTGTCCAATTTGTGGGAGGAGGTTAATTACAATGGAACAAATAAATAACAATGTACCATCCCAATCCGAAATTAAAGAAACTCTGATCGAAAGACATACAAAGGAAGTTCAGCAGCGTTTATCAAATGGGAAAGTTGTTATTGCCGGACTTGGCGGACTTGGCTCCAATATTGCGGTCAGTCTTACTAGGATTGGGGTAGGAAAACTTCTTCTAATAGATTTTGATGTGGTGGATCTCAGCAACATCAACCGTCAAAACTACTACATTCAACACTTAGGACTCCCGAAGACCGAAGCTTTGAAAAGGCAATTGACACAGATAAATCCTTACATCCAGATTGAAACAAAAAACATTCGGATTGATGAAGGTAATGTGGTGGAAGTGTTTCAGGAATATGAAATAGTCTGTGAGGCCTTTGATAATCCAAAATCCAAAGCCATGTTGGTAAACACCGTCCTCGAAAAACTTCCGAATTCGAAAATCGTCTCTGGTTCTGGGATGGCTGGATATGAGAGTTCCAACGAAATTAAAACACATCGGACAATGAAGAATTTCTACCTTTGCGGTGACCTGGAAAATGGGGTGGAAGCGGGTTTCTGCCTCATGGCGCCACGGGTTCAAATCTGCGCTGGTCATCAAGCAAATATGATCACAAGATTATTATTAGGAATTGAAGAAGAATAGGAGAAACATCATGGAAGACAAATTAATCATTGGAGGACATGCCTTTCACTCTAGATTTATATTGGGTTCCGGCAAATTTTCCCTGGAAATGACTAATGCCGTTATTGAAAATGCAGGAGTGGAAATGGCAACCCTTGCCCTTCGTCGCGCCAATGTTGGCGGAGAAGAAAACATCCTAGACTTTATGCCAGAAGGAATCACTCTCCTTCCAAATACCTCAGGGGCACGAAATGCAGATGAAGCAGCGCGTATCGCGCGTCTCGCGCGAGAATTGGGATGTGGCGACTTTGTGAAACTGGAAGTCATTCGCGATACAAAATATTTGTTACCAGATAATTTTGAAACCATCCGCGCTACAGAAATCCTTGTAAAAGAGGGTTTTATCGTAATGGCGTACATGTATCCTGATCTTAATGTGGCACGAGATCTTGCCGCTGCTGGTGCCGCTGCTATCATGCCATTAGGTTCACCTATCGGAAGCAATAAAGGCTTATTGACAAAGGATTTCATTAAAATTCTCGTCGACGAAATCGATTTGCCAATCATCGTTGATGCTGGTATCGGTCGTCCTTCCCAAGCCTGTGAAGCCATGGAGCTCGGTGTCGAGGCAGTGATGGCAAATACTGCCATTGCTACAGCGCGAGATGTCCCGTTAATGGCGAAGGCGTTTAAGTTAGCTATCGAATCTGGACGAGCTGCATATCTAGCTGGATTAGGAAGAGTGCTTGAGCATAAAGCTGAAGCATCCAGTCCGCTGACCGGTTTTTTGGAGGCATAATATGAAACTGAGAGAAACAAATCATATGGAATACATGGAAGGAATGGAAGTCATCGCGTCCGACATCATGGATAGGGTTTTGAAAGCAACGAAGGAGTATGATTATTACAAATATACTTCGGTGGATGTTTATAGTGTACTCCAGAAAGATGCATTAACTGTTGACGACTTTGCGGCGTTGCTCTCCCCTGCAGCGGAAGACTTTTTAGAAGTCATGGCGCAGAAATCCAAACAGGAAACAGCAAAACATTTCGGCAATTCGCTTTGCATGTTCACCCCACTCTATATTTCCAATTATTGTGAAAACTACTGTGTTTATTGCGGCTTCAATTGCCAGAATAAAATCAAACGTGGCAAACTCTCCTTTGCAGAGATCGAGCACGAAATGGAAGTCATCGCAGCAACGGGTTTAAGAGAAATCTTATTGTTGACAGGTGAATCAAGAAAATCAGATGTGGAATATATCGGCGAAGCCGTACGCCTTGCGACCAAATATTTTACCAACATTGGTATTGAAATTTATCCGCTTAATACCGATGAATATGCCTATTTACATGAATGCGGTGCTGACTTTGTAAGCGTTTATCAAGAGACCTACAATCCAGATAAATACGAAGAATTGCATTTACGTGGACCAAAACGAATTTTCCCATATCGCTTCTACGCACAAGAACGAGCCATCCTTGGGGGCATGCGAGGGGTTGCCTTTGGTTCACTCCTTGGCTTGGATGATTTTCGAAAAGACGCCTTTGCTGCTGGGTTACACGCAATGCTCTTACAACAAAAATACCCTCAAGCAGAAATATCCTTCTCTTTCCCAAGACTGCGCCCATTCATCAACAATGCGGACAACAACCCAAACGATGTCCATGAACCGCAGCTGTTACAAGTTATGCTCGCCTATCGATTATTCATGACATATGCAGGGATTACCATCTCTACAAGGGAACGGGCAGGATTTCGCGACAAAGTGGCAGGTATGGTTGCCACCAAACTCTCTGCGGGTGTCAAAGTCAGCGTAGGGGGGCATGATGAAGTATCGAAAGGAGACGAACAATTTGAAATCTCTGACCCAAGAACAGTATCCGAGGTTAAACAGATGCTTAAGGCTCGAGGCTTACAAACCGTCTATTCAGATTATATCCGCGTATAGGTGATGTGAATGATTATTTCTGTTACCAATCGAAAATTATGCAAAGTGAATTTTTTAGAAAGAATCGAAGAGATTGCCAAGGGAAAACCCCATGGGATCATCCTTAGAGAAAAAGACCTAACGGAAGAAGAGTATACAGTACTACTAGAGGCGTGCAACGCAATCTGTGAAACTTATGCAGTACCACTTATTGCACATACTTATTTACATGCAGCTGAAAAACTGAACATACAGTGCATTCATTTTTCGATGACAGATTTTTTAAAACACCAAGGTGCAGTGGAAACATTTCAACAAGTCGGCGTGAGCATCCACTCAGTTGAAGAAGCAAAACAAGCTGCCTCCCTTGGTGCAACCTATCTGACTTCAGGCCATATCTTTGCGACAAACAGCAAAAAGGGGTTGCCATCACGTGGTCTGGAATTCGTAAAAGCTGTTTGTGATGCCACAACAGTCCCTGTCTTCGCCATCGGTGGGCTTACGGAAGAGACTGTACCACTGGTTATATCTGCAGGCGCCACCGGGATTTGCATTATGTCCGAACTAATGGCGTGTCAAAATCCAACGGAAAGTATTATACGATACCATCAAATATTCTGATAAAACCACTGGGACTGTCTGTGGTTGGAATCTGCTTATATAGGTAACAATAACGAGGTAGGGTTGTATAACGTGATTGGAGGTACTTACTATGGGAGATAAAAGTCCTAAGAACAAGGAAAAAAAGAAAAAGAAGGCTGAAAAGAAAGCTATTACCCCAATATCTTCTTCAATAGAGCCAGTGAACAAGCCCAAATAATTACATCTAAAAATACTGACAGAATTTAAAGAAACCTGTTGCATCTGCTGATGAGAGCAGGTGTTTTTTTCGAGTGCATGGTAAGAACAGGCGGTTTTTTTTATGGGCAGTGTGGTGTAACCTTTAGTGACAACAATGGAACAAAGATAATTGAAGGATTGTTCTTTAATTCGCCGAATCTTTAGAAACAATGATAGTTCTAAACAAAGATGCTCAATGATGATTCCTGAATTTTTTTGGGGTTCGCTTGGCTATATCGATGATATATCTGTTGCGGCTTTTGTACTTAACTCAATACTGTGGAATAAAATAAAAGGAATGTTTAGCAAATAATTGTTAACACAAGTAGAGGAGAACGATTTTCTATGTTAAAAGAATTTAAAGAATTTGCCCTCAAGGGCAATGTACTGGATTTGGCCATTGGTGTAATTATTGGCGGGGCCTTTGGCAAAATTATAACCTCTTTGGTCAATGACATTATTATGCCCTTGGTAGGACTTCTCGTCGGTAAAGTTGATTTTTCCAATCTGTTTATTCCGCTGGGCAGAGGCAGTTTTATTACAATTGAAGAAGCGAAACTAGCCGGAGTTGCTACCTTTAATTATGGTCTATTTATCAATAATGTTATAGATTTTCTTATCATTGCTTTTTCTATATTCTTGGTCATAAAACAGCTTAACCGTCTAACGAGGAAGAGGAAAGAAGAGAAAGCAATTGAGGAAACTCCTTTAACCAAGAAGTGCGGCTTTTGTTACAGTGAAATCCATAAGGAAGCAACCCGTTGTCCGCATTGTACATCGATAATAGAATAGTAATTTAATTTGAATTTTGGTTTCAAAAATTATTAACAAAACCTTCCTGAGTATTTAATAACCAAACGGAAAATAATAAGCTTACAATCCATGTGAAAGGAGGGAATATGAAATGGCTAAATATAGACTTCCGATAGATAAAAGTCAAGCAGCAAGTCAAATGGGCGTAAGCTTAGGTCCTGATACCTCTGCTAGACAGAATGGTTCCGTTGGCGGATATATGGTTAAGAAAACTTTTGAAAGCTTCGGCTCTCGTTAACAAAAAGCTAGTCATTTATTAAATGGAGGGAATCGCGAACAGCGATTCCCTCTTATTTTGTCTTTTTGCGAGTAACCCTGAATCCGTGAAGAGTTATTTGATTGAATCTTTGCTTAATTTTGGTTATTTCATTACGGATTCAGGTACTTTATATCCTAGCAAAATATGGCAGCTTTATTTTATGCTATACTAAGGGATAGGAAAAAAGCTAACAGCTATTGAGGCGGCTTATTTGATAAATAAAATGCTTTCCAAATGTTCACGATTAAGACATAGCCAAGACTGACAAGCGGATAAGTATAGCTTAAGTCTAATTTGCTTAATACTTTTACCGCCCTTGGCAATTTGCTGCGCCAATTGATGATAATAAAGAAAATCGGAAAACGGTTGGGTGGGGACAAATATTACCCAAGCTGGATTTATTAAAAAACCTGCAAGCAGAACCCCAAAATAGTAACTGACCTGTGAAAAAGAAGGTTTCATTTGTTCAACGCCTTTCTATTGTAAAAGCCATAGCACAGCGCCCAACCACAATAAAACGGCAATAATAATATGGGGGTCTTTAACAACCAATTTGGAAGGATCTTCTCCCCGGCCGGTGTAGATCAAGTAAAGATAACGGAATATCCCATAGATAACAAAGGGAATTGTATAGATTAAATAATTGGTATGGTGTAATAATATCGTTGCCGGATCAAGCGTGTACAGGCCATAGGTAATAATAACGCCTCCGGCCGTGATACCCGTAAGTTGGGATAAAAGATTGAAATTATAACAATCCAACACCGGTCGGGTGTTATTTTCCTGCGTCGCGCATTGGCTTAACTCCGTTAAACGTTTGCCGAAACCTATGAACAGCGTAAGCAGGAGGCTGCAGAGCAAGAGCCAGTTGGAAGGAACTATGCCTATTCCCCAAGTACCTGCCAAAATTCGCAAAATAAAACCTAGGGCGATGATAAAGACGTCAAGGATTACAATCCGTTTTAGATATGTCGAGTAGGCCAGGTTTTGCAGCAAATAAATAAAAAGCATGATCATAGCCGGGACAGAAACAAACCAGCTAATAGCCAAGCCTGCCAAAGTTAAAGTTATCACCAAGGTTATAGCAACGCCATGGCTCACCAAACCTGCTGCCAAAGGCCGGTAGCGTTTTGTAGGATGCATTTGATCGTGTTTCAGATCAAAAAGGTCGTTTATGACATAAACAGCACTGGATACAAGGCAAAACGCCGCAACAATTGTCAAAGCCTTGCTTAGGACTGCAGCATTATGCCAGTTTTGGGAAAATATTACCCCGATCAATACAAAAGAATTTTTTAACCACTGGTTTGGACGAAGCATTTGAAGTATATTCAGAAATCGATTCTTCATTTTCTAATGTAGGACGGAGGCTTGCGTCTCCAAAGTACTGTATTCTTTTTCAATCATCATCAATATATACCCTCCATTTGTTTAATTTTGACATAAAACCAAAAAAAATCAACAAAAATTAGTTAAATTCTTGTTAATCCCGACCATGTCCAAGATATTCGGGTACCGCAGCCGATATTTTTTCGTTTAGCACGACGTTGAACCAGAACCTAAACCGTAACAATCAACGGCCATAAGGGAACACTGGTCTGGAAAAACTCCGTGGTTACAATTTCAAATGTCGGAAAGTTATCGATGGAAGACAAGGTTTTTTGACAGTTTTTACATAGGGCCGAAAGCTTACAGTATTTTCGATGAATGAAACTATTTGCAATTAATTACTTACCATATTCCAAAAAACGCGGTCAGATATAGTATAATTAACAGGAGTGACTAGGCGGATATCTGTCCAGAATAGGACTTAAACCGCGCTAAGCATAGCGTAAAAAGGATGAACCTCGGCCCGGGTGGCCCTGACCAATAACACACAGCCGAACTTATTTATCTCGATTCATAATAATGCGATGTCGAATTCGGAAACAAAAGGGATTATGTTGAAATTTGATGACGAGGTGAAAGAAAATGCCTTCGCCCGTTCGTTTTGTGCATTGTGCTGGGTTCCGTTTTGACAGCCGCTCCTGGGAAGGGCCGGTGTCCTGGGTCGGTATGCGTGATCAGGACTTGTGGCAGACATTTGAAGCTGTCCTCGCTCTTTGTCGGGCGGAAAAAACACACTTTCTCTTTCTGGCTGGGGATCTGTTTGAACAGGAGTATGTGAGCAGGCAAACCGTTGAGCGGGTGGCCAAGTCATTAGCAAAGTTGGATGGGACGAGAATTTTCATCGTTCCGGGAGAAAGGGATCCTCTTATTATAACGTCTGCTTACCGTCTCAGCGAATGGCCGGACAATGTGCATATATTTTCCGGGGGCCTCAGTAAAGTTGAAATACCTTCCCTCAAAGTTACGGTCTATGGATCGGGATGGACCACCTATCGCCAGCAGAATGCTTTCCTTGATGATTTTCTGACTACCGGAGACGGCGAACAGATTCAGTTTATGCTCCTCCATGCGGAAGTAGACTCTGTCCAGAATACCGAAGGCTTTATCCCGCTTCAACAGGAACAGATTGCGGCAAGTGGTTTGACCTATCTGGCCTTGGGGCATAAGCAGAAATGGAGCGGTCTTCAGCAGGCCGGTGAAACATATTGGGCTGATTGTGGCTCACCTGAAGCCAGAAGTTTCCGTGAAAGCTGGCCACATGGCGTAATTCTTGGGGAAACGGACGGAATATCGACCCGGATCAAGTTTCTGGAGCTGGGACAGCGCCGCTATATTGAAAAGACACTATCCCTCCAAGCCGGTGAAATGGAAGACATCGTTGCCAAACTTTTGGCAGAGACAACCAGTCAGGAACGGGAAAAGGATTTGTTCAGGCTCAAGTTAACAGAATCTTTTCCCAAAGCAGAAGCTGCTGTTCAATCATTGCCGAAACTTTTAGCAGATAAGTTCTGCTACATCGAAATTGTACTCCCTGAAAATAAAAGCACCTCTCAACTTGGGACAGATGTGGCTTTAACCCAAGTTTTTGTTAATGAAATACATACGCGTTTAGCTGCTATTAATAAAACCGAAGAACAAAGCCATTGGGAGTTAGTGAAGAAAATCGGATTGAGTGCCTTAGGCCAAGGACGAGAAGATGAGACCTCATCTTTACAACAGAGCGAGCAAATAATATGGCCGGAACGAAACGATAATGACTTTTTCCGATTGGTTCGTAATTTACGGCAAGTTGGCGATGAAGAACTTTCATTGCCGAAAGTACGGGATTCCTTGGCCAGAGCAAAAGAGAGAACGGAAGAGCAAAGAGATAGTATGGGGCAGATCAAGGATGAGTATGAGGCCCTGAGGCGTGACTGGGAGGCAGAAAACAACCGGCAGGAAGAGGAACGCTTACTTCAGATTGGAATTAAGAATCTGCAAGCCAAGAAGAATCATTTAGCCGAGAGAATTGCCGGTACGACAAAAATACAGGAGCGCCTGGCGTTGTACCGCCAAAACCCCGATTACCGTGAATTACGCCGGATCCAAGCTGAGCTGGACAGGGTGGAGGAATTATGCCGGGAAACAGAGGCAGGATTGTCTGGTTATACCCATGATCCGCAAGTAGATTGGGCGATGATCGAGAGCTTGCGGGAAGAATGTCTGGAATGGGCATGCCTTGAGGAAGAAGCAGAACGTTTAGCATTTGAAGCGCAGCAACTGGCCCAAAAAGTCAGCCGGACACAAAACTTTCTGCAAACGTCCGGCTATCAGGGATTGCCGGAAGACAAGGATCAACATCTGCGCCTGGCGGAAGAGGAACGGGATGCGGCGCAGGCGGAACTTGAAAAGTTGACCGTTTTAAGCAATGAAATCGAAAAAGCAGAAAAAGCCTGCAGCGAAGAGATTGCAAAACTTCGGGATTTTGCGGTTATAGCAGGGGCCACGGCGGCCGATGAACAAAAGATTATGCAAACCCTACGGCGTTTGGCAAAGTGGCGGAGCTTGAAAATCAGCGGTTTCTTTGATTGGATATTGAGGGAACAGTTTGGCTGGGCAACTATCAGTGAAAGGCTGTCTTCCCGCCTGAACCGCTGCTTAAACAAATATAATGCGGCTGACTACGATGGATTTAAGCGCCAACAGAAAGAATTTCATAATCAGCAGCAGTTGGCAGAAAATCTGCAGGCTGAGCTGGCACGTCTGCGTAAAGAAGAAGAACGGGAGAAAGAATTTCGCAGGATTGTCCATTCCCGCAACCACCTATTAAACCAGGCTTACAGAACGGTGAAGGCAGCTGACCTTTCGGACTGGCTGAACGGTTGGGAAGACTACCGGCAAAAAAAAAGCCAGGTGGTTGAAATGATTGATGAGCTGCATCTCAAAATGGAACAGCAGCAGGCAGAAGAAAAAAAACTGACCGCGTGTGTGGAACAATTACGGCAAAAATTAAGGCATTGGGAGTCACCTGTATCGGATCCGGATGAAGTCCTGGCGATCGTGATGAGGGTTGCCCGCCAACTGCGGGCGAAAGAGGAAGCGGCCAAAGAATACACTTTCTTACAACAAACGTATGCTGCCCTGCTTGATAACCGGAATATTGAACAACTTGCCAGGACTTTGGAACCCCTGGCGGATCTGGAACGTGAATCTTGTCTTTCCGATGAAGAAAGGCAGGCAACGATAATATCCTGCCGTCAAAAACTTACCGAAACGCTCAGCCAGCTTGCGAAGGCCGAAAAGAGTCTTCAGCACAGCCGTACAACACCGGTAATACCTGATTTGGATAAAAAGTTAGAAAGAAAAAAGCTGCAGTGGAAGACCTATGAAGAATTGCAGCGTGCACTGGCTGTCACACAAGAATTATTGGAAACCTCCCTGCAGAAGTGGCAAGCGAAATATGGAAAAGCATTAGAAGCAAAAGCTCAATGGATCTTCAACCGGACTTTTTCCTCGCCGGCATCGCTAAAAAAAGAAAACATCATGGCAGAAGCAAAACGGTATTATTTTTCCTATCGTATGGCCCTCGCTCAGTTAGCCCTTGATGACCGCCCTGAGACACCTTTGTCCTTTTTTATAGGAGAAATGAAGGAAACAGAGGTTTTCTGGGAAGACGTCCTGGCCTATCTTGATGAACTTTCACTTTCCAGGCCGGTGAGTTTTAAAACTTCCGATACCAAGCTGCAGCAGTTAGTCATTTCTAAGGGCTACTTTCAAAAGGGCCTGTAGCTAATAATCAATGACTATTCTATTTCCGCATGACTTACATGAAATATAATAAGGTCATAATTATGGTAATTGTCATTATTATACTTAACAATATAGATTTAAGTAATAAAAAGTTTGATTAAGAATGATTAAAAATACAATGTTTTTTGAAGAATAGGGGAGTATAATTGCGAATAACAGGTTTTAGGTAAAAGGAATAGTTATAAACTGGAGTTTATTTTCCACAAAAATATAGGAAGCGTAAGGAAAATGCGTGGAAATAAAATCGTTAGATTTATAGGACTAAATAGAGGAGAGAATATATATCCGGTACAGATTGAAGATTTTCTTCGTGCGCATAATGCGGTCAAAGATGTCGCGGTCATTGGACTGCCGGATGATCGGGTAGGTGAAATCGCGGCTGCTATCATAGAACTTAAAGATGAATACTTTAGTTATTATTGACATGAATAGGGGAGTACTAAGATGAGCATGAAATTTATTAAGCAACTACCGACTGCTGAAGTTATCATTGAGCAGTTACCGTTACCAAAACATGTAAGTAACCTTCGAAATCTGCATGTTAACGAAATGAAGAAGATTTTTGCCAATGATGATGATCGGTTTATACTAATCATCGGTCCCTGCTCAGCCGATAATGAGGATTCGGTCTGTGAATATATCGAAAAATTGGCTAAAGTTCAGGAGAAAGTTAAAGACAAAATACTGATGATTCCGAGGATTTATACAAACAAGCCCCGCACTACCGGCGAGGGCTATAAGGGTATGGTTCACCAACCGGACCCCGGTAAAAAATCAGACTTATGCGAAGGTATTAAAGCCATTCGAAGACTGCATATCAGAGCATTATCGGAATTTAGTATGCCGGCGGCTGATGAAATGCTCTATCCGGAAAACTATAGTTATCTTTCAGACGTTTTAGGCTATATTGCTATAGGGGCCCGTTCGGTTGAAAACCAGCAGCATCGTCTCACTGTTAGTGGAATTGACCTGCCGGTTGGCATGAAAAACCCAACCAGCGGTGATTTAACCGTTATGTTAAACTCAATTATTGCTGCTCAAAGTAACCATACATTTATTTATCATGGCTGGGAAATCGAAACAACAGGAAATCCCTATTCTCATGCAATTTTAAGAGGTGCTGTCAATTCATCCGGGCAAAATATCCCCAATTACCATTTTGAAGATCTTATTAATATTGCTGGGGAGTATGAAAAACTAGACCTTACAAATAGGGCCATCATCGTTGATTTAAACCATGCAAATTCGATAAAACGCTATTATGAACAGCCTAGAATAGCCCGGGAAGTTTTATTGAGCAGAAAATACGAACCGTTACTCAAAAAAATGATTAAAGGTCTCATGATTGAAAGCTATCTTGTTGAAGGCAGACAAGACATCGGTGAAAATATCTACGGAAAATCGATTACAGATGCGTGTCTGGGTTGGGAAAGTACGGAAAAACTAATTTACTATATTGCGGAAAATATTTAATTATTTAAGATATTTTGTGTTATCTTATTCAACCAAGGCAAATAATCCCGGGAATTAATGTTTGTACTTCTAATCCTTTTTCTATGACCGTATAATTGCTTTAATTTATTGTATAAAATTCCATATTCCATTTCGTCACAGTATATTTCCATGATAGCTATATCGATATAATCATCATTTGCATACAGAAAGTTACTCCAGGATCGCTCCAGTTTCCCTAAAACAATTTGTATTTCCTTTTCCACAGATTCCGACTCCGTAAGGAATTCCTGTTTTGAACCTTTTGTTTTAGATTTATGAACTTTTTCAATTATGCCTGTCCAAATTTTTTTTATGTTGATCACCACTCAATACTATCAAGTCCTACTTAATAAATAATCGTAGTCATCAACTTTTATGACAAAGACCGGCAAAATTAAAAATGTTACCTTTTCTCACATCATTTAAACAAGGCGGAAAGGTATATCCGGTTGAAGTATTATTAAGTTCAACAGTAACCGGCTTACCCCAAGCCTCAATAGCAATGGCACATCAGATAAGGGCAATTGCCAAGGAAAGACTTCGGGAAAAGTGCGGCAGTATCAACTCCGGTGAATTCTTTTAAAGCCCTTGGTCCTGCCAACACTTCTCTGCCAATAAACAATGTGCCGTCATCCCTAGTCTTGACATTCCATTTGACAAGGGTTATATTGCCGCCTGTGATTTCTATACCTGTAATGGAGTGGGGATGAATACAACTTCCGTCATTAAAATAATGAGGTTTATCCACATCAGGATACATAGGTCTATGGGTGTGGCCGGCGATCAGCATATGCTTTTCTCGTGCTACCCACTCGGTAAGGGTTTTTTCTATGGAATCTTTTTTACGGTAATTTTTGGCTGTACTTGTGGGGTCATTTAAACCGAATAATTCAAGATTCTTCCAAAAATATCTAACCAAAAATCTTCTTACTCCCCAAAAAGTATAATCCATAATACTTGCCTGGTGTCCATGAATTAAAAGGATTTTCTGGCCTGTTGCCTTATACCGCAAAACCAACCCCTCATGAATTTTTATATTCTCGAATAAAGCAGCACTTTTTTTGTCCAGATCATCATAGAACCGGCTAAAGCAGTTTTTTAGGAATTTGTCGTTGCTCTTGACCATATCGTGGTTGCCAAATAAGAAATAAAGTCTGCCGTCATCATAAAATTTTTGCAGCAGCAAAAATGTATCTTTATGAACGGGCAAGATATCCGACATTTTCTTATACTTCCAAAGTTCGTCACCGTCACCGAGCTCAATATAAGTGAATTTTTCATTGAAATAATGGGTTAAGGCTGCAAAATATAAATTTTCGTTTCTGGAAAAATCATCAGCCCAGCTTCCATCACCCCTATGAACATCACTCATCAAAATTATCTTAGATGAATCGTCGAAAGGAATTTCTTCCGCTGATTGAAATACTTTGGAAATACGTTCTAAAGAACCCATATACACCACCCACAATTGAATATTTGGCGTTTATTGTCATCATCTCTTTCAATATATTCAACTTCAAGTGCAGTAGTGTACATAAAGGGAAGGGTAGTA
Source organism: Peptococcaceae bacterium UBA6116 (assembly GCA_002423425.1). GTDB lineage: Bacteria > Bacillota > Desulfitobacteriia > Desulfitobacteriales > Syntrophobotulaceae > UBA6116. The sequence continues at coordinate 14,052 of DIWC01000055.1, forward strand.
TGGCGACTCTCTGCTCAATTTGGTTTTTATTCTCATGAAAAATTTTGTTGTAAGCTGATTAAAAAAGTATATACTTTAAAAATATAAGGTTTACTATGAATTGCCAATGTTTGAATCACTTTATTGATGGGAGAGTCTGTAAACTGGAAATTTTTGATACTTTCCATATATTCTTGTTTTTTTCTATCCTTATAATCACTGTATTTATTAATATGATTAGCAAAAAAACGCAAGAAAGAACAAATCCATTATGCTGTTATGGGTATAACGGTCAGTATGTTCATATGGAATGTTGCAGTGTTATTCTATTCTAAGTAACATATCAAGAAGTGGGGATACAAGGAGAAAACAATGGATATAATAAAACTTTTATTTGTACTGGTTCTGATTGTTGTTGTTTTAAGATTAAAGAAACCCCTTTATATTGCAATTCTTGCAGGGGTTCTGGGTACCAGCATCCTATACGGTGTTGGTATTGTGCAGACATTAAAAATTGCGGTTACATCAAGTTATAGTTATCAAACAATCATGTTAATACTAGCTTTTTATTCCATTACCTTTTTGCAGAGGATGCTCGAAAAGAGGAGAGATCTGGTTCTCGCCGAAAAGTCGCTGAGCGGTTTATTTAACAGCCGGAGGGTTAATGCCATGATTGCCCCCTTTATTATCGGTCTGTTGCCGTCAGCAGGAGCTGTTATAATTGCTGCTCCGATTGTAGATAATGCTGGCGGCGATTTTATCAGCAAAGAAGATAAAACGTTTATAACCACCTACTTCAGACATATATCAGAAGCTTTTTTGCCGACTTACTCCTCCATCATTTTAGCGTTACAGTTATCAGGAGTTGACATGACTGCTTTTGTATTAGGCATGCTGCCGATGGTTTTTATATTGTTTTTACTGGGATATTTATTCTATGTACGAAAAATACCGAAAGAAACCGGGCTGCCGGATTCCAAAGATAAAAAGCAGGATGTTAAGAATTTGACGCGTAGTTTATGGACAATTGCATTGGCTATTGTAATTATTCTTGTTTTAAAGTGTCCGGTATATCTTGCTGTCATACCGGTTATTATACTTAGCTTTATTATTAATAAATTCTCCCTAAAAGAAATAATTCCTATGTTTATTAGTGCGTTCGAATTCAAGCTGATAGCCACCACAGTTGTTGTTATGATATTTAAGGATGTTTTAACATTTACCGGGGTAATCAATAAATTACCGGAAGCTTTTGGGGGATTGCCGGTTCCGACAGTTATCATATTCGCTCTTATTTTCTTATTCGGGACTATGATTGCAGGAACCCAAGCAATAATAGCATTAACCATACCTTTGGCATTCGCGGCTATGCCCGGCGGGGGAGTAGCTTTGATGATACTGTTGATGTGCATGACATATATAGCAATGCAGATATCTCCTGTACACATTTGTTTAGCGATAGTAATCGAGCAGTTTAATACTTCCTTTATCGACTTGGTCAAAAGAACTCTGCCCGTCATAATTTTATTTTTAATTATAACTTCGGGCTATAGTTATATAATATATTTATTTCAATAGTTTTGGATCACTAAGGAGATATCAAAATTATTCCGTCAGAACGACCGTTTTTTTATCGTCTTAATGTAATAAATAAGAAGAGCGCTTTTAAAGAATATTTTGTTTAAGGGAGATGATCGCATGATAAAACGGGTTTGTCTGCTGCTTTGCTTGACTATGGCGGTAAGTTTGCTGCCGGGGTGTTCCGCTAAGCCTGTTCTATCTAACCGAAACAATAACCAAAGTTCCAGTTTTGATAAAAGCAAAATCAGTACGGATATTATTGAGAGAAATTCGACTTTTGCATTTGATCTTTTCAAGCAGTTGAACAAGGAGGACGGGGAGAAGAATATTTTCATATCACCTTTTAGCATATCTACGGCCTTGTCGATGACCTATCAGGGAGCCGCAGCGGCAACGAAAGAAGCAATGGCTAAGGCTTTAGATTATTCCGGAATTGAGGACGGAAAGCTCAATGAAAGCTACAAAAACCTGATCCCGCATTTGAATCAGTTGGACGATAAAGTCAAACTGAACATCAGCAATTCAATATGGGTAAGAGAAGGAGAGAAAATAAAGCCGGATTTCTTAGCGGCCAACAAGGATATTTTCAATGCCTCCGTTTTCCCGCTCGACTTTAGCAAAGGCAATGCCGCAGATCTAATCAATCAATGGATATCCGAAGCAACCAACAAGAAAATAAACAAGATGGTTGATTCCCCGATACCATCGGATATCGTCATGTACCTTATCAATGCCATCTATTTCAAAGGAGACTGGACCGAGCAATTTGATAGTAAGAATACGTTCAAGACCCAATTTCAGGCAGGAAATGGCACGACGAACGAAGTCATGATGATGAGCCGAAAAGGGAAAGTCGAATACGGCCAGGGAAACAATTTTGAAGCTGTCCGGCTCCCATACGGAAACGACAAGGCGGCAATGTACTGTATTTTACCGAAAACCGGAACTATAAATGATTTTATCGCCACGCTGGACGCAAACAAGTGGAAGGTGATCAGGGATAGCATTTCGAAGCGAGATGAGGTGCTGCTGCAGTTGCCGCGTTTCAAACTGGAATACGGGATTAAGAATTTAAACAATAGTCTGACCGCCCTGGGCATGGGGGACGCCTTTACGGATAAAGCCGATTTTTCCGGTATCCGAAGTAATATTTGTATCAGCCGGGTGCTTCACAAAGCGGTGATCGAAGTCAACGAAGAAGGCAGTGAAGCCGCAGCGGCAACCGCAGTAGAAATGAAAGTGACAGCTGTTCCAGCCCAACCACTGTCTTTCATAGCCGACCGGCCATTTCTGTTCGTTATTGCCGATGATGAAACAGGAACGATTTTGTTTATGGGCAAGTTGTACGAAGTGTAGGATGGCAGAGGCCCTGGCAGGTGTTGCCGGCACATTAGTTGCTTGCAAACAATGGACAGGAAGTGCCAATTACCAACACAAAAACAGGCATCATTTTAGATGGTGCCTGTTTTCGTGTTGGTTAGGGACAATCTTGGAAAGTATCAATAAAATGACTAAACCGATGAAGATATAACAACTAATCATCCCAATGACACCAGTCCAGCCAAAATCACTCCAGAACACTCCGCCTATGGTGCCGCCGAAACTTGAACCGGTATAAAAAAAGAAGAAATAGAGCGAAGATGCCTGGGCTTTCTTATCCTTGGCCAGAGAAGTAAGCCAGCTGCTGGCAGCGGAGCCGGTTCCATAGGAACCGAAAGTGAAGACTCCCATGCCGATAATTATAACCCAAAGATTATGGTGCAGGGTAATCAGTGCTCCGGACAGCGTAATCCCGAAGGTAATTAAGATTAGCTTTTTGTGTTCGTGTTTATCAGCCAGGCGCCCCATATAAGTTGAACTGATGGTTCCAGTAAGGTAAAGGATAAAAATCCAGCCCAGCTGGGTTTCGCTTAGCGAATATGGCGGTTTCGTCAACAAATATCCGATATAATTATACATTGCACAGAAACTGGCTATATTTAGAAAAGCAAAACAATACAAGCAAAAAAGACTGGGGACTTTTAACTGGGATAGCATCAGTCTCAACAATTTGCCGACAGCTAGCGGACGGCGCTTAAAGTTTCTGGGGGAAGGCAGCAAACGCCAGAATAATAATGTGGCAACTATGCTAAGCGCGCCAATAATGACAAAAGTTATCCGCCAACCATATAAATCGGTCGTGGTACCGCCAATAACCCGTCCTGCTATGCTTCCGATCGTATTCCCGCTGAGGTAGAGCCCGATGGCATAGCCCAGAATGGAGGGGTCAACTTCTTCTCCCAGATAAGAGTATGCCAAGGCCGGTAATACTGCCAGTGTTATACCGGTCAACGTCCTGAGAACCAGCAGGAAGTTGAAGGTAGGACTTAAAGCTGCAAGAATAGTCAGGACGGAAGCACCAACCATGGCAATTGTCATAAGGGATTTGCGCCCCCAGGCATCGGATAAAATCCCGATAAATATACTGCTGACTGCCATAGCTATGGTAGTCAGGGATAAGCAAAGGCTAGTTATTGCCGGGGAAATATTGAACGTTTTGGACAACTCCGGCATCAAAGGCTGGACACAGTAGATTATTGTGAACGCATTAAATGCTCCGGCAGCTAAGGCAATCTCAGCGTTCCGAAAGGCATATGTGTTTTTTTGAAGATAATCCACTGTTACAGCCTCCCCAAAATAATATTTAAACATCCCGCGGTTACAAACAGTATTTATGATTTCTATACTTTTTTAAAAATTCCTCTAAAGAGACTTTTTTTGTCAGCTTGTAAACACAGATACCTTTGTTATCAATAATTAATTTCAAGAGTGTTGACAATAATGCCCACATTGTGTTTTTTTGTTATTGGAATAAAAATCTATATTGAGAGGAAGAATTGATTCATGACAATTATCAGAACCGCAGCGATCCAAATGAATGTATTGCCTGACAAATTCAAAAATATAGATAACCTAAGAAAATATTTAGATACCATTGCCAGAGAAAATGTTGATCTGGTTATCTTGCCGGAGATGTTTACCTGTCCTTATCAAACATATAATTTTCCATTATACGCAGAGGAAGAGGGAGGACCCAGTTGGCAAAAGGTTTCCTCGCTGGCGGCCGAGTATAAAATATATCTAGCTGCCGGTTCAATGCCGGAAAAGGACGAGCAAAATAAAACGTATAACACCGCTTATGTTTTTAACAGGAAAGGAAAACAAATCGGGAAACACCGCAAAGCCCATCTATTTAATATTGATGTCCTGGGAGGGCAGAAATTCCGGGAATCCGATACACTTTCACCCGGGAATAAGGTAACAGTTTTTCAAACTGAATTTACTCCGATAGGACTTTCATCTATCAGCTGAAGAGTACCTAAGCCAAAAGAAGAGAAAAGGGTATCACGCAGGATGAGCTCGCTGAGTACATCGGCATTACGAAAGCTTCAGTATCATAGTGGGAAACAGCTCAAAGCAATCTTTATATCCAAAACCCCGGTCCCAAAGAAGAGAACCCCATCAAAGATTATTATTGGAATAATTGAAGGAGCTATTTTATATTCTCAATCTGCCAGTCTATCGGTTTCTTGCCGATAGAAATCAGAAATTGATTGGCCTTTGAAAAAGGTTTGCTCCCAAAAAAACCGGCGTGTGCCGATAATGGGCTTGGATGGACGGATTTTATTATGCAGTGCCTGGGATCTTTTATTATATTCAGCTTGGACTGGGCATTTTTTCCCCAGAGGATAAAGACGACCGGATCTTCTCTGTCATTTAAGAAATGAATAATTCTATCGGTAAAATATTCCCAACCGATGCTGCTGTGCGAGTTGGCCTGTCCTGATCTGACCGTTAAGGAAGCATTAAGAAGCAGAACCCCTTGGTCGGTCCATTTTTTTAAGTAGCCATTGTTCGGAATATAACAGCCTAAATCATCGTGAAGTTCTTTAAAGACATTGATCAGCGAAGGGGGAGCCTGTACACCCGGTTTAACGGAAAAACTCAGCCCGTGGGCCTGGTTGGGACCATGATACGGATCCTGTCCTAAGATAACGACTTTAACATCTTTGTACGGTGTAAAATGTAAAGCGTTAAAAATATCATATTTGTCCGGATAGACAGTTTTTGTTCGATACTCATTGATAAGGAACTGTCTTATTTTTAAGTAGTATTCTTTGCTGAACTCATTGTTCAGCAAGTCATGCCAATCATTTTTAAAAATTTGCATCTTCAATCACCCTTTCCCATTATACCATCTGGACAAGGGAAGCAATATTTTCAATAATTGAAGAAATAAAAAAAATATTTAGCAAAATATTAGGTAATTTTAATTTTTTTTAAAATATTCAAAGACTTCATGCGCAATGCCCGACGGTAAGCCTGAACTTTTTAATTCATCCTCTGAGGCATTTTTTATCGCTTCGATAGACTGAAAATATCTTAGAAGAAAGCGTTTCCGTTTTGGCCCGATACCGGGGATTCCGTCTAAGGCAGAGAGAGTCATATTCTTTGCTCTCAGTTGCCGATGGAATGTAATAGCAAAACGGTGGACCTCATCCTGGATATTTTGGACTAGACGAAAAACTCCAGGTCTGGAACTGAGCAACAATTCTTGACCTGATCGATCAATCAGACTGCGGGTTTCGTGACGTTCGTTTTTAACCATTCCTGCGACAGGTATATCAATTTTGAGTTGGGCTAAAGCAGATAAAGCTGCTTTAACTTGACCTTTGCCGCCATCAACCAGGATTAAATCCGGCAAAGGGGATTCTTCACGCAACAAACGGGAATACCTGCGCAAAATAATATGATGAAGATAGGCGGTATCATCATTATTATTCTCCATAGGTAAAATATTAAACTTGCGATAATTTGAACGGTACGGTTTTCCGCTTTTAAACTGAATCATTCCGCCGACAATATTTGTTCCGGATAGCTCGGAAATATCGAAAGCTTCAATGACTTGAGCTTGAGGAATGGCTAGGACTTCCGCAAGAGAGACCAAAGTCCTATTCGTTTCCTCTGATTTATCATCTTCCAGTTGTATTTTCTCTTTAAGCATAGTTTGAGCATTGGTCAAAGCAAGGTCAATAAGCTCCCGCGTTTTTCCTCTTTTCGGGACTGTCAGGGGAAGCAAACCATGGACAGAGGTTGAAGATAGTTCCTGGATGCAGATTTCATCCGGGATAGCAACATTATTGGCATAATACTGGACAAGAAAAGAAATAAAAGATTCCTCAGGCTCAAAGTAATAGGGAAAGATAAATCCATCGCGGGTGATAAGGTTACCCTGGCGGAAACAAAAAACCTGGATACTGAGTAGTTCCTCATTGGCGGTATAGGCGACAATATCCCTATTGCAAAAATCGTTTAAGGTAATGTTTTGTTTCTCATTTATTTTTTTCAGATCATTAATTAAATCGCGGTATTCCCTGGCAGCCTCGAATTGTAAGGCTCCGGATGCATCTTTCATTTTTTGTTCCAGCCATCTGATAATACTTTTTTGGTTACCACGTAAAAACATATTGGCTTTTTCTAAAATTTCTTCATACTGCCGAGGTTCAATTTCATTTGTACAGGGGCCAAGGCACTGACCAATATGGTAGTAAAGACATTGTTTGTTCGGAATATGATTACATTTGCGTAAAGGCAGAAAGCGGTTAAGTAAGCGCGCTGTTTCTCTTGCTGCTGAAGCGTTGGGGTAAGGGCCAAAGTATTTGCCCATCTTTTTATTTAGCTTGCGGGTGACGATAATTCGAGGGTGCTTTTCCGAACTAATCATAATATAAGGGTAAGATTTATCATCCCTCAGCATAATATTGTAATGAGGGCTGTACTTTTTGATAAGATTGCATTCCAATAAAAGTGCTTCAACCTCAGAACGGGTTAGAATATATTCAAAGTCCGTTATTTCACTGATAAGCTTTTCGGTCTTTTGATCATGGGAGCCTGTGAAATAAGAACGAACTCTGTTCTTTAAAATTTTAGCTTTTCCTACATATATTATTTTTCCTGTAACATCTTTCATCAGATAGACTCCGGGGCTATCCGGCAGCAGGCTTAGTTTCTTCTTAATTTCCATGGGAATTCACCTCTGTATAAATTTTAGAGGGAATAGCCCCAAGATGCAACTGGGACATCATATTCTAAATAATTGTTACGTATATTTTCAAGGGGTGATATTATGCCTAATGCATGGGGACGTCCTCCGAAAAAAAACGATATCTGGAGTGATCTGAGAGCGTTAGCTTTATGGGTATTTATTGTTGGAATTGTTGGTTACTTACTTTTCCCGGATTTTTTTCACAATGTCTATAATCAGCTTACAGTTACGACTGCTACAGATAGTCAAAACCTTGGTGAAATCACGTTGCCCTCTTCAACCTTAGATTTGTCGGATTCGAGTCAATCTAAATTGCCAAGCACCTATAATTCTCTGTATACGGGAAACAGTGAAATATCCGATGGTTATTGGGCACTTTTTGTTGTCAATAATGAATTAAAACAAATGTCTTTGACTACGGAAAGTTATACTTTTATTTTAACAATAATTGATGCTGATACAAAGGCTCAGGTCAAAAACACTTTACTTTTGGCCGCTAACGGCAAAATTCAAAAGTATGTAGTTAGTGACGAGGTTTACGGAATTATATCAAATCTAAATACAATTAAAACCCGGACAGGCAAAGTCTAGGGGGACATTCCCAAGCGGAAAGGGGACACACCTGTACCAGGAATGTCCTCTTATCTCTTTATCTAAAAAGAAATTTGGCTCCGGCCGCGAAAAGGATCAGACCTAATAACTGCAGCGGGTTCCAAGTGATTTTTTGTGCACCGAACAGACCCAAATGATCAATCAATACAGCAGCTCCTACTTGACCAATGATAATAGCGGTTGTGGCATTACACACTCCTATTTTAGAAATGGACAGGGCAACCAGAGCGATAATCAGCACGCTTAATAGGCCGCCAAAATATAAATACCATGGTATTTGTGACCATCTTTGTTGTAAAACAGGAGTTCTGTAAAGAAAAATTACCCCTAGAGTGGCGAGGCTTCCGATTATATGGACAATGAGAGTTGAGGAAAGCAAAGAAGTTTTTTGAGTTAATTGCGAGTTTAGAGTTCCTTGCAAAGCCATAGCCATACCAGAGACAGCAGCTATCACTGCAGGAATCGATAAAAATTTGAGCATTTGCTAACCTCCTAGAAAATTTTTGAATATATTATGGGCAAGAACGCCAAGTAAGTCAAAAATATTGTAGTATTTGTTTATTTTGTTAAGGGAAAAATGATATTGAGTTCGCTCAGAAAAGAGGTGGAAGAAATGGATTTTGATTCTGAACTGGTACGCAGGGCTCAAATGTTGCTTACGCTTGATCATTCGCTGATCCAAGTAAAAGATATACTTTTACGCGAAGGTTATCCCGGTGATCAGGTTAAAGAATTAATAGAGGCTACCGAAGAGGTACTTAATTATTTTGTGCCTCCCACTTACGATGATAATAAAATAGCTATAGATATAAAGCATTCTAAGAAAAAAGAAAATCTTGACTCTTCCCCGGATATCCTGGTTGACAGGATAAGCGGTAAGATTGAGCTTTTGACCCCGCAGCTTCAGGAAACATGGAGAGTTGCCAATGAAATACGCAAAACGATTAAATGTCAATATCAATATCGCTAAGTATGCAACGGGGATTATTATTTAATCCCTTTCTATTTTTCCATATAAACTTACGTATTATGTAGAAAAAAAAGATTGTTTAAAATGGCTTAAAAAAACAATCATAGCTGGCAAAATAATAAATATTGTAATAATATAAAATTAAATACAAAATCTAAATCAAACAAAAAATAAATATAGGTGAAATTGATGAAAGTTGGAATATTGTCGGACACCCATATTCGTAAAGGCCGTACCCTTCCACTTTTTGTATGGGATACTCTTTCTGATGTTGATATTATTTTGCATGCGGGAGACATTGTTACAAAAAGCCTTCTTGAAGATTTAAAAATAGGGATGACACATGGCTGCCACGGCGGAGGAAAGAATACTCCTGAAAAGGCTTATAATGTTTTTAGAGAGGATAATGTGAACCTTATTGTCTTTGGTCATAGTCATGCTCCTTATAAAAGCTTTATAAACGGAGTATTATTATTTAACCCCGGTTCGCCAACCGAGAGGAGAGGGCAAGAACATTATTCTTTGGGAATATTAACCGTTGAAGGGGATGTCTTTGATGTCCAGCATTTATTTTTTAAAGGATCTCCTTACCTTAGTAATTATATTAAATAGGAGATCCGCCGCACTCAAACTATGAGTACACATTACTTTGGTTTGAAGACGGTACTTTGATTATAGATACGAGGAAATAATTAAATGAAATTTCGCCATAACAAAATTAAAAGAGAGCATAGTATTATCCAAGGAGTCCTGGATTGGCTCGAGGATCTTAGCAAGAACCGCCAAGTAGAAGATATTATTCCGGGAGTAATCGATGTGACCCATTCCAAAGAACGGGGAGTCTTTTACCAATATGAAACTACTACCGGATGCAAATTGCTTATGAAAAGCGGAGGATCAATTCAGGAGGCATTTGTTGTGACCAAAAATCCTCAGGCGGTTCAGACCTGGGCTGCAAAAGTTATGGACGAAATAAACTTACTGCAGTCGGCCCTGGATGGTAATTCGCAAGTAATTTCTGAGCAAGATGAACAACAACTAAACAATTCTAGATCGCGTACCTTGAAGAAGCTAAAAAATAACGCACAAGAGACCTTTAATCCTCCTTTTATAAGGGATAATTTATTGGCGGGAATAAAAGAGGAATATGAATTAGTAGAAATCAATCAAGGTTTAAGAGACTCCTTAGTGGAGAGCTTCGCCAGCATGGCTGATTTTGAAAATCCCAAATTGGAAGACGCCCTAGAACCGTCTGTCCGGCAAGCATTGAGAAAACATTATAATCAAGATTAAGAGAATATCTAAAATGGGGGACTGTAATGAATTTTATCGGAAATGTTATTTGGTTAGTGTTTGGTGGCATTATCGGGGCAAATCTTATGGTTTATTACAGGGCTGATATTATGTATAACAATAATTGGGATACCTTTTGGGCTTCAGCATTTTAAATTTGCACAGCTGGCACTTATTCCGCTGGCACTTATTCCGTTTGGGGCTAGAATAATTTGAAATTACGGTTTTCCGCGGTTTTTATCCGTTCCTTTGCCGGAAGACTCATAAAACTTAATTCCTTTGGCCTCTTCGGGCAGGTAGTCTTGTTTTACCCAGTTCCCGGGATAAGAGTGAGGATAGAGATATTGTGATCCATGACCAAAATTTTTTGCCCCTGGATAATGGGCATCCCGTAAATGGGATGGAACCGGTCCAACTTTTGTCTTGCGGACATGCTCCATGGCCTGGTCAATCGCCATTACTACGCTATTGCTTTTGGGTGCTGTGGAAATCGCCAGCACGGCCTGAGCCATAGGGATTCGAGCTTCCGGCAGACCTACCCATTCTAAAGCGTTGGCAGCGGCATGAGCCTGGAGCATAGCCGTTGGATCTGCCAAACCTACGTCTTCTGAAGCATGCACAAGAATTCTGCGCATAATAAAGCGTGGATCTTCCCCTGATTCCAACAGCACGGCGAGCCAGTAAAGCGCAGCATCAGGGTCGGAACCCCTCATACTTTTAATCATGGCGGAAATGATGTCGTAGTGGTTATCCCCGCCTTTATCAAAGCGGAAGTGCCTTTCTTGAATAGATTCTTTAGCTGTTTCCAAATCAATTTTTCTAATGCTGGTTTGAGGTGAAGTTGTTAGTACCGCTAATTCCAAAGCATTTAAAGCACGGCGCAGATCCCCTGCGGCATGGTCAATCCAGTGTTGGAAAGCTTCAGGATATATTTCGGTCCGGTAATTTCCTAATCCGCGTTCCTTATCTTCCAAGGCCTTTTCCAGACCAATACGTATTTCTTGGTCGGAAAGCAAGCTTAAACGAAAAATTGTGGACCGGCTTAGTAAAGCAGAATTTATCTCAAAATAAGGATTTTCAGTGGTGGCTCCGATAAAAGTTATTATTCCCCGTTCAATTGGCGGCAGAAGAACATCTTGTTGTCCTTTGTTAAAGCGATGGACCTCATCACAAAAGACTAATGTTTTCTGGGTATAATGGTGGAGTCTTTCCTGAGCTTTTTCCAGAATTTCTCTAATTTCCTTGACTCCCGAGGAGACAGCATTGATACGTACAAAGTGAGACGTTGTCTTATTGGCTATTACTTGAGCTAAAGATGTTTTTCCTGTACCGGGAGGTCCATAAAGAATCAGGGAAGATACCCGATCGGCTTCTATGGCTCGCCGCAGGAGCTTGCCCGGACCTAAGATCTCCTCTTGTCCGATAAACTCATCTATGGTTCGGGGGCGCATTCTATCCGCCAAGGGGGCTGTCTTATTGGAATCAAAAGTTGCGGAAAAAAGATCCATCTCCATAATAGATTTCCTTTCAATTTTAGATTCACAAGTATTTATCTGAAAATTAAGTAACAAGAACTTTCCTAAGAGAGCAAGTTAAGCGGAATTAGCGTCAATGAACGCTAACAGCGTTGCCATGGATGGCAAGGAGCTGCGACTTGCAGAATGACAGGAGGGTTTTGGAGTGTTAGCTTTTCGTTAAGTGAATAGCGAATGAAGCGGTTGCGAACGGGTGAAAGTTTTTGTAACTTTATTATACCAGAATTTGTACATATT
>DIWC01000044.1 GCA_002423425.1 Peptococcaceae bacterium UBA6116
ACTTTCTTGTTTAGCCATTGCTAATCCCCCCAAACTTATGTTCCTTAACTCAATTCTACCAAACATACGTTTGTTGGGCAAGAGGTTACTGATTAAAAGACATAATCATTTAAATTTATATAACGATCTCGGGAGTTCTCGCATACTCGGTTTGGTTCTGGGGCCTTGAAATTCTGATTAAAAGATTATCTGCTATGGGATAATTTATAATAGTACGGTTTTCCCATGGTATAAATCTCGCCATTATTCGGTTTTGACTGTGCTGGAAAGCAATGGAAAAGAATATATTTTCCCGAAAAACGCTCGATCTGCCGCTGGTAGCATCTTCGCATTTTTGCTTGTTGGGAGAACCCAAACCCCAGAAAAAAGGAGCGGCTGTCCGCTCCTTTTTTCCCATCATCGCTCTCGCTCCTGATGCTTTTTCTTCTCCGTTGACTGAAGCATTGCTTCCGTGTTGCTCTTTTTCGCGCCTCATTCCAGCATTTCTTTTCTTGCGGTCTTGTAGGTCTCATACTGTGCTTTTCTCTGTGTGGACAGTTCCGAAAATTCTGCGTTGAGCTGTGCAACAGAGGGAAGCTTTTTTAGCCAAGCTCATCGAACGCACGCTTTGCCGATTGGCTGTAGGTTCGGATTATGCTGATTTGGTGAACCTGAACGGGATCGAACCGTCGACCTCCGCGTTGCGAACGCGGCGCTCTCGCCACGGAGTAAGTTTTCTGCCCAACCGAAATCTCACGGTCATATGGCTTGGTACACAGACCCCAACTGGCACACCACTGAAGGCTTGTGGGACATCGGTTCGACCCCGCAGTGTATAAACATTTTTAAGGCTCGAATGCTATGCATCCTTAGAAATACCTTTTATAACATCTGAGATTTTCCCCTTGTTGGCAACAACCAGAATTGCCAATGATGCAATGCCGCCTACTGCCATTACGCCTTTTTTAGCCTTGTCTTTACCTTTCGACCAGCAACTATTGCAGAAGAACTTCTCTTTTCCGATTAGTTCCTTACCGCAAGCATCAAATAAAATTCCCGTGCTTCAGCCGTCTTTGCTCGTGACATGATAATCAAATTATTCGTCCAGCTAATTTCTCGCACCAGTGGTGCGAGATGTTCATTGTCAAAATAAATTCGGTTGTACTTATCGAGATCTAAAAGCCTATAATACGCTAGCGCACCAACAATCGAATAATTATCGGAAGAAGCAGTTATACTGGCTTCGCCTATTGCGTTCTCAACATTTACAAGCTCTCTTTTCACATCATCAACAGCGGTGGCTTCGTTAATCAGGCCTTCTTTAAGCAAGTGTCTAAATAAATCAGTAAAGAAAGAATATTTATTTTCATATACGAAATTTTTTATATGCGGAAAACAACCAAAATCAATTTTGTCATTTCCGCATAACAATTCGCGGGTAAACATGCAGCTCGATCCAAATGGCTGGCTTTTTTCAAGAATGCTATCAGTAAAAACGCTGCTACTCTCTATTATTATCTTTATATTTTGCTCCAATTTTAGTGGTATCTGTTTGGAATTAATGTTATGGAATATCGCTCTTGAATTATTTCTTGCTTCCCCGAACTGCAAATCGTCACGCCGGATATGTACGAGAGTGCTCAGAAAATCATGGAGGCCAGAACGCAGAAGCACAGCGATGTACCCTTTAATTCCAAAGGGAAAGCCCTGTTCTCCGGCATGGTGTACTGCGCCCACTGCGGCTCGAAGCTGGTACTGACCACCAGCAGTGGCAAACGCTACGGCGGCGACGGCAGGCGGGAATTGAAAATCCGTTGATAAGCTCGAAGAAGAAATTACCGAAGCTCAGGCGGAGCTTGACAACTATCAAGGGATGGCCGACAACATCCGCGCCGAGTACAACCGCATCCTGACATGGGCGGATATGTACGAGGGCAGCAGCATCGAGGCAAGAAAGATGATCCTGCGGCAGATAATCAAAAAGGTTTACATCGGCAGGAACTACGAGGTGAGGCTCGAACTGTCTATCAGCTTCGCGGAATATCAGCGGCTGTATCTCGGTGAAAGAATCGCGTAAAAAGAAGCCATAAAAAAGAAAGAAGCCAGCAATTACGCATGGCTTCCGGCTTGGCGGATGGTGGAGAATAGGGGGTTCGAACCCCTGACCTCTGCATTGCGAACGCAGCGCTCTCCCAGCTGAGCTAATTCCCCATATTTTTGGAAACCTATTCTCCCATGAGATAATTATACAACAAAATCTTTTTTTTACCAGAGGATTTCAAGATATGTGATTTCAAGATATGTTTGGCCAGCTTATTCTGTTTTTTCCAATAATTCTGTTTTTTCCAATAATNNAATCGCGTCCTCCCGACTTTTAGGTTTATCATAAACCCTTTGATTCATCATCGCATCATAAGAATCGGCGACTGCAAGAATACGGCATTCGATCGGAATCTCCTCGCCCATTAATCCTAAAGGATATCCCTGACCGTCCCAGCGTTCATGGTGTTTAAGTATCAAATCGGCGATAACAGAAAGATCAGGTGAAAATACCGCAATTCTGTATCCTTTTTCAGGATGTTGTCGCATAATCTCCCATTCTTCTTGGTCCAAGGCCTCTCTTTTAAACAAAATTTTATCGGGAATTCCAACTTTACCAAGGTCATGAACTTGAGCAAGTAAAGCTAGATCAGCTAATGTAGTGGAGTTAAGATTTTTACTTTTCCCTAATAACATACAGAAGTTTTTTACCCTTATGGCATGGCCTTTAGTTATATAATCTCTTTCCGCTAAAGCAGCCATGAGAAAATCAATAATTTTAGTTTGGCTTCTTTCTTTTTGAAAAAGCTTATTGTGATACATGTTTTCATCTGCTTTTTTTAAGGTCTTCGTAAGGTCGTCCCCGGGTTTTTGCGCAGTCGCCAATCCCAAGGAAAAACTTAGAGGCATTTTCTCCTTCCGATTATAAACATCGGTCTTTTGTCTTATTCTGGTTATGATAACTTCCGCAGTTTCCTTACCGGTTCCGGGAAGAATAATAACAAATTCATCTCCGCCTATCCTAGCCAGAATATCCGAAGTACGCAGGGAACACTTAAGAATTTTAGCTAAATCCTTGAGCATTAGGTCCCCCTGTTGATGTCCCATTGTATCATTAACAATTTTCAGGCCGTCTAAATCTACAGAAGCAATAGTAACGGGATAATCCTTTCCACGATTGAGATATCTCATTTTTTTCTCGAAATATGCTCTGTTATTTAGTCCGGTAAGGTTATCATGCAGAATAAGATATCTGAGCTTATTTTCGGTTTTTTTCCTGTCGGAAACATCTAAAGACACCAATCCTACTAACGCAGTATTCTTTTCTTTGTCAGCTATTGGAAATAGCCAGCTATAATAATGGCGTACTTCACCTGTATCCAATTTTGAGCTCTCACTGTAGTGACACGGTTTACCCGTATTATATACTTGCTCTATCCTGGCCATGGTTTTCCGGGCCTTTGTCGGATTATACAATTGAGCTACATTTTTTCCTTCGAGTGACTCAGGCAGTAATCCAAGAATTTTCGGCAATGATTTTGAAGCGCGAATGATTTGTCCATTTCTATTAATAATAGCAATAGGATTAGGACTATTCTCCCAAAAAGAATCGAGAATATTCAAGGCTTGTTTTAAATCATCCTTACTTTTTTCCAAAGAAGTCTTGTTTTTTTCTTTTTCTTTTAGGTATTCGGATATATAAGTACCAATAACCTTTGCCGCTATACGGGCAATAGGCTTAATTACATCAGGATCTCCCACTATTCCCAGGCTTCCTGCCCTCTGTCCGGATATCCTAATGTCCCCTTCAACCATGACACTTGTCTTCATAAATTTGTCGCCTATCAATTCTTCCCGTGTTGCCTCAATTATCTCGCCCTTATTATCACAGATAATAATATCGCACCTGGTTTCGGTTGAAATCATAAGTGAGACATTTTTTAAGATTGTTAAATTTTCTTTGAGAATATTCTCCATAACCTTCATCCTTAAAACTCACATGGTTAAGTCAACTTCGACGCATTCCCGGAAATCCCCTTCTTTTTACCTCGAACAAAAGAATTATCCGGGATCTTCTCACAAACTATAGACCAGGTTTATGTTTTCTCTATTTAGTTCACGCAAAACTTTCTTGGTATTCCAGTTTATTATTTCTTCATCCTTATAAGTTGAATTATCTCCTTCTTCTAATCTATTTAAAGCCATTATCCAGGGCTCTTCCGAACAAGCCAGATTAATTATTTCTTCTGGTTTTAGGCTCCCATGGGCATCATAAACTGTCCGGAGAAACTCCTGCAGATCTTCATTCAGAATAATTTTAGCAAGATCCTTTTTAACTCTGGGAATTTGCTTCGAACCATAACTTTGATATCTCTCATATAATTCCGGACACACCGGCCCTTTTTCCCATGCTTCAAATCTTTGTTCGAAAAGCCTTTCTCCAAAAAATGTAAGATACCAGGCATAGGAGAAATAGCAAAGCTTTTGTAACCTGTCATTAGTCATCGAATCAAAGGTAAGCATGGCTTCGGCAATCTTGAAGACCACTCTTTTTCCCCTCCTAATTGTTTTCTCATTAATTACTAATAGGCTATTCCTTCATGTTTATGCTTTTTAATAAGAAAATATAATTAAACAACATATCTATTTTTTGGTTTTAATTTAAAGGCTATTGCATAATTTTTTTTAATAATATAAGATCTTTAGTAATAAGAATTAGAAAAAAAAGGTAATAACAGGAGAGGATATAAGCTTATGAAAGATTTAAAAGGTACAAAAACCGAAAAAAATTTACTCGAAGCTTTTGCCGGAGAGTCCCAGGCAAGAAACAAATACACATACTTTGCATCCGCAGCTAAAAAAGAGGGATATGAACAAATATCTGCAATCTTTTTAGAAACTGCTGAAAATGAAAAAGAACATGCAAAACTTTGGTTTAAACAACTCCAAGGAATTGGCGCAACCATTGAGAACCTTGCAGCTGCCGCTGCCGGTGAAAAAGAGGAATGGACAAATATGTATGCCAGAATGGCGGTGGAAGCAAAACAAGAAGGTTTTGATAAAATTGCCCTTCAATTTGAAGGAGTGGCAAAAGTAGAAAAGGAACACGAAGAAAGATATCAAAAGCTTTTGGCTAACCTTAAACAAAATGAAGTATTCGCTAAAGAAGGTACTGTCATTTGGAAATGCAGGAACTGTGGACACTTGCATCAAGGAACCAAGGCGCCGGATACCTGTCCTGTTTGCGCTCATCCCCAAGCCTACTTCGAATTAGCCGCCAAAAACTATTAATTCTAATTTGGAAGAAACCAAAAAACTAAAGGAGGTTTTGAAATGACGGAATTAAGGGACTTATACAAGTGCAGCATCTGTGGTAATGTGGCAGAAGTTGTTCATACCGGTGCCCCTGCTTTGGTTTGCTGCGGTCAGCCGATGGACCAATTAGCAGCAAATACAGCCGACGCCAGTAAAGAAAAACATGTGCCTGTCGTGCAAGAAGTCCAAGATGGTATCAAGGTAGTTGTCGGCAGTATTGGCCATCCGATGGAAGAAAAGCATTATATTACTTTTATTGAGGTCCTGACCGAAGAAAAAGTATGCCGCGCCGAGCTTAAACCAGGCCAAAAGCCTGAAGCTTCTTTCCCTGTTACTCTTGATAAGGCCGTCGAAGTAAGAGAATATTGCAGCCTTCATGGTTTATGGAAGGCATAATTCATTGCTTTGTCTACCAAAGTAATTATAAAAGATGAGGATGTCCGGAAACACCCTCATCTTTTTGCTGAAAACAAATAAAGACTACTCCCTGCCTGAACTGAGAAAAAAGAAACCATTGCCGATTGATTTTCTAAATAATAAAGGTATAACTACCGGACAAGCTTAATCCGCCGACATCATCTTAACAAATCCTTCTAACAACTTCGGATCATAATGCAGTCCCGAAAAGTTCATAAGCTCCTTAATGGCCTGTATTTTGCTCATTTCCTCTTTATAAGGCCGTTCTGAGGTCATGGCATCATAACTGTCGATTATTCTTAATATACGGGCACCAACCGGAATGTTTTCCCCTCTTAGACCATGCGGGTATCCGCTTCCATCGTAGTTCTCATGGTGATGGCGGATGATATCCGCTGTTGCCTTTAAAGACTTTAAAGGCTTGATAATTTCCGCCCCCCAGAGGGGATGCTGTTTTAATATATCCCATTCCTGCATACTGAGTTTATTCGTTTTATTCAGTATTTCCCTCGGTATTTCAATCTTGCCGATATCGTGAAGAAGGGCGCTATAAACCAGCTCTTTGACCGTAGCTTTTTCCAGGCCGAGTATCCCGGCAAACCTTTTGGAGAGCTGCATGGTACGTTCAGAATGACCGTAAGTATACTTATCCTTAGCATTGATGACCATGGTTAAAGTACTTATCGAATTGAAAATATTTTTTTCTTCATCAATAAGTTCAACGCTTAATTCATCGAATACCGAGAAATATGTTTCAACTTTATTTTTTGTTGTATACTTGGCCTTATACAAGGCTTGGTCAGCCTTTTGGATAAATTTCTCTTTGTTAGCAGCCATCAGCGGGTATTCTGCAATCCCGACCGATGCCGTAAGTCTGCCTTTGGGAAAGACCTCTATTCCCGGAAAAACCGAGGCCTCAATGCAACTTCTGATGTTTTCACCGATCGTCTTCGCCTGTTCGCTGCTCATTCCGGGCAGAACCAGGGCGAACTCTTCCCCGCCATACCTTGCACAATATCCTGCAGCGGGAGTATTTGCCTGCAAAATATCGGCAACGCGTCTTAAAACCTCGTCACCTTTTTGATGGCCAAATGAATCGTTATAGACTTTAAAATAGTCTATATCCAGCATAATCAGGCTTAAAGGCTTGTCTGATTCTGCAGCCTTGACTAATTCCTCATCCATAATATTCTGAAAAGAACGATGGTTGTAGAGATCGGTAAGGCCATCGTTATTGGCCAGCCTCTCCAGCCTCATTTGGATCTCATTTTCGGTATCCCTCATATTGCCCAAAAGCCAGGCAACTAAAAAAAAGACAGTGGTATACATCAGATCGCTGTCAATNNCCCATGAAAATTATGGGCATAATCAGCAGTATTTCAAACGAACTATTGGAAAGATATACGAGAACTACAGCCGATACCGTAAAAAATATAATATTGACGGTATAGTCAATAATGATATTCTTATAGTGAACACTGAGCAGCCTGACAAGTATGATGGCAGGCAGCAATGCAAACAAAATAATGATAGAATTATGGTATCCATTCATAATAGGCTTATTTTCCACGCCCGCTGCCACTAAAATAACAATCGCCAGTAAATAAAAAGAAATGATCTGAGAAGCCAAAATATATACTTCCTGCTTGTGTTTTTTCTCATGAAGCATGGTAAATATTCCCTTTCAAAAGATAAGGTGGGGTAAACCCACCTTATCTTTATTTTTGCAGTGACTTCGGTGTTTGGGGCTGGTACATTAGAACTGCACAGGCGAAAACGGAACTGGCCGTAGCTAAAAGGACGAGCATGGAAGCGATAAGTGTGTAAGCGATTCTTTTCATGAATTAACCCTCCCTAGTTTTTATTAAATACAGGCAGCAGGGTCATACTCTGATAGAATATACCCAAAACTGCACTTGTATTAACCAAAGGATTATGGCTGAAAAGCAGCACAGCAAAACCAATTCCTATAAAAGCAATTGAGGCAGCTTTAAGTTTCCGGCGAAAACTTAAAGAGTGAATCGGTTTTGCTTCACTATCAACCGGAGCCAGCAATATTATGACAACTAAAGATATCCCTAAGCCCAGAAATAAAACATAGATATTGTATAAGTCATATTTGATTAGTTCTTTGGCAGCAACACCGAGCAGGGAATAGACAACAGCCCCCAAAGCTATGCATTTTACCGGCGTATTTAAATGGGCCCCTCCGGAAACTTTTCTCAGTGATCCGCCGAAAACAATCGCAACTAAGGTCGGCAAAAAAGCCTTAAAAAGAAGACCCATAATCAGAACCGCTGCAATCCCGATAACCGCTAAAACAACTGTTTCCAAACCATAAGCCATGATTTCTTTCTTTTCTTCATCATAACTTAGTTCTGATGCTAGGGAATCGGAAAGGCGTTCACTAAATTCAGTGAGCTTCATAGTCTTCTCCTTCCTCTTGAGCAGCTCGGACTAAGAATAATAATCAAAACTTATTGACAGTTTTCTGGTTGTTTCCATCCTGTACGTCAATACTTTGTTGTTTTTTCTTTATTTCTCTTTGAGTTTTGAATTTATAAGTAACAAATGCTAAGATAAGCATAACTAATACTTGGGGCCATGATATCAATATCCTTATGATCGTGTTTGTAAACAGTATCTCTGAAGTAACACCAAACAGCGGCATGAGTAAGGATAAACATACTGCCTCGGCAACAGTTATTGCTAACATACTGATTATGCTGGCAATAAGAGCAGGGTTAACACTGCTTTTCCCCAAAAACATCAAGATAAAAAATGTTAAGCCAATTAAAATAATAGTATGTACACCAAAAGTGATCGGCAAAAGCCTTACCCCATAAGAAACAAATGCAAGCAAGATACCTGCAGGGATTATCTTTTTCCATACCAGCGGAACATTGGCGATAACGTAAGCTAAAGTAATAATTGCAATTACTTCCGGAATACCCTGAAAAATTAAAGCCAGCAATGGTATTTTCATATATTTTCCTCCATTGGAATTCTATGTATATTTACTGAGCTAATACTACACTTCTACAAAAAAATTCGGATTCCTCCAGATTTTCAGGAAAAATTCACAAAAAATTCAAGAAAATCCTGTAATTTTTTTTATTTTTATTTTATTTTTAAAAGATAAAAGCCTAAGAATTTGTTCCTAATAATCAAGCGATTCAGGTTTTTGTCTCCGTGCGGGAATCTTTTTGATTGCGATGGCTATGATGGAAATAATAACCACTTGGGGAAGGGCTACCAAAATCCTTGTAGCGGTATTTGCAAATAATGTCTCAAGCGGAATCCCGGAAATATAAACAATTAAATTTAAACAAACCATTTCCACAACGGTCAGTATAACGAGACTGATTAATGATGCCCGCAAAGCGTTTATAACGGTGGCTTTACCCAATTTAATCAATAATAAAAATAATACTTCTACTATTAAAATAGTGTGTATTCCAAAGCCAATAGGAAGCAGTCTGACAAAGTAGGCTATTATAACAGAAACAACAGCAATAAATAGTATTTTCTTCCATTGCAGAGGGATTTTGGCCAGAACAAAAGCCAGGGAAACAAGTGCTATATTTTCCGGTAACCCTTGAATCAGTAAGGCCAATAACGGGATTCTAGCAAGATTCTCCATATCCTTCTCCTGTTAATTGATTTTCCCCGGATAA
Organism: Peptococcaceae bacterium UBA6116; assembly: GCA_002423425.1. Taxonomy (GTDB): domain Bacteria; phylum Bacillota; class Desulfitobacteriia; order Desulfitobacteriales; family Syntrophobotulaceae; genus UBA6116. Next base: position 9,429 of record DIWC01000044.1, read on the forward strand.
TTTTCACATTTTTATTAAGTATTTTTTTATCGGAAATAATATAAAAAAGGTTGTACCCTTATCACCTGTCTCAAACTCCAGTTTGGCATTATGGCGGTGCGCTATGCCGATGGAAATAGCTAATCCTAGACCGGTCCCGCTTTCTTTGGTGGTTAAAAAAGGCGTTCCGAGCTTATCCTGGACCTCCTGGGGTATCCCTTTCCCTTGGTCTTGGATTGCCAAGACAACATTATTTTCATCGCAGTAAGTACGAATCGAAACATATCCCCTCCGCGGTGTTTCTTCCAGTCCATTGCGTACGAGATTTAAAATCAGCTGCCTGATTTCGGATTCGTTAAGTCCTAAATCAGGTATATCTTTTAAGTCCAGCGTAATATCTTTGTCGGAATTAAAGGCGTCGGCTTGAAGCATCGGATAAATCCTGTTAATTATTTCGTTAAGGTTTTCAATTTTAAGCCCTTCGGAATTAACTTTGGAAAGAGATAAGAAATCGGTGATAATTTCATTGGCCCGATCTATCTCCGAGATCATTAACTCCATATATTCTTTATTCTTCGGCGAATCGGACTTTGCCTCCATCATTTGCAGGAATCCCCTTACTGTTGTCAGCGGGTTCCTGATTTCATGGCTGATGCCCGCGGCCATCTGGCCGATCAAATTCAGCCGTTCCAGACGTTGTAATTCCTGCTCATTCTTTTTGTCATTCGTTATATCTCTGACGAAAACGGTTAACCCTTGAACAAAGGGGTAAGCATGGTATTGGAAATATTTATCTCCATTTACACTTTGTGTTTCCCAATGCATTTGTATGTTTTCTTCCATCACGTGCTTAAGATTGTCCTGAGTAACAGGCTCTATTCTCCCTTCGAAGAACTCCCAAATGTTTTCTCCCAGCAAATCTCTATCAGCTGTTAACACCCTTTTCGTTTCTTCATTGATGAAAGTAACCCTCCAGTTACGATCCAATGAGAAAAAGCCGTCCGCGATACCTCCCATAATTGTCAGCAACTTGTCATTCGAACTTTCAAGTTCGGTATTAAGATCCCGCAGATTATCGAGGTGAGCGTTGATCCTTTCAAATACAGGCTTCAGTTCGGGTAATTGTTCCAAATCTTTAGCGTTGTCAGTTTTATTGTTGACGATCATCCTGGAAAAAGAATCCAGCGACAATTCTATTTTAACAACACTATTTCTAATGATTACCAGGATAAAGAACCATAAAACGAGACTAAAGATCAGAATTTTGAGGTACTCCTGCCAGGAACTATAAAAGATATTGCTTGACTGAACCGCAGCCCAGGAATAGCCCATTATTTGGCTCTGATAATAGATTGGCGCCGCAACTGCAATTACACCTTGTCCATCCCAATCACCGACCTCCGAGTCGGTAATAAATTGAGGTGCGCCGCTTTTTTTCAAGGATAAAAATAATTCTTGGGAATATATTTTCTTAAGGACATGCTCGGAGGGGTTAGGGACAATCGGTATCATTGAATCGAGTTCCAAATCATAATAACCTATTTCCATCCCTGAATTATTATTGGAAATATTATCGTAATTTTCAAGGAGCAAGGACCTGATCCCATTTGCTTTATCCCCGCGGCTTAGCTCGTTTTGTTCTTTATAAGCCAGAATATCCTTATAATGCCCCTGAACCATTTTTTCCACAGACGAAGCAACGGATAACAGTTCACATTCCCGTTTTACTACTTCCTTTTCCCAGTAAATTCTGGCAATTAAAAAATAGATGAGAACCAAAATAACAATAACAACTACGGAAACTTTAATTATTGTTAACTCGACAATTGAATAATTTCTTTTTTCCACTTCATGCTACCTCATAGTATATCGCTTAATACCTGGTAGATTATTTCATAATTAATTCTATAGAAATTTTTGGTAAAATGTAAGATGTTTATTGTCGAATTAATAGAAAATATTTTTTCTTCAGCAAAAATATATCGACATTTTACATTTTAAAATGCTATTTTTGTATTTTAGATTTAGAGATAACAAATAATAAAGAACAAAATCAGGATCAAAGCAATCAGAAAAACGATAGTTCCAAATCACATCAATCTGCCGAAACTAAAGATCCGTGGCAGCAGGTCTCGGAAGATATTAAAACTTTGCATACAAGTTGGAATGAATATATGCCTGAAGTCTCCAAAAAAGGAGCAAGCAAAGAATTAATCGATGGTTTCAGTGATGCTTTGAATAGTCTTACGGAAGTTGCCCAGACCAAAGATAAAAACAAAACCATGTTAGCGGTAAATAAGCTTTATGCCACAATGCCGGATATATATTCCCTCTATCAAACAAAGGTCTCTCCCGGATTGAAACTGATCACTTATACTACGAGGGAAGTGGTTAAGGAAAAGAATAGCGATTTAGTAGAAAAAATCCTCCGACTCCAATCAAAGGATTTAATCCAAAAACAGTTTAATCTTCATAGGCCTTAATTGTTGCTCCGCCCAAGACTGTCTCTTCGTCATAGAAAACGACTGCCTGACCAGGGGTTATTGCTCTTTGCGGTTCGGGGAATTCTACTTTGACCATTCCCTCTCTGACATTCAAATATGCAGGTACTTTTGGCGCATTATACCGGATTTTAGCCATAATGTTACGTATTTTATCAGGTTCGAAACCGGAAACAAAGCTCGGTTTTTCTGCAAGTAATTTTCGATGGAAGAGTTCATCTCTCATTCCTACCTGAACTGTATTATTTTCAGGATCTATCCTGGTTACATATACGGGATATCCTACAGCCAGCCCCAATCCTTTGTGCTGGCCAATCGTATACCTATAAATTCCGCGATGTTCACCGAGCTTTTTGCCATGGGAGTCAATAATGTCTCCCGGACAAGGTTCAAGCCGGCGGTAGCTTTCCACAAAGTCTCCATAAGCACCATCGACAAAACAGATTTCTTGACTTTCCGCTTTATCGGCGACAAGTAATCCTTCCTTTTTAGCAATTTCCCTAATCTCCGTTTTCCGGTAAGCCCCAAGAGGAAAAAGCGTATGTTGGAGTTGTTGTTGACTCACATGATAAAGTGCATAGCTTTGGTCTTTTCTTTGATCAATCCCTGTTTTTAGAAGCCATTGACCGTTTGCCTTGTCAAATTCCCGGCAAACATAATGACCTGTGGCAATATAATCTACTGTCAAAGCCTGAGCCTTCTGAAGCAAAGATTCAAATTTAATATATCTGTTGCAGGAAATACAGGGATTAGGAGTCCTGCCGATCAAGTATTCATCACAAAACTCATCAATTACTCTATCTTTAAATTCCTGTCTGAAGTTCATCACATAATGCGGAATTCCAAGTTTCCAGGCTACCTTTTGCGCATCGCCAACAGCTTCAAGACTGCAGCAAGCCCTGGCCTGATCTTCGGCCTGCGGCCAGATCTGCATTGTCACTCCGATAACATCATAGCCTTCCTGCTTAAGAAGCAATGCCGCAACTGAACTGTCCACTCCTCCGCTCATGGCCACAATTACTTTTTTACTCATTTTTTCCCTCTGGATCCTTATATAGATCTGTACTCAAATATCTTTCTCCCGTGTCAGGAAGAATTACAACCACCATTTTTTCTTTATTTTCAGGACGCTTGGCAGCTCAATAATCACAGTCTCCTTATTTATCAGCCCTTTTTCTTCCGCAGCCTTAATCATCCCGATCCCTACTCTGTCTTTGATGCTGCCTCCGGGATTAAAGAATTCTACTTTGGCAACAATATTTAACCCAGGGGCTATTCTATTTAGTCTCATAAGTGGAGTACCGCCAATTAAATCGATTACACTATCATGGATCATTTAACGAACCCCCGAATCCCCAAAATACCTTCTGTTCAATTTCTATCCTATGAAACTATTATATACATATTCTCTGCGCTTTTACCAGATCAATCATTAATGCCCTGTTTTTGAAATATAGAAATATGTCTAATATTTATAAAAAAACATCATCATCACCGGTCCGAAAAAACTCAGCAATGCCAGCAGCGCCGCTCCAACCCCGCCGAGTTTGTTGCGGTCGTCTTTCCAGAGACTAAGAGCATAGGTAAATGTATAATAACTTGATGCCAACAGCAAGATTACTAAAACTACTTTCATTGGTTATTTCCCTCTTTCTGATTTCCTGATCTTGTGGAAAAGAAAGGTCTTGTGCCAAAGAAGAAGCCGTTTCTTCGAATATTTACTGTAACGTCAACGTTTATTTTCGCTTCTTGGTAATGCTTAAGCCAGTTGTAATTTTCCAGTTCCTGAATAGTCTTAAAATTTCCGGCAATCTTTTTCCCAAAATGGAATATATCGCAGTTGTATTCTTTCTGGGTTCTTTCTATGGTTTTTTTCATTCCTTCCTGGAAGCAGTCTTTCGTGTAGCTCTCTAATTCTTTGATATTTTCAACCTTTTCATAATCAATCCTACTCTGGATAGCCGCAATATCGGCGTCCAGATCTACTTTTAAATCAATAACCGGAACTCCGTTTTCAAAATGGGCGCTTACTTGAGGTTTTCTCGCTGTTATGACATCCAAGACATAGGCATATCCTGGTTTATTTTTATCCCCGGTTGTAAAAGATCCCCATTTGAATTTCCCTATACCTAAGAGGAAAAATCTGGTTTCATTCTGGGTTAGAGAACCCACCATTTTCTCTCCGTCAAATATTGCGGTACCGAACAATTCTTCTTTACTGCCGCCCTTTCTCGGAGTTTCCCCGGGCTGGATATCCTTTTCGATTGGAGCGGGTGATTGGTTATCTTGCTGCGTGTTTTCCGGCAAATGTTGAAAATCATTGACTCCGGCATAAATAGCATAGGGCTGACCATAAGGGGTCAGCATATTGCTATAAAAATTCGCAAAAAAAACATCAGGAAAATAGCCGGTATTTTGGGACTGAACAAAGGATAGTTCAATCCCTTTGGCCAGATTGGAGCCAATTAGGGACTTATTCTCCATAATAAAATCCTGAGCCTTACCTTTACAAACTATTACTCTCATCGTTTCGCGTGCCTCCCGATATCTCGCGACAGTCTCAACGTCTTTACCTACACCTTCCCTGGCAAACTCTTCCGAAAAAACCAGCATTTTAGCATGGGTCAATGAAATTTGCCTGTTGCCCGCAGCATTGAGCATTTGAACGCCCTCCAACAGCGAAGGCGCCTCGACTGTAGAAACCAGAGTACCATCCACTTCCCCGGTTTCCGTTTGCCCGCCGCCGCCGCCTTTCATCCCCCCGCTGCTGGGGCTATCCTTGTAAGTTGGATATTGGAAAGTAACTCTGACGGCATTATCCACTCCTTTATCGATCCCAATTGCCATCGCATAGACCTCTTCATCGACATCCGCAGCGTCGTAGCAGCCCGACAAAGGCAGACAAAATATTAGGATTATGATCAGTATAATCTTCGAAGACCTATTCAATTGCCTTTCCTCCCTTTTTACCGAGGATAAGAGCAAAGATCAGGACCAGAAGAGGAATAAGATACATTATAGAAAAACTGTCTTGACGCAGAAAGTGAACATGGATTTCAAACACCTCTCCAATGTTCCGGGGAATAAACGCCACCATGAAGGCAAGGGCAGCAAACGGAAACAACAGAGGCCGATGATTTTTGATCTTGAAAGCCCGGCAATATGAACTCACCGCGAGGTAAAAAGCCATGGAAACTGTAATTACGGAAGCAAATACCCAGATGAACAAAAAAATTGCTTCAATTCTCTGGAAAAACCGGGAATAGTAAATTATCCTGGATAATTGAAATAACCCTGAAAGCTGTTCACTTGCGGCCGTATACTCAAAAGCAGCCAGGATACAGGCTAAGGTAACACTAATTATTAACCCGGCTAAAATCAGACTGTAAAATCCGACTCTTTTAAATGTTTTAAGGCCGTAAATAGAATTGATAATAATAGCCAGAATAACAATTTCATCATACGCCGAGGATCTTAATACTCCTATTTTTATGGTTTCCTTCAGACCGTAGCCAAATAAAGGATAAAGATTGTTAAAGTCATAAGCAGGAATCGCTAATAACAAGAGCATTGCCAGACCACACATAATAAAATAAAAAAAGATATAAGATACCCTGACAATCCCTTCTAAGCCGACATAAGTCATGGCTATAACGACCAAAAGAAAAACAAAGATAAGGATGCTTACCGGAGTATAGGGCATAGAGTATGCCTTAAGAATCGCTGTAAACTCCCTAACATTGATTGCCGCATAATATAAAAAGTAAAATGAAAATATTAAGATCAATAGTTTACTAATAATTTTGCCGGTGACAGTCTCATATACCTGATATAGATCCTGGTTAGGAAAACGTTTCATAAGAAGGTACAACAACCCAAAGAATATCAGACTAACGGCACACGATAACAGTGTTCCGTACCAGGCGGCAGTCCCTAAATCCTTAATAAGAGCAAGCGGACTCGAATAAAACACTCTAGTTGTCAACATAACCAACATCAAACAAAAAGCTTCCGCGGAACCAAAGTGACCTTCTTTAATCATGTTTAACTCCTCTGCTCAAGAAATTCAGGAATTAAGATCTCTATTTATTCGGATCCTGCTGAGACCACCCCCTCGAAATCTCGGGCTGACGATCCCTTTCGAGCGGGTTAAGAAAATCAGGCCTTGATTCCTGCATCCAGACAGGCCAGCGGATAATCGCATCCCTGCTTCTCTTATTTTTGGGCGCCAAAATTGACATAAAAGGTATACCAAATGATTTGAGGTTAACCAGCATTAGAATGTATGCCATCAAAGCCAGGGCCAAACCATAAAACCCAAGCGTAGCTCCGGCTATAATAAAATAAAACCTTGATATTCTAACTCCAAAGGCTAAACTGTAATTCGGTATGGCAAAATTGCTTAGTCCCGTCGCTGCGACCACAATAATCAGGATGGGACTGACGATATTGGCTGCGACCGCAGCTTCCCCTAAAATAAGGGCCCCAATAATGCCTAAGGTATTGCCAATAATTCCCGGAATCCGAACCCCGGCTTCCCTGATCAGTTCAAAACCCAGTTCCATTAATAGGACTTCGACGATAGTCGGAAAAGGTACATTTTCCTTAGCTTTGGCAATGGCAATTAAAAAATCTGTCGGAATCATTTCCCGGTGGAAGGTTGTTAAAGCAATATAAAATGCCGGAAGCAAAGTTGCTATAGCAAAGGCACAAAAACGAATCAATCTTAAGCCGGTAGTATATTGCCACTTTAAGGAAGCATCTTCCGGCGAATGCATCATAGCGTTCAAGGTTACCGGCACAATTAAGGAAAAAGGTGTGCCATCCATAATGATAGCGACTCTTCCTTCGAAAATATGAGACGCAGTACGGTCCGGCCTTTCCGTACTGAGGATTGTCGGAATAATCGAAAGGGGATTGTCTTCAATAAACTGTTCCAGCATCCCGGCGCTGACCAGAAAATCTGTTTTAATGGTTGTTAATCTCCGCCTGACCTCTGTCAAAATTGCAGGGTTAATCACATCCTGGAGATAAATTACGGCACAAGTAGTATTGCTTTTTTCCCCTATTTCAAAAAACTCGGTTACCAGATCCTTATTCCTGATAATACGGCGAATAAGGGAAACATTCGTTCTTAAGTTTTCACTGAAGGCTTCTTGCGGACCTTTGACAATTGCTTCTGTTTTGGGAGCTTCAACCGCCCTTTTATCATAACCCATGGATTCACAGGTCAAAATATAGTCCAAGCCATCAAGATACAAAGCGGTATTGCCTTTTAAAATTTCGGTTATTACTTTTTTAATACTGATTAATTTTTTGGCATCATTGGTCTCGACAATATTTTCCAGCAAAATATTGGCTGACTTGCCGGACTGGGTGGAATCCAAGCTTTCTTCATTGAATAATGGCCTGAGAATGAAGTTATTGATAATAAACTTGTCGGCCATACCATCAAGATAGACTAAAAAGGCCCTCCTGTTACCTCCTAGGGTAAATTCTCTTAAGATGAGATCCTTGTTTTTGGGAACGTCGAATTGCTCTTTCATAACCTGGAGGTTGGAGTCAATATTATTTTTTACCTCATCGGAATCGGTTCTATTAGATTTTACCTGGGAAGCAGAAAGAGGTTTCCTCGGAAACTTCCTCTTTTTTTTCTCTCCCGCTTGAGGCTGCTCCTCCGGCTTAGGCTTATTGGCTTGCTTTTCTCCGCTATCCTTTTGCCCATTGTCATTTTGGCCTTCGTCCATCTCGGGCAGCACAAAGGTCTGAGGCCTGTTCGTTTTTTTATATGTAATTAAGGCCATTATCTTACTAAATGTGTTTTGCTTCTTTTTCATACCCTACTGCCTTTGTTTTCAAGATATTCTAGTATTTGTATATTCTAGTATTTGTATATCCTAGTATTTGTATTTGTTTATATTATTAATCGTTGAGAAATAATAAATCCCTGAATCCGTAATGAAATAACTATTAATCGGCTGAGATGCTTGGTATAATTGAGATAGAACTAATAAAGAAAATGCGCCAGGCAGGTGCAGCGAATGGAATTTATTCTTGAGAATTCCAAAATTAAGCAAAGATTCAAGCAAATAACTCTTCCTAAAATCAAATCTGCTTCGTGAAGATCCTTTCTTTAGCCTTGCCTTAGATGTTAAACGAGTTCCTTCCAGTCCTACGCTGCGCCAGCGTTTTAATGGTCTGGCCCAGCAAAAAGGTGAGTGTGAATCACCCCGGGAAGGGAAAAATATCTATCACGGTTCATTCCCTAAATTTATGTCTGTCCGCAAACAGTATAGAAATTATCAATCTCGCCTGAAATCTTACCACCGATAGCACCCTTGCAATAAACCAAGCACAACTTAATCGTACTGTCATCAATATCTTTTAAGCAGACAAGGTCACCGGCCTCGCCCTTACCGTCATCATAAAAAACATCATCAAATTCGTTTCCAACAGCCTGAAAGCTTTTATATTGTATCGTATTTTTGTCTCCGTTTTTGCCTATTGATTCCCTATTCAGCGGTATTGATGTCCAATTCCAAGATTCAATCCTGTCTCTTGGAAACTCTCCTGCCTTCATGGGTACTGGGATCTGATAGCAGTTATACGAATATGTGCCGTCTGAATACCTGACTATCACAGGATCAACCACGAAGTATTCATGTAAAGCAGTCCTTTACCATTGGCCTTTTGAAAATACACATCCTGTCCTGAATGCTTTATGTAGCAGTATCCGGCAGGAATGTTGCCGCTGATCAGAAAACTATATTCCGAAGATACATCATCGCTCGTCAAGCGAATAATGATTTCACCGTTGTCTTCTCTGCCCTTGAGCCACACCAGCATATATATGAGGGCGGGACTTCCACCCTCGTTTTTATTTTTACATAACTGCTTTAAATTAATATTACCTTATTAACAATCACAGACCTGCTCATTACGAGTACTTTGAAACATATTCTAATTGAAACTGTCTAGTCCTAAAATGCAGGAATATAGCGGCTTTCAGGTTTCTGCAAATATATTTTAAACTGACTTATACTGCCTTTTTCTGATTGGGTTGCAGTAGAAACATTTCAGTATAATAAATGTTAATAATGGAAACCTACATTTATAGCTGTTAAAGAAGCGGAGGTTGGAATTATGGTTCAAATTCCTTACCAAACAGACCTCCCAAAACACTCAACACGGATGTGGGTTCAGACGTTTGGAGCGACGGCTTTATCTTCAAAGTAGTGTTTACCGAAACTCTTTATAATAAGTGAAAATGATTGTGAGGATAACCTATTGAAAAAGATTAAGGACAGAATACTCCTTGGTGCAATCGCCGGTCTAGGAGCAAACACAGTGAAAACCGCTCTTGGCCTAACTCTTATGAAAAAAGGCTGGGCTGAAATTAATGGCATCCACAGAGCTGCAGGCATGCTGGTGCCGCCCCATAAAATCGCAGATCCTAAAGGAAGAATGGTAGGAATTCTGGCTGACAATGTAATCGCAGGTATATTGGGAGTATGCTCTGTTTACATTCTTTCAGTAACAGGTAAGAATAATGCCGTGATCAAAGGAACTTTAACCGGACAAGCCATGTGGACCAGTTTGTATGGCGTGTTGGGAACATTAGGAGCGACGAAAATAAACCCGGTTTCTCCTGATACTGTAATTAGCGAGTTTGTTGAACATTCAGTCTATGGAGGAGTTGCAAATATCATTGCTACTAAATTAGGTGACCCAGGGCTGTTTGATGGAACCATTCCTCTTAAACCCAGCTCACAACAGGGAATACCTCAATCTCAAAGCTATGCAAAAAATATAAGATGAAGCTTTCATCTTATATTTTTTGCTTCCCTGCATGCATGATCCTGAACAAGACCTGACCCAGTTTCTGAAGCCTGTAAGGCTTAGCTATCACGTCATAAAAGCCGTATTCTTTATAGTCGGATAGCGCGTCGGAGGAGTAACCGCTGGAAACAATCGTTTTCACGTCTGGATCAACTTTAATGAGTTCCCTAACTGCCATCTTGCCGCACATCCTCTTCATCTTCCATCAATAGAACTTTTCCTTCCCCCAAAATGAGAACGTCTTCGTCGGCATGGTCTTCAGTTTGAACACCGGAAACAGGCAGATATACTGTAAAGCTTGTCCCTTTTCCCACTATGGATTGTACGGAAATATGTCCTCCGTGTTTTTTAACGATTGAATAGCAAATTGTAAGTCCAAGGCCGCTGCAATGTTCTTTGGTACTAAAATAAGGATCAAATATTTTGGGCAGGATCTGGCTGGATATGTCTAATCCTTCACCTTTTATGGTCAGGGCTACGTAATTATCGGGTTGAAGCGGCAATGTACTGTTTTCTCCGATAACCAGTTTTTCGGCGTGAATCTCGATTGTTCCGCCTTCCGGCATCGCTTGGTCGGCATTGATCAGTAAGTTGGTAATGACTTGGGTGATTTGTCCCTGGTCGATCTCAACCGGCGGCAGGTCTTCCTAAAGAAATAATTCACAGCGCGTTTTGAACCCGCTCAAGGCAAAAGCGCTGTTTTCCTCAATTAACTTAGAAATTGAAACAGCTTTGGTCAACGGCTTCCCACCCTTAGCAAAAGTTAGCAATTGCCAAGTCAAATTTTTAGTCTGATTTGCGGCTTCTTCCATATTCTGAAGAAACTTGGTTTTTCATAAGCCCAAATCGCTACGGTATCGGGACTNNAACACTATGCAATAGATGATTTTAAATATTATATCAACTTTGGTTTTGTGATAAATTGTTAGAGAACAGTTAAAACATTATGCTCCTATAACTCCATCAATTTCAATGTTTATTGTGGCTTTCATACCCATTGCTTCCATTACCGCTTCAATTTTTTCTGTAGTAGCTCCATAGTATTNNGTGTCTTTCGTCCCTTGACACTTGTGACTCACTTACTCCAAGTTTATTAGCTAGCTCAGCTTGAGTCATACCTAAATATATTCTATATGCAATAAGGGTTTTCCCAATATCAGTAAACTTATATATTGGATTAAATGAACCTCGTTTAATTTTTTCGTAATATTCTACTTCAGCTTTCAACTGCCCGTGGAACGATATTAGGGGGTGTATTGCCATATTAGTTTGCTCAGGAGTTAACCCCATTTTTTCAAAACGTTTTTTTTCACTTCTAATAAATTCCTGATCTTGTTTTAATTTTTCAACAGCTTTTTGATATGCTGGTTCATTTTTAATCATTTTCTTTCAGCTCCTTATTTAATAATTTTTNNTTTTTATAATACCTTTTGGTAAGAAGGTGTCACGGGTCTTTCGAAATGCTGCTGGAAACATCTGTTCATTTCCATATTCGTCAAGAATACCGCAACCTTGACCTACATGGGGATATAATTCAACGTTATAACGATGCCACATAGGTAATTGAGGTTTTGCAGAATTACGATCATAAATTCTCCCGCTCCAATCCCAGGTCCAAACTTTATACGTGTCTATTTTGTTTAATTCTCTAACTATATCTGGGAGCGTGTTATGTAATAAATTCGTTTTTGTCAACCGATAATTATCATTTATTTAAGTAAAATAAAACAAAAAACACCGCAAAACCTTGCGGTGTCTATCTTTTCCGTGGAGCNNACCGCTGGTTGTTCGTAAGGTAGGATAAATTACTTTTCTTTTTCTCTGTCGTCAGCTCGGTATTCATGTGCCACAGGCTTATAATCCGTCTTGTATTTCTGATACTTCTTGCCTTGAGGAAGCGTTTCCTCCTGGTCTAAATCGTCTCTGTATTCGATTGGCTCTGTACAGATGGCGTCCAGAAGGATTTTCTCAAGGTGTTCATATTCGGAATATTGGCCGAGGATGGCCATCACAAAAGCATTGCGGACATATCCGGCACTGGCAGCCAAAAGCTCTTTATCAAAGTGATAATCGTAATGCTCAACAAAAAAGGTCATCAGCATTACGATGGTTCGTGTGTTCCCTTCTCGAAAGGGATGAGCCTGCCAAAGCGGAGGAAACAGCCGGGTAATCTGTGCAGCAAACTCTTCACGGCTAAGCCTGTTCCATTGCACTTTTTTGATTGCTTTCCACGCCAAGTCCAAATCCTTCTTGATATTGTCAGAATCAGCATACCAAACGCTTATTCCAGCTAATAAAGGTTCTCGCTTTTGGATGTTAATAGTCCGGAATTCTCCCGCCCAGTCGTACACATCTTCAAACAGAACCTTATGAATTGTCTTTATTCCCTGTGTAGAAAAGTCATCAAATCCTTGCTCATAAAGCAGCATCATGTTAGCTTGCGAGAGTTCCGCTTCAGCAATATCCAATTCCTTTTCGTCATGGATATTCAGTAAATTGCGCAGAACAGAGCTGCCTTCATAAAGATACAGGTCATTCATAAGCAGCCCCCTTTAGCCCTGTTTATGCTTTGCAATAAGGGTAGCTTTCATTTCTGCACCTGAAATCTCTCCCCGTGCCCACTTGGTCGAGAGTACTTTAACCTGGGTCGAGACAGGAACACCTTCTATTTTATTTACAGCGTTGGCGAGCTTTACTGCTGCAAGCCGCCGAGCATGCAATTCCGGAGACATACAATCAACTCCTTCTACACTATTATTATACCACAAAACAGCATTAAATTCCTCTGTATTTTCAGGCTATGTAGGCACTTCGAAAAACTTCATTTTATCCGGCCGATTCATTCTCATCAGGGATTTCAATCAGATTGCCAAAGATCAAAAACTCGCTGCCTTTTCGGGTTCTGCCTGCGCTGTAATCAAGCGAAATTGTTTGTTTTCTGCAGTCTGCGTACAGTTGACGAATAAAATCGCATTCATCATATGTTACAATCCATTTATAATTTAGGGCTCTTACAACGAGGCTTAATTCTGTATGGTCGGCCTCACCAAATGAGTTCTCGTAAAGTAATTTGCCTTTTTTTACATATGGAGGATCAATATTCAGAAAAATATCACCCCTAATAATTTGGGGCAGTTCATTTTGAAGAAAAGCAGTTGCGTCCATATTATAAAAGTTTATTCTGTCAGATAGCATTCCTATTTTCTTAATTCTATCAACTAAATCCTTTTTATTAAATCGAGCATCGATTAGGTAAGCACCCAGTTGGTCAAATCCGCCAATAGGTCCCCCTTGGATAACTCCCGAAACATTACAGCGATTCAAAAAAAATGTTGCAAATCCGACTTCCAATTTGGAATACGATTCAGGAGATAAGTATATGCTTTTCTCCATTTTCCATGTATCAACACTCACGTTACAATCTATGATCATCTCGCATAATTGCTCCGATCGGTTCAGACATGAATACCAAAAACAATAAATGCAGTAGTCAATATCATTAAGAATCAATTGATCGACATCATTATTACATACCGCAGCAAAGCTGCAGACA
>DIWC01000040.1 GCA_002423425.1 Peptococcaceae bacterium UBA6116
ATCAATATAGATGCACTTAACTTTTCCTGCAAATTCTTGTTCAAGTGCCTTCAAAGCCAAAAGGTTATCTCCGTGAATAAGCATGTTATTGGTTGCGGGGTCACCGTAGCCCTTGGTAGGATCGTGAAGCAGGATGCGTGGTTCCACTGCAGGTTCTTTACCCTTTCCAATCCATGTTAGTTCCAATCTTTGCATTTTCTGTCCCTCCATATTCTCATACTATCTCGAAAGAGATAGTCATAATGTGTTCTAGTGAAGATCCGCCTTCCAGTTTAGCTCGGATTTCATCCTGCAGGCGTTCGTTTTGAGTGTCGATCTCGTCTTCGCGTTCATAAATCTCACGCCGTAATTTTTTGCGTTTTTCCTCCAGACGACTTACTTCCTCTTTGATTTCAAGCATTTCGGCCAATGATTTATCAGTACTAGCTTTGAAAAGACGCTTCTTCTCGGTGATCACTTTATTCAGGTCCTTCAGTTGCTGCTGCAGTCCATCCTTGAGATCTTCACTGAAGGCATCCAGTTTGGAACATTCGGCAAGAAAATAGTCTTTGTTAATACGTTCTATTTCGGATTTCTGCTTTTCTGTGTTGGCTTGACGTAAAGCGTCCACCTCGGCAACCTCTCCGTCAACTTCCCCGATGATTGTTGCGGGGAGCTCCATAATGCGGTTCACCATATCATTATCTACTTCAGTTCCATCTTCGGTAACTACAGAAAATATAAGGTGTTCCTCGGTATCGAAACCACTGTATATCAGTTTGTCCACCGAGAGGATGCCCCGAAGGTTAGGGTGGTTTTCCAGGAAGCTGATGCGGTGTGCCTGAGAATTTGTATGATCAAAGCGAATCGCTATTGACTGTAGTGGTACTGTCATAGTTTTTGAGAGCCATTCTTGGCACATTGGATCATCACGTCTCAGAAAGATGTCACCTTGTCGCTCTGCATCTTTCCATTGCACATTATAAGTTTCGGTTGAGCCGTTTACCTGGTAGGAAAAACGCCATTGATCTAGTGGCTTAACCCTTTCTGCGCCTTTCATAATAAAGAAGTTGCAAAGCCAACGGCTGAACTTATCCAGTCCAACAAGGGTATCTGCTTGGCATCCTTTAAGGCGCGCTGCGACCTCTTCATCAAAATTTTCCAGGATAGACTGACGTGCAGCCATAATCGTTTCATTGATGCGCTCGGATAGTTCTTCTTGGAGGTGGTCGAATTCACCTTGTATTTCTTCTGTAGATTTACAGGTTTGATATATTTCTGCTATGCGTTTTTCAAAGTCAATGCCGGACTCAATCGAACCCAGCACTTCATCAGAGGAACCAAACAAGCCACTGAATAAGCGGAATTTCTGGTCGAGAAGCTCATAGACACGTACATCGGCAGCATTCTTTTTATTAAGGAAATTAATTACAACTACATCGTTTTTCTGTCCATAACGGTGACAGCGGCCGATACGCTGTTCAATGCGTTGAGGGTTCCATGGTAGGTCATAATTAACTATCAAACTACAGAATTGAAGATTAATACCTTCGGCTGCTGCTTCTGTTCCAATCAGTATGCTTGCTCTATCACGGAATTCCTCAACAACAGCAGCTTTCAAATCAGCCTGACGTGAGCCTGAAATGATACCGTCACTCTTATGCCGTTCTTTCCATTCAGCGTATATGCGCTTTGATATTTCATCATTATTTGAGCCGTTCAAAAATACAATGCTATTTGCATAACCATTGTCTGATAGCAAGTTCAGCAAGTAATCTTGTGTTCGACGTGATTCAGTAAAGATTACAGCTTTTCGCTGACCTCCGCGCTTTTCTGTTTCATCAAAACCTTTTTGGAGTGCAGTGAGCAAATTGTCACCTTTTGCATTGTTAGTGATACTTTTTGCCAGTTCAGCATATCCTCTTAGTTTTTGAAGCTCATCAGAAACCGCAGCACGGTCTTGCTCCAGGCCATTGATTAGTGGGTCTTCAGATTCTTCCTGTTCTTCAAGAAGTTCATCAAAGGTATCATAATCCTCACTGAATTCAAGTTGTGTATCAAGACCCTTAAGAAGGGCTTCTAGTCGGTCTATTAAGGAGTTCAAAGTGCCAGAGATCGCAAAAGATGAGGAAGCCAGAAGTTTTCTCAATACCAGTGTGATTAGGGTCCGCTGCCCTTGTGGAAGAGCAAAAAGCCTCTCGGTCTGCAAATAGGATGAAACCAGATTGTATAACTTTTCCTCATCTGCGGTGGGGGTATATTCCTGTAAAATGGCAATACGACTTGTATAATTGACATATTCCGTTACTTGTTTGCGTAGTGTGCGTTTGCAAAACTGCTGTAGCCGTGCCTTCAAAGTACGATTTCTGATCTCCTCATTAGCAACCGAAACATACATATCACGGAAAGTTCGGGCATCACCAAAAACATGCTCGTCGATAATACTTACTAAGCCGTACAATTCCATCAGATTGTTTTGTAGAGGAGTTGCGGTAAGCAATAGTTTTCGTTTACCCGAAAGTGCTCGCTTAAGGCGTGCTCCAGTTATATTGCTTGATTTATAAACATTTCGGAGACGATGTGCTTCATCTATGATAACGAGATCCCACTGAGTAGCGTGAACCTCATTCCCTTTTAATGATGCAAAATTGAACGAACAGATTACAACTTCGTCCTTTATATCAAAAGGATTCAAAACACCAGATTTCTTTGCTTTATTAAAATTTGTAGATTCGAGAATGGTCGACTTTATGTAGAATTTTTCATCAAGTTCTGCTCGCCATTGTGTACGCAAAGATGCGGGAACAATTAATAAAATACGACGTTTTCGCTCTGACCAGTGTTGTGCTAGGACTAGACCGGCTTCAATCGTTTTTCCCAATCCAACCTCATCTGCAAGAAGGGCTCCATTTGAGAGAGGGGATTTCATAGCAAATAACGCTGCATCAACTTGATGGGGATTAAGGTCAACTTTCACGCCAGACATAGCCGAAGCAAGCCCGTCAATGCTTGATTGCGGGCGTTTAAGCATAATCTGTTCAGCAAAGTACCTCGTCTGGTGTGGCGTATATCTCTCCATTATGAAATACTCCCATCTCTAGTTTTTGACTCGTCATTCATTTCCATAATGTCAGCGATATCACAATTAAGTGCTTTGCATATTTTTTCAAGTATGTCGGTGTTCACATTTTCATTTTTTCCAAGCTTTGTAATGGAGGCCGAACTAATACCGGCCAGCTTCTGGAGATCTTTTTTCTTCAAGTCTTTGTCAATAAGAAGCTTCCATAGTTTTTTATAACTGATAGCCATATCGCTCACCTCATTAAATTTTTCGAAACAGTTCAACAGGAAAAGCATATCAAATAAAAATTCAAATAGCAAGAATAATACGAGTGATCGCAGGAAAAAGTGCATATTTCACTTGATTTAGTCGGTTAGAAGTGATATTGTTATTCTAATGGAGGCGATTGTAATGATATTCATCGGTGGAATTCATGGCGTTGGGAAATCATTTTTCTGTGATAAAGTTAAATCAGAGTTATCTATCTTCACGTATTCTTCAAGTGAATTGATTGCAGAAAGAAAAAAGGTCTATTTCTCAAGTGATAAGTTAATTCCTGACATCGATGATAATCAACGGCATCTCTTATCAGCTATCAATGCGCTGAATTCTATAGGTAAACAATATCTCCTTGATGGCCATTTTTGTCTGCTAAATGCGGAGGGTCAAGTAACGCGTATCCCAGAAGGAACTTTCTACAATTTGCATCCAGATGCCATCATTTTGCTCACTGAAAAGCCAGAAGTGATCGCAGAGAGGCGTATGCAACGGGATAGAATAAATTACAAGCTCGATGAAATAGGAAAATTCCAGGATGAAGAAATTACTTATGCCACGGAGGTGGCTAATATACTCGGAAAACCTATATGGATCTCTTTAGGGTCTAATGATCAAAACAAAGCGCTCGACTTTATTCGAGTGAATTTTGGGGAGGCAGAATGATGGCCGGTAAATTTACATTTAAAAAGTTCACTGAAATTGATTTAAACGACCCGTTTTTTAATTCCCTCAAGGAAGACTATCCGGCCGACACAAGCAACATTGGCTTTGAACGGTGGTTTCAAAAGAAAGCTGCTGCTGATTCAACAGCCCTTGTATTCGATGATGAGGAAGGTTTAGGGGCATTTGTCTGCCTAAAGGAAGAAAATGAACCAATAGAACTGGTCGAAGGAATGCTTCCAGCAGTACCCCGAGTCAAAATTAGTACACTTCGACTTGCTGAGCGCTTCCGCGGACAGCGGCTTGGCGAAGGTGCTATTGGCCTTGCACTTTGGAAATGGCAACAATCTAAAACAGATGAAATCTATGTGACTGTATTTGAAAAGCATGATTTGCTGATTGCCCAATTAGAACGCTTTGGCTTCTGCTTAGCCGGACATAATCCAAATGGTGAGTGTGTCTACATAAAAAGCCGAGCGCGAGTGGATTATGGTGATCCATATAAATCATTCCCATTTATAAATCCGGCATTTCAGAATGCTGGATACCTTATAGTGGACGATGTTTATCACGATACGTTGTTTCCATATTCCGAAGTAAAAAATGCACTTCAAGAGCAGGTAGGTCTGGCGGTTGCTAACGGACTAACAAAAGTTTATATCGGTTCGCCAACCAGTCGCTTCCCATATCGTATCGGTGAACCAATCCTTGTGTATCGTAAGTTTAATGGTGCAGGTCAGAAAGGCTATAAGTCTTGTATTACCTCATACTGCATAGTTACAGATGTCATTGTAGCAAAAGAAAATAATAGTTTTAAAATGTCGTTAGACGATCTCATTCGTCGTATTAATAATAAGTCGGTATTTGATGAAAATGAAATCCGGGCCAAATACAATAATGAGCGCAATTTAGTTGTTGTTGAAATGTTGTATTCTGGTTTCTTCGGAGCCGGAAACAATGTTAACTGGGTATGGCTGAAAAATAATGAACTTTGGCCAGAAGGATATCCTACAACCGCTCGCCTAACACCGGAACAGCTAGATGTCATACTTAGGGAGGGCAATATAGATGTGTCAAATGTTATTATCAATTAATCCTGAGCATGTTGAAAACATCCTCAGTGGGAAAAAACTGTTCGAGTTCAGAAAAGTAAGGTGTAAATCCGATGTAGATCGAATCGTTATTTATGCAACGGCTCCACACAAGATGGTAGTCGCAGAAGCTGAAATTGAAGAGATCATTGAGGACGAAATTAATGAGGTATGGAGACAAACAAAGGAGTTTTCAGGCATTACTTATAATTTTTTCAGAGCTTACTATAAGGGAAAAAAGAAAGCTATTGCCTATCGACTAAAGAATGTGGAAGCTTATGATGAACCAAGAAAACTATCCGATTATGGCGTCGAATATGCGCCTCAGTCCTTTATTTATTTAAAATAGGGCCCACGCTGATAGCAAATTACTGAATTTTGATACCTGACGGTCGCGCTTAAAACAAGCGCGATTTTTAATTAAAATGGTTCTTGACAGGTCCTTCTATATATGATACGCTAAAAAGCGAAGTAGCGAACAAGCGTAAAAGCTTGATAACGAAAGGAGGACAATGAAATGGCTGGTGAATTTGGAAAATTCATTGATGAAAAGCGCAGAGGGCGTGCTGCCGGCGGCGGAGATATAATGCTGAAGGACATTGCAAAAGCGATGGAGATGACAGCAACGTACCTTTCAGACATTATTAAAGGGAGGCGTAATCCTCCGGAAATGAAATTGCTTGAGAAAATTGCATTGGTACTTCAGCTCTCCTCGGAGGAAAAGGAAGAGATGTTTGATCTAGCCGGACGCGAACGAAATGAAACGGCACCTGACTTGCCGGGTTACATTATGGACGAGGATATTCCGAATGTTAGGGTAGCCTTGCGCAGAGCAAACGATAAAAAATTAGGTGATGATTTTTGGAAAAAAATCGTTAAAGAGATTGACGAAAAGGAGTGAGTCTATGGCCTCATCAAAAATTTTAAACGCTTATGTGCCACACATAAGCAGAGCTTCGTTTGATGAAGAGGCGTCAGCTTTCTTATCGTCATATTACCCAGAAGCATTAGAGGCTCCAATGGCAGTGCCTATTGAAGAGGTCGCTAAAAAGAAACTGGGTCTACTCGTCATCGAAAAGCGACTAACTGAAGATTTCAGTGTGCTGGGTCAGATGTGCTTTACAGGTGGTTTGACAGAAATTTATGATCGTGAAAATGACGAATACAGAGAGATTAAAGTAAGACCTGGTACAATGATTATTGATCCAGATACCCTTACCATGCGCAACCTTGGAAGCATGCGAAACACCGTTGCGCACGAGTGTGTTCATTGGGTAAAGCATCGAAACTATCATATTTTGGCAAGCGCCATTGATGGAAAGACCTCGTTAGCATTTCGATGCCCCACTGACCTAAAGAATGAAAACTTCAAAGACGATTGGACAGATGAGGATTGGATGGAATGGCAAGCAAACGGCATAGCTCCGCGCATCCTAATGCCTAAAGAGACAGTTGGGACAGTATTTGAGCGGTTGCTGATTGAAAGCCGTGTGAATCCGTTTATTGCAGCAAACCTGATGCCGCCTACACGATGGATAATAGAACAGGTGGCTGCTTTTTATCAGGTATCTAAACAATCTGCAGAGATTAGACTAAAGGAATTGGGGCATCTTCCCTTATAGGAAATGCCCTTTGCATAAGCACAATTTTTTTTGCTCAACAACTTCGCTAAAAAGCGGAGACGCGATGTAGCGGAAATAGAAAGGGGAATGCCTATGAAAAAAATGAAGTGTCCAAACTGCGGCCGAAGAGCCTTTGATATCTCGAATCTTCCCAAAGAGGAAGTTGAGGTAACTCTTAAATGTCCGCAGTGCGGAAAGTTTGTCTCGGTTCCATGCAATGAGGAGATGGAGATAAAGGCTTCTTAGCTGCAGCCTTTATCTTAACGAAAGGAGGTGATTCCAATGACTAAGAGCAACAGTAAGCAGACTTCCCAGTCGGTTGCGCGCAAGGCTTCGTCCATATTAAGAGACGGTAGAACCAGCAGCAAGACAAAATCAGTGGCAGGCAGTGCGTTGTCACAGACAAGGCCGTCGCCAAAGAAAAAGTAAACCTATATATTCATACCGAGCAACGGAGCCGAGTGCGAGCTACCAAATGGCCGGATGAGTTACGAAATGCAATTCGTAACCATCCGGCTTTTTGTATTTCGTGACCATTCGGCTCTTTTTTATATCTTGCGCTTGGCTCCTTTCTGAAAGGAGCCAAAATATGTCAAGAGATTTCAAAACAAGCCAAAAGAGCCGTATTAACTATATTTACTACACTTCAGAGGGCACAAAAATTGTGATTGCGCCAGGTGAAGATGGCGTCACAGAAGCTGACATAGAGCTGTTGCATACAATGGACGACAAGGAAGTGGACGAGCAGCGTCGGTACGACTACCGTGTACCCGCACATTTGGACGCTTATCACGACGGTGAGAACGATGCAGCTGATGACCGTAACAAATATCTTGCTGATGATAGCGTAAATCCGGAGGCGTTATACATAACCAATGAAGAAGAACAAGAACATCAAGCCTATCTGGACAAGCTGACCGCAGCTATGGAGTGCTTATTACCTCAGCAGAAAGAGCTTTTTAAGAAGGTATATCTGGATAAACGTTCAAACACAGATATCGCTGCAGAAGAGGGTGTCACAGAAGCGGCCATCCGTAATCGCCTTAAAAAAATTCAAGAAAAACTTAAGAAATATT
>DIWC01000045.1:0-765 GCA_002423425.1 Peptococcaceae bacterium UBA6116
GGTCGGAACTAAGTGCATTGTTTTCAGGGTCAAGGGTACTGAGCTCCTCCATATTGCGCGCGGCTGCGCCGATCTGATCAAAAGCCGCCATGTTTGTTAACCCATAGGCACCGTCATATAATTCCTCATATGCTTCATTAACGAGATTGACTATTCTTTCAGCATTTTGCAGGAATTTCTTTTCTTGTTCCAAATGATTTTCTTCTCCGGGCTGAGGGGATATCTTTTCAATTTCTTCGATCTGATAGCGCAATATCTCCTCTCTTCTCTCCCTGTCTCTTTCCGAGCGGGCAAGTTCCCGTTCCCTGGCTAAAACGTTTCGATAACGTAAAGCCGCCTCCTTTACCTTTTTCAGTAATATGAGATGGTCTTCCCCGCCAAAACGATCGAGCAATTCCCGGTGATTAGCAGCAATCAGCAAGGATTGATGCTCCATCTGGCCATGAATATCCACCAAACCTTCGCAAAAGGTACGATAAAGCGATAATGGAACGGTTCTTCCCTGAACCCGGCATAAATTCTTGCCTGTATCATTTATCTCTCTATAGAGTAACAGCATTTCATCCTCGAACGGATAACCCTCTTCTTGCAAAAAATCAGTAATATTAGAGGGAATGTTAGTAAATACTCCCTCCACACAAGCCTTATCCCTACCATGGCGTATTAAATCGTTACTCGCTCTTCCCCCGAGCAAAAGCCCTAGCGCATCAACAAGCATGGACTTCCCAGCGCCAGTTTCGCCGGTAAATACAGTGAGCCCTTTAT
>DIWC01000045.1:782-11002 GCA_002423425.1 Peptococcaceae bacterium UBA6116
CCTTCACGCATTAGGCCATCCATGGCCTTGCCGCTCTTTGCCATCCATGGCACCGCGGCATTAGTCCATCCGTGGACGTTACATCATATTTGAAAGCCGGAGAAGAATAGCCTGTACTTGTTTTTCGGGTTTGACCAAAAGGAAAATCGTATCATCACCGGCGACTGTCCCAATCACTTCCCGCCAGCCGGCATTGTCCAGAAGCAAAGCCAAGGCCTGGGCATTACCGGGAATAGTTCTAACCACGACAATATTTTCACTGCTGTCAAAGGAAACAACTACTTCTTTGAACATTCTTTTTAGTCTTTCCTGATAACCAAGCGGGTGAACTTCAGTTTGGATCGCATAACGGTATTCGTCACCCACACCTGGAATTTTAATTAAACCCATTTCTTTAATATCCCTGGATATTGTTGCCTGAGTTACCGGAAACCCTTCTTCTAAAAGCCTTTCGGCAAGATCTTCCTGAGTTCTAATCATTTCATTGGTTATCAGTTCCTGAATTTTTTTTTGCCGGCGGACTTTCATTGGTTTTCCCCCTGTTTTTTTGAATCATAAGCCAGTAAGGTGATTGTTCTCCTTGATTGAGATAAATTCCCTGCAAAACACTAAATTCCTTCTTTGGAAGCCTCGACAAAAAATTGGTAATGGCCTCTGACTCTTCCAGCGCACCGTCATGTCCTCGATATACAGTAATAACCATTACCCCTGTTTCTTTAAGAAGCTTTAATGCCTCTGTTAAAGCTTTAACCGTTGTTTGGGCTTGGGTGGCAACTTTACTTTCACTGCCGGGCAAATATCCGAGGTTAAAAACAATTGCTTTTATTTTTTCTATAGGAATATACTTCGCCATTTCCGAGTGACATGTATTGACCAGTTCGACTCTGGCTGACAGACCGTACTCCTTCAGTAACTCACGTGTTGACAGAATTGCCTCGTCCTGAATATCAAAAGAAAACACTCTTCCCGAGGCTCCAACACACCGGGCAAGAAATAAGGTATCCTTGCCTCGCCCGGCTGTAGCATCAACCACGATGTCCCCCGGAAGAATAACAGCCCTTAAATAATAACGCACAAGCGTTTGGATGTCTTGAATTCCCCTATCGCTTTGACCTTCATTCATGCCAGCGGTCACGCAATTTTTTTCTTACAATTTTAGGAAAACTGCGCCCCTCCAAGCGGATAAATTTAGCTTTCATTGGTATGGCTTCAACCTCCATTATTTCTCCAGGATTCAACATCAGGATGTGATGCCCGTCAAACGTGACCCTGCAGGTTGTGCCCTTGGTCAAGGTAACATCAATCTTTTCATGACGGGAAACCACCATTGGCCTCGAAGAAAGAGAATGAGCAGCTATAGGGGTAATCAGGATAGCCTCAACGTCCGGGCTTACTAAGGGACCGCCGGCCGAAAGAGAATAAGCCGTTGAGCCGGTTGGGGTTGCCAGAATTAGACCATCCGCAGGGGGACTGGCAATCGCCTCCCCCGAAAGTCTGACCTGCAAGGTAACCATAGTATCCGTACATTCTCTTAAAAAAACAACATCATTGAGGACCAGAAACTGCATTCTATTCCCTGTTCTTACTATTGTTGCAGTCATCATCATTCTCTCTTCGACTGAATACTCTTTATTCATAACCTTCTTTAAGGCCGAAAAAATTTCCCCTCGCTCTACCTCACATAAAAAACCGAGACGGCCAAAATTAACTCCCAGTACCGGGATACCATACGGAGCCGCTTCCCTTGCCGCTTGTAAGACCGTTCCGTCCCCTCCCAAGGATAGAATAAAATCCAGATCACGAGCACCGGTATTGTCCTTATTCCACTCCGGGATAATCTCCCAACCCTCATCTTCAAACCAAGTAATTAATTGGGAGGCGAGGATATCGGTATTAACCTTCGATTTATTAAGATATAATCCAACCCTGTTTTCCATGATTTCACTCCGCTTCCTTCTGCGCTTGCCGAACTAACATTGGGACTTCTGAGAGCCAGTCAATACCCTGCTGCTCTGGCAGGCCTTTTTTTAGCCATGCTAAGAATTCTATATTGCCTTCCGGACCTCGGATTGGGGAGTAATTTAAACCTCTAACAGTGAAAAGATACTTCTCAGCCTCCTGTAAAACACTTTCCAATACTTGCTGATGAATTTGCGGGTCCCGGACGACTCCATTTTTGCCAACATTTTCCGGGCCGGCTTCAAATTGAGGTTTAATTAAAATCAAGGTGTCGCCTTCAGGCTTGAGAATGGCCATGATCGCTGTAAAAAGCTTAGTTAGGGAAATAAAGGAAACATCACAAACCACCATATCTACTTTTTCGGGCAGGCTTTGCTCATTAAGAAAACGGGCATTCGTTCTCTCCAAACATTCTACCCTTTCGTCACTCCGGAGTCTCCAGTCCAGCTGCCCGTACCCGACATCAATGGCATAAACTTTTTTGGCTCCGTTTTGCAGGGCACAATCTGTAAATCCTCCGGTGGAGGCTCCAATATCAGCAATAACTTTACCCTTAAGATCCATTTGAAAAACATCAATTGCTTTAGCTAATTTCAAACCGCCCCGGGATACGTAAGGATGAAGCTCTCCTTTGATGATTATATTTAAGTCGTCATTAACCGGCATCCCGGGTTTATCAAGCCGCATATTTTCTTGAAATACCTTGCCTGCCATAATTAAAGCTTTAGCCTTTTCCCGGCTTTCTACCATTCCTTTTTGAACGAGAAGAACATCCAGTCTCAATTTATTCTTGGCCACTCAATAATCTTTCCCTTGCTTTTTTTCTTACCAATTTCTCAGCAGATTCGATAATCTTTTGCGGAGTAATGCCATAAGCTTCATATAGCTGCGGAATAGAGCCATGTTCAACATAGTCTTCATATCCGATCCGTTCTACTTCAATATTTCTTGCCGCATGACTCTCTAAGAGTTCGAGTATGGCACTCCCTACTCCTCCGTTTAAAATATGATCCTCAACTGTCACAATTTTTCCGCTCTTCATAGCTTCGTTTAAGATCAATTCATGGTCTAGCGGATTAATAAATCGTAAATTAATAACTCCGGCATCTATCCCTTTGTTTTCTAATTCCTGCGCTGCTTGCAAACACATATAAACCACAGGCCCATAGCCGATAAGCGTTATATCTTTACCTTGACGGAGCAGTTCGGCTTTACCTTTTTCTATGACAACCGGGGTTTCATCAATCGGAACTCCAATGCCTATGGAACGGGGGTAACGAACTGCAACCGGCTGCTTATAAGTAAAAGCCGAATAAATCATATGTTTTAATTCATTCTCATCCTTGGGTGCCATTAAGGTTAAGTTAGGTATGGCTCTAAAAAAGGAAATATCAAATATTCCATGATGGGTTGGCCCGTCCTCCCCAACGATTCCCGCCCTGTCAACAGCAAGTACGACGTTGGCGTTTTGCAGACAAATATCATGAAGAACTTGATCATACGCTCTCTGGTAAAAGGTAGAATACATGGAAACTATGGGTTTCAGCCCGGCAATGGCTAAGGCTGCCGCAAATGTCACTGCATGTTGTTCCGCTATCCCCACATCAAAAAATCTTTGAGGGAAAAGCTTGCCAAAATCGTCTAAGCCAGTACCACTGCCCATCGCAGCTGTGACCGCAACAATACTGTCATCCTTCAAAGCCAGTTCACAAATAGTTTGTCCAAAAATTT
Organism: Peptococcaceae bacterium UBA6116; assembly: GCA_002423425.1. GTDB lineage: Bacteria > Bacillota > Desulfitobacteriia > Desulfitobacteriales > Syntrophobotulaceae > UBA6116. Next base: position 4,473 of record DIWC01000045.1, read on the forward strand.
GAGTATAGGTGGGAGGCGAATCTTTTTTAATTAATTCTCCGGTCTCTTTGCTAAATGGCCCCACCCCGTGAAAAATGTCCGGACTCTGTTTGGCAGGCTCATAACCTTTGCCTTTGCAAGTTACAACGTGAACTAATACCGGTCCTTTTTTAAGTTTTGCTTGCTTGAAAACTTTTTCTAGGGAGGGGATATCGTGTCCGTTAATAGGTCCTAGATATGTTAGACCAAGCTCTTCAAATAACATACCCGGAACTAAAAAGTATTTGATTCCGTCTTTAGCCTTCTCGACAGCCTTTGCTACCGAAGGTCCAATGGCAGGTATTTTTTTTAGAAGAATCTCGATTTCTTTCTTTTTTTTATCATACATCGGGGCTGTTCTGATCTTATTAAGATAGGAAGACATAGCTCCAACATTTGGTGAAATAAACATTTCATTGTCGTTAAGAACTACGATAAGATTGCTTTCAGTGTTTCCGGCATGATTTAAGGCCTCATAGGCCATACCAGCACTCATAGCTCCGTCGCCGATAACCGCTACGACATGATAGTTTTCATTTTTAATATCTCTAGCTTTAGCAAACCCTAAGGCTGCTGAGATCGAAGTGCTTGAGTGTCCGGTATCAAAACAGTCATGGATGCTTTCCTCCCTTTTCGGGAAACCTGCTAAGCCCCCAAATTGACGCAGGGTTTTAAAACTTTCTTTGCGATTGGTCAATAATTTATGTACATAGCTTTGATGCCCGACATCCCAGATAATTTTATCCTTAGGGCTTTCAAATGCCCTGTGCAGAGCAATCGTTAGTTCGACAACCCCCAAATTAGAGGCCAAATGACCGCCGTTAACCGAAACTACATCTATCATTTCCTGACGGATTTCTTCCGCCAATTTAGTCAGTTCAACATTAGTTAATTTCTTCAAGTCTTTGGGCGATTCGATTTTGTCAAGAAACTGCAATATCACTTTCCTCCTTTTTTCGAAGTCTTGGTCAAATTTAACTTAGTTACTCTTTCAAAACCGGCAATGATTCTGCCTGTTACCGAAAGAATGCTGTTGGCATTATTAATTCCAATTGTTTTTCCCCAAGCTTTGCCGGCCACCGTAAATGAAGCGATAAGCGCAAGGATTAGAACATTTAGGATAATCTTCCATTTACTTAACTGAGGGTGATTATAAAGCAAACTAACAATAATTGTTGCCCCCATGGCGCCACTGAGAGTTCCTGTAATATCGCCAACGATATCACTCGCAAAATTGGCTACCCTATCGGCGTGTTTGATTAAATAAATAGATTGTTTTGCCCCGAATACCTTTTTTGCCGCTCTGGCATGGTGAGGGGCTTCATTAGCTGCCGCAACAGCTACTCCAATAATATCAAACATCACGTTGATGGTAATAACAATTATCAGTAGTATCCAGGTTACAGTGAGTGGAAAGTAGCGAAGAATAGCTTCTAACCCGCTGCTGAAAAAAGCCGCAATAAGGAAAGTAATAATAAAAACTGTAATAATATATCTTATAGTGTTTTTTTTTCTAACGGCCAAGTTAAACTATCTCCTTCCCCGTAAATTATAGAATTAAGGCTATGGCACATCCCAAGATTGCCCCCCCGAAAACCTCAAACGGAGTATGCCCGATCAGCTCTTTTAACCTTTTCTCCTCCAGAGTAAATGCCAGTCGGTCAGCCTGATGCATTCTCAGCCATTCAACCAAGTAGTTAATCACTTTGGCCTGGTTGCCGGCTGCCCGGCGAACTCCGGCGGCATCATACATGACGATGACTGCTAACACCACCGCTATTGCAAACAGCGGAGTATTCCATCCCTCAATCTTGCCTATACTTATGGCTAAGGAAGAGACAAGCGCGGTATGGGAACTAGGAAAACCGCCGGAACTCATTAATAGATTTAAATCCCACTTTTTTTCCAAAAAAAAGTTTAATAAGATCTTAGCAATCTGTGCAAGTACCCAGGCAGCAAGAGAAATCCCCATTATCTTATTATCCAATATTGTAGATATTTGGCTCATAGAATCCCACCTTACCACTAAAAATCCGGCCTAACATTTACGTTCGGCAATATAATCGGCTAATGATGATAGGAATTCCGCTTTGTTGCCAAAGTATTCGAGGCACTCTTTAGCGGAGGACACCGTCATTTGGAGATGATTATTAGCTTCCGCTAATCCTAGGATTGAAATGTAAGTTGGTTTCTGAAGTTTTAAATCACTCCCATTAGGCTTACCAGTTATCTCCTTTTCACCTTTTACATCCAAAATATCGTCTTTGATTTGAAAGGCTAGTCCTAAACAAGAAGCATATTGCGATATCCTATCTATTTCCTCTTCAGTTCCCCCGCCAAAAATTGCTCCCAAACGGGCTGAAGCGACTAAAAGTGATCCTGTTTTCTTGCAGTGAATACTTCCAATCTCAGCAAGGGTATTATTTTGCCCGTTGCCTAGAGTATCAAGAACTTGACCCTCGACCATTCCCTGCCATCCCGCCGCTTTAGCAGTCTCTCGAATCACTCTAAGCTGTCTTTCCGGAGGTACCGGGGATGGTTGGGCCATAAGCTCGAATGAATAAGTAAGTAGGGCATCACCGGCAAGCAGCGCTGTTGCTTCCCCAAACTCTATATGATTGGATGGTTTACCGCGGCGAAAGTCATCATCGTCCATTGCCGGAAGGTCATCGTGGATTAACGAATAGGTATGAATTAGTTCCAAAGCCGCTGCCTCCCTGACAAAAACATCAGGTTGGCCGCCAACAAGTTCAACACAAGCCAAGGCAAGAACCGGACGAACTCTTTTTCCGCCTGCGGTTAATGAATAGTTCATACTTTGACAGATTAGACTCTGTTCAAAAGGCAAATGGGCCAAATACTGTTCAACTAAATCAAAATAATAGTTAAATCGCTGTTTAAACATAATTCTTATAATTCTCCAGTAACTGTTGACTGTTCTGCCGCAACCGCGCCGCAGCTGTCTTCTAAAAGTACTTTTACTTTAGCTTCTGCTGAATTTAGGAGACTATTGCTGTGCCTTACAAGTTCAATCCCCTCTTGAAAGTAAGCCAAAGCCTGCTCTAAAGAAACATTGTTTTGGTCAAGCTGACTAACAATTTGTTCAAGTCTCTCTACTGCTTTTTCAAAGCAAATGTTTTCTCTTTTATCCTTATCCCCTATTTTCCCTCTATTTGCCATTTTCAACCCTTCTTACATTTTTGCTTTAATAATATATGGGAATTTCTATGTTTCATTGACTTCTTGAACACGACAATCAGCGTTACCGTCTTTAAATCTCAACACCAAGTCGTCTCCTTTGTCCAGTTGGCAGACTGAATTTATTACGTTCCCCTTTGGATCGCAGGCGAGCGTATATCCTCTGCCAAGAGTTGTTAACGGACTAAGTACGTCAAGTTTTGAACTAAGCAATTTAAGTATACCATCTCTCTTAGCAATAAATCCAGTCATCCCGTCATGCAGGCGAGCCGAAAGAATATCAACATCCTGCTTCGCTTGTTCCAATCTCCATGTTTGCCTGGCCAAAGTCCGGTGGGAACTAAGCTCCTGAATCTGATATCTTTTTCGTTCTATTACTCTCCTTATTTTTAGATTAAGTTTATATTCATAAGAGGATAGACAGGCCTGTAAATCCGCCAGCATGGGAATGACAATTTCTGCTGCAGCCGAAGGTGTCGGTGCCCTGAGATCTGCTACAAGATCGGCAATTGTATAATCTATTTCATGCCCGACAGCCGAGACAACAGGAATTTTGGAACACGCTATTGCCCTTGCTACTTCTTCAGTGTTAAAAGCCCACAGTTCTTCAATTGAACCTCCACCCCTGCCAACGATCAATAAGTCAATGTTTTCACAGGTATTGGCTCTCGCAATGGCCTCGGCAATTTCACCCGGTGCTGCCTCTCCTTGAACAGCGGAAGGAATAACTATTAGAGTTACTAAAGGGTTGCGTCTTTGGGCGACGTTTAGAATATCCTTGAGAGCCGCACCGGTCGGACTGGTAATAACAGCTATTCTCTGAGGATACTTAGGAATAGGTTTTTTCTTCGCAGCAGAGAATAAGCCTTCATCAGCCAGCCTGTTTTTTAGCTGTTCGAATGCGGCATACAGTGCTCCTAGACCACTTGGAAAAATTTTTTCCGCATATAATTGAACATTGCCATCTTTTTCATAAAGCTTGATACTTCCGCGTATTAGAACTTTCATCCCATTTTGTGGTTTGAAACCGGAAGAAACCGCCCTTGTTCTAAACATTACAGCCTTAATTCCGGCATTCTCGTCCTTAAGGGTAAAATACCAGTGGCCTGAGGGGATATGATCTTTAAAGTTGGATATCTCTCCGGTTACCCAACAATTCCGAAGACAAAAATGATTTTTCAAAGCTTCATTAACTTCACAATTAATTTCCGTCACTGTAAACACCTTGTCCGGCAACTCAAGATCCTCTTTTCTGAAAGTTTTTCCAAATGATACATGACAAACAATAATTCATTTTATATAATTTTACTATAATAATTATACTAAAGGAGTTAAACCAATGGAAATAATTAAAACAGTTGCCGAGTTAATGGCTTTATCGGCCCTTACAGCTCCTAAAGCCAAAGGCCAAGATTATGTCGGGATTGTAATTGTCTCCGAGCCCGAAACCATCGACCGCCTGGCCTTGGAAATGGCAAGTTTAAGTGAAGAAGTCGGCAAAAAATTCTTAATCCGGGATAGCGGCAATGTTAAGAATTCCCAAGCAGTAGTTCTGCTCTCTCTCAAATCTTCTCAACCTGCCAATCTAAATTGCGGGGCCTGTGGTCTTCCGAAGTGCTCCCTCCTTGAAAGAACCGAAGGACCGGAATTTGCAGGACCTTTATGTGCCTGGCGTCTTATAGACTTGGGAATAGCCTTGGGCTCGGCAGTTAAAACAGCAAGTATTCATAACGTTGACAACCGCATCATGTACTCCGTCGGTTCAGCTGCCAGAAAAATGGGATTAATTGAAGGTGAAATAGTTGTCGGAATCCCAATCAGTGCCGGCAGTAAAAGTATTTACTTTGATCGTTCCTCTATATGATGTTGGTTTCAGCTTCCGGCGCTCAAGAAACAACCCTGTACTTCGTGTACAGGGTTGTTTCTTGATAAGTCACAAAATATTCTTTCGTGAGAGTACATAAGTTGTAATCCCCGTCACCGCAATAATGATACCGGTAACAACAAGAAAGCCATATCGATTGTCTCGGAAAGGGACAAAAACGTTCATTCCCCAAAAACTAGCTATCATAGTGGGAATTGCCAGAATAATGGTCATAGACGTTAAAAATTTCATAACCATGTTTAAGTTGTTGGAAATAATCGAAGCAAATGTTTCCGCCATACCTGACAATATCCTGCTGTACATTTCAACCATTTGTACTGCTTGGTTATTTTCAATGATTACATCTTCCAGCAGGTCTTCGTCTTCTTCATAAATTTGGATAAGATGGTTAGATTGATGATTAGAGCGAATCCGGAGCAATCTATCCATGACGATTCCATTGGCCCGTAAAGAGGAGGTAAAGTAAGTTAAACCCTGCTGAAGATCCATGAGTTCAAACAATTCTTTGTTTTTCATGGTCCGGCGCAGGTGGACTTCTATCTGTTCACTCAACCTGCTGATCTGGCGCAAATACCGAAGATAATAAGTAGCGGATTTATATAGAATTTGAAATAAAAGTCTCGTTCTTTTTGCCGTATTAAAAAATCTGCGGTTATACTCATTAAATTCGAGGATAACAGGGTTATTTTCTAAACACACAGAGATAATATTTTGAGGAGTAATAATAATTCCTAACGGTAGTGTGTCATAACTTGTCTCACTGATCATAACCGGAATATTAATCAATATGAGGGCAAAATCGTCTTCAATCTCAATTCGAGGGCGTTCTTCTTCATCCAGTGCAGCTTTAAGGAAATCTATCGGTGCTTTCGTCTTTTCAGCTACCAAAAGCAATTCATCCGCTGTGGGACTAACTAGGTTAATCCAAGTATTTCTAACTAGGTTATCAATTTCTAATTCACAATAATTAAGACCATCATTTTTATAGATTCTGAGCACAGCTTCCCCTCCGTTTTTCCGCAGGAAAAAATCTCAGAACCCAATACACCTTTATCCTCTGTCCAAAGAAAGAGAAAACAAGACTTTTCCCTGCTTAATATTGTTATTTACACACTTTCCTCCATACGAACCGTCGCCGTCCAGTTTTCTCACCTTCTATATACTTGATTTTTCATAGTAGAAGAAAGTAATTAATACTTTCTTCTACTATGAAAAATATACTATCTAACTCCTAAGAAGTCAACAAATTAAGCAGGCTTGCAGAGCTGAAGCATCAAAATTGTTTTTATGAAAGTGATGGTCAACTAATTCCTTTTTTGCTTTTAAGATAGCATGTGAATTAGCTTTTTCTCTTCATATTTATCAAATGATCATTTTCCTCAATCAATATTGAAACCCTAATAATAATTCCGGGCATGCCAAATAAACA
>DIWC01000038.1 GCA_002423425.1 Peptococcaceae bacterium UBA6116
CAAACAATTCATATCTTGTTTCCATCTCGGTGACAATCCATTTTAAGGCGCCGGCTGCTTTTTGCGGTTCGGTTACTACCGGGGCAATCAAATGGGGAATCCCATTATAGGTAGTTAACTCAACTACTTTAGGGTCAATAAGTAATAGCTTCACCTCATCAGGCTTAGCCTTAAACACGATACTGGCAATCAAAGTGTTAATGCAAACCGACTTTCCGGATCCGGTTGCACCGGCGATTAGGAGATGGGGCATCCTCGTCAAATCCCCTACTATCGGCGAACCCGCAATATCCTTTCCCAAAGCAATCGTTAGTTTACTCTGTGAATTCTGAAATTCCTCTGATTCCAGTACTTCCCGAAAATGTACCAAAGCAATTTCTTTGTTGGGCACTTCGATCCCTACTGCCGACTTTCCTGGAATTGGAGCTTCCATCCTTACATCCGGGGCGGCCAAACTTAAAGCTATGTCATCTGACAAACTCGTTATTTTACTGACTTTTACCCCGGGAGCAGGCTGAACTTCAAAACGGGTTATGGTTGGACCTTGAGTAACTCTTGTTACTTTAACTTTTACGCCAAAGCTGGCCAAAGTATCTTCCAACAGCTTAACTTGTTCCGCAAGATCTTTATTGGACCTCTGTCCTTTTTTAATTGATTTATAAACCAAATTGAGCGGGGGCAGTTTGTAATTCTCATTCTTCTCTGTTTGACGGGATATCGGCGTACCTGTCAGTTTCCCAAGTGGCATTTTCTTCAGCTCTTCAGAATTTAGTTGGTGGCTGTCTTCTTTTTTTGGTTTTGGCAAATATTCACTTTCTACTTTACTAAGATTGATATTAGGATCCAAGTTACCCATATCAATATTTCGGTCGAAATCATCATCACAGATTTCATAGCGTGTATTGTCTATGGGTGTAACCGCATTATTAACCACGTTATATTCCGGGATACTTTTAATTGTTTCTTTTTTCCGCAAGGCTTTATCATTATTCCTGTTTTCATTCTTCCTTCTTTTTTCGCCGTCGGCCAAGACCTTAATAAAGTCATTAGCTTGGGTACTTACCGCTCCAATCCCTCTGCCTAAGAGCGAGAATGAATCAATAAAAGTCTGTACCAAGGAACGATTAAAAAACAGAACGGCTCCTACTGTGGCAAGGACAATAAGTACAACATATCCTCCGCTAATTCCAAGTACACTAATCAATAGAATGCTTAATACAGCACCGATTAGCCCTCCGCCTAAACCGGCTTTACCAATCTCAATCAATTTAGCAGAATCATAGCTATTGAAGGTACTAAAGTGGCTGAATCCCTCAAAAGCAAGCCAAAGCAATAAAACCCCAGCCATTTGGGTCTTAATACTCTTTTTGCTTTTAGACATTAAACTTATTCCAAACACAGCCAGAACGACGAAAATACCGGCACTTCCATTGCCGGCTGCTATTCTTAACCCCTTAGCAAAAAAAAATGCTATCTGGCTACCATTATTAGCATAAAGGACAATAAAGCCCAAACAGGAAAAACCAATAATAATTATTCCAATAATTTCACTTTTGATGGTATTGCCTAGTGTTTCTTTTTTCGATACCCTGCGTTTTGATTTTTTTCGCGCCACGTGCAATCCTCCAGTAAATAGTGATTTAAGTAGGATAATTATTTCCACAAGTCTTACTCAATTCCTTTATTTAGCGCAGTTACCAAAATAAAAAATTCTTAAGAATACCTTAAGAATAAATAAAGCGCCAACTTATACTATTCGAAGCCATTTTTATTTTTTAGTATCTTTTTGAATAATTACACAATTCTACGATAAATTTTCCCTTGGTTCTTATAGTTATTCGTATAAATCACAAAATAACAATAGCTCTTAAGGCCCAGCAAAAAGTGACTTAGGGTTATTGTTTTGATTTTCAAACTAAGGTAAATTTTAGATACAAACATTTAAAAAATTAAATTTAATTTTTATTATTAGAAAGGAGCCATAAGTATGTTTTATGTAATGCAAATGATTCGTCAATTCCCCAAGAATGAAAAGGGACAGGCCCTCACAGAGTACGGTCTTATTATTGCGTTAGTTGCAATTGTGCTGATTGCCGGTCTTGGTCTATTAACAGGAGGCCTGCAAGCAATTTTTCAATCAATCTCAGACACATTAACTGGCGCCGCATAATCTACCGATATCCATATGGCCCTACTGTTTCGGCAGTAGGGCTTTCTTGAACTAAGGAGGGCAACTTCTTATGCCTGCCACACTTTACATTTTGCTTCCCGTCCTATGTGCGGCTTCTCTCAGTGACTGGAAGCACAGAAAAATTTCCAACTCCCTTTTACTACCCTCTTTCATGATTGCTCTTCTTGTTAATTTCTTTACTTTTGGAATAAATGGTTTACTATCCTCTCTTTTGGGAGCAAGCGTTGGTTTTGCCCTGTTGATTGTTCCTTACCTCTTCGGAGGGATAGGTGCCGGTGATGTAAAATATTTAATGGTGATAGGAAGTTTTGGCGGGCTGCAGCTGGTAATATACAGTTTTTTATTAGGCGCAATAACCGGGGGAATAATCTCGACCGGTATATTAATTTACAACTTAAAAAGCAAGAACAAGATTCACGCTCTTCCCTACGGCATTCCCCTTTCTTTAGGCACAGTAATATATCTTGTTCTTCAATACCTCTAGTTTTTCACGCATCGGAGGTAATAAATGTGTTAAAACTTTTTAAATCTTCAAAAGGACAAGCTGTAGTGGAATTTGCTCTGGTTCTCCCCCTTTTCCTCCTTTTGGTTTTTGGAACAATTGAGCTAAGCAGGGTTGGCTATTCTTATGTTACGCTGAACAATGCTGTAAGAAGCGGCACAAGAATAGCAAGTCTGGGAGGCCTAGATAACAATATAAGAAATACAATAGCCGACTCGGCTCCATTATTTGACAAAACGCTTATAAGTATTGAAATAACCCCTAATGATTCAAACCGGCACTCCGGATCAAGCGTCCTCATATCCGCATCATACCCCGTTGCCCTGAGTACTCCTTTTCTTAGCCAAGTCCTGCCTAATCCGGTAGTGGTTAAAGCCTCATTATCTATGCGAGTGGAATAGGAGGTGTTCAGATGAAAAATCAAGTTTATAAAAAAGAAAAAGACAGCGGAAGTATTGCCATTCTTACTGTCATCTTTTTGACAGCAGTTCTGGCAATGGGAGCATTTGCCACTGATTTTGCTGTTCTCTATGCAGAAAAGTCTAATTTGCAAAACGCAGTGGATTCCTCAGTTTTAGCCGCGGCCCAGGATCTGCCTGACAATCCGCTTTCAGCCCAAATGACTGCTTTGGAGTATGCTTCTCAAAACCATACCACCCTTTCTTCCCTAGATATAACTAATAACAATAAAGAAATCCATGTTTCGGCCCAAAAAGATACTCCCCTTTTTTTGGCACGCATCCTGGGAAGAACTTCGAGTATGGTAAGTGCTCAAGCAACGGCTGCTGTTCTTCCTGTACGCAGTTTGACAGGTGTTGCCCCTCTTAGTATCACCATGCGGGATTTTGTTTATGGCCAGGAATATACGCTAAAGAATGATGCCCAAGAAGGAGTAACCGGTTGGTATAGTCCGATCAGGTTAGATGGTTCAGGAGCCAGTGACTATGCGGATGCTCTTGCTTACGGTAATACTACTCCCTTAGCCGTTGGTCAGGTTTTGCAAACAGAAACCGGGAACATGAGCGGCCCAACCAGAAGCGGTTTAGATACAAGACTAGGTTTAGATTCCCGGGTACCCAGGAATACTTTTGAAAATCATGATAGTTTCGCTCCTGAAATAGTATACATTCCTATCGTAGAAGTTGTTTCCAGACAGGGTACATCTATTCAGGAAGTACGAATAGTTGGGTTTGCCGCCTTTTTTATTGAGAACGTAGCCCAACAAGGCAATCAATGCTCAATTTCCGGACGTTTTCTTAAAACTGTCGCCTCACTGGGTCAAGAGACAAGCCCTTTAACATCTGATGGAGATGACTCACTTTATGACTATGGCATATATTCAATAAAATTAATGAATTGAGGAATTACAGTGAAACGTAAATTTTATGTATTTATGGCTGTTTTTTCAGGTTTGATTTTTGGCTTGGCAGTATTCTATTACTTTAATTTCTTACAGGGTCCACAAAATGCACAACTTAAGCCCTTGGTGGTAGCTGTCCAAAATATCCCTTCCAGAACCGTATTACAGCCCAGTCAGCTAGAGATTAAGAATATCCCTGTTGCAGGCTATCCCCAGGGAGGTGCTTCTTCTTTGCAGGAAGTATCCGGAAAAATCCTTTTGGTTGGTGTCAAAAAAGGTGATATATTGTTAAGTCCGATGTTGGAGGGGTCTTCTAACAGTGGTTCCTATGCTAATGCCTCCAGCAATAGTTATTCCCTTGCAGTTCCCGAAGGAAAACGGGCTTTGGCTATTCCCATGAATTTGGTTGGCAGTGTCGGTTACAAAGTTCAACCAGGAGATCATGTCGATGTGCTTGTTACCATTGATGTCAAGGATGGGCAGGACAATAAGACAATAACCACTTTGGCAGCCCAAGATGTTCTGGTCTTAAACACAGGAAATAATACCTCAAAAGAAGGTGTGCAGGCTGCTTCCTCAGGAGCATATATCCTAGCCTTAAATGTTTCTCAAGCTATGTCCGTAACTCTTGGCAGTGAAAAAGGATCAATCCGTTTATTGCTTAGGAATCCGGCTAACAAAGAAACTTGGAATGAAGCTCCAATTGATTCCCGTATCTATTCTGATTCAAATTATTTTAACCATTATAAATAGGGGGTGCCTAAATCATGCCGAGCATCCGGATCATAATTGCCGACGATATAAAAAATACCCGGGAAAGCATTCGCCGGATACTAAGTCTGGATTCCGACTTTCAAGTCGTAGGGGAAGCAGGCTGTGGTTCCGAGGCTATTCGCCTGACGGAATTGCTTAACCCCGATATTGTCCTGATGGATATTAGTATGCCGGATATTGATGGCTTGAAGGCAACTGAGCTGCTGTCTTTCCGGGCTCAGAATACTTCCATTATCATAATGTCTGTCGAGGATAGCTCGGAACACATGACCAAAGCTATGCTGGCGGGAGCCAAAGCCTTTATAGTAAAACCTTTTACCGGAAGTGAACTCACAAGCACCATTCTTAATATTTACCATAAGGAGACCAGGAAAAAAGAGATTATAAGTCCTCCTTCAAACCCAGCTACCGAAGAGGATCAATCCTCAGCCAAGGTAATAAGCGTTTTTGGCGCTAAAGGCGGTATCGGGAAAACGACAATTGCGGTTAATCTTGCTGTGGAATTAGCCAAAACAAAATCTGCAGAAGTACTGTTATTGGATTTTGATCTGCAATTCGGAGATATCGCTTCTTTTTTAAACCTTGTCCCCAAAAGGACTATAACCGATTTAGCCCAGGTAAACCCAATCAAAGATGAGGATATACGTTTTAATATTCTTAACCATTCTTCGGGAGCTGAGATCCTGGCTGCTTCTACCCGGCCCGAATATGCCGAAATGGTAACTCCTGAACATGTCGAACAGATCCTTACGGTAGTCAAACCTCATTATAATTTTATTATTTGCGACAACTCCAGCCGTTTTGACGATATAAGCCTATCCAACCTGGATATTGCCAACGAAATCTGGATTGTGACAGGAATAGACATCCCTGCTATTAAGAATACAAAATTAAGTCTTGAAGTTTTGCATAGCCTTAACTACACCCCCAAAATTAAGTTGATTCTGAATAGGTTTGAGAAAAGAATGGGGATTGGAATTAGGGATATAGAGAGCAGTCTTGGCATGAAAGTAAATTATGTTATCCCGGAAGAAGAACAACTAACTGTCATCTTGAACAAAGGAGTCCCGTTTATTGAGGCAATACCCCGCTCAGGACCTGCCCAGGAAATAAAAAAAATGGCATCAGATTTAATTGAAAGTACAATAACCCACTCACTACCTGATAGAAAAGAAACGAAAAGCTCCGGTTTGCAAAAAATTCTAGGACTAGGAGGTTAATAGAATGTCTCTCCTAAAACGTTTGGAAAAAGAAAAGGAACGAGAAAAAGAAAAACCCAGACAGGATAATACCCCAAGAATAGAGGTAAGGCAGATTATTAGCCTACCCCAAGCTCAGGATCCTTGGAGGGAGCTCAAAGGTATCATCCACAAGGAAACAATAAAAAATATCAAACTTGATAATATTGTTTTGGAAGAAATTGAGCCTATTGTTCAAAAAGTTATCGATAACTATGTCGAAAGTAATGGTGCCCTGCTGCCGCGGAATGACAGACAAAGAATTGTTCAGGAAGTAGTCGATGAAATTCTCGGCTTCGGTCCAATATCTCCGCTATTAAAGGATGAAAGCATTTCAGAAATAATGGTAAACGGCCCTAATCAAGTATATGTAGAACGCCATGGCATTATCGAATTAACTAATGTTACTTTTCAGGATGATAACCATGTTCTGCATATTATTGAAAAGATCGTAGCCCCTATCGGCCGGCGGATCGATGAAAGCCAGCCGATGGTAGACGCCCGCCTGCCGGATGGCTCCCGTGTTAATGCGGTAATTCCTCCGCTGTCCTTAATAGGTCCGGTTATCACTATTCGCAAGTTCTCCCGTGATCCTTATTCGGTTGAAGACCTGGTAACTTTTGGTACTCTAAACCGGGAAATGGCGCAGTTGCTCGAAGCCTGTGTCAAAGCAAGACTTAACATATTAGTTTCAGGTGGGACCGGTTCCGGTAAGACCACAACCTTGAATGTCCTTTCCTCTTTTATTCCTGAACATGAAAGAATAATTACCATAGAAGATGCTGCCGAACTGCAGTTAAATCAAAGCCATGTTATTACTCTGGAAACCAGACCACCTAATATTGAAGGGAAAGGTATGATTAACATCCGCGATCTTGTCCGCAACTCTTTGAGGATGAGACCTGAAAGAATTATAGTCGGTGAGGTCCGTGGCGGTGAGGCCTTAGACATGCTGCAGGCAATGAATACAGGACATGATGGTTCTCTTACTACCGGTCATGCCAATTCGCCCAGGGACATGCTTTCCCGTCTGGAAACCATGGTCCTTATGGCCGGGATGGATCTGCCCATCAAAGCTATAAGGGAACAAGTATCCAGTGCAATTGACGTGATCGTTCAACAAAGCCGGCTGAGAGACGGCAGCCGTAAAATTACTCATATTACCGAGGTCCTTGGCATGGAAGGAGATACCATCGTCACTCAGGACATCTATAAATTTGAACAAAAGGGTGTTGATTCCAACATCCATGTTCTCGGAGGTTTTAAGGCAGCCGGAATCAGGCCGCGCTTTATGGATACGATCATAGCTGCCGGTCAGATTTTACCCGAAAATATTTTTATAAGCTAATTAGCCAATCCGTGAAAGCCTTCAAGGCTTTCACGCGTCGGGGGGTAGATTTTATGTCAACAACTGCAATCGTGGCATCATTTATGGCGTTTATCCTTATCTACTCATTGTTTATGGCTGTCAAGCCAAACAAAGAAAGTCTGGAAGAAAAGGTTAAACGTTTGACCGCGGAAAAAGAAGCTGCAAGCAGCCCAAAAATGAAAGTTTCGTGGAAAGACTATCTTACCAGTCTATCAAAATACGCACCGCAAAAGTGGACTAAACAATTGGATAATGAATTAGCACAAAGCGGTGTTCCCTTAAACGGCGGCGAATATATCATCCTGCAAACTTTTTTGCTCATACTTTTTTCTCTCATTGCTTTTGTCCTCTCACCCTGGAATTTAATTATGATCTTTCTCCCCTTGCTAAGTTTGGTTTTACCCAGGGTTTATATCCTTAGAGCTAAAAACAAAAAAATACGCCAGTTTAACAATCAGCTGGCTGACGTCCTACTGACACTGGCTAATTCTCTCAAGGCAGGTTTTAGCTTATTTCAGGCCATGGAAATGGCAGGTCAGGAAATGCCTGAGCCTATTTCTTCAGAAATTAAGGTAACGCTTAGAGAAATGGCTTATGGGGAGTCAACGGAAACTGCTTTAACAAATTTTAGTCAAAGAGTTAGGAGCCGGGATTTGGATTTGGTAGTAACAGCTATTCTCATTCAGCGCCTAATTGGTGGAAATCTCGCAGAGATTCTCATGAGCATTCACGATACTATCCAGGAACGCCTGCGAATTCAGGGTGAAGTCAAAAGTCTTACAGCCCAAGGTAAACTTTCCGGTTATATTATCGGAGCTTTACCTATTCTTTTAGGTTTAGTTATCACTATACTGCAGCCTAGCTATATTCAGCCTCTTTTTCACAGTACTCCCGGCATAATGATGGTAACATTCGGTCTTACCTTTCAGATAATAGGATTCATTGCCATTAAAAAGATTGTCACTATTAATTTTTAGGGGGTTAGAATGGAATCTATAATAATTTTCACTGGTTCTTCCTTCATCTTTTTCTTTATCCTGGCACTTTTTAGCAAAGGACTTAGCTTTTCCCTTCCCCAATCCAGGGTACTCCGTTCTCTCGGAAGAACGCCTCAAAAAGATAATGAAAGCGGTAATACAGCTAAGCCTTCTAATAAGGAAAATTCTTCAAATTCCCTTCATAAATTTCTTAACTCCTTTACTAAGAACGAAAAATCAATAGGAAAAAAAGACCAGGAACTAACCGCAGCCGGATTAAAAAACTGGTCATCATCGGAGTGGAAAGTTCTGAATACTGTTGCCGCTCTTTGCTTCGCTTTAATAGTTATTGCCATAATTTTCTTCTTTCATTTTTCTGCTGCAGCCAAAATAGAAATAATTCTTATCGGATTTCTTTTAGGATATTTATCTCCTAATATATGGCTGAAATCAAAAATCAAACAACGTCAAGAAGAAATACTAAGAACTCTTCCTGATATTTTAGATCTAATCATGGTAAGTGTGGAAGCAGGCCTTGGCTTTGACGCGGCAATGATGAAAGTTGTAGAAAAACAAAAAGGAGTGCTGGCGGAAGAGCTAACTATAGTTCTGCAGGAAATCAAAATTGGTAAACCGAGACGGGACGCTCTTAAAGATATGGCTAGGAAAAATAATGTTGAAGATCTAAGCAATGTTATAGCTTCCCTCGTTCAGGCAGATCAATTAGGTATTTCTATGGGCAGTGTTCTCAGGAACCAAGCTTCACAAATAAGACAAAAAAGAAAGCAGCGAGCTCAGGAAAAAGCCCAAAAGGCACCGGTCAAAATTATGATCCCCCTTGTTTTCTTTATTTTTCCAAGCATTTTTATTATTATCTTAGGCCCTGCAGTTATTAAGATCTTAGATATTTTCGGCAAATAAATTTTTTACAAGAATAGTAGAAAAAAAGAAGTAAGGGAAAGAGAAAACAAATATGGAAAAAATGAGTGTCCAAAACCTAAAAAACCAGAGTTTTTTAGGCCACGTATTAATTGCCAAAAGTTTCAAAGCCAGAACCAAAGGCCTTTTAGGAAGTAAAGAATTACCCGATTATCAAGGGTTATTAATTAACCCCTGCATGCAAGTTCATACCATAGGTATGAACTATCCCATTTCTATTTGGTTTGTAAATTACGATAACAAAATAATAAGAATTATTGATGAACTTAAGCCTTATCGAATATCCCCGTGTTTATTTAATTCCCATTATGTTATCGAGTTTCCTGCCAATTGGGCAGAGAAAACAGGAAGCAATGAGGGCGACTACCTCAAACTATTTAAATAACTCAATTTTCCCACCACAATGTTAAGGTTAACTAAAACTTTGGAAAATGTAATATTTTCTAAAGTTTATACCAAGATCAGACGCTTAATAACTATTAACTACCGGACAACAAGTATTGCTTCTTTACAGGTTTATGACAAACTTTACGACACTAAATGCCTATTTCTTCATCTTACAGGCATTTGTGTTGGTTATGATTATTTCTGTTGATTATCTTGCCTCCGCAGTTGGTACAAGACGCTTCGGTGGCAGCAAACAAGCAGCCATGGGTGCAGTGATTGGTACAATCCCTGGTTTGATTTTTCTCGGATCGTTGGGTATTGTAATTGGGCCATATCTTGGTGCGTTAGTAATAATATCTAACAATGTTATATATCAATCCCTAAAAAATTTAGTAGGAGGCGGAGCTCTTATCATTCACTCATACTAAAATTTCCCACAGAGAGCCCAATGTGCAAACATGTTGGGTTCTCTTTTTCTAGCTTGCCAAATTTCATCCCTCGCTTAACGTTCAGACCTTCATTCTTTGTTAGCTACCAAAGAACTAATATGCCCTCTGCTGACATAATTATCGCAATCCATAAAAAATTTTTATTCTAATTTAAATCATCAATTAATGTTACCCGATTGTCTTTATTTTCATATTATAATTTAACCAAAATATGGAAATAAGGAGAGGTTTATGTATGTTATTTCAGAGGTTTAGGTTTAATGACAACAACCAATTCGGTATGCCCGTTAGTGCATGGGAAAATGGAAAGGAAGCAGTTAAAGAAGTAGTTAATAAAATAATAAATCAACCACCTATAGAAACCCTGAACGTACCCGACGGAACTGGAAATGAGGAATTAGATGAATTAATCGAAGTTGCAGGTTATTCTTATGATCCCCAACAGGATATTTTTATTTCCAGATTGCATCCTTGGCAAAGAAGTATCGGCTACTGCCGGCTATTCGATGAAACCGCGTCACTGTCCGGAATGATTATTGATTCCGAGCCGATCCACTTTGATTATAACGGCAGAAAGTGGATGATCGGTATATGGAAGGGCCAGTATGATATGGTTACCGGCGGCGAGATAGGGCTCTATAAAGGAGTACTCAATTTTAATATTCCAGGTATATCCAGCGGCCTTTATTACAGGTCCGCAGGTGATAAGGAACTTCTGCAAATGTCTTATACTTTGAATAAGAATGGCAAAACTCTCTTTACGAGGGAAGGTAAACACTGGTGGTTAACCGGTTTTAAGCTCGGTGAGTTCTCACAACCCTCGGAATTATCGATGGATGTCAATATTACTCTAAATAATACCGGGATGCGCGATGCATTTTTAGCCGGATTAAGGCATGCAGGGTACTCAGATAATGAAATATCAGTTAAAGGCAATACAGTTAGTTTCACATTTGATGTCCCTCATACCCCTCAGCCGGTGACAAGAACTAAAGCAACAGACTGGGTAATTCAAAAGAAAAATAAATTCTTATGTGATGAATTTGAAGAAATTACAGGATCGCATAATACAATTCAAAAAAAAGTTCAAGCTATGGAAGAACATTCTCCACAGATATATCAAAAATTTATTGGCGTTGGCCACAAAAAACAATCCTTTGAAATTTTGGTAGCCGCTATTATTGTTACCATCATAGTTTTATATTTACTGTCCCTAACAATTGAACCCGAAGATTGATTTGGAATGAATAAACCGTATTTTTGACAGTAATCGAAGAATTTGTTTTTATACCATTTTGCCGCTAAAGAAAAGCGATACCAGTTTGAATCAGCAAAGCTATCCATTAATTGAACATTTATGATAAACATCATAAAAAAGCTGCCGACATGTCGGCAGCCTGAAACGGATATCCCCGGTTTATTGGAAACAGATTTATTTATTTCTTGTTAAAATTCAGGAATTTATGAATATTTGGTTTAAATACAAAATCTTGAAAAACAATTTTTTCTCCATGAGGACCGTCCAACCACTCCTGTTGTTCAGTAAAATAGAAACCGGAATAGCCAATTTCTTCGATCGGAACTGCAATCGCGCCCTCGATTGGAACATTGGGTGAATAAATGATAAACATTTGCAAATTATAAGTCCATCCCAACTGGTCACCTGATAAATATTCCCACCCTTTAATTTGTTGCCAAGCTCCTGTTCCCAATGGAGGATTGTAATAAATCATTGGGGCAAAAAGCTTGTCCCATTTTCTCTCTATATAGAGGGTGTCTAAACTTTTAAAGTTATAGGGGATTGCGGGAAGGCCATAATAATAATTGTCCCAATTCTCCAATGTTCCTATAAAAATTTTGGCTTTCGCATTTAATCCGTACTCATCAAAGCCATTGTCTCCATCTTGAGCCAAAGCAACATTCGGAACACAGAACAGCATAACCAGAAAAAGGACAGAAATTATAAATTTCTTCTTGGTATTTAACATTCTTATTCTCCTTATTCATAATTATTAAACTGTTGTTAAATATTCTCCGAATATCTTTTAACTCCTTCCATCTGCACCAATATTATCCAATATTTATTTTACCTTTGCGTGTAAATTTGAATAGCATCTCTAAGAAATGCTGCCGTTCCCGGCTGTTTCTGGTCATAGATAACTGTAAATCTTGGGTCATCAACAGCCTTTTGAGCCAACTCGCCGGCAGGATCTCCTGTTTTAAATGCCAACTGGAAAGTCTCCATTTTTTTGAATTTATGGTTAGATTTATTAACAGTTTCATCCCCGTACTTCGCCCGAATTTCCTCGCCATACTTTCTTTCGTCAAATGATGGTGAGTTAATCAATTTTCACTGTAGATTTCCTGATATTGAATTTTAGCAGCTTGAATCTGTGGATCAGCTTTCCCACATTGAGGGCTTAATAAGGAACAGTGTTTAGGACAACCTGTGCAATACATGTTTCCAAGAAATTCTGAAAGACTTATAGTATTTTCTTTCACTTGGCTGTTATCGATAAAGGCTTGATTATTATTTGATGAATCATTCTTTATGATTTGGGAATTTGTAGAACCAATTATTACTGATTGGTTCTGGGCAATTTTGTTCTGAGAATTATCGGTGACATTGAAAATAATTCTTGAATATACCAGGATAACGATTAAGGCTCCTGCTCCGAAGCGTAAGCTTGTGTTTCTAATACCAGTTTCGTGAATATTTAGGAGTATTTGTTTAACACATCGCCCTAGGTAGCGTGCATGTAATGCAACATGAATTGCCAAGAGTCCTGAACAGGTATAAGCGGTCCATTTATGAATATTAATAAGAAGTAAATTGTTGGCAGCACCCGAATCAAAAATTACCTTTGAAATTAGTATACCGGTAATTGTTATTATGTTTATGCCTATGAAAAGTAAAAGATTTAATAAATATTTTTTCTTTAACTTAGCTGATGTAGTTTTGCTTAAATTGATTAGGCTTTGCGTGACGTTTTTAACCCATGACCAGTTCAATATGGTATGGACTGCGAACAGAACAAAAACCGATAGTCCTGCTATTTCATGAAAAACGAGCCCGGTACCGAAGGCGTCGATCAAGACAATAAACAAGATTGTCATAACGATATCAATCATTATCTTAATAACTGTTTTATTACTCATAGTTATCATCTCCTTAGCTATATTTCCAAATAATATACTTATTACAATTATTGTAAATATGAAATGTGTCTTTTTTATGAAACATACATGAATATTAGAAAATAAAGCGAGACTTGCGGCAAACATCACCATCAAGTCCCGCTTTATATTTCTTTTCAAATGTCAACAGTCAGACTGATCAAATCTAGCTGTTAGGAACACCAAATAACACAAGAGCGGAATAATCTACACCGGCATCAGATCCTGTCCCGAAGGTTATGTTGATGTTCTGAAAAACAATCTTCAGCTTGTAATCGTTTTGCGATACATCAAGCATCATTTTATCAGGCGGCAATGCTTCTTTTTGGTTATATCCTGTATCTGTTATTCCTTTGGTGAATTCATAAAGGTTAGTTCCAATAAGTTCAGCTCCTGCTGAATTTTTTACTGAAACTCTGGCTTCCTGATTTGACAGCCGGTCGACGGAAAGAACATAATCTACACCCTTAAGCGTAAATTTATAAGATACTGGATTTTCCTTGGGCAATGGACCTTTCTCGTTACTTAACCGATTAGAATATATATTGACTGAAATGTCATAGCCCGATATGATTACAGGCTTTTGCGTATCAAGGCTGGCCAAAAAATATTTGCTTTCACTTCCAGCATAATTTGCATAGACGGGTTCAAAACCAAGGGTATTTTTCATATCCTGATAAATATTAAAGTCTTCCGGCAGCCATTTAATATATTTGAGAGAACTGTGCATATCCAGATAGTTTAGAATGCTGGTAGCTTCAATCCTGGATTTTTCCGACACGTCAGTCTTAGGTGTCAGTTTACCTCCGGAAAGGATACCTTCGGACTGAAGGATTTTTTCTACCCTGTTAATCTGACTGGAGCGCGATACTGTAAAAGCATCCACGGGTGGAATAATCGAAAAAATTGCAAAACCTGCGGCAAGCAAAGCGATATAGCTATTTTTGGCAATTGGTTTAAAGCTTAGCAATACACCGATTGCAATGGAAAAAAATCCAAATAAGGCGACATAATACCGGGATTCGGTTACACCGTAGGCATTAAGCCGTATCGTTACAGAAACCAGCTGCAGAATAACTACAGGAATTAAGACTTTCGGAAAAATCATGCGGTAGAGAACAGCAAAACGATTGGTAAGTAAACTTGAAAGGACAAAAATGAGCAGCCCTGCGGCCGAGTAACCCAGTACCATAGGGCCGAGCTGTCCCGACGGCCAGTGTAACGTAACGAGTATTTTAATAAAGTAGGCTAATAAAACCAGGGTATATGCAGCCACTAAGGGAATAGCGATGTAAGAAATAAGAATTTCCAGAAACTTAGGATAGTTTCCGGCAGTATGCAGAACTTGTAGGTCAGGCTTATCTGCAGAGTTGAATTTTGGCAAAAGTGACAAGTAATAGATTGTTGCAAACAATACCCAGACAATTGTCATCATGTAGCTGTAAGTATCGTTATTAACATGAAAAAGCAAAATATCTACAGCGGTAATGATTGCCGCAAGTCCTCCGGACAATACACCGGAATAGAGTACCGAAGTGAATAAAGACTTAAAATGAATTAGACAAACTTTATTGAAATCTGCTTTTTGTTTATAGCAAGGGATCCAAAGAGCGGCACAGGTAAGGGCAAAAACAGCCACAAAGGTTCTAACACCGATTTCCTGACTGATTTCAGGTGCCGGCCATAAAATTAGGAAATACCCAGCCGTAAGCAATGCTGATACCTCATAAACAGTTAACCGTACTTTAGCAGGTTTTTTAAATCTTTCCGCGGCAAACTGAGCTGTCATTCCAAGAATAGCGCCAACCAAACAGGTAAACATTAATTTTTCAATAACCAGCGCGGGTGTTTTATGGAGTGAAATCATATAGCAGATCAGTATTGCTGCGCAGATAAGACATACGACTGTGAGCGGAAAGCGGAAAACAGCCCTGGACATGCCTTTTATTAAATGTTGGATTATCTCTTTTAACCGCTTCATGGTAATCCCTCCTTGTGTGTCTAAGTATACCATTTTCTTGAAAACTTCATTAGTTTTTTTCATGAAAGCTGCCCAGTCCGGCAGTCCCAGAGCACGGAGTTCACGAATTCTCGTCCGTACTCTTTTCCATTGTTTCCATAGACACATTCGCAGTCTCCTACGTATCCATTTGTCCAATTGTTCGCAATGGGTTTTCGCCGAGGCCAGTTGGTAGTACCCTATCCAGCCTAGTAGATATTGATTTAATTTGTGAATCCGTTCGGACATTACCATTGGCTAATGGTTGGCAGCTGCCAGCCCCCATAGCGGACTTTCACCGCCGAGTTGCGCGCCATGCGTGGCGCACCTACAAGAAAAAACCTCTCATTGGTAATGAGAAGTTTTTAGAAATAATATATAATCCTGCAAAGTCCCTCATGAACACTGAACATTAACTTAACGAAAGTCACCTACTTCATTCATCAAAGACACTTACTTTTAATCACTACTGAAACTAACAAGGCTACACCTTTCTTTAGATTCATAGATCTTATTTAATTGGTGTAATCAACACTTATGAACCGGACTTAATGATTTTTTTATCCAAAATTTGACTTAACCAAATAGATTTAAGTGAAAACCAAGTTAACTTAGCTGAAACAATGGGTCAACACGTAATTTGGAGGGACTTCGCAGGAAACTTAACAACAAGAAAAGCCATCCTCTTAAGGCGGCTTTAATCCCGACCGGCATCATCCCTAACTTTTCACTTAACATGCCTCGGATTAAAACCAGACCTTGTCAGTAAAAATTGAACCCTGTATGCTATAACCGCTTTATTAACTTTTTCTTCTACATTCATTTTATATCCGGCTTTAAAAAAAGTCAAGAGTCAATTCAATAGGTAATATATCCTAATTTGGAATAAAACTCCTATATAATGTATTTGCATATCCCCTTTCCATCTATTAATCTTGCCCTATTCCGCCGGATTTGATAATCTTATTAGAGGTTTAGAGTCTATATTGCTTTACAATACTTACCGGAGGTATTTTAATGTCCGATCCTAACTCCCCTCAAGCTATTATCGCCGAAAATCTGACAAAACGGTTTGGTACATTTACTGCTGTCCCTTGATCAAGATATCAGAACCAATGCACGTAAGGTCAAGGCATGTCTTGGGGTCGTTGCTCAATCTTTCGCTGATCTGGACGAGCTTGGCATCTAACTGCGATTCTTTCGGCTATTTCTTTACGCTGCTGATCTCCCCAATGTTTCTCTTTGCGGGGATCTTTTTCCCGATAGAAACTCTGCCGTTTCCCTTAGCTATGGTTAAAAATAAATTAATCCAATAATTATTAAAGGAAGATAATATGAGCATTCTAACTGTCAAAAATTTGAGTCATGGTTTTGGAGACCGCGCAATCTTTACTAATGTATCTTTTCGTTTGTTAAAAGGTGAACATATCGGATTAATCGGTGCCAACGGTGAAGGAAAGTCTACCTTTATGAATATTCTTACCCGCAATTTGGAACCCGATGAAGGCCAAGTGGAGTGGTCCAAACGGGTACGCGTTGGTTATCTCGATCAGCATACTATCCTGGAAAAAGGGGCAACAATTCGTGATGTCTTGAAAGGAGCTTTCCGCTACCTTTTCGATCTGGAAGAAGAAATGAATAACATTTGTGACAGGATGGCTGAAGCTTCGCCGGAAGAATTAGAGACTCTGCTTGAAGATATGGGGCTTATCCAGGAGACACTGAACAGCAATGATTTTTATATTGTCGATGCAAAAGTTGAAGAAATAGCCCATGGTTTAGGTTTGCAGGATCTCGGGCTAGACAAAGATGTTGCCGATTTGAGCGGAGGTCAAAGAACGAAAGTGTTACTGACCAAACTGTTGCTGGAAAAACCGGATATTTTGCTGCTCGATGAGCCTACCAATTATTTGGACGAGCAGCACATTCAATGGCTGAAACGTTATCTGCTGGAGTATGAAAATGCTTTTATCCTTATTTCCCATGACATGCCTTTTCTCAATAGTGTCATTAACCTGATCTACCATATGAATAACAAGCAGTTAAACCGTTATGCCGGCAATTATGACAATTACCTTAATGTCTATGAGAGTAAAAAACAGCAATTGGAAGCAGCCTATAAGAAGCAACAGCAGGAAATTGCCGGTCTGGAAGACTTTGTGGCCCGCAACAAAGCGAGAGCCTCTACCAGTAACATGGCTATGTCCAGACAAAAGAAATTGGCTAAAATGGAACGAATTGAAATAGCAAAAGATAAACCTAAACCGGTGTTTAACTTTAAAGAAACCAGAGCCTCAGGCAAGGTTGTCTTTCGAACTGTCGATCTGGTCATTGGTTATGAGGAACCGCTTTCCAAACCCTTAAACATCTCCCTGGAACGCGGACAGAAGGTCGCGTTAACCGGTGCCAATGGTATTGGGAAAACCACGCTGCTGCGAAGCATTCTCGGTGAAATCCAACCAGTCTCAGGCAGTGTGGAACTTGGAGATTACCTGCAGATTGGTTACTTTGAACAAGAAATGAAAGAAGCCAACTACCGAACCTGCATCGAAGAAGTCTGGGAGGATTTCCCGGGATTTTCTCAGTATGAGGTACGGGGAGCGCTTGCCAGGTGCGGTCTGACCACCAAACATATCGAGAGCAAAGTACTGGTTCTTAGCGGCGGTGAACAAGCTAAAGTCAGGTTATGTAAACTGATAAATAAAGAAACCAATCTCTTGGTTCTCGATGAGCCTACCAATCATTTAGATGTAGAAGCGAAGCAGGAACTCAAACGTGCCCTTCTGTCTTATAAAGGCAGCATGCTGCTTATCAGTCATGAGCCGGAGTTTTATAGTGATATTGTTTCCGATGTCTGGAACTGTGAAAACTGGACAACTAAACTTGTTTAAAGGACATTCCCCTTCTTTTTGTCAAATAGTAGTTTATGATGTAATGCGTTATAATTTAACATATTAACAAAGAATAACAGCAGAAGGTCAAATCATTTGGAGTTCAGATCATTGACTCGTTCAATAAAGGAGAGATTAATATTTTAGAAATTGGCAAAATCAATAAACTTAAATTGTCTCATTTTACTTCTTCCGGTGCTTATCTTGATCCTGGAACAGAAGTCCGTAAAGATCAAGTTCTGTTGCCTGGAAAGGAGATACCCCGAGGTGCTAAAGAAGGTGATTCCCTGAATGTTTTTATATATAGAGATTCAGAGGATAGATTAATTGCTACGACCAGAGAACCAATGGCTCAAATAGGACAATTGGCTTATTTGAGCGTAACCGCGAAAACTGAGTTCGGTGCTTTTCTCGATTTTGGACTGGAACGGGGTTTGTTTCTGCCTTTTAGTGAGCAGCGCTATACCCTGAAAATCGGCAAAAGCTACTTAGTCTACCTGTATCTTGATAAAAGTGAAAGAATCAGTTGTACCACAGATGTTTACAAACATCTATCGTCAAATAGTTCCTTTCAAAAGAATGACAAAGTCAAAGGAACAGTCTATTTAGTCAAGCCGGAGATAGGTGTGTTTGTCGCTGTTGAAGATAAATATCAAGCCCTTATCCCCTTTAAAGAATGTTCCAGTGACATTGAAAATGGAGATAGAATTGAAGCTCGTGTCATGCGAATCCGAGAGGACGGAAAACTGGACCTGTCGCTTAGGGAGTTAAGTCATAAACAAATGGGAACGGATGCCGAAATCCTGCTAAAAAAAATGGGGAAAAATAATGGTTATCTGCCCTTAAGTGAAAATGCCAGTCCCGAGGAAATATCAAATATGTTTAAAATGAGTAAAGCTGCCTTTAAAAGAGCTATTGGTTCTTTGTTAAAGGCTAAAAAAGTAATGAAAACGGATAAAGGTTTAAAAATTAACGATTAGTCCAGTAAAATCAACGCAACCAGTAACCTCTTTCGGCTGTAATGACCTCCTGTCATTAACATCCGCGCTCCGCTCCGCGCTCCGCTCCGTGCTTCGCTTGCCGTGGCTACTGGTTGCGTTGATAATTTATGGATAACCCCAAAAAAATTATTCAGTATCGTCGGATACTACTTCACTTCGTAGTTTTCCTACCATGGTCGGTACTTCTATCTTCATTGGGCAGCGTTCTACACAGCGACCGCATCTTAGACAGGTATAAAGCATCGGGGCTGCTGCATCTACGCTATCGACAAAAGATTCCCATACGGATCCAATACCGCTGAGATAAGTCCTACCAAAATGCCCGGCAGTGACTTGAAAAACAGGACATTCATACATACATCCGCCGCAGCGCAGGCAATGAAGAGCTTGACGGTAGTTCTTGTCCGCCATCATTTTACTTCGTCCATTATCAACAAAGATTACATAGAATTCTTTCGGCCCATGGGCACCATACGTTGTGACTTTCTCAATATCACCGGTTTTACTCGGCCCGCTGATAATATTGACGTAGCCTGGAGCACCGTAATTGGCATATCTCCAAGTAACCTCGGCTGTCTTCATGGCGTCAAGGAAAGTAGGCACCAATTTTTCAATTCCCACGATTGCGATATGAACCGGAGGCGCTCCCGTGCATAGTCTGACGTTACCTTCGTTTTCAATAATTACAATCTGTCCTGTATCAGCCGCCACGACATTGGCGCCACTTATTCCCACGTCAGCAGTGAAGTATTTTTCTCTGAGGAATTCACGAACAACAGCAACTTCCTCCGCAATATCAGGAGGCACTTCTTTATTAAAGAATTTGGAGAATATTTCAGCAACTTGTTCCCGCGGAACGTGGATAGCCGGAGAAAGAATATGCATGGGGCGGTCTTTTTTAAGCTGAAGTATGAATTCGCCTAAATCTGTTTCCCATACTTCGTTCCCTGCTTCTTCCAGTCCCTCTCTTAGTTTGAGTTCTTCACCCAGCATACTTTTTCCTTTGACAATGACTTTGCCTGTACCGATAATCTCATTGGCAATGCGTATAGCCGCTTCCCGGTCTTCCGCATAAAACGCTTTGCCGTGATTGCTTTCAATTACTTTCATAGCTTGGTCAAGCAGTTGTTTGTTATTTTCCATGGAGTAATCTTTAATGCCCCTTACTTCTTCTGCCAAAGCAAGGGTATGCGGGTATTTGGCCAAGGCTGCGTCCGTGTTTTCACGATAAGACTTAACTGCCCTGCCAAGAGCACGGTTAATATTTTCATCTTTACTGGCTTTATCCAAATCTTTCTTATATTCACCAAAATCTTTATTGAAATCAGACATTAGTTTTCATACCCCCTGTATATGAATTCAACGAAGTCATCCACGAGTATCGTATTATCTTTATTCCCACTTTCAATAGCTGATAAACAATATGGACAGGAAATTAAAGCTTTAGCTGCGCCTGTATCTGCTAGCTCTTTCACTCTCCGGCCCCCCATAATTTTTGAAAGTTCAGGGAATAACATTTTATCCGGACCGCCGCAGCAAGTGGTCCATTCTTTGCACCGATAGGGCTCAACATAAGACACTCCGACTGCATCTAAAACATCTCTAAATTGTTGGAAAATCCCAAGATCTCTGGCCATACGGCAGGAATCATGAATAACGACCGGGGAATCATATTTAACCGGAGGTAATAAGTCTCTTTTTTCCCAAACCATTTCAATAAATGTTTTAACCTCTACTTGTGGAAAGTCGACAATCTCCGGATAGACCTGCTTGAACATCTCAGCCGAGTGAGGCGAGATACATACAATCGTTTTTGCTCCGGTCGCCCGGATAGCATCAGAAACTTTCACAGCGTAACCTTTGAGCTCTTTCCAAAAACCCAATTCATGAAGAAGAGCGCCGCTATAAAGTTCTCCAGTGCTATCATAACAAATTTCGTACCCTAGTTTGCGGAGAATAGACGCTGCTTTGTAATTAATAGAAAAGTATCTGTCCTTGTCCTTAGCCAGTGCAGATGCATAAATTTTCTCCGCATTGATACCGGTCATATTGACAAGTTTCCGAGCCCCCATCAATAAGGAAAAAGCACTGCTTGTCGCATCAACGATAGTCATTGTTTTTACCAGGGAATCGATATATGGAAGTAATTGGTATTCTCCGCCTGTATAAAAAAGAATATCGCCTTTTGCAGGCAATTCTAAATCTTTAACCCAGGAGGAATTTTGTTTAGCGTTCAATGCCAGAGGGTTTCCCTTATTAACAATATTATCTCTAAGTATTTCTAATACCGGAGGAATCTTCTTTTTGGCTGGCATAATATCACAACCTTTCAGCTATTGTTATTAACCATATATTACTTATATAATACAAAATACTAACATTAGTAAATAGGGAAAGCGATAAGTATTATGTATTCATAAATTACTGCGCTTGAAAAAAATTAATTGCATTTTAATATGAATCTTTCATTTCTATTTTATATTTTGTAAAAAACGTAGATCTGGCTTTTAATTCCATCCTATGATAAGATAAATTTAACAAAACGTCTGGATAGGAAAGAGGAGATTCTATGGATGGCACTATAGTTCCACGAAAACCAGCAAGAACTTTTCTTAAAATAATTCTACCCATAATTATTGTTGCTTTAATTATAGTTGCCTTTTTTTTTAAGGGCTATGTCATCGTTGAACCAGGATACCGTGGTGTCAGTGTTCTCTTAGGTGCTGTCAATCCCAAAGTATTGAACGAAGGTTTCCATTTAAAAATTCCATTTATTCAAGAAGTAGTTCCCCTAGATGTGCAGGTGCAAAAAGCCCAATCGGAAGAAACAGCTTCCTCTAAGGATTTGCAGACAGTAAATGCCGTTATCGCTGTCAATTACAGGCTTGACCCTGCTAAGGTGAATAAACTTTATCAAGAATTAAGGCTATCCTATAAAGACCGTATTGTCGATCCGGCTGTCGCGGAATCTCTTAAGGCCGTGACCGCCCAATATACGGCTGAAGAGCTCATCTCGAAAAGATCAGAGGTTAGCAGCAAAGTGAAAGCTATTCTTAGTGAAAAACTCTCTACCTATTACATGAAACTTGATGAGATCAATATAACAGAGTTTAAATTTAGCGATGAATTCAATGCCGCGATTGAACAAAAGCAGATCGCCGAGCAACAAGCTTTAAAAGCAAGCCTTGACCTGCAAAGGATTGAAGTTGAAGCCCAACAGCAAATTGCCCAAGCCCGGGCCGAAGCTGAAGCTTTGAAATTACAAAAGGATCAGGTTACCCCGGAACTTGTGGAGCTGAGAAAGATAGAAGCTCAGCTGGAAGCAATCAAAAAATGGGATGGTAAACTTCCAACTGTTACTGGAAACGGCGCAATTCCGTTTATTAACATTGATCAGTTAAAGCAGTAAACGTAACGTACGTTACGCAAATATTCATATAATAGTAAGGGGGCGTAACGAAACTTTAGTTTT
>DIWC01000050.1 GCA_002423425.1 Peptococcaceae bacterium UBA6116
TCAATTGATCACTGCAGATGCAATACTTGGAGGCCAGAAAAAAATTGCCGTTATCGGCTTGGGCTATGTCGGTCTGCCCCTGGCGGTGGCTTTTGCCAAAAAAACCCAGGTTATCGGCTTTGACATCAGCCAGCGCAAGATTGACCAGTTGTGCGAGGGCTACGATGCTACCGGCGAAGTCGGTCGAGATGAGTTGGCCAAGGCTGCCATTGAGTTGACCAGCGACCCGGCCCGGTTGCGGGATGCCTCCTTTCTTATCGTTACCGTTCCCACCCCCATCGATGATCACAAAAAGCCCGATCTGCGGCCGGTCGAATCGGCGTCGCGGCTTATCGGCCAAAACCTGGCTCCCGGTTCCATCGTGGTGTACGAGTCCACCGTTTATCCGGGTGTAACCGAAGACGTATGCGTACCGCTGCTGGAGGCCGAATCGGGCCTGAAATGCGGCGAGGGGTTCAAGGTCGGCTATTCGCCGGAACGCATCAATCCCGGTGACAAGGTCCATACGGTGGACAAGATCGTCAAAGTGGTCTCCGGCCAGGATGCCGAGACCCTGGATACTGTCGCCCAGGTATATGGCGCGGTGGTTACCGCCGGGATTCACCGTGCATCCAGCATCAAAGTTGCGGAAGCCGCCAAGGTTATCGAGAATACCCAGCGCGACCTGAACATCGCCCTGATGAACGAACTGGCCATCATCTTCAACAAACTGGACATCCCGACCCGCGACGTGCTGGCAGCGGCTGGCACCAAGTGGAACTTCCTGAATTTCACGCCCGGTCTGGTCGGCGGCCATTGCATCGGCGTCGATCCCTTTTATCTGACCTTCAAGGCTGAGGAGATCGGCTATTATCCCAAGGTCATCCTAGCGGGCCGGCGCATCAATGACGGCATGGGCAAATATGTGGCGGAGAACACCGTCAAAAAGCTCATTCGTGCCGGCAAGGCGGTAAAGGGCGCGCGGGTGCTGGTGCTGGGCCTGACTTTCAAGGAGAATGTGCCGGATATTCGTAATACCAAGGTGGTGGATATTATCACCGAGTTGCGCGATTACGAAGTGGAAGTGCTGGTGCATGATCCGGTGGCGTCGGCGGAGGAAACCCGCCATGAGTACGGATTCGATCTGGTGAGCCTGGAGGCGGTCGGTCATGTTGACGCGGTGGTTCTGGCGGTTGCGCATGAGCAGTTCAAATCGTTGGGACCGGCCCAGTTGAAGGCGCTCTGTGACAATGGTAATGGTTGCGGGGTGGTGGTGGATGTGAAAAACCTGCTTGATCGGGATGAGGTCGAGGGGCAGGGGATGGAGTATTGGAGTTTGTGAGTAACAGATGGTGAAAGTTGCCATCTTGGAGTTCTGACCCTGGAGACGGCTCGGGAGGAGTAGGGGGTGGGAACGCCCCTTGGGGGTAAGTCAACAAGTCACCTACGTCCCCTCGGAATTTCTTTCTTGATACTGCACAAGACATGCGTCGCAAACCTTTATTTTATAATGCAAGTTGGCTAGGAAGTGTTTTGCCTCAGCTGGAAATGGAGAATTGCCCCTGGCAAGTTAGCGAGTTAAAGATTTCCCCTGATTCCGGCTTTTGCTGGTGGAGGTTGGGGCGACGTTTTTCCTCCTGCCGTTTTTGCTTTCTGGCCTCTCTAGCTGCTTCAAGCTTTGTGTCGCGCTCTTTAAAAATCTGTTTGTCCCGGCCTTCGAGTTTGTCTTTGGGGGCAACATAGCCCAGAGCACTATGCAATCGCTCCTCGTTGTAATAGCGGATGTAGGCGCCGATCTGGCTTCGGGCCTCTTCGAGTGAAAGGGCCACCTTAGGCCGAATGCACTCGTTCTTAATGGTTCTGTGATAGCGCTCCAGTTTGCCGTTGCTTTGCGGATAAAAGGGCGCGGTCCGAACATGGGTCATGCCAGCCATCCGGATGAACTCTTTGAAGTCCTTGGCAATGAACTGCGGGCCGTTGTCGGAAATGATCCTGGGGGTGGCATCCGGGAATTTCTCCGTGGCCCGTTGCAGAATGATTTCCACGTCCTTTTCGGTCATCGTCTCACGCAGCTCCCAGTGGACGATGTAGCGGCTGCATCCGTCAAGAATGCTGCACAGGTAATAGAAGGTGCCGCAGAGATTGACGTAGGAGACATCGATATGCCAATGCTCTTGGGGCTTCAGCGGCTGAATAAAGCCAGTTCCCTTCTTGGAAGTTTTGCCATTCCAGCGCCTCAACAGATCGGCGGCGCTCAGAACACGATAAACGCTGCTGGGGCTGACGGCAACCACATCGCGATCCAGCATCATGAAAGTCAGTCGCCGATAGCCTTCCAGCGGATGCTCCAGATGAAAGTCGACAATGGCCTGTTTCTCCCAGTCTTCGAGCCAGAAGTCGCGGGGAATCAGGGCGTTGTGCTCATTGGCCTTGCCGTAACGGCACTGCCAATCGTAATACTTGCTGGGGCCAATGCCCAGCCAGGTGATAAAATGCGCCACAGCGATGCCGGTGCGCCTGGTCCAGCGCTTGACGAAGTCAATAATCGCATCACGGATATCATGGGGTATCCAGGACGCTTTTAGCGAACCCCAAGATCTTTTTTTAACTGAACGTGCTCCTCCATCAACTCGGAGAGCATTTCGTTCTTGGTCTGCAGTTTGGCTTCAAGCTGCTCAATGCGTTTTTTGCTCGACCTTTTTCCGGCCGGAGTCGGATTTCTCGAAGGCGGTGGCCCCGTTCTCGAAAAACTCCTTCTGCCCCCGGTAGAAGACCGTAGGTTGCAGGTTGTATTCGTCACACAGATCGGAGACCGGAACCCGGTCAACCAGGTGGCGCTTGAGAATGAAAACCTTCTCCTGAGCCGTGTAATTTTTTCGTTTCTTTCGCATGGTGAATTCCTCCGTTCGCGTAGTCTAACTCAAACGTCGGGATTCTCCAATTCACGTTGAACCAAAACAGTCTTCGCTCGTTGTTACGGGCTGGAATCGATCGGTCTACGCTATTTTAACGTGTTCGGTCCCCGGCAGGATCCGGATGGTGCCTATGCGGCGGTGATCCCTAAGTGGCTTTCGGCACTGTTGCGACAGGAGACGATCTTTATCAACGGCACAGGGGAAACCAGCCGGGATTTCTGTTATGTGCAGAACGCAGTGCAGGCGAATCTGTTGGCGGCGACTGTGGAGAGACCCGAGGCGATCAACCAAGTCTACAACGTAGCAGTTAATGCGCGTACCGATCTGCTGGGGCTTTTCACCTTGCTGCGCGACGGGCTGACGGCACGGAACCCTGATTTGCAAGGTGTCCAGCCGGTGCATCGGGATTTTCGGGCGGGGGATGTGTTGCATTCGCAGGCGGACGTTGATAAAGCTGTGCGGTTGCTCGGGTATGAGCCGACGCATACTATCAAGGCAGGGTTGGAAGAGGCGTTGGGATGGTATCAGTCGAGCTTGGATCTTTTGCCTTGAGTTTGAAGAGGTGAAATTGACAACTTGGAAGGCCGCTGCTTCGGCATTAACTTGCAATCTTGCAGGCCTGACCCTGGCCCTCCTGTTAAATAAATGGAGAAAGTTAAAATCAATGAATATAGCGTTTATATCCTCAGGAAACTCAGTTCATGTTAAAAAACTTGCAAATGGATTGATAAGTCATGGACATAGCATAACGCTTTATACTTTGCCTAATCACAATAAGTTAGTTTCGGATTTTGATGGTAAAGTAAAAATTGTTTATCTGCCTTTTGGCGGTAAATTTGGTTATTATTTAAACGCGCCAATATTGCGTAATTTATTAAAAAAAGGAAAATACGACATTGTTAATTGTCACTATGTAAGTGGGTATGGAACATTGGCAAGACTTACAAACGTACAACCTCTTGTCCTTTCTGTATTTGGGAGCGATGTTTATAAATATCCTTATAAATCAAAAGCTAATTTGCAAAGAATTATAAAAAACTTAGATGCAGCAAAAGTGATTACGTCTACAAGTCAGGTTATGGCTAGTGCTGTGAGAAAAATCTATGATACAGACAAAACAATTTATGTAACGCCGTTCGGTGTTGATGTAGACCTATTTAAACCATTAGACCTGCCTAAAAATAGATCAACTTTCAATTTTGGTATAGTCAAAAAACTTGAGCATATATATGGAATACATGATCTGATCACAGCCTTCTCAAAAATGCGTAATAATTTAAGAGAAGAGGATAGAAATCAAGTACATCTTTCGATATACGGGTCTGGGTCAAAAAAAATAGATTATAAAAAACTCGTTCACGAAATTGGTATCGACGATAGTGTGACATTTCATGGATTTATAAGAAATGAGCTTGTCCCTAATGCCTTTAATCAGATGGATGTAGCTTGCTTCCCTAGTGAGAGTGAGAGTTTTGGGGTAGCTGCTGTTGAGGCAATGGCGTGTGGCGTTCCAGTAATCACATCAGACGCATCCGGATTTACTGAGATAGTAGAAAATTTCAAGTGTGGATTCATAATACCTAAAAGAGACACCAATGCGTTTGCTGATAAAATGCTTGAAATGTTTTATATGGATAAAATAAAAATGAGGGAAATGGGTAAATTTGGTTATCAGAGAGTGCATAAATTATATGATTTCAAAAAAAACATGAAAACTTATATTGAGGCGATATCCAAGTCTATAGGCAAATAATTTATGAAATTATCAATCGTTAGAAAATTAATTGATACATTAAACTATGAGAAAATTCTATATTGTCATTGGAAAAGCAATCAACATGTATCCGATGCTTTTACTGGTATTGATGATATCGACATGCTTATTGACCAAGACGATATTTTGAACTTAAATATTGTTTTAAATCGGTTGGGATTCAAAAGATTTAGGTTGCCGGAAAAACGATCTTATATAGGAATTGAAGACTATCTTGGATTTGATAAAGAAGAAGGCGTATTTGTACATCTACATTTGCATTATCAGCTTACCCTTGGAGAGAAATTTCTTAAAGGATATCAACTTCCTTATTCAAAAAGCATTTTAAATAGGCGGATATATGATGCAAATAATAATATCTATATTGCCTCCCATGAAGATGAAATGTGGTTGCTACTTGTTAGATTGGCCATGAAAATTCGTTATAGAGATTTACTGAAATTGATTTTGAATAAAGATATATTTGGTCATTTATCCCGCACCGAATATAAATGGCTGCAAGACCGCATAGATAAAAGTTTGTATAAAAAAATAACGATAGAACTATTTGGAAAAGACTTCGGCTTAAAACTTGTATCATGTTTAAAAGAAAATCTAGAGTTTGAAAACTTATATCTTCTCAATAAAAATATAAAAAAAAAATTCAGAAGTTTTCATTCATATTCATTTTTTGGTAGAAATATCACCCGGTGGATGCGTGAGTACTTTAGGATTTGCCAAGAATTTCATAACCGAGTGCATAAAGTTGCAAAGATTTATAGAAGGACTCCTGTTTCTGGGGGGAAAATTATAGCGTTTTTGGGTCCAGATGGCGCGGGGAAAACAACAATTATAGATGGAGTTTTTAAGAAACTGCGAAGCGTAATGGATGTGAATCATTTTTATTTAGGTAGTGGAGATGGCAAAAGCTCACTATTAAGAAAACCTTTAAAAGCTTTATACAGTATTCTCATAAAAAATAGAATCCTTGATAGGAAGAGCAAAAGAGTTGATTCAAATGGTAAAACTTTTCGTGTGGATGAGCATAAAGGAGCAGGTTTTGTCAGAAAATGGGGTCAAGTTCCATGGACTTTCACGCTGGCAAGAGAAAGAGAAAGTAAGTTAATAAAGGCTAGAAAGTTTAGAAATAAAGGATATATAGTAATTACTGATCGATATCCACAAACGCATGTTATCGATATGGCTGATGGACCTAGATATTATTTAAATTTAAATATTAAAAATACATTTTTAAATAGGTTATTAGTCTATGGTGAAAAAAGATGCTTCGAGGTTGCTAATCTTTTGAAACCCGATGTTGTTATAATCTTAAAGGTATCGTCAGACGAGGCTTTTAAGCGCAAGCCAGAAGAAATTGATATAAAAAGCCATAAGGCACTTATGGACAAAATACTAGATTTGGATTTTGGCGATGATACTAAACGATTTATTATTGATGCCGATCAGTCGATCAAAAAAGTGATTATTGATGCTACCTCCTCTGTTTGGGATTGCTTATAATGATTGTTGAATTTATTGGGCTTCCTGGGTCAGGTAAAACGACTATTGCTAAAAATGTTTACTTTCAAAAATCAATTGCATTAAGAAAAATTAGGTATCCCCTATTCTTTTTATATAGAAAGTCGTGGTTTAAAAGAAACATTATCAAATCTTTTAAAGTAACTAAGTATGTTTTATGTAACTACTTTAAATCCATTTCTATACTTAAAAGTATATATGATACAAATCAAAATAGTATTATTCAAATAATAAGGCTATATTTTAATTTTATGTTTTTGTTAGCAACTTATGGTGAATTTAAAGAATGTGATGATGTAATTATATTTGACGAAGGACTCCTACATTTTATGTGGGCTATACAGTATGCATCCGAAAATCAACTTGATTCAATTAACATTAGGCAATTCATGGATTATGGAATTCAGCCAGATGTTGTCGTTAAAATTGACTGTGATGCTAACACTGTTTTTGAAAGATTGATATTACGTGGGCCCAAAACTCGATTAGATAAAGAGGTAAACCTTCTTTGTAAAATAAAGGAATCTATAGATAAATTTGATTATATTTTATCTAACTTGAAAAGTCTAAAGCTTGATTCTAGAATAGATATTGTAAGTATTGATAATACTGACAATAATGGGTTCGTAGCCAAAACCAATATAATTACTGAATCTATAGAGAAGAGGATGTTGTGTAAATGATTGGAATTGTTATTTTAAATTATAAAACATGGAATGATACAGTTAAATGTGTAGAATCGATCATTGAAACAGCCCATGTTGAATATAAGATATATGTAGTCGATAATAATTCTCCTGATGATTCTTACATTCAATTAAAGTCTAAATTCAACTACTTTAATAATGTCTGTATAGTAAAGTCTTATCGAAATGGCGGTTATTCTGCAGGAAATAATATTGGGATTCGATTAGCCTTGTCAGACGGGGCCGACGCATTGTTGCTAACTAATAGTGACATAATATTTTTTGAGAATGCTATTGATTCAATTTATAAATGTATTTTGGATAATCCGCAGGTCGGGGTGGTTGGCCCAAAAGTTCTGTTGCAGGATGGTGGAGTACAGCACCTAATTAGAGAGAACTATACATTTTTCAATTACATATTTTCAAAAAAACCACTTGTATATTTAAAATTTCTCAATATAAACAATAAAACTATGTATGGTGGATATAAATATGACAACGATCTTTTATTTTTTGGATGTTTATCTGGTTGTTGCATATGCCTTAGTACAAAATGTTTAGAAAAAATTGGTCTTTTAGATGAAAGTATTTTTTTATACTATGAAGAAGCAATAATAGGGTATAAGGCAAAACAAAATAATATGCTGACCTGCTTTAAACATGAAGCATGTGTTTTACATAAAAGTTCTTCGTCAATAGGTAGTAAAAATAGTGCTTTCTCAAGATTTCATAGGTATTATAGTTCCTTGTACGTGTTAAGAAAGTATGTGGGTATCAATAGTCTTGAGTATACGTTAGTTTTTTTAATAAATTATATACCATTTCTATTAAGTGCTATAGTAAAAAATGAGTATAGGCTACTTCTGAAAAAATTTACAAAAAGTTGTTTGAAACTATATAGAGTTAGAAGAGTTAATATTTGTAATGAAGGAATTGATGACTATGCCAAATAGTTTCAGTTTAAGGCAATATATTGTATCTGATTTATATAGATGTTCAGCTAGGATTGATTTTAAATCATTTGCAAGGTATTTCTTTTTTAATGCTGGATTCAAATATTTATTTTGGCTTCGATGTTCAAATAGATTTTATCGGTCACCCTTTTTGAAACTAACACTGTTTCCTATTTCATGGTTTTTTCATAGACGTTATATGTATAAATATGGTTTAGGGATTCCTTTCATGATTGATTTAGGGTTAGGGCTGAAAATTAATCACTTTTCAGGGATTATTATTAATGCTAAGTGCAAGATAGGAAATAATGTCACAATATCTCATGGTGTTACATTGGGCCATGCCGAACGAGGCAAGCTTGAAGGAAGCCCAATAGTTGGAAATGAAGTGTTTTTAGGTCCAGGTTCAAAAATTTTTGGAAATATACGGATCGGCAATAATGTGTCGATCGGAGCAAACGCTGTTGTGAACTTTGACGTCCCAGACGGGGCTGTTGTTGTGGGTTGTCCAGCGAAAATAGTATCAATGAATGGGTCAACTGGTTATGTTAAAAACAAATTTTATGCATAACGAATCGCACAAAAATGAACTAAATTTAAAAGTGTTTTTTATACTTGTTACTTTTTCTCTACTTTTGATTTCAGATCGTGATTTAAGATTTTCTTTGTCTTTTTATCAATATCCTGCATTTAATACAATTTTATCTGTTTTAAGCATAGTATTGGGTACATTTATATTATATAGGAGAAGTTGGATCATTGACTCTGTTGTAGTACTATTAATTATGAGGACGTGTCTCTCAATTGTTACTATGATGTTAATGTCACATTCCTTCTATGCCTCTGGAAAAGCTCTCTGTGTTTTACTTGTATCGATTTTAGCTTATTACGTATTTCTAAATAAATCAAAATACTTAAGCTTGAAGTCATTTTCCACACTTATTTCACTGTATTTGCTTGTTTTATCAATTCAAACAATTGGGTCTTACTATGTTAATAGTACCAATAATTTAGTTTATGCCAAAAGTTTAGTCGAAATACCTATTGGGCGCTCAAACTTTATTGCAACACATATGTTGGTTTGCATTGTATTTCTTTTCTATGTGAAAAACAAAACAAAATTGCACAATATTGCATTGACACTTGGGGCAATAGCATTATTGTTAACAATGTCATTTGGTGCATTAATTGCGGCAATTAGTATCTCACTAATAAAAACTATTTTCTTTTATGGTGGTTCAAAAATAAAGCAAGTTATGATTTTATTGTCTCTTTCGATGGTTTTATTATATTCAGTCTCAATTTACTTCCCAAGCTATAATTATGAGGAAGACAGTTTAACTTCAAGCATAAATAGAAACATATCGACAAAATTAACTTATTTTATTGAAGGGAATTATGACCGATTGTTTTCAGATAGGTTTTTGGTGTATTCAGAAGCTTGGTCTAGATTCCTCAGCAGTCCTGTTATTGGTACTTTTGAGGGAGTGAATTTTCGTGAAAAAACAAACGTTAGAGCGCATAATCTTTTTTTAGAATCACTCTCAAAATACGGGATTTTTGGATTTGTAACCTTATTAATTCCTATTGTTATTGTGCTCAAAAGAATGGTCCTTATTTTGAAAAATCAAAGGTGGAGTGATGGTGTTTATGCTTGTTTTTTTGCGTTAATGGTAGGGGTCATCCACGGTTTAGTCGAACCAAATTTTTTCTCTCTTGAGTTTGAATTTTTATGGTGGAGTATCGCCGGATTTTCTGTTTCACAAGTTAAGAGTGTAGCGTTTTTGTCTCGCTCGCGGGGGATACAGAAAGCCAGACTCTGCCTTTAGTAGATAGAACTTTTCTGAGACGTCTTTTTTTTACTTCTGTTATTTAATGGAATAAAGAATGCGGTTTGGTTCGTAAATAATTCAGAAGTGGGTAATGTGCATGTCTCATTCCTGGCAATCTCCATATCTATTTTGTAAGTCAAATCGTTTTGATTGTGGTTATTTAAAGGAGTGTTTCTTGTGCTTAAGGAATTAATTAAACCCATCATGAAGCATATCAAACTGTCATTGCACCGAGTAAAATGGCGGCGAATAAATAAACATAACTTTACTACGGCAAAATCTATTTTCCCCATACAGAAGGTAAAAGTTGGAAATTATACGTATGGCTCACTTGATATTAGTTTTTTTGGAAATCCTAAAGAAAAAATTGCAATAGGTAACTATTGTTCCATTGCCGGTTCTGTTAAAATTTTAGCTGGGGGTGGACATGATTATAATTGCTTGTCTACTTATCCGTTTAAAAGACATACTTTAAAAGACGCCTCAGTTGAAGCATTGACAAAAGGACCTGTAATCATTGATGACGATGTGTGGATTGGACATGGTGTAATTATTCTCTCAGGTGTGACAATAGGGCAAGGATCTGTTATAGCTGCAGGAAGTATAGTGGCTAAAGATGTTCCACCATATTCCATATTTGTTGGAAATAGAGTGATTAAGTACCGGTTCTCCCAGGATATAATTAATAAATTAATGAAATTTGATTTTTCAGATATTGGAATCGTTGAAATAAAAGCAAATATAGGTTTGATCTATTCTGAGGTGAATGATGAGTTCTTCCAAAGTGCATTCTATAACAAACATTTAAAAAAAACATTGAAATAAATATATAAGTCCAAATATGCTAAAACCTGTATAACAGGACGTTGAAAAACCAGTCTGGAGAGGCCATATCCTCTCTGAGAGCTCAATTTTCGATCTTTGACAACCTGTTTCGTTGATTCGAGGCCATTTTGGCCGGTTTTTAGCTTAAAATCGGCCGAGTAATTCTCTCCAGAGATGAACTTCCCCTGGCAGCGAATACTATAAGGCCCAGATCAAGTTTCGCATCCTGACCAGGTTGTAAGCTGTTGTCGCCAAGGTGAACATCCAGTCGACCTTCTCCAAACCTCGATGCCGCGTTTTCCTCAAGCCCCCGGCGGTCTTGATCCAGCCAAAGATTTCTTCGAGGCGCTTGCGAATCTTCTGATTGACCTTGTAGCCATCATGCCGGGTGGTTCGTTTGTCGATGGCCAAGCCCTTGGCCTTTTGCGCCACATACGGTGTTGCCTGAAGACGGCGCAGCCCGTCCACAAAGACCGGCACGTCATACCCCTTATCTCCGCCGACGGTGATGCGGCCGACCCAGGGAAGGTTTTCGATCATCTCCAGAGTCGCTTGCCATTCGGCGGTTCCGCTGATGAGGGTAAGTCGATTGTCCACCGCCAGGCCGCTGCGGTTCTCCATCAGGGCATGGCCCATGTAGCAGAACTTGGACTCTTTGCCCTTGCCCTTTTTGTAGAGCCGGCAGTCGGGGTCGGTAGTCGATTGATGCGTGTCATTTTTGCGCTTTTGCCCTTTGAAATCGACCTCGGGATTGCGACCACTGCCTTCTGGCGGCCCTTGATCGTCCTCGTCTTTGGGGCGAAAGCTCTTCATCGAGGCCCAAGCTTCGATCAGAGTGCCATCGACCGTGAAATGTTCTTTGGACAACAGCCCGGCCCGCTCCGCCTGCTGGAGTATCGATTGGAAGAAGGCCGTGGCCACTTCAAGGGCGATCAGACGGTCCCGGCTCGTGGAAAAGGCCGAATGATTCCAGATCTTGTCATCCATGGAAAGGCCAACGAACCAGCGAAACAGCAGATTGTATTCCAGTTGTTCGACCAACTGTCGCTCGCTACGGATCGAATAGAACACTTGCAGCAAAAGCGCCCTTAAGAGTTGTTCCGGCGGGATCGAGGGCCGTCCAGTGTGCGAATACATTTCCCGAAACAGCGGGGCTAGATTATCCAAAGCCTTGTCGACCATGATCCGGATCGGACGCAAGGGATGATCCTTTGCACCCGGGCTTCGGGGGAGATGTAGCTGAACATGGCCTGTTGTTGTTGATCTTCGCCGCGCCTAACATTTTCTCCTTCAATTACAGTTAGTTATGCGCGAAATTATACCAGGACCTCCTTGGCCTTCCTAGTAAAATCAAGGACTTAGGCTAAGAGTTTTTCAACAACCTGATAAGTGGGAGACCCTTCTGTACCTCTCGGGTAATGCTCGCGGAGCCATTTTCGCGAGAACCTTTGCTTACGACGCCACCGCTCTGAGCTTAGGGGGAAATACCGCTGAACATGGCCTGTTGCTGTTGATCATCACCGCGCATAACATTTCTCAGGTAACTACAAATAGTTATGCGCGAAATTATCACATAATTGGCTTGGTCATCCTTGAAAAATC
Organism: Peptococcaceae bacterium UBA6116; assembly: GCA_002423425.1. GTDB lineage: Bacteria > Bacillota > Desulfitobacteriia > Desulfitobacteriales > Syntrophobotulaceae > UBA6116. The sequence goes on from DIWC01000050.1 coordinate 12,085, forward strand.
AAGGACTTAAAAGAAGAGTTTTTCAACAACCTGTTAGTTGTCAGGTCCCGCATGATTCCTGACCTGTTTATGAAAAAGTGCGGGTTTCTTTTTTTGCCAATCCTTCAGGGCGGTCGACAATAGCGGAAACCAAGACTGTTTCATTGCTCCTTCTGATGACTGCACCGATCGTGTCTCTTGCACTCATGTTGTGAGCCGCACGGTGACCTTTCTTGTCGAACGTTTCATTGAATTATTAGATGGAGGTGGCTGTCGAGATGGCCTTAGTGGAGGTGACTTTTAGATGAAGAACAGAGGAGCTATTAATTTCATAAAAAACTTTTCTTATACCTTAACCTCCAACTTTGTCTCATTGTTTGCATCGAGCTTAGTAGTATTGGTTGTGCCAAGATTGATAGGGGTTACGGAATATGGGTACTGGCAATTATACCTTTTTTATGTTTCATATGTTGGTTTTTTGCAATTTGGATGGAATGATGGAATATATTTAAGATATGGTGGGAACAATTATTATGGTTTGGATAATAAATTGTTTTTCTCCCAATTTTGGATGTTATCAATCTCTCAGATTATTATAGCAAGCACCTTAATCATATTCGCATTTATTTTTGTTAGCGACGACAATAAAAAAATATTATTAATAATGGTGTCTTTGAGTATTGTATTTATGGGTGTTAGAGCTATGCCCCTATTTATACTATTAGCTACCAATAGAATAAGAGAATATGCACTAATTACGATGATTGGAAGGGTTTTATACATTTTATTGATTGTCATCTTCCTACTGTTCGGTATAAGGGAATACAGGTTGATGATTGTTGCCGATTTAATCGGAAAATTTATATCACTAGTTTATTCTATGTTTTGTTGTAGAGATATTGTATTTTTAAAAGCTTCTTCATTTTACTTTAGTTGTAATGAGGCATTAGAGAATATCAGTGTCGGCATAAAGCTTATGTTTGCAAATATTGCAAGCATGTTGATTATTGGTGTTGTGAGGCTAGGTATAGAGAGATCATGGGATGTGGCAACTTTTGGTAAGGTCTCTCTTACATTAAGCATATCGAATTTTATGATGCTTTTTATAAACGCAATAGGCTTAATTATGTTTCCTATTTTACGGCGAACCGATGCAAAAAAGCTCTCGAATATATACCTAACGATGAGTGATATTTTGATTGTGGTGTTGTTAGGTGTACTTTTGTTGTATTACCCGCTAAAAGTTATTCTTTCAGGGTGGCTGCCAAAATATGCAGAGAGTATGATGTACATGGCATTAATATTCCCGATGTTTGTTTATGAAGGGAAAATGGCACTTTTAATAAACACCTATCTTAAAACTTTCAGAAAAGAAAAACTTATACTTAAGATTAATATAATATCACTTTGTTTGAGCGTCGTGATTACAGGTATTTTTACGGTTGTCTTTAGAGAATTAAACCTAGCAATTGCATCAATATTGGGTCTCTTAATGTTTCGTGCAATTTTGGCAGAAATTTATTTATCGAAAATAATGTCTATCTTCATGTATAAAAATATCGCCTTGGAGATCGCTTTAATCTTAATTTTTGTTTTAAGTGGGTGGTTTATTAACTCTTGGTTTACTCTTTTATTATATGGGTCGTCTTATATGGCCTATGTTTTTATAAAGCGAAACGAACTAGGTATATCAATAAATAATTTAAAGCTCTTAGCAAAATCAGATGTGGTTCTGGAAAGATGCTAGACATAAGGTTATCAATCGGGGTCTAGCTAAAAACAGGACATGATCTCAAAAGGACCAAGTGACCGATTCCCCCCAAATAACAGCCATTAAACTTTCCAATTATCAATGGAATAATCTTATGAAATTAAATGGAGACACTCCACTTGTCAGCATTGTTACGCCTGTATTTAATTCAGCCAATTTCCTTCCTGAAACTCTCAATTCAATTCGCACTCAGACGTTTGAAGATTTTGAACATCTGGTTGTGGATGATGGATCCACTGATGAGTCAGTTTCGATTCTAGAACGCTACGCATCCCAAGATGTCCGTATCCGGATTATCCGCCTCAAAGGGAATAACGGCCCTGCCAAGGCTCGGAATGCTGCCATCGAATCGGCGCGCGGTCGTTACATAGCGTTTGTTGACAGTGACGACTTGTGGTTACCGCAAAAGCTAGAATTGCAACTTGCCTTCATGGCTGAAAAACAAGCGCCGGTTTCATTTACCTCCTATTTAAAGATGACAGAAGGTGGGGTTAATACTGGTGGGATAGTTAAAGCAATGGCTATGGTTTCATACAAAAACCTTCTCAAATCGAATTTTATAGGATGCTCGACTGCAATTTATGATACTCAATTAGTCGGTAAAGTTTTCATGCCTGATATTCTTAAACGACAAGATTATGGGCTTTGGCTTAAGATAGCAAAGGCTGGCCACATCGCTTATGGTATGTCCACGCCATTGGTGAGATATCGATTACGGGAAAACTCAGTTTCAAGCAACAAATTTGTTGCAGCGAAATATCATTGGAAGGTCTTGCGTGAAGTTGAGACCGTTGGTTTGATAAGGTCTGTATTTTATTTTATTCAATATGCATATCTTGGGATTCGAAAGCAGAGGACCTAAAAAATGAAGATGAATATTTTGGTTGTTGGTGGCAGTGGGTTTATCGGAAGTACGTTGATGAAACGTCTCCTTGATCATGGCCATAATGTAAGGAATTTTGACATAGCTCAGAGTAGATCTTTTGGATCTTTGACGACAATTGGTGACATCCGGAATCTAGAAGCCTTGACTAGGGCCTTCGAAGGAATCGGCATCATTTACAATCTTGCAGCTGAACATCGCGACGATGTTACCCCTGTCTCTCTCTATTATGATGTTAACGTCCAGGGTTCAAAAAACATTCTGCAAGCCGCCGAAATTAATGGAATTAAAAAAATAATTTTCACTAGTACAGTCGCCGTCTACGGTCTGAACAAACCAAACCCCGATGAAGCTAGCCCTACTAAGCCTTTCAACCACTATGGGAGAAGTAAACTTGAAGCTGAAAAGATATTTACAGAATGGGTTGGTAAAAGTGGCAGTAGGGTGCTGACCATTCTTCGACCAGTTGTCGTATTTGGTGAAGGCAATCGCGGTAACGTCTTCAATCTTATTAAACAGATTCAATCCAACAAGTTCATGATGGTCGGCCTTGGTAATAATCGCAAATCTATGGCCTATGTCGGTAACATCGCAGAGTTCCTAGTCAAAGCGATGGAATTCGAGCCAGGTAAGCATCTCTTCAATTTTGCCACTAAACCAGACTTGGCAGTGCGAGAGTTGGTTGAGTTCATCCGGGCCGAATTAGGTGTTTCTGCAAGGATACCAAAACTTCCCTACGCTGTAGGCCTTGCAGGTGGATTGGGCTTTGATCTTCTATCCAAGGCATGTGGAAAAAAATTCCCGATCAGCAGCATCCGCATTCGAAAGTTTTGTGCCAATACTACCGTATCAACTACCGCCCTTGAAAAGATCGGCTTTAATTCACCGTACACCCTGCATGATGGTTTAAAGCGGATGATTGGCAATCTAGACGAAAATATTTATTTTGAGGGTGGCGGGTAAGAAGTCTCAGCAATAAATGGAGTGTTCACTCAAGGGAATCCTTTTGGTTCTTTAAGGGCTTTAATTTTTGATCAATCATGTGGCGCATTTAGGCACACTTTATTTAGTTTGTAAACGCTAGCTTTTCTCGAGCTCTATGTTAAGAGGAAATATAACAATGACACGTGTTTTAGTTACTGGTGGTTGTGGGTTTATTGGCGCAAATTTCGTGCGCTTGATTTTGGATATGGTGAAGGATTGTCGCATCATCAATCTTGATAATCTTACCTATGCCGGTAATCCCTGCAACTTGTCTGATATTGTAGATGTACCCCGTTATAGGTTCGTGCATGGGGATATCTGCGACATTGATCTGGTTAATAGGCTCTTTGTAGAAGAGAAAATCGACACGGTGGTCCATTTTGCCGCTGAGTCCCATGTGGATCGCAGCATCGAAGGACCGATGGACTTCATCCGCACCAACATCGTCGGTAGCTTTACCCTGTTGGAGGCCGCACGTGCAGCTTGGCTCGGGCAAGGGCGCGATGCTTCTGAGTGTCGTTTCCTCCATGTAAGCACCGATGAGGTCTACGGCTCGCTGGGTGAGACCGGCCTATTCACTGAAAACACATCCTATGATCCCCGCTCGCCTTACTCGGCAAGCAAGGCGTCTTCCGATCATCTAGTCAGTGCTTATCAGCACACCTACGGGTTGCCGGTCATTATCACCAATTGCTCCAATAACTATGGTCCCTATCAGTTCCCTGAAAAACTTATCCCCCTGGTCATTAACAACGCCCTGCTGGGTAAGGATCTGCCGGTTTATGGGGATGGGAAGAATATAAGGGATTGGCTGTATGTGGGTGATCATTGCCAGGCGATCTTGATGGCTTTGCAAAAAGGGCAGGTGGGGCGCACTTACAATATCGGCGGTAACAGCGAAAAACAGAATATCGAAGTGGTGCGCCTGATCTGTGACCTGGTGGATGAGATGGCCGCTGCGCTCCCTTCGGGTAACTCCCGCCAGGAGTTGATCCGCTTTGTCACCGACCGGCCGGGGCATGACCGCCGATATGCCATCGATGCCAGCCGAATTCGAGATGAACTTGGTTGGGTACCTTCCATGACCTTTGAAGAGGGTATTCGTAAGACGGTGCAGTGGTATCTTGAACATCGCCCATGGTCTGAATCGATCCTGGATGGGTCGTATCAACAGTATTATGAGCAGATGTATGCCGGGCGTTGATGTGAGAAATACTCCGCAGGTTTTGGCTCTCGTCGGTGCCAGGGGAATGCTGGCGCAAGCTATTCAACAAATGGCAACCGACGCGTATGAGATTCGTTGTCTAACCAGGCCGCAGTTCGATGTGACGGACGCAGGTATCGTGGCGACCGTTCTCGGAGAGATACAGCCGCACGTCATTGTCAATTGTGCTGCCTATACCCAGGTGGATGGGTGCGAATCGGATGTTGAGACGGCTTTTAGGGTGAACGGGGAGGGGCCTGGGAATCTGGCCACGGTAGCGCGTGATCTGGGCGCAACCCTGGTGCATATTTCCACTGATTATGTTTTTCCGGGGGATGCGAAGGTTCCTAACAAGGAGACCGTTGCAACGGGGCCGCGTTCGGTTTACGGTCGCAGCAAACTGGCCGGGGAGGAGGCTATCACCGCATCCGCTTTGGAGAAGTATTTCATCTTGCGTACCAGTTGGCTATATGGCCCCGGCGGTAAGAATTTTGTCGAAACCATGGTGCGCCTTGGAAACGAGCGTGAAGAGCTTCGCGTGGTTGCGGATCAGGTTGGCTCGCCGACCTTTACGGGCGATCTGGCGCGGAACAACCTGTGGGGTCAGGTCTTGCA
>DIWC01000065.1 GCA_002423425.1 Peptococcaceae bacterium UBA6116
AATCCCTACGCCAGCGACTACCGCGACATCGGCATCTTAAAACAGCTGGCGGACAAGCACCGCATCGCGATCCTGCTCATCCACCACCTTCGCAAGATGAACGATGACGATCCCATGAATATGATTTCCGGCACGACTGGTATCAGCGGAGCGACGGATACAAACTTCGTCTTGAAAAAAGACAAGCGCAGCGGAAATGCCGCCACGCTCTTCTGTGTGGGACGGGATATTGAGTATCGTGAGCTGCAATTGGAGTTCGATAAAGCGGCACATATCTGGAATCTGTTATCCGACAGCGTCACGGACGAGCCCCAGCCGGGCGACGAGATTATTATTTATCTCTCTGCTGCTATGGAATCCCTTCTCTCCTTCACAGGAACGGCGACGGAACTGGCGGACGAGATTGAGAAAATGTGCGGAGCGGTCATTCTGCCCAACGTCCTCATTAAGAAAATGATCCGTAATCAGGCAGAGCTTGCTGAGCGGGGTATTACGTTTGAAATGAAGCGAACTCACGACAGAAAAGAAATCAGCATGCGGTATGAGTGCGTCGGCTGCGTCGGCTGCGTCGGCAATGACTGCAAAACGGATACGGTGTCAGTATCAAATTGGCCGACGCACCCGTCGCAGCCGACGCAAGGCAGCGAAAAGGCGGGTTTGAGCACCAATTCGGGGGCGAATCATGAGACTGATTTCCATGCAGGTTAAAGGCGCGTGGTCGTTGGAGGTGCCCCGCGCCCGATACATCGCCCCGCAATGCGGGTCGAGAACGGTACCTCTTACGTGGTCGTAAATTACCTCAAGGTACCTCTAAAGGTGTCCGTAAGGAAAAAAACGACCGAAAAAACCCGCTGTTTGGCGACATACGGTAAGGAGTCGTAACAGAACGTATATCGGTACCATATTAAAAAACAGTCAGGAAGGAGAAAAACACATGAACAAAAGAGTTAAATCAGGGCTTGCTGTTACCCAGAAACATCTTTCTCTCTGCGATAATAATCTCCGCAAGGCGGAGGCTGATTCCCGCAATGCTTTCGTAGAAATGGCCATTGAATTTTACGCGGGGTACTTAAATGCCATGGAAAACCCTAATTTCATTGATGAAATATTTGCCTTAAAAGTACAACAAAAGGTGGAGCAGATTGGTAAATCCCTTGACACAGGGCAGTACAAAATCGCCGTGGAGCTGGCGGTGCTGAGTCATATTGTAGCTTCGCAGGTTCAAATGACGGAAGCGGAATTACGAAGGCTGCGTGAAAATTGTGCGGATGAAGTAAAGCGATTGGGCAGCTTCCCAACTTTCGAACAAGCATATAGATTTCAGCACAGCAATGAGCGATATTAAGAGCAAAGGAGAAAGATAATGCCGTTTTTATACAAAAAAGATTTTAGGGTTAACAGCACAATTATCAATGGCGTGCAGTATGTAACCTTCAGCTTTTTCGACGGAGATAAACTGCTATTTGATAAGGTTGGAGATCTTATCGAGCAGTCCTTTCGGGCAACTCAGGCTGACAAAGTTCCGAATGAAAATATATCGAAAAATAGTATAGCTATTGAAAAGAATTGATGGTATTGTGTGTTGCTGAAAGAGAGGTGTTATATATGGCAACAGAAAAAGCGGCAATTTACTGTCGGCTCAGCCAGGACGACGGTCAGACCGGCGAGAGCGGTAGTATTCAGACTCAAAAAACTCTGCTCGCTCAATATTGCAATGACCATCATATCGCCATCGGTGGTTATTATTGCGATGACGGCTGGTCGGGAACAAACTTTGACCGCCCGGATTTTCAGCGTATGATTTGCGATATTGAGGCGGGGATAATCAATACGGTCATAGTTAAAGACTTATCCCGTTTCGGCAGAGAATACGCTCAGATGGGGCTTTACATCGAACATTATTTTGAACAAAAGGGCGTCCGATTTATCTCGGTGACAGAGAATATTGACACAAAAAGCGGCGTAGATAATCTCATGCTACCGTTCACAAACGTCATCAATTCATATTACGCAAGGCAGGCATCTACTAAGACCAAGGCGGCGCACAGAGCGAGGGCAAAGGCTGGGATGTACCTCGGCGGACACGCTCCATTCGGGTATCTGAAAGACCCAAACGACCGACACCACCTTATTATCGACCCTCCTGCCGCCGACGTAGTGAGGGAGATTTTTCGGTTGTTCGCTGATGGCGTCGGTTATGTAAGTATGACGAAAATCCTGAGAGAGCGGAAAATTCTGAACCCAATAGCCTACTTCAATCAAAACAATCCCGATTACTACAAAAGCGATTACTGGAGGAAACCATTTGACTGGCATGCCACTTCCGTACGGGCTATACTCTCCAACCGTGCGTACATAGGACAGGTTGTATTCGGCAAAACAAAGACGAAAGGCTTCTTTGACAAGACCCGTATTCCATCACCGAAGGAGGACTGGATTGTATTCGAAAAAGCACATGAGTCAATCATATCACAAGAGCTTTGGGACACAGTGCAGCAGTTGATGGAGAGCCACAGACGTGAAAACAGCAGCGGAGAGATACAGATGTTTGCTGGTCTGGTCAAGTGTTCAAAATGCGGTTCCTCTCTAAACGTAAGCTTCAATAAAAAGAAAGGCAAATACACCGGTTTCTCCTGCTGGGTATACAAGAACTACGGCAAGGAACGATGCACATCCCACGCCATCGGCTGGAAAACCATGAAACAGCTCGTGCTGGAGGATATCCGCCGTAATGCGAAGGTGGCGAAACTAGCGACGCAGAAGTACAAGGAAATGCTTATCGCCGCCAAAACTGAGAAGAAAAAGCAGGAAACTGAAAAATGCAAGCGTGAGCTCAAAACCGTAGAAAAAAGAATTGCTGAATTGGACAAGATATTGAACAAGCTCTACGAGGATCTAGCGCTCGAAAAGCTCACAGAAGAACGTTATCAAGTCATGACCAAACGCTATGAGGAAGAACAGGCAGGGCTTAAAGAGCGGAGGAATCAGCTCACTGAACTGATTACCCGTGCCGAGTTGGTATACGAAAATATTGATAAATTCCTGCCGATTATACAGAAGTATACCGATATAACCGAGCTCAATACACAAATCCTCAACGAGCTGATACAGAAGATTGTGGTCTACGAAAAGACGGATAACCCTGATGGCAGCAAAAGCCAGCGAGTGGACATACATTATAAATTTATCGGGTATGTGGAGATGAAGGAATTGTTCGGGTTGCCAATGGTCATTCCGACTGCGGAAGATGTCGAGATTGATGATGTACTGGTAGCAGAAGTTAAGGAGTTGGTCGGGTAAAAATATGGATTGCGAATAAAGGTATATTTTGGTATGATTTTTACAAATAACTGAATTATACAAAAAATTTGATGTAAATTACCTTGTCGCTTTTGTCACATACTGAACGGGGGTATGTTAGATGCCAAAGGATAAAAATATGAAGGAAACCATTATCGCTAAAGGAACTGAAATCGCTGTCATTTCTGGCGGAGATGACAATGATTTTATTTCTTTAACTGATATTGCAAAATACAAAAATGCTGAATTTCCTGCTGATGTGATAAAAAACTGGATGCGCAGCAGAAGTACCATCGAGTTTTTGGGTCTTTGGGAGACAATGAACAATCCGGATTTTAAACTGGTCGAATTCGACCAGTTTAAAAATGAATCTGGATCTAATTCTTTTGTTCTCAATCCACAGAAGTGGATTTCTTCGACTAATGCTATCGGTATACGGTCCACATCTGGGAGATATGGAGGAACCTTTGCCCATAAAGACATCGCATTTGAGTTTGCATCCTGGATTTCTGCGGAATTTAAACTTTATATTATTAAAGATTATCAACGCTTAAAGTCGGATGAAAACAGTAGGCTATCGCTTGGATGGAATCTCAACCGCACCATTGCAAAAATCAATTATCGGATACATACAGACGCCATCAAGGAGGTATTAATCCCGCCAGATGTCACTCCGCAGAAGCAAAATATAACTTATGCTAACGAAGCAGATCTTTTGAATGTTGCACTGTTTGGATTGACGGCAAAAGAGTGGCGTCAGGCTAATCCGAATGCGAAAGGGAATATTCGTGACGAGGCATCACTCCAGCAGCTTATTGTTCTGGCGAATATGGAAAGTCTGAATGCGGAGTTTATTCGCCAAGGATTGTCTCAAAAGGAGCGCCTCCTACGTCTAAACACAAGTGCTAAACAGATGATGAGATCGCTTTTAGATAGTGCAGGCATTGAACGATTGAAGCAGTTGGAACCGCCTAAGGAAACAAGCATTCAGACTATTGAGCGTGAGGAAATACGTAAACTCAGAAACTCAAAGAAAAAGCTGATGCTGGACGAATAGGGGTGTTTGAGTTGCTAAATATGCCGCTCTCAGAACAATAACTCAGATCAGTTTGTGCTGTTTTGGCGGATACTAACAGGGGTTTGACGAAAACAGAACTTACTCATACTCTCCAGCATTGCCGAATTGCAACTGTTGATGATGGCAACAGAAATATTGGTAATGGGATGTACTATCAGGTAGGTTTGAATAAGCGAAACTAGCTTACAGTTGCTTTGAAAATGAGATTAACACTCGGCAGTCATATAAACGCATTTATTCGTTTATTGAAAGTGCGTTAAATCCAATAAGCTATACTTCTACCGAAAAAAGAGATAAATATCAATGGCTTTATGAAGAAACGAACAAAGTATTGATACTTGTGGGACTTCAAATACAAAAAGACGGAAAAGCAACCAGCGTGCCTAAAGCGGAAACGTTGGATGAAGTTGATAGACGAGTAAACAGTTTACATAAAAAACTTTACGATAGAGCCATACACTCTGAGGTTACAAAATATTGTATTAAAGATTATCTGCGAAAAGACTACTTTGATGCTGTGTTTGAAGCATCAAAGGGATTAGCAGAACGAGTGAGACAGATGACGGGACTCACCAAAGACGGCGGGGAGCTTTTTCAAACTGCATTCTCTACAAAAGATCCCTCTATATGTTCTTAAATTCGTTTAAAACACAAAGCGAATTTATAGGACTCAAAGAGCTTCTTGAGGCAATCTTTCACTTGGCAAGGAATCCGGAAGCACATATTCCAAAAGTAAATTGGAAAGTAGAAGAAACTAAAGCGCTTGATATATTAACTCTAATTTCGTTCGCTCATAAATATCTCGACGAATGTCATCGTATGCCAAACAAATAGAGCAACCATGGATTTGAGGAGAATTAAGATATATGCCAGTTATTAATACTGCAACAAAACTTAATAAAGATAATTTTATTTCCCAAGTGGTGAGATATGGTTTTTTTGCAGAGCAGATACCGGAATGTTTCAATTCAGTAATGCTTTCAAATAAAATTAAGGACATAATGCCGTCGGTTTCTATAAAAGCAAAAGCCAAGGACGCGACAACATCTCCGACCACACTATCAACATATAAAAACGACATTTCCAGAAGAGTTTTATCTTTGCCAAATCCGGAGGCTTTTTTACGTGTTGTAAAATTAATGGCAGACAACTGGTCGGAAATAAAATCAGCCTCGAACAGCCCCAATTCTCTTTCCCCAGTTACTTATATTCACACTTACCGCCAAGGTGCATCAGAGATGCTTAATAGCGAAAATGTACGTGAAAGCATACGCTCAAAGAGCGACTTCGTAGAGGGAATCAAAAATTGTATTAGAGCTTCACTGGGCTATAAATACCGCTTGGATGTGGATGTCGCAAATTGCTACAATACAATCTACACTCATTCTATAGCTTGGGCAATGTGCGGAAAGGATGAGGCGAAGAAGTATTACAGAACAAAAATGCCGAGTTCTCTGAAAAGTCAATATGAATTGGCAGATCAGCTAGATACATACATGCGATATCAAAAAAACAACGAAACAAACGGAATAGTTGTTGGGCCTTTTACTTCGAGGATTTTTTCTGAAATAATTATGGCTGAATTAGATAGGAAACTGACAGAAAAGGGGTATCATTTTCGCCGCTATGTAGATGATTTCAAATTCTACTTTCGGACAGAATCGCAAGCGCAAGAAAGTTTACCAATAATTGAAAAAGTGCTGAACGAATATAGTTTGAATCTAAATACTGCGAAAACTGAGATTTACAAATATCCTTTTGACGTCATTTCTCAAATGAAGACAGCCTTTGAGGATGCGTTGAAAAAAGAAGGGGTTTTTGGCGTTCTAAATACGGCAGCTCAGTTTCAAATATCTGGGGAAAAAGGTGCATATAAATATGCATTAAAAATGTTGAAAAACTGCGAAATTCCCCTAGAAGATTTCGATATTATAATGCCATCATTAACAAACGTAATGCTAATCGATCCCAAATACGGGAAATATGTTATAGACTATCTTAAACACAATATTAAAAAGCTTGATAAGGATAAGTTAAGCCGAATAATGAATCTGGAACTTGAAAGCAGTTTAAAAACAGAATTGCAGCAAGAATCCCTGATCTTTATCCAAATTATTAAGGAATTAAGTCTTAATTTGAGTGCTGATAATTTAATAAATTTGTTGAAAACAGGAGATGATTTTTCAATTATTATTGCACTTGATATTTGGAAAAACAGAAATAAGCTTGTACTTAGAAGCCGTACTGAAGCAACACGGATTAATAATGAAATTAAGAACTTGGCAGCGGCTCTTAATGGTGAGACTATGACGGGATCACGTTGGTTGTTATTGCATGAGATTGCAATGCATCAATTAATAGATGGAAGAATTATGCCATCAATGGCCTCTGACCCATTCTTCACCGAACTTGTGAGGCATAAAATATCTTTCTATAAAAGTATAAGGAAGAAAAAATGACAATTAATCTATACTACCTTACGAACAACCAACGGCCGTGAGTTCGAATCTCACCATCGGCTCCATAAGAAACATAGACACCGCAAGGATTTGCGGTGTTTTTTGCTTCTTATTATTTGTTTAAAATATCGAATTTTGAATGCTTACTACTGCAATTTTACTGCAATTGAGGTTTTTTGTCTTTTTTTCCTTAGATGTAAGTCTATTTTGTTGGCTGATTGTTTCTTGATTTCTTGTATGATCCTTATATCTTCTCCATCTTCCAGGAGTCTGGTAGCAAATGTATGTCGCAAGGCATAGAGCTTTACGGGTGGTATTTTACACTTTACCAGACATGCTTGAAAAGAACGCTAGAAGTTTCTATATTCTACGTGACCGCCAATTGGTGTTGCAAAGACATAATCCTGATCAATATACTTATCTCCGGCGATAAGTTTTTCTTTAACCTGGCTGATTCTATGAGCCCTGAGAGCAGCAGCAAGTCTCTTTGCCAAAGCTAATGTTCTTTTACTTTTTTGAGTTTTTGCTTCCTGGGTGATAACTTTTGTTTTGGTAGTTGCATTAGGTATTGTTCATCGTTTAAGACCCTAGTGAGTGTTTCTTCTATAGAAATAGTTTTGTCTTTGAGGTTAAGGTTAGACCATTTAAGGGCAAGTGCTTCCCCTGGCCGAAGACCAGATCCTATTGAAAGCAGGTAACCGGCATAAAAACGATATTTCTTGATTTCTTCCAAGAAAATATCCATTTGGTCGTTTGAAAGGATTTTAGTCTCCTGAATTTCCTTATGTGGCCTGTCTGTCTCATCGGAAGGGTTCCAAGAGATAAGCTTGTTTCTTCTGGCATCCATCAAACACTTATGGAGTATGGCATGAATTTTAATTATTGAGCTTGATGATATTGTTCCTTCTTTACCATCAAGTCTAGGCTCAGTTTTTAATTCATTATAGAATTGCTGAATGTGGTAAGGTTCAAGTTTTGAAAGTCTAATTTCACCGAGTTTAGGAATGATTCGATTCCTGATAAAAGTCTCATATCCTCGCCAAGTACTGGGTCTGTTCTTTTTCTTAGAATATTGTTCAGACCAGATTTTTATCCAGTCTTTTATAAGCATATTCGAAGGATCAATGAACATCCCTTTGTTAACTTCAGTAAGTATTTCAGCTATTTTCCCAGATACTTCTTTTCTGGTCTTGCCATAGATGGTTTTACGCTTGGGCTTACCGTCTGAATTTCGGCCAATGGTAACCTGTCCGGAATATGTACCGTCTTTGCGTTTATAAATAGACCCTTCATTGTTTCCTCTACGTCTTCCGTACCACCTCAAAGAGAGGTGTTTTGATGGAAAGAGAAATAGCAGCAATCTACTGCAGGCTCAGCCAGGACGACGGAGATCTCGGCGAAAGCGGCAGCATCCNNCCCGGTACTGCAAGGACAACCATATAGCCATCGGCGACATATATTCTGACGACGGCTATACCAGACAGAACTTCAACCGCCCGGATTTCAGACGCATGATGGACGACATCGACGCGGGCAAAATCAATGTGGTCATCGTCAATGACCTCTCCCGCTTCGGCAGGGAGTACGCTGAAATGGGGCTCATCATCGAGCATTATTTCGAGGAAAAGGGTGTTCGTTTCATCTCGCTGTATG
>DIWC01000021.1 GCA_002423425.1 Peptococcaceae bacterium UBA6116
CCTAGAAAAGCCAATCGCAAATTAAAAAAAGCAGGTTACCTCTGCTTTAATTAAACTAATATTTACCCAAATTTACCGGTTATATAATCTTCGGTCTTTCTATTTGAAGGATTAGTAAACATTGTTCTGGTAACGCCGGTTTCGATAATCTCTCCATTTAAAAAGAAGGAGGTAATATCAGAGATACGTGCCGCCTGCTGCATATTATGGGTAACAATTACTATGGTAAATAATTCTTTTAACTCATTTACTAATCCTTCAATCTTTAATGTTGCTAAGGGGTCAAGCGCTGAAGTAGGTTCATCCATTAATATTACTTCCGGCTCAACTGCTAGAACCCGAGCAATGCAAAGCCTCTGTTGCTGTCCCCCTGATAATCCAAAAGCCGAAGAATGCAAACGGTCTTTAACTTCGTCCCAGAGTGCTGCTTGAACCAGGCTTTTCTCGACTATTTCTGATATCCTAGCCTTTTCCTTTACTCCATGTGCTTTAGGACCATAAGCTACATTTTCGAGGACGCTCAGTGGGAAAGGATTGGGCTTTTGAAAAACCATACCTACTTTTTTGCGTAAACCTACAATATCGACCGCTTTGTCATAAATATCTTGATTATCTATCTCAACTTTTCCATTAATCACAACACCTTTAACAAGGTCATTCATTCTGTTTAACGTTCTCAAAAATGTTGATTTTCCGCAGCCAGATGGTCCAATCAAAGCAGTAACCTGTTTTTCAGGTATATCGAGATTAACATTTTTTAAAGCTTGAAAATTTCCATAATATAAGTTAAGGTCTTCTACTTTAATATTTGACATTAATTTTGCCTCTTAGGAAAAAACGTTTCATCAGTTTTTTGTAAAGTCCGTTTTTCCGAATTTCTATTCAATTTTGACCCTTAAACAACCGTGGAGTTCCTTGATAAGTTTAGCAAATCGAAATTAAAAATACGTTGGCTTAATGTTAATTTTATGTTAATTTTTTGGATAAATTAAGCCGATAGCATTAACATCTTTGGAAACCGCTTCCCGGCCACCGATTGGAATTTATTCTACTTATTGAATTTTATAGACCTGTCTTCGGAACAGAATTTGATTTATTAGATAAGTTTTTTATAGTTTCTTCCGTAATAACATAATTACGCACCACTTCCCTTGAAGCTCCGAGTGACCCGATGTCAATTCCATTAAGTTTAATTGAAATTCCACCGGCATTGCCTATGGAAACAAATTCGATTCGTTTAGTTCCTTGTAAAACTTTTGTTGTCCCCGCTGCATTTATTCCATCTTCAACAATGATGCCATCAACCTTGACGTTAAGCCAACAATCCTCTTTAAAAGATAGTTCAGCGACAATTCCTGTATACTGTACAGGTGAAGGCGATTGTTTGGAAGGCTGAGGCTGAGTTTGTTTCTGATTCTCACCCGTTGAATTATCAGCAACAGGAGCAGTTGGCAATGGTGTAGGAGTATAATCAGTATGCTGACTGTTATCTATCCTGCTGCAATATGTAATTCCAAATACTATGCCTACCGCGATTAAAGCCATAATAATAATTACAGCAGGTTTAACCCAAAACGTATTGTTTTGAATAGGCTTTAGAGATATATGATCTTGACTTCCGGGCTCTTTATGCAAAGAAAGATTATATAGATTAATTATTTCCTCTGGATTTAGCCCAAGATATCTGGAATATGTCCGCAAAAACCCTTTCGTATATGTATCTCCGGGTAAAATATTATATTCTTCCTGCTCTAACGCCTGTAGATACCGGACACGTATTTTGGTAGTGTCCTCGACATCATGGTAGTTCCATCCCTTTTCTTCCCTAGCTTTCTGTAAAATAACCCCTTCTCCGGCCATTCTTAAACCACCTAACTTCCGCTCTTATTTCACATAATTATTATCTAGAAAAGCACTTATCTCTTTGACACTTTCCTCCATCAAATTATTATAAATGCACAGATTATATTCTTCCCTTTTCTGATTAGGATAGCCATAAAGACAATCATAGTATTCAACAATTAACTTTGTCGCAAAACCATGGTAATCCTTAACCTCTAAAAGGGAAAATAATTGACTGAGACTCGATTTGCCGAGTCGTTTTTTTAATTTTTCTAATGCCGGTCTAAGGTCGTCAAGTGCTTCCGAAACAAGCGTATACTCTCGTACTAATCTATTCGCCCTGTTTTCAATAGTATCATAGATAAGAACTTGAGTACCCTCTTGCATCGCGGAATAAAGAGAATTCGGCAAGGTTAATCGACCAATTCTTTTGCTTTCACATTCTAGGACAAGATAGGCACGGTCTTGATAATGAGATATTTCCTCAAAAAGCAAAGACTCAAACTGTTTTTGCGTAGGCTGAGGCCCTAAGCCTATACCTCCAAAAACCGAACCTCTATTGTTAGCTAACCCTTCTAAATCAAGCGCAGGGTATCCTTTAACCTTTAGCTTTTTTAATAGTTTTGTTTTTCCAGCTCCTGTGTTGCCATTAAGAACAATTATATGGAAAGGAAATTCAGCCTCGAAAAATTCAACAACAGATTTTCTATAAGCCTTATAACCACCACTCAAGCGGAACACGTTCAAACCCATAAGGTCAAGGACAACTGCCAGGGATTTGCTTCTCATTCCTCCCCGCCAGCAGAAAAGCATGACTGGGTTTCTTCCTGCCAAATTTACGATTTGCTCATACAGACAAGACAACTTGCTTCCCGCAATCTGCAACCCTATTTCTTTAGCTTTTTTGGAAGATTCCTTGGTATAAATCGTACCTATTTTAGCTCTTTCCTCATTATTGAATAAAGGAATATTAAATGCTCCTGGTATTGTACCCCCGCTGAATTCGTTTTCCGAACGAACATCTATAAAAAAAGCCTTTCCCAACTTAAAGAGTTCATTTACCGAAATATCATGCAACATAATAATCACCAATGGGCTTTCATTCTACAAATTTAGTTTATAATCCTTCTTTGTTTTTTCAGATACCATAATATATTTTTTAAAGGTTGTCCGATTTACCGTATTTCAACTCAAATTGCCCCTTAGATAGCAATATTTCTCTTGGCTTTGACCCTTCATATTGCCCTACGACACCTTTATCTTCGAGAAGATCCATAAGGCGCGCAGCTCTAGTATACCCAATCCTCAGCCTTCTTTGCAGGAGAGAAACGGAGGCAGTATTGTTTTCAAAAAAAACATTTGCCGCCTTGTAAAAAAACTCGTCTTCGGGCTCAGACTTCTGGGATGACTGCAGGTCTGTTTGCGGTATATCATTATAATCCGGTTTGGCTTGTCCCGTGAGGTAATCTACTATATTTCTAACCTCTTTATCGGCCAAAAAACACCCCTGAACCCTAACAGGTTTATTCACTCCAATTGGATTATAAAGCATATCTCCTCTTCCCAAAAGTTTCTCGGCTCCTCCCATGTCCAATATTGTTCTTGAATCGATTTGGGAAGATACAGCAAAGGCTATACGGGAAGGAATATTAGCTTTAATAAGTCCGGTGATTACATCAACCGAAGGTCTTTGCGTTGCAACTATCAGATGGATTCCGGCCGCTCTTGCCATTTGGGCCAAACGGCAGATTGCTTCCTCCACCTCAGCCGGAGCAACCATCATTAAATCAGCCAGCTCATCAATAATAACTACAACATAGGGAAGAGGCTTTTGCTCATTATCTTTCTTCTCGGTAACTAAAAAATTGTATCGTATTATATCTCTGACTCCCGAAGCGGCAAACAATTCATATCTTGTTTCCAT
>DIWC01000010.1:0-29541 GCA_002423425.1 Peptococcaceae bacterium UBA6116
AGGTCGTCGGTTCAAATCCGGCCCCCGCAACCAAAAAAACCAGGAATCATCAGTATCTGATGGTTCTTTTATTTATCTTGACACCTTATTTTAAGAATCTGACACCTTTTTTGACACCATATTTTTACCCCTTTTTGACACCACTTTGTCTAAAACATTTGCTATTTTTTTATCTGGTACACCACGTTTTAGCAGAGCTGTAGCATTATAAGGTCTCAATGGATGCAGAGTTGTTTTTGGCAGGTTATTATTCCATAGCAAATCCTTTAATCTTTTCGATAGGGCATCTCCATTCATGACTTGTCCGTCTTCTCCGGGATAGACATAACCAAAGCCACGATGCTTTTTTAAAGCATCGAGTACATAATCAGGAAGCATGAATGATCTCGTACTTCCTTCTGTTTTGGGTTCTTTAACTATTGTTTTACCAGGGATCCTGACAGCATTTCTTTTGATATCTATTCTCCCGGTTTCAAAATCAATATCCTCCCATCTAAGGCCGCATATTTCCCCGCGCCTTAATCCAGCTAATGCCGACAGAACAATAAGTATTTCTTGCGAATGAGCTTAATATGATGCCCGATTCTCTAGGTGATTTCTATGAGATTAATAGATCAAAGGAAAACTAGATTGTATTATTCTTCTTGAAATTAGCTTAAGCTTGCAGTATAGTATAAAAGACGATAACCTGTAAGATTTTTTTCTTTCAGGGAGACGTTTTTTTGACAAAGTAATTGTACTGATTCATGAGGGTTCGTCCCGAGTGTGAAGGCAAGAGAATATTAATAGTTATTTGGAAGTTTACTCACGTGAGTGGGTTCATTTTTGTTTACTATATTATCCTTGTGCCTTTCGGTGCAGGGATTTTTTATTATCTCCGGAGGTGGATTTTATGGAAACAAGGATTGCTGCTGTTAGTATTATCGTTGAAAATCCAGACTCAGTTGAAAAGCTGAACAACATTCTTCATGACTATGGCAAATATATCATCGGGCGTATGGGAATACCTTATCATAAACGCAATATCGCAATTATCAGCATAGTAATGGATGCTCCCAATGATGTGATTAGTGCATTATCAGGGAAACTCGGTATGCTTCCAGACGTAACTGCCAAAACCGTTTATTCGAAACTTTTTCCTTTGGACGAAACGAAAGGAATGAGTTAATGCGCAGCCTTGTAGACAAATTGCATAGCGAAAAGGTATTGAGCAAAGAAGAGCTTGTAACGCTCTTAAGCTGCTTTGAAAAAGAGGATGCCCGATATCTGTTTTCAAAATCGAGAGCTGTGGCAGATGCGTTTTTTGACAAAAAAATCTTCGTACGCGGTTTAATCGAATTTACAAATTTCTGCAAAAATGATTGTTATTATTGTGGAATTAGAAAAAGCAACCTTAACGCCGAGCGCTACCGGCTCGAAAAAGACGACATTTTATCGTGTTGTGAACACGGATATGAACTTGGCTTTCGCACTTTTGTTTTGCAAGGCGGAGAGGATTTATGGTATTCGGATGATAAGGTGATTGACATAGTTTCTTCAATAAGAAATGCTTACCCGGATTGTGCAATCACTCTTTCCATCGGCGAGAAAACCTATGAGCAGTATCTGAAGTTTTATAACGCAGGCGCGAATCGCTATCTTCTGCGTCACGAAACTGCAAATACAGAGCATTACTCAAAGATACACCCGCTGGGATTAAGTGCTGAAAATAGGCAGAATTGTCTATTTGATTTAAAAAAAATAGGGTATCAAATAGGTACTGGTTTTATGGTTGGCTCACCTTACCAGACCGTCGGAAATCTTGCCGAAGATTTATTATTCATTAAAGAGCTTGATCCTCAAATGGTTGGAATTGGCCCATTCATTCCGCATAAGGACACTCCTTTTGCCAAATTTCCTTCGGGAAAATTAGAATTAACACTTATTTTGATTGGGATATTGCGATTAATGTTGCCGAATGCCTTGATTCCGTCAACAACGGCACTTGGCACTATTCATCCAAAAGGGCGGGAAATGGGAATATTAGCAGGCTCGAATGTGGTTATGCCAAACCTCTCTCCCATAGGAGTAAGGAAAAAATATACACTCTACGATAATAAAATCTGCACCGGCGAGGAAGCAGCAGAATGCCGCTTTTGCCTGCAAAATCGCATGAAGAAAATTGGCTGCGAGATAGTTGTTGATCGTGGTGATTTTCGGCCTATGAAATAAGAATTAACATAACGATCTTAACGTAGAAAGGAATAAAAATATGAGTTTGAATGATACACCGAGAGCCAACCGCTTGCATATAGGCATCTTTGGAAAACGAAACAGTGGGAAATCATCGCTGATTAACGCTATTACAGGACATAATACGGCACTGGTATCTGAATTTGCCGGTACAACGGCAGATCCCGTATATAAATCTATGGAAATTTACCCCATCGGACCCTGTGTTTTGATTGACACGGCAGGCTTTGACGACGAGGGCACAATCGGCGAATTGAGGGTTGAAAAAACAAAAGAAGCTGCACAAAAAACAGATATTGCATTAATCGTATTTGGTGAAGATGCTGTGATTGACAGAGAAATAGAATGGATTAACGAATTTAAAAAGAAAAACATTCCAACGATTGCAGTGCTGAACAAATCGGATTTGATCAGTAATACTAAAGCAGTTAGTAATTATATAAAAAATAGTATCGGAATTAAGCCAATTGTTGTCAGTGCAAAAAACAAAAACGGCATTGAGCAGATTCGAACAGCCATTATGCGCCATTTGCCGGAGGATTACGACGCCAAAACGATTACGGGCGGAATTGTTGAGGACGGAGATATTGTACTGCTAGTTATGCCTCAGGATATTCAGGCTCCGAAAGGGCGTCTGATTCTTCCCCAGGTGCAAACGCTCAGAGAGCTGTTGGACAAAAAATGCATGGTTTTTAGTGCCACAACCGATAAGCTGGAAGAGGCACTTAAAGCATTGGCCAAGCCCCCTGCAGTGATAATCACCGACTCCCAAGTTTTTAAAACAGTTTACGAAAAAAAGCCAAAGGAAAGCAAGCTCACTTCATTTTCTGTCCTGTTTGCCGGCTATAAGGGCGATTTGGATTATTATACAAAAAGTGTTGCAGCCATTGATAATTTAACTGAAAACTCAAGAGTCCTTATCGCGGAGGCCTGCACTCACGCGCCGCTTGCCGAAGATATCGGGAGAGAAAAAATTCCCAGGCTTCTTCGCCAAAAGGTTGGCGAGAAGCTCACTATTGATATAGTCAGTGGAAATGACTTTCCTGATGACTTATCACCATATAATTTTATAATACAGTGCGGAGCGTGTATGTTCAATCGAAAATACGTTCTTTCACGCATTGAAAAGGCTTCTGAGCAAAATGTCCCGATGTCTAATTACGGAGTTGTAATTGCTTATCTATCAGGGATACTTGACAAGATTAGTTTAAATTGAAATTATTTTAAAGGGGGTAAAAGTATGTATAATGCAAAATCTATGGACTCAAATGAATTTATTGATGATGGAGAGATCTTAGTATCAATTGACGAGGCAAAAAAACACGCTGGAAATAAGACTGAAATTGACAGAATTTTAACCAAGGCGAGAGAGTATAAGGGCCTTTCTCACAGGGAAGCAGCTGTGTTGCTTGAGGTTGACGATGATGAAACTCTTGAAAAAATGTATAAGCTTGCAAAAGAGGTCAAGGGAAAAATTTATGGCAAGAGAATCGTTCTGTTTGCACCTTTGTATTTATCAAGCTATTGCGTAAATAACTGCAAATACTGCGGTTATAGATGTGCAAACAAAATCGGCAGACACCAACTTACACAGGATGAATTACGAGAGGAAATTAGGGAGTTGGAGGCTATGGGGCACAAAAGGCTTCTTCTCGAGGCAGGTGAAGACGATGAAAAATGTCCGATTGAATATATCTTGGAATGTATTAAGACGATTTATGATGAAAAATTTGAAAATGGTGCAATTCGCAGAGTGAATGTGGATATTGCCGCAACGACTGCAGAAAATTATAAAAAGCTAAAGGATGCTAAAATTGGCACATATATCTTATTCCAGGAAACCTACCACAAACCCACCTATCTTAAAATGCACAATGGACCGAAGCAAAACTACGAGTGGCATACCGAAGCCATGGACAGAGCAATGCAGGGCGGCGGAATCGACGATGTCGGTATCGGACCACTGTTTGGGTTGTATGATTATCACTACGAAACAGTTGCACTTTTAATGCACGCCGAGCATTTAGAAGCTGCTGTCGGGGTCGGTCCGCATACAATTTCGTTCCCAAGACTATTGCCGGCTGAAGGTGTTGACTATAACGATTTTCCTTATTTGGTAAAAGACAGAGATCTCAAAAAGATAGTAGCAATCATACGTCTGGCAGTTCCATACACAGGGATGATTCTTTCAACGAGAGAGAGTGTTGATTTCCGCAAGGAGCTTTTGGAAATTGGTATTTCGCAGATGAGCGCGGGATCTTGCGTAGGAGTTGGGGGATACGCCAAAAGAGAGACCGTAGATGAAAACGGAATTGAGGAAAAGCCGCAATTTAATCTTGCAGACCATAGAAAACCTATTGACGTAATCAAAGGGCTTGTAAAAAACGGCTATGTTCCAAGCTATTGCACGGCCTGTTACCGTGAAGGAAGAACCGGAGACCGTTTTATGCCGTTAGCTAAATCGGGACAAATAGGAAATTGCTGCCTGCCCAATGCCTTGCTGACATTTGAGGAGTACCTGAAAGACTATGCTGATGACGAATTAAACGAATTAGGACAGAAAATGATTGATAATGAAATTCGAAACGTTCCCAATGAAAAACAAAGGGAAAAAGCTTTAGGCTATCTCAAACGCATTCGTGATGGGGAAAGAGATTTGAGATTTTAAATTCTCATCAAATTTTAATCTTCAGTTAAGTACAGTCTAATAAAGATCATATAGAATAAACCCATAATAAAGAATGGAGTTGACAATATATGAGTGTTAGTTTGGAACAAATCGATGAGATGAGGAAGAGAACCAATTGCAGTTATCAGGAGGCCAAGGAACTTCTGGAAAAGAATAATGGAGATCTGGTGGAAGCTATTATTGAGTTTGAAAGCAAACACGGTTACCAATCCCAAGAAAGGCACAGACATAAAAACAAAGCCAAAGGGGAATCGACTCATGGAAGAAAGCTGAGAGGTTTACTGCATAAGGGTTTTGTTACCAAGTTGATCATCGAGAAGGATGAAAACACAGTTCTTAATCTACCGGTTATTATACTTATTATTGCTGTTCTTATCACTATGCCCGCATTCTGGATTTATCCTGTTGCTTTCATCGTCCTCTATTTCATGGGTTTCAAAATCAGAATCAGGAAAGAAGAAGGAGCAGAGGTCGATGTTAATGAAATCGTCGATGAATTTGGCAGTAAAGTAAAAACGGCAGCTGATAAGATACGCCGGGAAAGGCCAACAGACAAAGGCCAAAACAATAACCAGAGCGAAGTTAATAACAAGGACGAAGTAAAAAAAGAAGATGGTTATAACGAAATCACCGTGGAATAATGGGGAGGAAATGGACCTGTGTTGTTAGCAGGTTCATTTACATTTATAATGAAGTCGGAATTTGTCCTTAACGGGTTTCAGGGCGGAGGTCGGCATGAAAACAAGAATTTTAGTGATAGAAGATGAAGTCAAAATAGCAAGGTTTTTAGAGCTGGAGCTTACGCATGAAGGCTATACGGTCGAACTTGCTCATGATGGCAGGAGCGGTTATGAAAAAGCTGTAGCAGGTAATGCTGATTTAATAATCCTGGATCTTATGCTTCCTGGATTAAGTGGTATCGAAGTATGCAGGCGGGTAAGACGGGAGTCTGATGTTCCCATTATCATGCTTACGGCCAAAGATGATGTTTCCGACAAGGTGATGGGCCTTGACAGTGGTGCCGACGATTATATGACCAAGTCTTTTGCTATCGAGGAATTGTTGGCCAGGATCAGGGTTATCATCAAACGGAGAGGGAAAAAGGAAGAGAAAAGCAATACGATTGAGGCCGGCCAGCTTAACTTGTTTAAGGATGAATATAGAGTTACATTTGATAATAAGGAAATATCCCTGTCTAAGAAGGAATTTGAGCTTTTGCAATATTTAATGGAGAATAGGGGAATTGTTTTAACCCGGGAAAAAATCCTTGACCATGTCTGGGGATATGATTACTATGGGGACAACAACGTTACAGATGTATATATCAAATATTTGCGCAACAAAATAGACCAAAAGTATGGTGTGCAGTATATGGATACAAATCGTTAATTGGCTATGTTTGGACAGAGAAAAATTTTTATCTGGCAGTCAATAGAAGCTATGTGATATCCGGGGCCCATGATAGACTGGTAATCTATTCGGATATAACATCAGAAATAGCGGAAGCAATTGATATTTCCAAAATAATACTCATTGTATTTGCCATAGTTCTATTTTTTTCGATGATATCCGTTATATTATCAGGCAGGGGGATTTTTCAGCCAATCAGGGAAATGACGCAAACAGTGAAAGATGTATCTGAAAGAAACTTAAATTTGCGGCTGAATGTAAGCGGATCAAAAAATGAACTCAAAGAGCTTGCCCTTACTTTTAATGAGATGATGAACAGGATAGAAGATAATTACAACAGGCAAAAGCAATTCGTCTCTGATGCTTCCCATGAACTAAGGACGCCCATAGCCGTAATTCAAGGTTATGTGGTAATGTTGGACCGCTGGGGGAAAAATGATGCGGAGATTTTGAAGGAATCAATTGCTGCTATTAAGAACGAAGCAGAAAACATGAATGAGCTTATTGACAAATTATTATTCATTGCCAGGCATGATAACAGTACTTTCTTGTTTGAAAAAGAAGAGTTTAGTCTTACCGAAATGCTGCTTGAGATTGTCAAAGAAACTCAGATTATTGACACGACGCATAAGATAAGCAGTAATATTAGCCAAGAAGTTTCTTTGTATGCCGATAAAAACAGGATGAAACAGGCTATCCGGATCTTGATTGACAACGCTATCAAATACACTCCTGAAGATGGGGAAATAACAGTCAGCTTAGGGAAGGAAAGCAATTACACGGCAATAAGTATTAAAGACACGGGTATAGGAATGACCAAGGAAGAACTCAAACACATTTTTGACAGGTTCTACAGATCCGACCAGTCCAGAACAAAGGAAAAGGGCGGTCATGGCTTAGGACTGGCCATTGCCAAAATAATTATTGCCGGACATAATGGGAAAATAAAAGTAAAAAGTAAAGTTGGCGAAGGATCGGAATTTATTATACTGCTTGATGAAGGGGATTATTATTTAACAAAACTGTAACCAGGACTTTAAAGATTCTTAATATAAACCTGATAATATTATTCTAGGAGGTGAAGAAAATGCAGAAAGTTGTAAATTGGGTGCAAGGCGGCGATCAAATTGCCTTCATGAAGCTAAACCGTCTCTGTAAGTGTTCGTTTACTGATTTGCTAATGGCGCTAATTACAAAATTAGGTGGTGCGGTCTGCGTAATTTCTTTATCTGTCATACTACTTTTGAGTAAAAACATTACTATGGTTAAGACCGGCGAAAGCTTAGCTATAAGTCTTGTAATAAGCCATCTTGTTGTACGGTTGGGGAAAAAATTTTTTCCTAGGCTGAGGCCTTATCTGGCTCTGGAGAATGTTTTTATCGGTCATAAAATCTACAGGGATTCCTCTTTCCCATCCGGACATTCTACTGCTGCTTTTTGTACTGCTACAGTGTTTTCTTCCGTGCTGCCTACATTGTCAATAGTATTTTTCCTTCTTGCTGCATTAGTTGCAGTATCGCGGGTTTATTTAGGAATGCATTACCCGTCGGATATTACGGTTGGTGCTGCTATAGGAATCATAGTAGCCCAATCAATTATTTGATAATAAAAACGAGTTTCTCGTTTAAAGGGAGGTTAAGTATATAAAAGAAATTCTAGAGGAGAAATACGTAATGGATAAGGAAATTATCGATTCAATCCTTAAATCAATCGGGTTAGAATCTCTCCAAAACAACAGAAACCAAAATTCGAAGGAAATTAAAGTGATGGTAGAGAGGTGTAAAAGTTGACACAAAAAGAAGAATTAATAATTAGAGCAATTTGGGGCCTGTCAAAAAAGCCAAAACCAAAGAATCAGCATTCGATTGCAATGATTTGGAGATCTGAAGTGAATAGTATTACTCATAAAAAGAAAAGCGGGGTATCTTAGAGTCTAAGTGTCTCGCTTTATTATTTTTAGTGTGAAGCATTCTTTCCGACAAATGCTTGAAGAAGAAGGAGAAGAGAATGTGTATAGTATAACTTATGGAGAAGTATCATTTGAGGAGATGTATGCCCTGATTAAATCATACCTTTCACAAGACAAAAATTCCGAATATGAGGATCATATTGAAAATAATATTTGTATTCATATAGATGCAGGGTTAAATGGTCCAAGTTCTCAATGGGTAGATGAGATATCCGGGTGGGTTAAAGCATGTGGCTTTTTATGCGTGATTAAACCTGACTCCTATATGGCCTCTACTATCGCCAACAGACTTTCTAAATGAGATGGAGGATTTGAATTGCAAAAAGTATATGTTTTAGACTCCAGTGTTTTACTCCATGATCCGAATGCTTTTTTTCAATTCCAAGAGAATGAAGTGGTTATTCCTTATGCCGTACTGGAAGAATTAGCAATGAAAAAAAGGCTGATGAATAATATTGGACAGGCTGTCCGTGAAGTAATGGAAAAACTTGATCAGATGAGAAAACAAGGCCGACTCTCTGACGGTATTAAACTAGGCAACGGCGGTTTAGTCAGGATAGAATTAAATCATACGGCTCCCCAGCTGTTGCCTGTAGCTTCGGATAGTCTATTAATTGATAACCGTATTCTTAATGTAACTCTTAATTTAATGAACACTGAAGAACGACCGGTTATTCTCGTAACGAAAGATATGACCATGCGGGTTAAAGCAGATGCGTTGGGGTTGCCAACGGAGGACTATTATAACGACAAAGTTGTCCTGCCGCCTGTTGAAGAGGATATTCAGACAGTTCTTTTAGATAAAACTGACATTAATGTGTTGTATAATAAGGGCCTTATTCAATCAAGCAAGACATTTCTACCCAATACCTGCATAAGAGGAAAATTAAGTGACGATTCGTTCGTATCGCTTGTATCATCAACAACAGGCAAGGAGTTGCTTTATACTTTTGCGCATAAAGAACAAACATGGGGTATTATCCC
Source organism: Peptococcaceae bacterium UBA6116 (assembly GCA_002423425.1). Taxonomy (GTDB): domain Bacteria; phylum Bacillota; class Desulfitobacteriia; order Desulfitobacteriales; family Syntrophobotulaceae; genus UBA6116. The sequence goes on from DIWC01000010.1 coordinate 9,285, forward strand.
TAAAAACCGGGAACAGAGTTGGGCCCTCACCCTGCTGAATAATCCGGAGATCAGTTTGGTTAATCTTATGGGTCCTGCCGGTACAGGGAAAACCTTGCTTACTTTGGCTAGCGGACTGGAGCAAACAATTAATAGCGGAATATATACCCGTATCTTGTGTGCCAGGCCTCTAATACCCTTTGGTAACGACATTGGTTATTTGCCGGGTGAAAAAGATGAAAAAGTACGACCTTATATGCAGCCAATTTATGATAATTTGGAAATGTTGTTGAACCCCAAAAGGGAAAAAGACAGAGGAAAAGAAGCAATCGTGGACAGCGCTGTAGATCTATTGAAGAAGAAAGGGCAACTGGACATTGAGGTTCTTACCTATATCCGGGGACGCAGTATTCCTCATCAATTCATAATAATTGATGAGGCTCAGAATTTATCGGCACATGAAATGAAAACGATTATTACCCGGGCCGGAGAGGGGACAAAGGTTGTGCTTTGCGGAGATCCGGATCAGATTGATCATCCTTATCTTGACAAGGAAAGTAATGGGATGACCCATGTTGCCCATTGTCTCAAGGGACAGTCTTTCTATGGCCAAGTACGGTTAGTACAGGGGGAAAGAAGTAAAATGGCGACCATAGCGGCGGACAGACTCTAAGTGAGGATTTTCTTAATATTTGGCTATAAAATAAAAGGAAACTATGCGGATAGTTTCCTTTTAAAATAATGTTTCAAATAGGCGGGCGCTTTTCATAGCGTTCCGTTTTTTTGATTAAGTTCTTTTACTCTAGACTACTTCTTTTTGTTTTGTTATCTTGAGCATAAATTCGCCGATATTATGGAATAAGTAGTCTGGTTCAAGTTCATTCAATGGATACTGGCTGTACCAATCAAGCACTACACTTTTGATTCCGGCATTCTTACAGGCTCCAACATCAAATACAGAATCGCCGAGCATAATTGTATTCCGCTTTTGAGCTCCAACAGCTGCTATAGCTTTTTCGAGCGGTTCAGGATGCGGCTTGGGATTTGCTACATCACTTATTGTTACCACCGTATCAAAGAGACCGGTAAGGCTGAACCGTTCAAGGCTTGTCTGTACTATCGGTCTCTCTTTATTAGTGACGAGGGCCGTTTTATATCCGATTGCCTTAATAGACATTAGGCTTTCCCTCACCCCTGGAAAAAGCTTAGCATGTTTCTCTTCTTCCAGCATTAGTCTAAGGTATTCTTTTTCTATCTCATTTTTTCTGCTCTTATCAAGAGATTCATAAATATCACGGAACGAACTGCCGAACTGATTATCAATTTCTCGAAAAGAGAATACTTTGTTGCCGTAATTGCGGCAAAGTCTATAATAAACATTAACCATTGCTTTTTTGCTATCAAATAATGTTCCGTCAAAGTCAAATAAGATGGTGTTTATATTCTTCATTCTCTTTCACTCCTTTTTTCTCCTGATATAATGATATACTTTTATTGTTAAATCTCTGGCAAGCTCCAGTAAAAGAAAAGTTAAGTTTTGTTTGTTGTTTGGAACATTAAAAATCTTTTACTAATTCTGTAGCAACAAACCATGTTAAACTATAGAAAAGGAAATATTACGGAGAGATGTTTATGGAAAGTTATCTTGTTGATGAAGTTAGATGATTGAATTATTCGCATGCAATTTAAAAAATACTAACGATCAAGAAATTAATTATTTTACCAAGTTTGTTTCCGAACAGAGGAAAAATCATATTGCCGGATATAAGAGAATAGGGGATGTTAAACGCTCCCTGTTCGGAGAACTGCTTGTACGAAAGATTGTAATAGACCATCACGATCTTTCTAATGACAAAATTACTTTTGATTTTAATCAGTATGGCAAGCCCTCTATTTTCAATTTGCCGGGCTTTCATTTCAGTTTGTCCCATTCCGGTGATTGGGTGGTTTGCGCTGCGGGGGAAAAAGCAGTAGGGGCTGATATTGAGGAGATTAGGCAAGTAGACTTTAATATAGCTGAATCTTTTTTTTCAACGGAAGAAAATCATGACCTTTTAAGCCTACCCGAGGATAAACGGCCGAAACACTTTTTCAGGCTTTGGACGCTTAAGGAAAGCTTTTTAAAGGCCCAGGGCACAGGGCTTGCAGGGGACCTCAAAGCCGTAAAGTTTAGATTACAGAATAAAGGAATTATCGCTTTGCAAAAAGATCAAGTATATTACAAGACCTATCACATAGACCACGGGTACTGTCTGGCGGTGTGTGGCTACGAGAAAGAATTTGCCCCTAAAATAAAAATGGTGAATATAAAACATTCTGATTTTCAATAAATTATTGTTTCCTAAGTTTTCTAAGACATTCGTAAATAAATTGCTTAAGAAAATGGTAAATGATACAATGAAATTCAAGAAAATACATTTGGATAAATAGAAGCTTTTTTCTAAAACAGAATGAATTTGGAATACATATTTAATGTATATAGAAGGCATATGGAGGGCAGTTGTTATGAATTTTCCATTGACCAATTCACAAAAAGGCATGTGGTATACGGAAAAGCTTCATCCCGGCACAAGCATAGGGAATATTGCTGCAACTCTAAAAATCAAAGAAGAAGTTGACTATGAGCTGCTTGAAAAGGCGATCAATTTACTTATATTAAAAAATGAGGCGCTAAGGCTTCATTTCTTGGAAAAAGATGGACAACCATTTCAATATATTTACGAGTATGAGTATTCGAAGATTGATTTTTTCGATTTTAGTAAGGTAGACCTCAAAGAACTTTATACCTGGGATCAGGAGGAGACCAGAAAGCCGTTCACATTGATGCATTCCTGTTTGGTTTATTTTGCTATCCTTAAAATCAGTGAAAACGAAAGCGGGATATACTGTAAAATCCATCATTTGATTTCCGACGGGTGGACTATTGTTTATATAGGCAATAAAATTATGGAATACTATAACTTGTTGAAAGAAGGAAATGTTCTAGAGCAAGAGAAAGAGCCTTCTTATCTTGAATATATCCAAAGTGAACAACAATATCTGCATTCACCTAAATTCATCAAGGACAAAGAATATTGGGAGGATATCTTTCGTAATGCTCCGGAAGTGACTACTCTGAAGAGCAAAGCTGAAAAGATAAAAAACACAAACTCTGTACGGAGAACCTTCAAAGTGCCGGGAAAACTAGCCAAAAAGATTTTCCAGTATTGTCAAGAGAATAAGGCTTCTGTCTTTGCTCTATATATTTCTGCCCTTTGCATTTATATTAATAGGATTACGTATAAAGAAGATATCGTTTTAGGAGTTCCTGTGTTAAACCGGTCTAATTCCAGGGAAAAAAAGATGGTCGGCATGTTTATTAGCACCGTTCCTTTAAGGATCGATATTGAATATGATACTGATTACAAAAGCTTTACGCAAAAGCTTACCGGCGAGTGGATATCTATCCTGAGGCATCAAAAGTATCCTTATGAGGAAATCCTTAAGTATCTTAGAAAAAATAATAAAAATATTGAAAAACTATATGAAATAGCGGTATCCTATCAAAATGCCAAATTTACAAAATCTAATACTAATCAAAGTCAAGAGGGAAGATGGCATTTCTGTGGTCATCAAACCGAGTCTCTGTATATACATATTAATGAAAGAGAAGATGATGGAAACATCATTATAGATTATGATTATCTGACAGATCTGTTTTACGGCAAAGAAATAGAGTTTATCCATGATCATGTCCTGAGAATATTATGGCATGCCCTAGATAACCCATTAAATAAAATATCTGAACTTGAAATGATATCTGAGAGAGAAAAACAAAAAATACTGTATAATTTCAATAACACTTCGCTGGATTATCCGGTGGATAAAACGGTTCATCAGCTATTTGAAGAACAGGTTGAAAGAACACCGGACAAAACAGCTTTAATTTTTGAGCGGGAAAGCTTGACCTATTCTGAGCTAAATAAAAAAGCAAATCAGTTGGCGAGAGTGTTAAGACAAAACGGAGTCACAACGGATACGGTCGTGGGAATTATGGTTTCACGGTCTTTAGAAATGATCTTTTCCATCCTAGCTGTATTAAAAGCAGGCGGTACATATCTTCCGCTTGATCCGGAGTACCCTCCGCAGAGAATTGAAGATATGATCGAAGATAGTAAAGCAGCCATTATTCTGACACAGGAAAAGTTTATTCAAAAGATTTCTTTTAAGGGAAAGTTTATTGATGTTTTTGTTTATAACTGTAGCGGTGTTGAAGCATCAAACCTATCTTATTCTAATAATTCGAGAGATTTAGCCTATGTGATTTATACCTCGGGTTCTACCGGAAAACCTAAAGGGGTAATGGTTGAGCATCGGGCACTAGTTAATCTATTTGCCGGAATCACTGCGGAAATTGATTTCTCAACGAATAAGCGGATATTGTCAGTTACGACGATTTCTTTCGATATATTTGTACTTGAATCATTACTTCCTCTTAGTAAAGGGCTTACAATCGTTATTGCCAATGAAAGTGAGCAAAAGATTCCACAAGAACTCAATAAAATAATTTTGGAAAACAAAGTAAATATGTTTCAAACTACTCCGTCAAGATTTCAATTATTGTTACATAGTGATACGGAGATAACCGGTTTAAGCAGTCTGAATGATATTATGATAGGCGGAGAGGCTTTATCTTCTTCACTTTTAAGTAATTTAAAAAAAATATCTAAAGCTAATGTATATAACATGTATGGACCGACTGAAACAACTGTCTGGTCAACGATTGCAGATCTTACTTATGAGAACCGGCCACATATCGGAAAGCCAATTGCTAATACAAAGATTTTTATCCTTGATAGACATTTAAATTTGCTCCCTATAGGTGTTCCGGGAGATTTATATATAGGAGGGCATGGCCTTTCCAAAGGTTATTTCGGGAAAGATGAATTAACAGATGAAAGGTTTATTTGTAATCCTTTTGCAGTCGGAGAAAAAATGTATAAAACAGGTGATCTTGCAAGGTGGTATCCGGAAGGGGATATTGAATATTTGGGAAGGACGGATTTCCAGGTTAAAATCAGAGGATACAGAATTGAACTGGGGGAAATTGAAGACAAGCTCCTTAGTCATCCGGATATTAAAGAAGCAATAGTTGTTGTTAAAGAGTTCAGCGATTCGAAAAAAGCGTTGTGTGCTTATCTTACGGCAGCTAAGGAAATCATAAGTTCCGAAATAAAAGCCTATTTAAATAATTATTTGCCTGAATATATGATACCCAGTTATATCAGACAACTGGAATTCCTTCCTAAAACTCCGAATGATAAAATCGATAGAAATGCTCTTCCAGCGCTTGAAGAAATAAACATGGTTCATGTTCAGCCAAGAAACTCCCAAGAAAAGAAAGTTGCAAAAGTATGGGGTTCTGTATTAAATATAAAGAACATTGGAATTGATGATAACTTTTTTGATTTGGGAGGTGATTCCCTTTCTATTGTTCAACTTCAAGTCCGGTTAATGAAAAAAGGAATTAATATAAATATTCAAGATTTATATAAATTTCAAACAATAAGAGAGATGGTTGAACATTTATCGGCTGAGAATATCAGACAAGAAAGTGAAACGGGAATATATCCAGCATACGAAAGCAACCTTAATTACGATTTGCTGCAAAATACAGATATAGTCATGAAAAATGTATTGTTAACCGGGGCAACCGGCTTTTTAGGAGTACATCTTCTTGAGCAGTTGTTAAGAAATACGGATTGCTTTATTTATTGCTTGGTGAGAGGCAAAGATAAAGCTGAATGTAAGGGAAGGTTAATAGAGCAAATTAATTTCTATTTTAATAATAAAAACGATTTCGGATTTACTAATCGAATAATAATTGTATGTGGAGATATATCGAAAGATAATCTGGGTCTAAACAGTTATGAATATGAAGAACTATTAAAGAATATTGATCAGGTAATCCATTCAGCGGCTATTGTAAAACATTACGGTAGGTTCGAAGATTACCTTGAAGTAAATATTAAAGGTACAGAAAAAATTATTAATTTCTGTTTACAGGGCAAAATTAAGTTAAATCAGATATCATCAATAAGTGTTTCAGGGAATTACCTTACAAAAAACCGGAGCAAAGAAAAAGTCGATTTTTCTGAAAGAGACTTTTACGTTGGGCAGGACTATCGTGAAAATGTATATGTAAGAAGCAAATTTGAAGCAGAAGATTTGATTTATCGCAATATTGAGAATGGATTAAAAGCCGATATATTTAGAATTGGTGTCTTGACCGGTCGCTACAGGGATGGACACTTCCAAGTTAACATTGGGGAAAATGGTTTCTATGAAAGGATAAAAGCGATTATCAATTTAGGTGTGATCCCTGAAAGCTGGTTAGATGAACAGGTAGAGTTTACTCCGGTTGATTATTGCTGTGAGGCTATACTGAAACTAATACACTTACCGGGTTCCGGCTCCCGGGTTTTTCATCTGTTTAACCCTAAAACAATTAGCTTAGCTAGAATAGTTGAGATTTTTAATAACTTAGGGATTTCGATTAAAGTTGTTTCGAATGACGTTTTCCAAAATAAAATAAAAAAAATCTTAAAAGCAAATAATAAAGATATGGTTTCAGCTTTACATGATATGCTTCAAGGAAGACTTTTTGATAATGAAGCTACCGTAAACTTAAAATCTGAAATAACGAAGAGATTTTTAGATCTGGCAAATTTTTATTGGCCTGAAATTGATAGAGAATATTTTCTTCTTATTATTGAATATATGTATGGAACCAATTATCTTAATAAGATCAAATCAACGGGGAACGAAGTGTGTTAAAGAAAAAGATAAAATTAATTAAAAATAGTACAAGTTTACAAATTACATTAATTTATAACCTTGTTATTGTTTGCACAGTAACTATATTATATTTTATTATACCTATCATATTTAATTATGGTCCCGGTTCTATCAATAGTGAATTTGATATTGAGGTATCATATATTTCTTATACTTCACAATTTATTATTATTACATTACTAATTGTAATACCTAGTTTTATTTTTTTGATGAAAACACTTTCAGATATTGATAAATGGCCTGAGCTTATAACAGACAATTCTATAAAAGCACAAAATAGACTGCAAAAAATAAGAAAAAAATGTATCAACCTTCCTTATATGATTTATATTGGGCAAATAACCATCGCTTTAGTTGTTTTAATAATCATATTAATTGTTACTGGTAGCCATCCGACAACAATGATCTATAAAGTCGTTATTCTCGTTTTTTCCTTTGCAACGCTGGCAGCACTTTTTTCTTTTATATTTTCCAAGAGAATTTTTACCGAAATTCTGTTGAATATATCTCAAGAAAACGAAAATATAGGAATAAAGCTGAACATAAGAAGCAAAATAATCCTTCATATTTTACCGACAATCATCATTGCGATACTTTTTACTTCCTTAGTTGGGTATTCAAGGTTAATAACTGAAAAAGGTGATCAAATATTTAATACATATAAAGAACAGCTTAACAAAAATGTGAATCCAGATATGATTTATGATGAAGAAAAAGCGATACAAGCATTAAATCAAATTATTTTGCTAAATAAAGACACGGATTCAAGGTTTGTTATTTTTCCTGATGGGCGTTATATTTCAATAGATAATAAGGATGCTAATTATTTTTTTATTAAATATGCCTTAGAGCTTTCAGATAAATACGACGGAAGAATATATGAAGGCTACGGACTTGATTCGCAAGGCGCATCAGTAAAGGCAAAAGGGCTTGACTGGGATTATATTATAGGGGTTAAATACGATATTTCCTCCAGTCAGACAATATATTATTATATAATAAGTTTTCTCGTGCTGTTTGTTATTAGCTTAATTGCATTAAGTTATTTTTCTAAAGCTATAGGTGAAGACATTTCCAGAGTAGCTAAAAACCTTATGGATATTTCCGACGGTGCAGATGTCGATTTGGATAAAAAGCTTGCTATAACCTCAAATGATGAGATCGGTGATCTTGTGATTGCTTTTAACAAAATTCAACAGAAAGAAAAAGAGCATATTGAATCGATAAAAGAAAACCAGGCAATTATCCTGGAGCAGGAGAGGCTTGCATCTTTAGGACAACTAATTGGTGGAATTGCCCACAACCTTAGAACACCGATCATGTCTCTGGCCGGAGGAATTGAGGCCTTAAAAGATTTATGCAATGAATATAAAGAATCAATCGAGGATCAAAATGTAACACCGAAGGACCATTATGAGATTGCCGGCGAGATGCAGGAATGGCTGGAAAAGATGAAGCCTTATTGTTCTTATATGACCGATATCATCAGTGCGGTCAAGGGGCAGGCGGTACAGATGAATTACTCAGGTACCGATAAATTTACAGTGGAAGATCTTGTCAGAAGAATAGATGTCCTCATGAAGCATGAACTAAAAAAATATCACTGTACATTAAATACTGATTTCCAAATTGATATGCAGACCGAAATTAAAGGCGAACTTAACAGTCTTGTCCAAGTGTTTGATAATATTATCATTAATGCTATGCAGGCCTATGAGGGAGAGATCGGGGAGATTGGCTTTAAAATTATAAAAGTTAAAAATAACCTTGAGTTTGTTTTGAGTGACACTGGCAAGGGGATATCCCCGGAAGTACAAAAAAGATTATTTAAAGAAATGTTAACGACCAAAGGAAAAAATGGAACAGGGCTTGGTTTGTATATGTCGTATTCTACAATCAAAGGACGTTTTTCAGGAAATATGAGATTTGAAACCGAAGAAAATAAAGGAACAAAATTTTATATAACAATTCCATGTATCAACAGGCAAACATAACAGGAGGCATGATATGAGAAGGTCGACTAACCACGTTTCCTTGGATTATAAAATATTAATAGTTGATGACGAACCTGGAATTGTTGATTCATTATCTGTTGTTCTGAAAAGAAGCGGCTATCACTATACTGGGCTTACAGATCCGCTGGAAGCAATAGAAAGAGTCCGTACCGAGAAGTTTGATTTATTGATTCTTGATTTTCTGATGTATCCAATACACGGAGATAAGGTCGTGGAAAAAATCAGGGAGTTTAACAGTGATCTTTATATCCTTTTACTTACCGGTCATAAAGATCTGGCGCCTCCGCTGGAAACGATCAAAGCTCTTGACATTCAAGGTTATTGCGAAAAGGGCGATAGATTTGACCAACTGCTTCTACTCGTCGAGTCGGGGATTAAATCGATTTCTCAAATGAGGACAATCAAGAAATTCAGGGATGGCCTGAATAAGATTTTACAGGCCGTACCTAAAATATATCAATTGCAGCCTATAGGCAGCATTCTGGAAGAAATACTTTCAGAAATACTTCCTTTGGTAAAAAGCGAAAACGCTTTCATACTTGTCGATGACGTTACAAGAATAAGCAGCGGCAATAATAGTATCTTTAGGGGCATAGGCAAATATAAAGGCGAGATTGAAGATTTAGTGGAAATGCTCGATCCTGATCTGATGGAGTTCATAGGTAGCGCGAGGATTAACAAGAAGGTAGTAAAGCTGGAGCAAAAAGTAATCATTCCACTCATGAACGAATTTCAACAGGATATTGGTATTATTTTTGTCGAAGGAGATGGTCTGGACGAGGGAATTAAGCTCCTCGAGATCTATTCCAGCCAGGCAGCTTCATCCATCAATAACGCTTTTCTGCATTCATTGGTCAATATTAAAAACGACGAGTTGAACCGGACCTATGACCAATTAAGGGAAAGGTACATGGATACCATCGAAGCTTTAAGAATGGTAGTTGATGCTAAAGATATTTATACCCGCGGCCACTCCGACCGGGTAGCCTATTTTTCTGTGAAAATAGGAAAAGCATTTAACTTGTCGAAAGAAGAACTCGAGTTGCTGCGAATTAGCGGTATATTCCACGATGTAGGAAAAATTGGCACTTCTGATGACATTCTTTTTAAATCAGAAAAACTAAATGAAAAAGAATACGCGGAAATTCAAAAGCATCCGCTCAAAGGAGCCAGCATCCTCTCGGCAGTTTCGATGTTTAAGGAAGTAGTTCCGATAGTCAAATGCCATCATGAACGTGTCGACGGCAAAGGTTATCCAGAAGGACTCAAAGGCGATGAAATACCGTTTATGGCTAGAATCATAGCGGTTGCCGATGCTTTTGATGCTATGATGTCCGACAGGCATTACCGTTCCAAGCTTAAATTTGAAGAAGCCAGGAACCAGCTTTTACAAGGGGCCGGGAATCAATTTGACAAGGATATTATACAAAAATTTATCTGTGAACTTTCGGACTTTGAGCAAATGGTCAAAGAAATTGCTTTTACTTACGAATAGGTTTCTTACAAACTTCTATGTGCGGGATATAATATTCTTTATAAACCTAAGAGGAAAAAGTTTGAAGAAGTTTTGAGGTTATTGAAAAACCGTTGGGAGGCGGATATACATATGAAAGAAAAACAGACTGAAGGGATAACTCATTTAGGCTCAGGTGTTAATAAATATATATTTGACTATGATCCAACCCTACTGGAATATTTCGCTAACAAACATCAGGAAAATGATTATTTTGTAAGATTAAATTGTCCTGAGTTCACCTGCTTATGTCCTGTGACCGGACAGCCTGATTTCGGTACTATTTTTATCAACTATATTCCGGACAAGAAGCTGGTTGAAAGTAAGTCATTAAAATTATACCTGTTCAGTTTTCGTAACCATGGGGATTTCCATGAAAATTCAGTAAATATCATTATGAAAGACCTTATAAATTTACTTAACCCTAAATATATTGAGGTTACTGGAGAATATACCGCTAGGGGAGGTATATCGATCTACCCGTCTGCTAATTACGGGCAACCAGGAACCAAATGGGAAAGTTTTGCGGACAAAAGGCTGCTTGATTACGGAAAAAGGTAAATACCAAGCGGAAAGATTTAATATCAAAGAAGCACATTCTTCTATCAGAAAGAGTACACAAAGAAGACTTGTATTTACTAGCTAGTAGCAAATTTGTAGTTAATCCTAATTAATCCTAATGCAATTGCGTTTTAAATAATGTATAATTAAAAAATAATATATAGAGAGGATAACGAAAATGAATAAGAGTATAACAATTGGAATTACAGTCGCACTTATTGTTGTAGCTGTATTTGTTGGTCTGACCGTTCAGTCTTTTCAAGGCGAAGCAGTGGCCAGGATTGATGGAGAAAAAATAACGCAAGAAGATCTTTATAAATCTATGATTAAGCAAGATGGTCAACAAGCATTGCAAGGCTTGATTGCTCAAAAAATAGTTGATTTAGAAGCTAAGAAGAATAACATAATAGTAACTCCGGCAGCTATTCAAGAAAAAATCAAGGATTATCAAGATGCATATGGTGGCGAACAGGGATTGCTTTCGGCGCTGCAATCGAGTAATATTACCATGGATGATTTGAAAAGTAATATTGATATGTCTCTAAAAGTGACGGGGATTCTCTTACCTCAAATCACCATTTCCGATGAGGAGATTGCCAAATATTTTACAGATAACAAAGCGTCTATCGCTCCTGACGTCAAAGACCCGAAACTTGAAGATTATAAGGCCAAAATAAAAGAATATATCCTTGAACAAAAAGTTCAAAGTAAATACGATTCTTGGCTGCAGGAACGTGAAACTGCATACAATGTTGAAACGTTGATTTAAGAATAAGAAAAGAAACAGGGATGCAATGAAAACTAAGGTTTCGTTGCATCCCTGTTTCTTTTCTTAAGAGGGAATCTGATAGTTAAGAGCATTGGCCTATTTTTTCTCCCATTACTACTTTGGTCTCAATTCCTTCTGCTGTATTTACTAATAAATCCTTATCTATTTTTACAGTATTCCTCTTGAAGAAAAGGATGACGGTTGAACCGCCAAACTTAAAATATCCTTTTTCGGCACCCTTCTCTACAGGCTGTTGCGGGAGATATGTTTGGACTATTGATCCTACGCAGGTAGCCCCTACTTCTATAAGCAGTATTTTACCAAAGTTAGCGGAGTAAAAAATAGTTAAATCCCGTTTGTTCTCACAGTAAAGCTTCGGTATCTTTCTTAGTGCTCTGGGATTAACCGAATAATAATGGCCGTTAATTCTCAAAGATTCAGATGGCAATCCTTGATCCGGAAAGTGGAAGCGGTGGTAATCAGCGGGGCACAAACGGATAACGATGCAAGTTCCTTTAGAATATTCTAAGGCTAGTTTCGGATTTTGCAACAGCTCAGTAAGATTATATTCACTCCCTTTGACTTGCAGCAGTTTGTCGCTGTCTATGTTTTCCCAGGCCGACACTCTGCCGTCGGCCGGAGAAATTAATACATCTGGTTCCAGAGCTAGCGGTCTGGATTCAGCTTTTAGTTTACGCGTAAAAAAATCATTAAAAGTACAATATAATGAGGGCACTTCAATTAGAGCTTCGTCCATATTGATCTTAAAATCATCAATAAAACGCTTGGTTTTACGACTGCTTAGTTTGGTGTCTTGCATTTTTCCATACAAATACGAAAAGAGCTTTCTCTTTACTAGAGACAGTAAAAAGAAATAACCTGTTTTCGTTTCATAAAGCCATTGTAAAAACACATCCCCAGCCACTATTTCTTCCATAATTTGACCGGTATTTCTGTCTATATAATAAATAGACATTGAGTTTCCTCCATAAATACTGAAGTGATAATTATATTGTTTCTTAAGAAAAAGTATAGCACATACAACCAACTTGTGCTAAATCATCGAAATTTTCAGGTTCAATTGTGTGACCACACTCAAAAATTTTGTTCTTTTGAGAGAAAAAGAAGGAAAAACACTTAATTGGAAGAATATAACATAAATGTAATTATTTATTAAGGATAGTTGAAAAGGAAAATGGATATCAAAAAAAAAATTAAATTATTTTCGTGTGTAGCAATAATTATTATTGCTATTATACCTATAAAGGCGGCTATGACCTATGCACAAACTATTGATCAACGAATTGGTGGTCAAGACAGGTATGAAACTGCTGTCAGGGTTTCCCAACAAGGATGGGAGAATTCATCCTATGCAGTTATTGCCGGGGGCGAAGATTATGCCGATGCTTTATGTTGCGGATTATTGGCTCAAAACTATAGAGCACCGGTTTTACTGTCACGATCAAATAACATTTCTGCCGAAACTCTGGAGGAGTTAAAGAGACTAGGGACAAAGTATGTCTTTATCATCGGGGGTTTTAGAGTAATCAATTCAACGGCAGAGACTCAACTTCAGGCTATCGGAATCAGACAAATTGAGAGACTTGCAGGTAAGGACAGATTTGAAACTGCGGTCAAGATAGCAGAAAAAACAACTCCCGTAAACGGAATAATTTTGGCTAATGGGCAGAACCCGTGGGATGTTTTGACCATTAATACTGTTGCTGTTCAAAAAAAAATGCCGATTTTACTTACGGACAAAAATAACTTGCCGCCGGTAGTTAAGGATTTCCTTGAGAAAAAAACTCCGCAAAACATTTACCTTATCGGGGGAGAGGAGGCAATCAGTAACAAACTCGAAAGCGATTTAGGCGGCACTGTCCGCATAGGGGGCAAGAACAGGTATGAGACCAATGCTTTAATTCTCAGAAAATTTAAGGATGATATTAATTTTGATAAGATTTACGCCGTAGCCGGAGATAGCGATAAAGACGGTTTTACGGACGCGCTAAGTGCAGGAGTTCTTGCTGCAAAGACAGCGTCACCGCTTATTTTGACTAACGGGAAAATACCAAAGGAAATTTGCGAAGACCTCGAAAAAGAAGTTACTATTGCCAGTAGAGGGATTGTAATTGGAGGGGAAGCTGCTGTTCCTACTCAAGTCATTACTGAGTTGAACCAATATATTAACCAAGTATCTAAGACGATCATAAAGAAGCGGGGAACATACGGTCCTGATCTAGGAATCCAAACTATTGAAGGAAATGCCGCCGTTCTTACAGATGGGACTATTCTTAGGAATACAGTGGTCAAAGGGGATCTTCTTTTGGCTGATTCCATCGGGCAAGGAAGGGTTGAACTTCGTAATGTTACGGTTGAAGGAAGAACTATTGTCTATGGCGGCGGACCCAATAGTATTATTATGTGTAATTTTAATGGTCACGAGGTTTCGGTCAAGGTACCGGATGGACAAAAAATCCGTCTTGTAGCCCAAGGGGATACGAAAATTGAGTCCCTGAACTTCGATTCTAATGGAATAATTGAAGAATCAGAAATTACAGGTAATGGGGTTACTAAAATAAACATTTCCTCAGGAAAAGAGGTAACTCTTATTGGTTACTTTGACCAGGTAGATATAGATATGGACGGGACTGCACTTTTTATTCCTCAAGGAACAACTCTCAATGTCTTAGACCTAAACGGAGCTTCGAATATCAGTGGTCAGGGGAAAATAAGCCTGGCCAATGTCAATGTTCAGGGTATTGTAATCGAACAGAAGCCCCAGAATACCGTAATTAAAGAGGGAGTAACGGTGATAATCGCGGGAGTAAAACAGACCTCAGAATCGCAGGCTTCTCAAGCAGAGAATAGCAATGAAGCCGCAGAAAGTGAGGGAACCGTATCTCCTCCTCTTGGGAAGGTAATTGAAGTCGATGCGGTCTCAACAGATGGTGCCTATAAAACTGGAGATGTAATAATAACGGTTACTTTCAGCGACAATGTTGATGTTACAGGAAGCCCGGTCTTATATCTTGAAACAGGGGATACCGATCGAACGGCGGAATACACCGGCGGATCGGGAACAACAGTATTATATTTTAAATATACGGTTCAGACGGGGGATGCGGCCGCTGATCTCGACTATACCGCAATAGACGCGCTATACTTAAACGGCGGGTCTGTTAAAACGTCAGGTAGTGTGAGAGATGCGGTATTGACACTGCCGGTGCCTTCGGAAAAGGGATCTCTTAGTTACAATAGAAATATAGTGATTGATACCTCAGTGTCCCCTGCTTCTCCAGTTTCTCCAGTTAAGGTTACCGGAGTAAGTTCAACTACATCCAACGGATTATATAAAGCCGGGGAAACTATTATTGTTACCATAGCCTTTGACGGGGAAGTCAGCGTTTCAGGAACCCCTTTCTTGGTCATGGAAACCGGAGAAACAGACCGTATGGCAAATTATTCTGCGGGAACCGGTACCAATCAGCTTAGCTTCAGCTATGTTGTCCAGCCGGGAGATCTGGCAAACGATCTTGATTATAGGTCAACAGATGCCTTAGTTCTAAATGATGGAAGCATCAAAGGTACAGGAACCTTGGTCAATGCCGATCTAACCCTTCCTGTTTCCGGAGAAGCAGGCTCTCTTGCCCAGCAGAAGAATATCAGCATTGATGCGGTTGCGCCTACTGCTATTCGAATCTCTGCTCAGAATGTTTTGCCGGGGAATTCCGGCAGTGTTACATTTACCGCAGTCGATGGTCCTTTAACGCTTTTTTCCTGGAGTGAAATTTTAAATCTGGTTAAGGAGCATACGATAAATGGAACCTGGATAACCGGGATCTATTCAACAGACCTAAGAATCGAACCCGCTGCAAATGGAGTGACTGCTGTATTAAGAAATAGTAATAAAAATGCGGCAAACATTACTGCAGATTTTGTTATTCCGGCAGCCAAAATAATAGACTTGGCCGGAAACGCAGCCGCACAAAATATAACGATTAATGCATTTAGCAGCAATGTCACTACTTTGCGAATAATCAATATCTCAGTAGTGTTGAGCGTAAGCAATACCATCGGGGCGGAGGATCTGTATGTTGCTGCCCGGACAGTTGGGCAGCTCAAGAATGCGCTGGAAGCTACGGACTATTCTCCTCAATCCTATGTCGTAAAAGACTCCGTTAACAATGCCAAAGCTGATACTGATCTTCTTCAGACCGGTGATAAGTTGAAAGTAACAGCCGAGAATGACCTTACCCAAAGGACTTTTCCCATAAGGGTAGCCCAGTAGACTACAAATAATTATCAGAATCATCCTTAGGCTCTACCTCCTTGGAAATATGGGGGGTGTGGCGTTCATGGCGCGCCAAATTCTAGTCAAACTCCTTAGCTAATTTCTCGAAGGCCGGAATAGAATTGACGATTGTATCCATACCAATACAATATGACATTCTGAAATAACCGGGGCAGCTAAAACCGCTTCCGGGTACAAGCAGAAGGTTGTATTTTAAAGCTCTTTTTATAAATTGGATATCGTCATCGATCAGTGCTTTAGGAAACAGATAAAAGGCTCCTTGGGGTTTTACGCACTCAAAACCTAGCCTGGTGAGATTTTCCCAGAGGAAATCCCTTTTTAATTTATAATCTTCAATATCTATTTTTGCATCTAAGGAATCTGCCACTACTTTTTGGAACAGGCCGGGGGCATTAACGAAACCCAATGTCCGGTTGCAAAAGCTTAAAGCATTCATAAGCAGGGAGATATCCTTAATTCTGCTGCTTGCAGCAACGTAGCCAATCCTTTCGCCGGCCAGACCTAAAGACTTGCTGAAAGAGTTAACAATAATTGCATTGGCGAAGATTGAAAGAATGCTTGGCATTTTTATACTATCAAAAACGATTTCAGCATAGGGTTGGTCGGAGATTACATAGATAGAAGTACCGTATTCTTTTTCTTTTTTTACGATAATGTCCCGAATGCTTCTGAGAATCGCTTCACTGTAGATAATTCCTGTCGGATTGTTCGGCGTATTGATAATCAGGGCTTTGGTTTTTGCAGAAATAAGTTTTTCCAAAGTGATTAGATCGGGTTCAAAGGTAGAGGTATTGGGTGGCACCAAGACCGTTTTTCCTCCATGGTTGTCGATATAGAAGTTATACTCCACAAAGTATGGAGCAAAGACGATTACTTCTTCTCCTGGGTTTAAGAGGGCTTTCAAAACGACATTTAGACCACCTGCAGCGCCTACGGTCATCACCACATTTTCTGAATTAAGGTTTATGCCGCTTTCCTTTTGAAGAAACTTGGCGATTTTTTCCCTTACTTCAGAATAGCCGGCATTGTTCATATACCTATGGATCCCTTTGATCTTACCCGAAACATATTTTTGCAAAGAATCCATAACTTCTTGCGGGGGTTCGGCAAAAGGGTTACCGAGACTAAAGTCGTATACTTTATCAGCGCCGTAAATTTTAGTCAATTTTTCTCCTTCTTCAAACATGGCCCGAATCCAGGATGAATTGTTGAGGTTAGTTACAATTTTTTCAGAAAACACCATAAAGTCTCCTCGTATAATATTTTTTGTAGTTCCTTTAGCGTTATCTTTAAAATGTTTTTAATTTGTTATTATTATTTTACATTAATAGTTGTTTCTAAAGAAGCTTTTACCGAAAAATTATAGAGGGTTAGAAGAAGGTTTATTAAATTTATTATCGAATACCTAATAAAATTAAAGACTCTTTTTAAATTTATTAATTGCTAGACTTAACTTCGACTCTTCCAAACTAAAGTATAAACAGATGCGAGAGAGTTACCCATTCCGTTGTTGGTGCTTTTATTAATATTTATAAAAACAGCACTCGTATCCAGGGATGAAATAAATATGATATTTTTAAATTCTGCGGAGCAAGCGATTCAGCAAATCATTGTCTGTTTTTCGTTTCTGAATTTTGTTTTTGTATTGGCCCTTAATAAACAGAAATCATTTGTTAAAATGTTGGGCTTGGTTTTTGTTATCCCTTTAGTCTTTGATATTTTCGGTATTATTTATCCGCGGCTTGCTTTTACGGGGATTTTTATCGGCTATATAGATTTAGTATTACTAGCGGCTACTCTTATCCTGATTCTATCCTGGCGCTGGGGTTTTTCCAGTTCAGCATTAATCCTAGTGCTGTATTCTACTCTGCTTTTGTTTCTGATACAAGACAGACCGTTATTACCTTCGATTTTTTATTCCTCTCTTTGGATAGGAGGAATAACTGCGTTTGTTACGGCTCTAATACTTATTTTCTTAAAAAAAATGATTAAGGATAGCAATTCCACACTCTGTTGGGGAGTTGCTATCCTTGGTTTTATGCAAATGTTGCAAATATTAGTTCCCGGTTTGTCTTTCTTTCTAATAGGGGTAGGAAAGACTACAGCCTATTTACTTTTCTTTTTATATATTTTCAAAAAAACCAATGAACCATATATTGAAGAAATGAAGCAGGCGGAAGAGAAGCTTTATGACCTTAAAAAGACAATAAATTATGAGGTGAAGAAACGGATAGTCGAAATAGAGCTCCATAATGAACACCTTCTAAATTCTATCCAAAGAGATCCGTTAGTAGATGCCTATAATAGAAAGGCTATAACCGACGCTTTAACAGAAATGATTGATGATCCCAACAGCGAAAGATTTACTGTCCTTCTTTTCGATGTCGATAATTTTAAAGGTATAAATGATAAACAAGGTCACTCGGCAGGCGATAGGGTCCTTAAAAAAATTACTCAGATTGCCAAAGAAAACATAAGAGGATTTGACGTCTTAGGCCGTTATGGCGGGGATGAATTTTTAATTATTCTTCCAGGTACAACTATTTCCGACGCTTTGTTTGTGGCTGAAAGATTTCGTAAAAAAGTATGCATGCAATCGGGTACTACTATTTCTATAGGAATAGCATCTTACCCTGAAGATGGCAAAACAGTGCAGCAAATAGTTGATATAGCGGATAAGGGCCTTTATGAGTCTAAAAATAAAGGAAAAAATACTATAACTCATTATAAGATATAAAAATGACCAAAAGATAAACCGGAGTAACTCCGGTTTATTATTAAATAGGCAGCGTGCCCAGCCAAGCACGCATTATCTAACTGGTGAAAGTCCAGTCGGGGTAAGTACCAAGACGCCGCCCCGTAGCTAGGATGCCTAGGCAGAGAGAAATCTTTGTGTAGAAGCGCATAGACAGAAGTACCTTTCAGAGAAAGGGCGAGCGAGTTACCAGACCGTAACATGAAGTGAATCTTGCCGCGTCGTCAAAAAGGCCTCGCAAGAGGTTGGATCAGCATCGAAGAACCTTTCGGCGTATAGAGAACGGTATGGCAACAAAGATAATGCAGTGAACCGGGGAGACATTCCCCTGCACAAGGAAATTCGTAAAGAGAAAACCTATAAGCCCAAGGTGAAATGGTGATCTGCAGGAAGGGAGTCGGAGGAGGTCATACTACCGGGGAACAGCAGGACAACATAACCTGCTGGAGGGAAGGACCTCTGCTTTGTTCCAGCAATTCGAAGAGGTAAGAATAGTGAATGCTTATACCATCCCCGAATACCGCGGAGGCATCGTACACGAGGCTGGCAGGTTCTGATAGATATCAAACAGCAGTTAAATATGCCCAAAAGGGCTGGGGAAAGTCAGAATATGTTTTTCTGGTTAAAGGAGACGAATATGCTGAGGCGCTTTGTGCCGGTTCATTGGCCAGCAAATATAATGCTCCGATTCTTTTTACGGAAAAATACTCTGTCAGTTCAGACACTCTTGAGGAAATTAAACGGTTAGAGGCAAATAAAGTAATTATCGTCGGAGGGTATGACTCCATTTCAGGAAGTATAGATCAAGCTCTTTATTCAGCAGGGGTAATTACGATTGAAAGGGTTTATGGCTCTGACAAATACGAAACTTCAGTAGAAATAGCAAAAAGGCTTGGCAGTAAGGAGGTAGCCCTTGCTTCGGCTGATCAATATGCCGGTGCTTTATCAGTCGCTTCCGTTGCTGCGGCCAAAGGAATTGCCATTCTGCTCCAGAACTACAAGATAGAACGCACGTATATCATTGGTGGAACTGAGGCAATTAGCAAGGAAATAGAAAAACAAGTTCCTACTCCGGAGAAGGACAAAGCGGGTATGCAGATTCGCTTTCCGGAGTAGTGCTGGCGGCAAAGACCTCTTCGCCGATTATTCTCAACGGCAAAATACCCCTATCTGATACGGAAGATTTTCTCCAGAAAAAAATGACCCAGCACCAGTACAAGAACTACCGGATTAAGTAATGGACAAACCTATAGTTTCAGGCTGGCAGTGATTGTAAACTTGACGTTTCCGACAAGATAAGAAGAGAAATTGACATATTCTTTTGTTTTTTCAGAGAGAAAAATATAGCAAAAGGCTATTAGATTGAAGGAGTGCCCCGTATGAAAAGAATTGCTTTGGTTACTGACAGTACAGCGGACTTGACAGAAGAATTCCAAAGACAGTGCAATGCTCACATCGTACCACTCAAAATACGATTCAGCGAACAAGAATTCTATGATGGTCAAATTACCAG
>DIWC01000010.1:29554-35420 GCA_002423425.1 Peptococcaceae bacterium UBA6116
GAAATAATTTCTATTCATATTTCTTCGGGTTTAAGCGGAACCTTAAATGCTGCTCGTCTGGCTAAAGAAAAACTTAAGGGTAATATTCATATCGTTGACTCTAAAACTATTAGCCTTGGCGCAGGAATGATGATTATGGAAGCAGCTAAACAGATTAAGGAAGGATTAAGCGCGGTTCAGATTTTGGAGAAATTGGACAAAGCGAGACAGAATATTGAGACGCTTTTTACCATCAACACCTTAGAATATTTGCATAAAGGGGGAAGAATGGGTAAAGTTCAATGCCTCATGGGGCTACGCTTCAAGCGGGTGAGTATTTAAAAGAGGCGATGGAAAATGCCTTCCAAATGCCGGCCACATTTTTTACGCAGGCAGGGCCTGTAATAGGAGTCCATACCGGGCCGGGAACGATAGGGGCAGCAATCCAATTTGAATAATCCAGCTAGGTGATACATCTGTAAACTATGAAGACCTCCGGTTCGGAGGTCTTTAAAATTGGGGAGATTCTACTATTCGGAAAGCTTATTGAACTATTTCGCCCATCTGGGAAATATCATATCCACCTAGACCCTCTACTTCACATTGGTAAGCGTGAGAGCGCAATATTCCGAGTAAAGCCTGAAAATGACGTTTATTCAGGTCTTCTTGCCGAATGACAAGGTCATATCTTTCCTTTTGCAGAGGAATAAAATCAATGTTTGGAACTTGGAGAGCGGTTTTCTCAATACCTAGCCCAACGTCGGCTTCACCTCTGGCAACTTTACTGGCGATAGCCATATGGCTCATGCCTTCATCATAATAGCCGTTAATTAAATGATGGGGAATACTCTCAATGCGTAGTTTCTCATCAAGCAGTACTCTTGCTCCGGATCCACGTTCCCTGTTAATAAAACGCACATAGGGAAGGTTATAATCATCCGCATCGCTATCCCAGAGATGAACAGCTACAGCATTGGCCTGTCCGCGGTAAAGTGCCGTCAGGCCATCAATACTGCCTACGTAATTGCGCAAGAATTTGATATTTGAGAATTGTTTGACAAGATAACGGGTAAGAATATCTAAAATAATGTCCTGCCCACAAATTACTAAATCATCTTCAAGCGGAACTTCAACAAAGGAAGCGGATGTTGGAGGAGAGTTCGCTGCCGGTAAAGGGGTAGCAGCTGAATGTAAAGGTGAGCTTTTGCTTCTTTGTTTGTAGGACTCTATATCCGTTTCTTCGACGCGGACTTTTCTTCCAACCCGATATGCTGCCAGCTCTCCCCGCTTAATCAACTCATAAACGGTATATTTTGAGATCTTTAGTTTCTTGGCAACTTCCTCAGGAGTGCAGCTAGTCCCGTTGGGCAAAAAACATCACCTCGGCCAAAAAAATAATCTGGTTCATTATATCACATAGGCCAACAGTACTCCAAAATAATTCAGTAAAAGCAATCTTATTAATTAATTAAATTAATGTTAATGTCGTTGGTTTAAGTTAGTTTATAGTTGGTAGTTTATAGTTGGTATTGATTGTTGATATGTCTTGTTATATAATATTGTTTCTATCAGGAGTTAGTTTATACTTGTTAACGTTAGATTAAACTAGTGCTGATTTTATTAAATTATAATAATAGATGAAGAGGAAAAATAAGATGAAAAGATTCTTATGGCCTATAATTTTGGCGCTGATAACCGGTTTAATGTTAGTAGGATGCAGTAATTCCCAAAAACCTGCTTCGGTTGAAAAGAAAGAAATACTTGTTTTAGCTGCGGCCAGCCTCAGCAATGTTATGACGGAAATCAAAACAAAATATGAAGCCAAGAATCCGGGGATAAAGCTGACCTTTAATTTCGGTTCGTCCGGTCCTTTGCAGAAACAGATTGAACAAGGCGCACCGGCCGATTTGTTTATTTCGGCAGGAGCGTCCCAGGTGGACGCTTTGGAAAAAGAAAATCTTTTGGCCAGCGGCACGCGATCTAACTTGCTGGGCAACGCTCTCGTGCTGGTAGTCCCTATAGATAACGCTAAGAAAATAAATAGTTTTGAAGATATTACTAAGGCGGAACTATTAAGTATGGGAGACCCAGCCAGTGTGCCGGCAGGGAAATATGCCCAGGAAACATTAAAAAATATGAAATTATGGGATAGTCTCCGACCAACAAGTATTGTTTATGGTAAGGATGTAACCCAAGTGCTGACTTATGTGGAAAATGGTAATGTCGATGCTGGATTCGTGTATACATCGGATGCTCTTAGCTCCAGTAAGGTAAAAGTAGTAGCTACAGCCCCGGCCGACAGCCATAGCTCGATTGTTTATCCGGCAGCAGCAATCTCCAGCTCGAAAAATCTGAATGAAGACAAAGATTTCTTGACTTACTTAAGTGGTGCAGAAGCCAAAGCACTATTTGTCAAATACGGCTTTAAGGTTTTATAATTAAGAAATAATACAATGACGGTTTTCATATTAAAGACAGACATATAGTCGGGAGAGAGTAGATGGGCTTTGATTATTCACCAATTATCTTATCGCTTAAAGTTGCGGTTGCAGCAGTTATTATCGTCGTAATTATCGGAATCCCGCTTGCCGGACTGATGGCCAGGCGTAGTTTTCCCGGTAAAGACGCGGTGGAGTCCTTGTTCACTTTGCCTCTGGTTCTTCCTCCGACTGTGGTTGGATTTATCTTGCTTTGGCTTTTCGGTAAACATGGACCCCTGGGGCAATTCCTTGCCCATGTCTTTCATGTCAGTGTTGTTTTCAGTCTGGCAGGTGCCGTGATTGCGTCGGCTGTAGTATCTTTTCCTTTGATGTACCAATCTGTCAAGGCTGCTGTTGAAGGAGTGGACAGAACCTTGGAAAACGCTGCCCGTACTCTCGGATCCGGGGAAATCAAAGTTTTTTTCACAGTGACTTTACCACTGTCCTGGCCGGGGATTGTATCGGGGTTCATTCTTGCTTTTGCCCGTTCTTTAGGGGAATTTGGGGCGACTTTAATGATTGCGGGCAACATCCCGGGAAGAACCCAGACCATGTCAATTGCCATTTATATGGCCAATGAGGGCGGTGACTCCCGTACGGCTATGATTCTGGTAATTATAATGACTCTATTTAGCTTCATAGTGGTCTACGGTTTAAATCACTGGTCAAAACGGCAGCAAAAGGGGTTAATCGAGGGAGAGGGGAGTGAGTAAGTTTTGCTGAAGGCCGATTTCCGTTTTGAATTACGGCACTTTGAGCTGCAAGCCTGTTTAGAGGTTTTCAATGAAATTTTAGTCTTGGTAGGTTCTTCCGGCTCAGGAAAGACGACCATTCTAAAATGTTTAGCAGGACTGAAAACACCTTCCGAAGGCAGTATCCTGATAAATGAACGCACGGTATATTCTTCTGCAAATAAAATTACCCTTCCCTCGCGAGAGAGAAGGGTAGGTTATGTATTTCAAGAATATGCTCTATTCCCTCACATGACGGTAAAGAAGAATATCATGTACGGCGTGACCAAGGAAAAACGCCGGACAAAACCACGTGCTGCGGAGGAGATGCTGGATATGCTCGGAATTCTTCATCTCCAGGATCGTTATCCGCAGCACATTTCCGGAGGAGAAAAGCAACGGGTAGCTTTGGCCAGGGCCTTGATGACCGAGCCTGAAATTATGCTCCTTGATGAGCCTTTATCGGCCTTGGATCAGGAAATAAGGAGTGAATTGCAACAAGAGTTGAAGAAAATTCAAAGGCAATGGAAAATACCTTTTGTCTTGGTTACCCATGATCTGAACGAAGCGGAGATCTTAGGCGACCAACTTATCAGAATTGACAGGGGTAAACTTACCCTCTTGAAAAAGTCCAATTTACAGGATGTCCTTTAACACCTACTCACAGGGGTGTTATATTTATTAACCAAGACTTAATTAAATAAATATGGAGCTTTGCCTATTCACATTAGTTATAAACAGGTAAAGCTCCATATTTTCTTGCCGCCCGGCCGTAAGCTTCCAAGTTTCATGACCCTGCTCAAGCAAGGTGGGTACCTAAACTGATTTTTTCCAACTTCCCTGCTAAGAAGGCGTGATGTACTAAAACAGTACTCGGTTCCCGAAACAAATATAGGATCAAAACTTAGAAAGGCTTACGTACTGGGTAGGTACGTTCATTATAACATTTCGTTGTATTTTGACAATATATAAGATTTTCCATTAAGTAATAAAATTTTCTTGGATGTATCATATTTCCGGCGATTTTTTATTTCTTTTTCGGCGGGCAGGGGAGGAACTTATGATCATGTTTTCTGGGGTAAGTACGTTGGTCAGATCTTTGCCTAAAGGGTTGTCTAACCCTAAGAGGAGCTTCTGCCGTCAGCACTACCGGGGCTGTATTCGGCTCCTTTGTTATAAGCTTAAGGGCAGCTGAAAGCAGCGAGATTGAGTCACCTTCTTCCAAAAGTTCTTCCGCCATTCCCCTGTATCTAAGTAAATCATTTTCTTCGAGGGTTTTTAAAATCTTGTCCATTGTAATTCGCTGTTGACCGGCAAAAGCATCATGTATTGTCGGTAAAGGCTTGCGAATAATTTTCCTTCGGGCAACTTGTTCAATAAGTCTCAGATGGCCGATTTCCCGAGGAGTTACCAGAGTAATAGCTAAACCTGACTTTCCTGCCCGGCCTGTTCTTCCGATACGGTGAACATAGCCTTCAGGATCCTGCGGAATATCAAAATTATAGACGTGAGTTACGCCAC
The DNA here is from genome assembly GCA_002423425.1 of Peptococcaceae bacterium UBA6116. Taxonomy (GTDB): domain Bacteria; phylum Bacillota; class Desulfitobacteriia; order Desulfitobacteriales; family Syntrophobotulaceae; genus UBA6116. The sequence goes on from DIWC01000010.1 coordinate 34,266, forward strand.
TGATATCGAGTCCCCTGGCGGCAACATCTGTAGCAACCAATATTTCGGTTAATCCTTCTTTAAAATGCTTCATAACAATATCGCGTCTGGTTTGAGTCAAATCACCGTGAATACCTTCGGCTGAATAGCCTCTTTTGCTTAAAGCTTCAAATAACTCGTCGACCCGTCGTTTGGTTCTGCTAAAAACGATGGCCAACTCAGGGGATTGAATATCCAGCATCCGGCAAAGAACATCAAATTTTTGTGATTCCTGAACCTCGACATAATACTGTTCAGTTTGAGGGACGGTCATTTCCCTGGTCTTCATACTAACTAACTCCGGATTCTTCATGAAACGCTGGGCAAGGTCAAGAATAGACTTCGGCATAGTTGCCGAAAAAAGCATAGTTTGTCTTTCAGAAGGGACTTCGCTGAGGATATTTTCAATATCTTCAACAAAACCCATACTGAGCATTTCATCCGCCTCATCCAGAACAACAGTTTCCACTTGCTGAAGACGGATAGTTTTTCTTCTCATGTGATCCATCAAACGACCGGGAGTTCCAACGATGATTTGCGGTCTGTTTTTTAACGATCTTATTTGCCGGTCAATATCCTGGCCCCCGTAAATCGGCAGAGACCGTATACCTTTAAACTGGCCGATTCTATTTAACTCTTCAGCTACCTGAATAGCTAATTCCCTGGTTGGGGTGATAACTATCGCTTTAATGCTTTCTCTTTCTACGGATATTCTCTCGATCATAGGAATACCAAAGGCAGCTGTTTTTCCGGTTCCGGTCTGGGCCTGACCAATAACATCTCTGCCTAGCAAAGCAAGAGGAATCGTTTTTCCTTGAATAGGCGTAGTTTCTTCAAAACCCATTTCCGAAATAGCGCTAATTAATGGACTACTGAGACCTAATTCATTAAAATTGGACATGAATTGAATTCTTCCTTTCATAATTGTGTTTTATCTTTTTTTACCTGTCATAAAGCAAAAATATATAGGCTGGTTATATCTTTAACTGGTTATATCTTTAACTTGTATTTATATATTTATAATTGACTTTATTAATTAATTTTATTAATTTACTTTAGAATACGACGAAAGATAATAATATAACAACGTCTAATGAATGTCAATCAATGTTCAGCAGGGTCAGAGCTGAAGCATCA
>DIWC01000027.1 GCA_002423425.1 Peptococcaceae bacterium UBA6116
CTCTCCCAGCTGAGCTAATCGCCCTAGTCATACTGTGACGAATTATAGTATACACAAATATCGATTCGGTGTCAAAGAGTTTTTGGCCAAAAAAAAATGACTGAAATTGGCCCTGGTAATAGTACTTTGTCCCTTCTGCTTACTAGGGTAATAATTCTCATCTTGTATCTCTAACTAATAAGACTCCTCTGCTTAACCTCTGACTTATCCTTGTAATATGATAAGTCAGAGGTGGTTTTTATGAACGATATTCATCAACATTATTATCATAGACATTATCATTTCCTGTCCGGTTACACTATGGTTAACGATTTTATCCCGACATCCCGTTTAGCATTTTCTTCAAAAGCTATACTATCAACTCTGTTCTTAACAGCGAGTTGCAAAGAATTTCGATAACAATTCCTGAGTTTTTCCTCTTCGCCGTTTGTTCCTCCATGCCATATCGGTCCTACTGTATGAATAACGTACCTTGCAGGTAAATTCCCGCCCGATGTAATTACAGCTTCACCGGTTGCGCATCCACCGGTTTTGTTCCTAATTTGAATACTTTCCTCAAGCAGCTTTGGGCCCGCCGCCTTATGAATTGCTCCGTCAACCCCACCGCCCCCGAGCAGACTATTATTGGCGGCGTTCACTATGGCATCGACTCATTAAATACCCCCACTGAATACCAATTTTCTTAATTTTATCAATATCACTCTTGCTATCTCAACTAAACAACTTTCTCCCAAAATACTTATTTATACCAACTATTTATTACCTGTACACTCTGGTCACCCGGATAGTAATTTTTATTCCCATCTATCTTTCCGATCGCAAAAACGGAGAAGCCCATATTCCAACTCTCTTTTTCAAACACTTCTTTGTAAGCTTGAAAACAATTAGCTTGTTCCTGTTCGTTGATTATATTTGATGGCAATGGATTCCAGGGATGCACAGAAGCCTTATTTCTTTTAGGAAAACCTAACTCACCAAAAAAAACCTGTTTATTCCAACGCAAAGACATATTTTTTAATTCCTCAAATACATTCTGATGGCGATAATAGGTTTGAGTAGCATAAAGTGAACTAACAAGATTTTCAACAGTGTTTGAATCACTGTCGGTTAATTCAAAATAAGCTGCTACCGAAATAAAATCGACTTTTCCTAATACCGGATTATTTAATTTTTGTGAATATGTTTCATTTTGTCCGTCTTTTGTTGTCTCCCAATTTGCGGTATACCACCAATTGGTTTTGTAGGTTATTCTCCCTCGAAAATTTGTTCTTACAAAATTAGCTACGTCAGTCCAATAATTATATTGATCCTCTATTTGATCAAAATTTGAACCAATACACAAACTATACACCTTATAAGGCTTGGCAATATCATGAACAATTGGTCTCAGCACCACTTGTTTCCAATTCCAAAACCACTCGTTTATATCAGTGGGTTTTAATTGGGTTTCATATTGTTCACCATTTTGGATATAGGGATAAGGTTCGAGCAAAACATTAATTCCCTTATACCTTAACTTTTTGATCAGATCAACCGCTTTGTTTTTACTTTCAAGATTTACACACATCGTGTTGGCATTTAATGAGGGAATATCAATTTGTATTGGAACATTCACCGAATTTAGCCCTAGCCGTTCAATATCTATCAAAGTCTGTTCTATCGAATAATCAACCGAAAGATTTCCCGCTTTTATTTTTTCACCCCAAGGAGTAACTATCCTGTTTTTCTCATACCGCTGACCGGCATAAACGATGTCCAATAAGACCAACTTGATAAAAACTAAGATAGCTACAATTATTACAAATATTAGGAGTTTGTATCTGCCAAGCTTTAAAACGTTTATTAAATTATTGACCATTGTTAATCCTTTTTTCGTTCAATTTTTCTTTTCCACAGCCAGAATATTTTTTAAGAACTCTCTCAGCATTTTCCTCAATTATTTCAGTTAAGCTTAGGTATGCCTTCAGCGTTCCGTAATTGTTAAGTGATAAGTGGTGTGCCATAGTAACATATGTAGGAAACATCACTAGCTGCTTCCACTTCAAATGAGGCTTTTTCTTTTATCTTAAATTCCTGGCCAGCCTTTATTAGTTTCCATTCTTCATCAGGAAGTTTGACATCCAATGCACCCGAAATTATTATCATTCTTTCTTCAGTTTCTGTAGAAAAAGAATAATTTCCGGCAGATATTACCCCTACAGTTGCATAGCCATTTTCTGTGTTTAATCCCATACTCTGAACCTTCCCATCGAAATATACATTATGTTTCACTTTGTATCCTCCTAGAACAATAACAAATTTTGCATGTGTTCTTATCATATAATATATTTAAATATATTTATAGTATTTAATTTTATACAAAATGTTCGAATTATGCACACGATCGGTCAGCAGCTTGGTGAACCGTTAAATAAACTCTCTCAGCTGTTAGCTTGTGGTAACATTGGTTAAGTAGCAGAATTCTGATAAAATATACTTATTACTTGGAGAGGATAACAGAGTTTTAATGGGCAAAAAAAATCATTTTAAACATGATATTCAAACTGTCCTAAATGTTTCTCCGGCCACAATAAACAACTGGATAAAAACAGGCCTAATTCCTCGGCCTTACAAAAACGGCTTTAGCGAGGATGAATTTGCAAAAATAATAAATGATTTTACTTCCTCTGATTCTTCAAAGTTAAAAGGAAGGGCAAATCGTTCGCTTGTAAAAAATAATTATATTTGTTATTTAGGAATTACTGAAAAGGAAATAAAATTGCAGCTAAATAAGGCTGTTGAATTTTATAAGAATTTGTCCTTTAGTATAGATGAAAGTATTTTCTCTATATCTGTAGCTTCTTTAAATTCTTCAGGTTTATTAAACTACAATTGGTTTCATCATCCCAAGACTAAAATAGAATTTTTTTTACTTGAATGGGCTGAACAAAAACAATTTAATATTGAAAATGTTATAAAGTTATATCAAGGTTTTTCATTTCCTAATAATGATGATGATTTTATTGGTGCCTTCTATCAGTCTGTTCAAAGTGTTTCTTCCAAATCAAAGATAGGATCCTACTATACACCGGCTATACTTATGGAAGATATTCAAATCCCATTGGGAAAAACCGTTTTAGACCCCTGCTGCGGGAGCGGGGGCATATTTTTAAAAGTACTTGATAAAAAACATCAATCTAATCAAATATTTGCCTGGGATATAGATGACACAGCGCTTAAAATATGCAGAATAAACCTCTGTCTTTTTTTTAATGATCCTAATGCCGCCCCCAATATTGAAAAACATGATTTAATCTTCGGGGAAAATATTAATCTGTTTAAATTAGGAAATAATTATAAGTTTGATTACATAATAACAAACCCGCCTTGGGGAAGTAAATTTTCCAGTTCAGACAAAGAAGTGTTATTAAAAAAGTATCCGTTTCTTAGCACGACAGAGTCTTTTAGCATCATCTTATATAACTCAATGCAACAATTGGCCGAAAATGGGTCTCTTATTTTCTTTCTGCCCCATTCCTTTTTAAATGTTTCAACTCATAACAGTATTAGAAAGTATCTTGTCAAACAAAAAATTCCGTTAAAAATTAAATTGTTAGGAAATTCATTTCGGGGAGTAATGTCTGAAGCTATCCGGCTTGAAATATCCAAGAAGACCATGCCTGAAAATATACAAGTCATTACAAACTATTCTCAAAAGACTTTATCCATATCTTTTGATAGTCTTAGAGAACCGGACTACATTATTCCCGCTACAGCAAGTAACAGAGATTTTGATTTGATCAACAAAGTTTATAATAAAGAACACCTATTGCTGAAGAATAACGCTAAATTTGCTCTGGGAGTTGTAACCGGCAACAACGGAAAGCATTTGCTTACAAAGCCATCAGCCAATACCGAACCGATTTTCCGTGGTAAAGATATTTGTAGATTTCGTTTTTGTCAGCCTGTTTTTCATATCGAATTCAATCCCACAATTTACCAACAAGTTGCACCGGTAGTTTTGTACCGCCAACAGAAAATAACTTATAGATTTATTTCCGACCGGATAGTTTGTGCCCTAGATTCAAAAGACAGGTTGCTGCTTAATAGTGCTAATTTGTTCATTCCTACTCTTAGCTATCCCCTGGAGACAATTGTCACCTTATTTAACTCCAAGCTTTATACCTATATTTATAAAAAAATGTTCCATTCCAAAAAAGTATTAAAAGGTCACCTTGAATCACTTCCTCTGCCTCTGCTTAATGCGGAGGAGCATTCAAGATTAAAATCGCTTCATGATAGGTTTATTATCAATGAGGTAAACCATAACGAAAAGGCAGCCTATAATGACCTAAACAAGTTTGTTTATTCCCTTTTTTGTCTCAGCAATGAAGAAGCCGACATTATCGAGACGGATATAATGATTTAAGCAAGCCTTTACGAAAGAATCAGCGCCTTAAGAACGCTGATTCTTTGTTATTATAACTAAGTTGAAACCCATATTTTTTTATTATTTTGTCCCGAACAACCTATCACCAGCATCGCCCAATCCCGGAACTATATAAGCATCGGGTCAATTAAAATAATATCTCTCTCTTTAATATCCGGAGGCATTTTACAATAATATTCCACGGGCTTTAAAGTTTCATGATCTCTGCAAAGTCCAATATGTCCTACTTTGGCTGCCGGAATAAGTTTGAGCATACCATCGACCATTCCCAGCCCCGCTCTGAGGATTGGCACCAGAGCAACTTTCCGGCCGGAAATTTTCTTGGCTTTTGCTAAAGCGACCGGCGTCCTGACCTCAACCTCCTCCAAAGGAAAATCCCTGGTTACCTCATAGGCCATCAGCATAGAAACTTCCTCGACCAAGGTACGGAACTCTTTCGAGCTGGTATTTTCATCACGGATAAGTGAAAGTTTATGTTGAATTAGTGGATGGTCCAGAACGCAAATATTGCCCATAGATCCTTCAACTCCTAATATTTTTTTAATTACTGCATGAGCTGAATCTATGCCTGGTAAAGAGGATACTTAATACAAAGGTCTGCAACCATAGTTTTAGCCTTTTCCAGTTGCTTTTGGTTTTCACCGGCCATTAAAGCCAGGTTGATAACTTCGCAAATCTGATCCATATCGGATTCTTTCATCCCCCTAGTGGTAACTGCCGGTGTCCCGATACGAATTCCACTGGTTATAAAAGGACTTTCGGGATCAAATGGAATCGTATTTTTGTTTACTGTAATACCAATATCGTCCAATATTTTCTCTGCTGCCTTGCCAGTCAGTCCTTTACTGCGCATATCAAGCAGAACTAGATGATTGTCAGTCCCTCCGGAAATAAGCCTGAAGCCCCTGTTCAAGAAACCATTGGCTAAGGCTTGAGCGTTATTAAGGACCTGTTGCTGGTATTCTTTGAATCCGGGCCGAAGTGCTTCACCGAAAGCTACCGCCTTAGCGGCAATTACGTGCATAAGCGGACCGCCCTGGATCCCCGGAAAAACGGCTTTATCAATTTTCTGGGCAAATTCTTGCCGGCAAAGGATCAACCCTCCTCTTGGTCCCCTTAAGGTTTTATGGGTCGTGGTCGTAACGAATTGCGCATAGGGTAGCGGACTCGGATGAAGCCCTACTGCTATGAGACCGGCAATATGTGCCATATCGACCATAACATAAGCTCCTACTTCATCCGCAATCTCTTTTATCAGAGGAAAGTCTATAAAACGGGGATAAGCACTGGCTCCGGCTACAATCATTTTAGGTTTATTTTGATGAGCCCTGACTCGCAATTGCTCATAGTCAATGCGTTCGCTTTTCTTATCTACTCCATATTCGATAAAATTAAAATACATGCCTGAAATATTAACAGGACTCCCATGAGTGAGATGTCCTCCATGGGAAAGATTCATACCCATCACGGTGTCACCTGGCTTGAGCATAGCAAAATAGACGGCTGTATTGGCCTGAGCCCCGGAATGAGGCTGGACATTAGCATGTTCCGCCCCAAATAGTTTCTTAATTCTTTCCCTTGCCAGTTCCTCTACAATATCAACACACTCACAACCGCCGTAGTATCTTTTGCCCGGATACCCTTCTGCATATTTATTGGTTAAACCCGATCCCTGAGCCGCCATGACTGCCCGGCTGACAAAATTTTCCGAAGCAATCAACTCTATCTTATTTTCCTGCCTGCTTTCTTCCAGCTCAATTGCCCTTGCCACTTCAGTGTCCTGAGAAGCTATGTATTTTTGGATATTGTCCATGTTCACATCTCCTTATATATTCTCTTGCTAAGATAAATTGACTCGGTAAAACCAAAACTTGCCGGCTTAGAGACTTAGTTACAAGGATAGCCTGCTCTTGGCCCTCCAACATATTTTGGTCTGGTTCTGGCCAGTGTCAGGTGAGCGTTACCAAGTTTACTGACATCGATTCTTACAGGCACAACTACCGGACGAAGATGCATACCAATCAGCGTATCCCCGATATCCAATCCAGCGTGGGCTTTAACCTGTTCGACAGCAACCGGGACAGTAAATTTTTCCCAAGCTGCCGAGGCCATAGCTCCTCCCGCCGTAAGTGAAGGTATAACGATTACAGGTTCAAGGTTAAACTTTTCTAGACTTTTCTCCTCAACAATAAGTACTCTATTTAAATGTTCACAACATTGGAAAGCAAGAAATACTCCAAGCCTATCAGCCCAATCAAAGATAGGCTTGATTAAAACATCAGCTACTTCCCTACTGCCGGCCTTCCCAATTCTATACCCTAATATCTCGCTCGTACTGCACCCGATGACAATCATCTGACCGGGCTGCAGTCCAGCAGCTTTTGCAAACTGGTCAAGAATATTATTCCATTGTATTTTTATCTCATCCAGGATTTGCAATGTTTCCATTAGTGCCTTTCCCTTCTTTCTTAGCTTAAAAAGTAAAAAGTCAACATTTTTTTTCAAACTCACTAATAAGGTCAACTCTGCGGCAGTGCCTGGAACCGCTAAAAGAAGCAGCTAGAAATGTATCTACAATATCTAATGCCAACCCTGGTCCTATCACCCTGGCCCCAAGGGCAAGAACATTAGCATTATTATGTTCTCTGGCCATTTTGGCCATATAGCTATCGGTACATAAAGCGGCTCGAATCCCACAAACTTTATTGGCTGCTATCGAGATGCCAATTCCCGTTCCGCAAACGACGATCCCGAAATCCACTTTATCCCTTACTACCGCTTCCCCAACCTTAAATCCATACTCTGGGTAATCAACAGCTTCAGCTGAATCTGTCCCGCAATCCATAATCTCGAATCCTTTTCCTAAAAGGTGCTTTTTAACAATTTCTTTCAATTCAAAACCACCATGGTCAGCACCTAAAGCAACTATCATTTTTCTTCCCCCTGATTACTTAGCTTTTTATAGGCGGTTATTAACATCTGTTCCAACTCCTGTGCACAGCAACGGTAGCGGTCAATTGACCCCCCCCAGGGATCGCTGACCTCCTTCCCGCAACCAACCCATGATCCAAGAGTTTTTATTTTATTACCATATTCGGGGTAGCTTTTTTTTAGGTAAATTGTTTGAGAATCAGTCATTGTAAAGATGTAATCAGCATATTTGAGCATTTCCTTCGTTAATTTTACAGCCAGATGATTGCTGATATCAATCCCTTTTTCCTTGAGAACAGCCGCCGCATGTTCACTTACAGTATCCCCTTCAATGGCATTAATTCCAGCCGAGAAAATTTCAAACCCATTCGAAAAAGACTTTTGGGCTAAACCCTGAGCCATTGGACTGCGACAGGTATTTCCTGTACATATAAACAAGAGTTTCATGGGTAAATTATAACCTCTTTCGTTTACTCAAGTAAAATATTTTCAAGAGATAATTCCTAATCCCATTTTGATACCGATAATCAAAAGAATTACTCCTCCAATGGCCTCAGCTTTGCTGCTGAGAAAAGTCCCCAGCCTGTGCCCGAGAAGAATCCCTGCCCCTGTCATGGTACCGGCAATGACCCCTATGATCAGTGTAGCCGGAATAATCCTGCTGACGAAAGTACCTAAAGAAAATCCGACACTCAAAGCATCTAGGCTCACACTTCCTGCCAGAGCATAAATTCCAAAGCCGTTAAGATTGGGGATGCTTGATTTTTTGCCTCCCTTTTTATGGGCACCCAAGATCATTTTCATTCCTAACCATAGTAGAATGAGCGTCCCTATTCCGGTCACAATATTTCCGAAAAGAGTTCCAAGTTTTTGTCCTGCCCATAAACCTAATAGAGGCATAAAAACGTGAAATCCCGCAACAGTAAGCGCCAGTCGTACTGCTGTTTTATTTTTTATCCCAACTAACCCCAAGGCCAAAGAAAAAGAAAAAGCATCCATTCCCAAAGCTACAGATACAGCTAATATCCAAGCCAGTTCCAATGCTGCTTCCCCCAATCACACAATCTCCAAATCGCCTTTTTTCCCGGCCGCTTTCTGCAATCGATTCATAAATGCCAACCAAATACCTTGTTCCAGCATACCTTCTGCCAGTATAATCTCAATACTTTCTTGATCACAAAGCCTCAATCCTTCAAAAAGACGACTGGCGGCTTCGGTTGGTTTTTGCCCCGAACCTAATATAAAAACCAGATCGGCCAAGGCCATAGTATCCTCGCTTAAAATTGAAGCTGTTTCTTCCAAACAGAGAAGGGCAATTCTTTTGCCGGGCTTTTTATTACTTAACTTTCTGGCAAATTGTTCTGCTTTCTCCTCAATTTCCCCACAGATCAAAATTATTTCGGCTTGAGGCGCATAGTGTCTATATTTCATACCCGGTGATTTAGGTTGAAATAGCCCCTTAGCTTCATTATTTACCCCATTATCAACATTTACCTTTCCCAGTACAGCTTTAAGCTGTTCCCGGGTTACCCCTCCCGGTCGAAGAATAAGCGGGATTTCCCCTGTCAGATCGAGAACAGTTGATTCTAACCCTACTTTACATTTTCCCCCATCAATCAAAAGCGGAATTTTTCCGCGCAAGTCATGCCAAACATGTTCTGCCTCTGTTGGACTTGGTTTACCGGAAATATTAGCACTTGGAGCAGCTATTGGGCATCGTGATCTAGCAATCAAATCTAACGCCAGCGGGTGAGAAGGAATTCTTACAGCCACTGTTTGCAGTCCTCCACTAACGATCTCCGGGACAGAATCTGCTTTGGGAAGAACAAGGGTTAACGGCCCCGGCCAAAATTCACTGGCACAAATGTCTGCTTCCTTAGGCCATTCTCTTACTGCTTTCCTGGCTCCTTCAACTGAAGCAACATGAACTATCAGCGGATTATCTGCCGGACGGCCCTTAATCACGAATATTTTGGCGCAAGCTGAACTATTTAAAGCATTAGCACCAAGACCATAAACCGTCTCCGTCGGAAAAGCAACGACTTCACCTTGCCGCAGCAGTGCTGCGCCTTCATTTAAAGCCTGTTCTTTTCCAAAGGGTGACTCTGCATCAATTCTCTTGGTTTCCATTCTATCTCTATTCCTTTTCTGCCCGCACTATTCTATCTAATCCCGCGTAATCGGGAATAATGACCGTTTTATAAGCTTGTCCCGCAAAAATTTCCGCCACCTTTATACCTTGGGAACTACCGATTTCCATCAAAATCACTCCCCCTGGATACAGAAAATGGTCCGCTTGGGCTGCTATTCTCCGATAAAACTCTAAACCATCAATTCCGCCCAATAATGCTAGCGAAGGCTCCTGTCTTACTTCGGGAGAACATTGAGAGTATTCTGATGCGGAAACATACGGCGGATTAGAAACAATAATATCAAATCTTTCATTTATTACCGGCTGAAATAAATCCCCTTGGCGAAAATCAATCTTAACCTTCATAAGATCAGCATTGTGAACAGCTACATTTAAAGCTTCCTGCGAAATATCAGCAGCCACGATTGCCGCTTCACGCCAATAATAAGCAATAGCTACCGCTAACGCTCCGCTTCCCGTACAAAGATCTAAAATTTTCTTTCTTCGGTAAGATATATTTTTCCCAATTTCCAGAATTATCTCTACAAGAATTTCTGTTTCAGGTCTAGGAATTAATACCCGGCTGTCAACATAAAATTCAAGACCCATAAATTCTCGAGTCTTGAGCAAGTAGGCCAGGGGTTTCCTGTTTCCTCTCCTGATCAAGAACCCAGCATATTTTTCTCTATCCTGCCGAGATATTTGAAGATCGCGTTCCAGGTAAAGTCTGTCTCTGGATGTTTCCAAAACATAAGCCATTAGAATATCTGCTTCCGTCCTGGGCTCCGCTATTCCATGAGCTTCAAGATATTCTGAGCCGGTGTGCAATAATTCCAGTAAAGCAAAAGAATTAAAAATATTGTTCATTGGATTAAATTGAAGCTTTCATTCTCTCGGCCTGATCTGTAGAGATCAAAGCCTGAATTATTTCACTGAGATCTCCTAAAAGAATGCTTTCCAGCCGATGAAGAGTGAGACCGATGCGGTGATCCGAAACTCTGCCCTGCGGGAAATTATAGGTGCGAATTCGTTCACTCCTATCTCCTGTGCCCACTTGGCTTTTACGTTCCTGGGCAATTTCCCCCATGGCTTCCCCCTGTAATTTTTCCATTAACCTTGCCCTTAGTACTTTAAGTGCCTTATCCTTATTTTTATGCTGGGATTTTTCATCTTGACAGGATACCACCAGACCTGTTGCCAGATGGGTAATACGAACAGCCGATTGGGTCGTATTAACGGACTGACCCCCGGGGCCGCTGGAACAAAAAATATCTATTCGAATATCATTGGGGTTAATGGCAACATCGACTTCTTCAGCCTCCGGCAGTACTGCCACTGTCGCTGTCGAAGTATGAATCCTGCCCCCCGACTCAGTACTTGGGATACGTTGGACTCTATGAACCCCGCTCTCAAATTTCAATTTGCTGTAAGCCTCTCTGCCCTCAATGGTAAAAATGATCTCTTTAAAACCACCAATATCCGTATAACTGGCACTGAGAAGCTCTGTTTTCCAACCTTGATTCTCCGCATATTTAGAATACATTTTATAGAGATCCCCGGCGAAAAGCGCAGCTTCGTCTCCGCCGGTCCCCGCCCGGATCTCCATAATAACGTTCTTTTCATCATTGGGGTCCTTAGGTAAAAGCAGTAATTTTATTTTATCCTCTATCTTTTTGGCTTTTTCCGTAAGCTCTTCCAGCTCAAGTTCAGCCAATTCTCTCATTCCCGTATCCAGCTTTTCACTTAACATCGACTTAATATCTTCAATTTGGTCTACTATTTCTTTATACTCTCGGTAAACCCCTACTATTTCAGAAATTCCGGACTGATTCTTGGCATATTTTTGATACTCAGACTGATTAGCTATGACTTCAGGTTTTGAAAGAAGTTCAGTTAGATCATTATATTTTTTTTCAATTTCTTCGAGCCTTTTTAGCATTGACTGATCTCTCCCCNNTAACAACTTCTTCTTATATTCTATGATCGGGTGCTAAGTCAGTTCCTGTCCGGTTGCCACCACTCCGTTTAGGGCGGCAATAGCTACTTCAATCTGCGAGTCGTCCGGTTCTCTGGTAGTAAATCGTTGTAAAAATAATCCTGGAGCTACAATCCATTTTAGGAATATGGAGTTTGCGTGCTTACCGGATATTTTAAGCAGCTCATAAGAGATGCCGGCTACCAACGGCATAAACAGAATTCTGGATAAAAATCTCCACCAGAGAGGCTCCAATTTGAGAAAAGCGAAAACAATAATACTGACCACAACTACGATCAATAAAAAGCTGGTACCACAGCGGGGATGCATCCTGGAATGCTTGCGGGCATTGGCAACGTTTAATTCTTCCCCGGACTCATGAGCAAAAATTACTTTATGCTCTGCCCCATGATATTGAAATACCCTTTTAATATCGCTCAAGCGCGAGATTAAAATAATGTAAAGGAATAAAACCAGCAGTCTAATAAAACCTTCAAGCAGGTTTTGTAATATCGTTCCCTGAAAAATATGATTCAATAAGTGGGCTGAAGCTGTAGGCAGTCCAATAAAAAGCAAGGTACCTACACCCAACGATATAATAATGGTTAGAGCCATCTCCCAGAAGCCGAGTTTTTCCCCCTCTTCCCCAACGGCTCGCCCAGCCGAAAACATTAATGCTTTTGTCCCTAAAATCAAAGAATCCAACAATGCGACAAAACCACGGATAATAGGCAGTTTTAAAATTGATTTTTGGGACCAAGAATTAATGTTTTCATTAGTAACTTCAATTTCCTCATTGGGTAACCGAACAGCCATAGCGATAATCTTAGGTCCTCGCATCATAACCCCTTCAATCAGGGCCTGGCCTCCATATTGAACAGGCTTTCCCATATTAACACCTCCAACGGCCACGGATGGCCTAGTACACAGTCTTCAAACCCTAGTATACACGAAGTCATTTAGGCGCGGCTTGAGCCTTTTGGCTCAGTCTTCCCGGTCATGGGTCACATAGAACTACCGACATCATGGATAGCAAGAAGCGCCGCCGAATATCGAAAAAGCAGAGCTTCAGCTCTGCTCCTTTTACTGCGCAACGACCGCAGGCCGTTGTTATTGCAAACCGTATTTCTTTTTAAAGCGATCAACTCGTCCACCAGCATCAACAAACCTCTGAACCCCTGTATAGAAAGGATGACACTTGGAACATACTTCAACTTTGATATCTTTCCTTGTGCTGCCTGTTTCTATAACATTTCCGCAAGCACAGCTAATGGTGGTCTGCTGGTATTTAGGATGAATTTTTTCTTTCACTATGAGTCACCTTCCTTCTCAGTCAGAGTTGCCTAAAAAAGCAGTTGACTTTTGATATTTTAACACAAATCAAATCAACTGGTCAAGGGGTATCCTATGCTTTGAGTTCTTATGCCTTCCCGCTACTGCCAAAAACGCGGATTTTTTGTCTTATTATTTCAATTGCAGCTTCTCTGACTGGTACCAGCACTTTTCTCGGATCAATCTCTTTCGGGTTATCCACCAATATTTTGCGAGCAGCAGCTACAAAAGCTTCCTTTTCTTAATAGCACCTTGACTTGCCTGGATTATAACAGGGGCATTCTCTGCTTCCGCCGCAACCGCAATAGCCTGGACAATCTCCATATTATTACAGTTGAACGCTCCCACCGCATAACCATTTTTCTGGGCATCAAGCACCAGCCCTTTCATTGGAACAAAACCCATTCAACTCAACCCCCTTTTATAATAACTTTACTTTTTTAAGAGATGATGGCCTTTATCGGAATCATTTAAAAGCCAGGTCATATTCTCTTCTAAGGATATTGATCCCATACCATCTATTATGTGCAGAATCTCCTTATTATCCGTATAAATAATTCCTACGGCCCGACAAGCTTCGCATATCAGCTCAATCCTATCCGGCAGAATTTCCACAGCCAAATTCTTATTGCCACATCTGCATCCAAGCTGACCACGTTCTACCATTTTCCCTAACTTCTCCATCACTGCATATACTATAAAAAATATATCGAATTCCGGCTCTTTTTCCTCATCATTTACCAGCTGGTAAGCAAACTGCACAAACTCTTTTTTTATACCCCGACAGCAATTAATAACTTGTTGCCTTGGTCCGATATAGCCGATAGGCAATCCTTTGTCGGAACAACCCAACTGAAGAATATTCTCTCCCCAAATTTTACCACGTTTTGTTGCTATATAATGAGAATCGCCACAGTAAATACAGGGATATTCTATACTATAAACTCCTCTTTCAAAACTGGTTATAGTCATAAAAAGAGCACCGCAAGAACAATAGTAATTTTCTTTATTAAAATGGGAGAACCCAAACATAGAAAGGGTCCGGAATTGCATTTCCCCACATTTTGAACATTGGATTCCGAGAGTTGTTATCGTCGAAACTATCATTTTTTCCGCTCCTCCCTAAAATATTAGTTCTCCAATTTAAATATTTTTCCTGCCTATGCTCATAATTTAACCCTTATTTTCCGTTCTTTTGAAAACAATAATGAAAAAGCCTTTCGTTTAATAAGTGGCTGTAACTAAACTCAGCCCGGACGTCTCATAATGAGGCGTCTTTTCTCTTTCTCTAGGGTAGTAGCCTTGCTCAGAATATTCCGCCAGCCCGTTTACGCAGCTATGAACAAGAACTCATATTGTTCGCTTTAAGCTGCTGCCACTTAAAAGCCTGATTCGGGTATATGAGTGTCTGGACTGCTCCGATTGTCCTCATCGGGATAGATGTGTTAAGTCGGCTAAGCCTGAGGCCAACAGGCGGATATATATCAAGCTCAAACTAAACAGGTACAAAGAACAGGCACGAAAGAATCTGTGTTCAGAAGAAGGACTGAAGATGAGTAATTTACAAAAATTTTTACCTCAAATAAGTGAGGGGGCATAACGAAAACTAAAGTTTCGTTACGCCCCCTTATTAAAGTTTTTTGCTATTTTACCCTCCATTATTTTTTAGTATCCAACCAAAAATCTTGATCATCAAGTATTTCCTCAACTTGGCCTTTCAATTGATTTAGATCAAAAGGTTTAATAATAAATTTAGCCACTCCTAAATCTTCGGCCTCATTAATGTAATGCTGATCACTATAAGCTGTCATCATGACTACTCTAACATGTCTGTCGGTGTCCCGAATTTTTTTAAGAACATCAATTCCGCTCATCCCCGGCATCTTTACATCCATGATAATCATATCCGGCTTGAACCTGGAGATTATTTCGAGGGCTGCAATTCCATTTGAACAGGATTCAATTTCGTAACTATGATCGGAAAAAACTTCGGTAAGGAGTCTTCTAATGCCTTTTTGGTCATCGACAATAAGTATTTTCACAGATGGCTCGCCCCTTGAATGCTATCTTCATATGTTCATTGCTAGCAATGTTGCTTAGGATATTCTTGGTTTAATGACAAAAATCCTTCTTTTATTATTCTTTTTATATAAATTTCACCATCTTTTTTGTATTTTCTTGGTATCCGGGGATTAGCCAGAGTCCTCCTAAGTGGAACGATTATCTCGTCACCTGACCGGCATTCTATTTTTCCGACATCAATTACAGTCAGCTGCATACCGATTTTGCCTGCAATATTTACAGTTTTACCTTTTAATAGAACTTTCTCCCGTCCCAACTGCCAACCCAAAAGAGCAGCGGCATTTTTAATAATTATTTTCCCTAAATCGACAATTCCCTGGGGAACAAATTTCGGTTCGACCCCAAAACCATCAGCATACCCTATGGGAATCACGGCAAGAGTAGTCTCTTTCTTGCTAATATAGAGGCTTTGATAGCCTACGTAGGTTCCCTTGGGAACCCTTTGCAAATGAACAATTCTTGCCTTGACTGTCCATGGATCCTTCAGTTCAAGTTTCCCTTCAAAAGCAGGAGAAGGATAGTGCCCTCCCAAAAGGGTTCCAACTCTTACCATATCATAATGATATTCGATAAAATCCAAATATCCTGCACTGTTGCAGATGTGTTTAAGGGGAATTACTACGCCGTCGGACTCTAATCTTTTAATGAAACTAATATATTTTTCATGTTGCTGCCGAGTGAAGCCATGTTGCCGCTGCGCCCCACGAGCCAAATGAGTATAAGCACCTAAGACTTCAAGATGGGAAGATACTCTTAGGGTTTTAGATAATTCAGGCAACATCTCCCCGGAAAACCCTGTTCGCCCCATACCAGTCTCCAGTTTGAGATGGATTCCGGCTTTACATCCCTGCCTCTGAGCAATGTCCTCCAATGCGGGAATCCATTCGAGTCTGGAAACAGTTAACTCTATGCCCGCGGCAATCGCCTCCGTCCAATCCTCAGCACTTGACGGACCTAATACCAGTATATTGCCTTTGATCCCCTCTTGACGTAGAATCAAGGCCTCGGAGACATTTGTAACGGCAAAATCCCGACAGCCCTCTTCCTCTAAAGCTTTGGCTACTTCGACAGCGCCTAACCCGTAAGCATCCGCTTTGATTACAGCCATCAATATGCATTCTGTTGCCAGCTTGGAAATAATTTGTCTGTAATTATATTTTACCGCATCTAAATCAACTTCTATCCAAAGATCGGACATAAAAAAACCCTTCCCGCCAAAATTAATTACCGGCGAAACAGGCGAGCCAGAATTCCCTTTAATTTACCCGAGTAAATTTTTTCGGCTATTTTCCAAAGGGAATACATAAACGGCCTGTAAACAAAATCCCATTCTCCGATAAATTCGGTGAATTCCCCGTTAAAACCTCTTTTAAACTTATAAAGCCCATAAAGAGGATTTTCCTCATTCAGATCCCCTGATACTCCTCTGAAATCATATAAGGTGCACCCCTTGGTCTTTGCCCAGCGTATCATCTCCCATTGAATTAAATAGTTGGGCATAACATTGCGGTATGAATTGGAAGAAGCCCCGTAAATATACCAAGCCTTATCGCCTGTAAGAAAGGCTAGCGTTCCGGCAACAATCTTCCCTTCATATTCCCCGATAAAGAGCTGAGCAAACCCGGCAGGCACCAAAGTATCATATAAATCTTCAAAATAGGAATAAGACCGTACTAGAAAATTATCTCTTTCTGTCGTCTCTTTGAGCACCCGGTAAAACTCGGACAAATCTTTCCTGGTGCCAATCCTGATATTAACACCTTTTTTCATGGCTAAACGGACGTTATAGCGGGTTTTTTGATGCATGTTGGCAAGAAGAGTCTCTTCGTCCGCACTAATATTCAGCCTAAATACAAACTTCGGCTGCACTCCCTCAAAATTTTTCCCTTTATCAACCTGTCTGAAGCCCCCATTATGTAAATAATCTGTTAACTCCTGATTCGTTTTAGGAATATCCGGATCAATTTTTAACAGTACCGCTTTCTCTTTCTTTGCTAATTCACCAATTGCTTGAAAGATAGCAGTTAGTCTTTCCGTGTCCGCTATGTTCACAACCGGCCCACGGGGACAATAAAAGATAGGAGCTTTAAAAAAAGGCAGCTTTCTCGCCAAAATAGTAACAGCGGCAAGAATTTCTCCTTCCGACTCCAGGATGAGTCTCCAAGGTTTCCATCCTGTCCGCTCTTTGATATCTCCCCATTCCCAAAGCTGCATGGCATGGCCTTTAGAATGGCTGCAGATAAATGAATTAAACTTTTGCCTGTCTCCCTTGTCCAACCATCTAGCGGTATACTTCATGAATATTTTACCTCCAGAAGACATTATTGCCATATACTACCAGGTAAATACCAGAATAAAAATGCCACTCTCCCGAATCTACGATAGAAGCGGTTAACTGGCAAAAACAAATTAACGAAAAGACTCTTATCATTATTTGTTATCTTCAAGAATTCGATATTAGTTTTCTTTTAACGAAGCAATAATAAATTGTTGAAACAGTGGGTGCGGCCTATTTGGCCTCGATTTAAATTCCGGATGAAATTGCGAGGCAACAAACCACGGATGGTTTGGATATTCGATAACTTCTACCAGTCTATCATCGGGAGACGTACCCGAGAACGACAAACCCTTTTCCCCGAGCATTTCTCTAAAGTGGTTGTTAACCTCATAGCGATGACGGTGTCTTTCATAAATTAGTTCGTCGGCATAAGCCTTATAGGCTTGACCCTCATGTTTTAGTTTTATTGGTGAAATGCCAAGGCGCATTGTTCCCCCCATGTCCTCAATCTCTTTCTGTTCGGGCAGCAGATCAATTACAGGGTGTTCCGTTTCGGGGTTGAATTCGGTACTGTTGGCATCTTTCATTCCACAGATATTGCGTGCAAATTCTATAACTGCACACTGCATACCCAGACAAATCCCTAAATAAGGTACTTTATTCTCTCTGGCGTACTGAATCGCCTTAATCTTCCCTTCAATTCCCCTGCTGCCAAAACCACCGGGAACCAGTATCCCTTTGATTCCCTCAAAAACTTCGTTTAGCTTTACTTCAGGACCCTCGAGTTCTTCGGAATTGATCCAACGAATCTTTACCTCCGCCCCCTGTTCCACCCCGGCGTGACGCAACGCTTCGGCAACACTCAAGTAAGCATCCTGCAAAGCAACATATTTGCCTACAATCGCAATCTCGGTATTCTTACACGGAGATTTGATCTTTTTAACCATATTTTCCCAGTCTGACATATCTCCAGGAGGAGCCTGTATCCCTAAGCAACGAAGAGCAATATCATCCATTCCTTCCTTCTGAAGAAGAAGCGGGACCTCATAAATGGTTGATGCCGTTGTACATGTAATAATTGCTTCTTTGTCGATATCACAAAGAAGCGCTAATTTGTCCTTTAAATCATCATTGATATTCTGTTCCGCACGGCAAACAAGAATATTAGGCTGAATACCAATTCCCCTGAGTTCTTTAACGGAATGTTGGCTCGGTTTGGTCTTGACCTCGCCTGATGCAACTAAATAGGGTAAAAGTGTAACATGAACATAGCAAACATTTTCTTTCCCCATGTCCCCCCTGACCTGGCGAATAGCTTCCAAAAAAGGAAGAGACTCCATATCCCCGACAGTTCCTCCGATCTCGGTAATAACTACATCAGGATTACTTTCCATAGCAACACGGTAAATCCGTTCCTTAATCTCATTGGTTATATGAGGAATAACCTGAACAGTCCCTCCGAGGTAATCCCCTTTACGTTCTTTAGTTATTACAGACCAGTAGATTTTACCTGCCGTGACATTACTGTTTTTCGAAAGCGGAACATCGATAAATCTTTCATAATGACCAAGATCAAGATCCGTTTCAGCTCCATCATCCGTTACGAACACTTCCCCGTGCTGATAGGGACTCATTGTTCCGGGGTCCACATTTATATAGGGATCAAATTTTTGGATCGCAATTTTCAGTCCCCTTTTCTTGAGCAAGCATCCTAAAGAAGCCGCAGTAATTCCTTTACCCAGGGAACTGACTACTCCTCCGGTAACAAAAACGAATTTGGTCATCCTTTTCTTCCCTTTCTTTATCTCTTTAGCTTTCTACATTCTTTCCGGAGCCGTAACGCCCAAAATTCCTAAAGCATTGGCAAAAACCTGTCTCGTAGAACTAATCAGTGCCAGGCGAGCCGTCCTGAGTGCCGGGTCATCGACTAAAACCCTCTGACTATTATAAAAAGTATGGAATAAAGCTGCAAAATCTAAAACATATCTTGCTATACGATGAGGTTCTGCCAACTTAGCGGCTAAGATAATTTCCCCTGGAAAATCGGCCATCTTTTTTAACAAATCTCTTTCCTCTTGTGAAGCCAAAAGCTGGAGCTGCTCTTTTCCCGGGACACCTGTTGGATCATATCCCAATTCGAGGGCTTGTCTAATAATACTGCAGAGTCTGGCATGTGCGTATTGAACATAATACACCGGGTTGTCTGCCGATTCTGATTTTGCCAGATCCAAATCGAATTCTACTGTAGAGTCAGGATCACGCAAAATAAAGAAAAATCTAGCCGCATCTTTACCTACTTCACTTATTAGCTCTTCAAGCGTAATATATTGGCCCGAGCGCTTAGACATCCTGACAATTTCCCCATCTTGAATAAGTTTTACCAATTGCATTAAAACGATCTGCAATGAATCCGGGTTATATCCTAGGGCTTGCACCGCCCCTTTCATCCTCGCCACATGTCCATGATGATCTGCACCCCAGATGTTAATAACCTTACTGAATCCACGCGCAAACTTATTGCGGTGATAAGCGATATCTGCAGCGAAATAAGTTGGGACTCCATTTTTCCGGACGATTACCTCATCCTTTTCATCTCCGAAAAGGGTTGACTTCAACCATAAAGCCCCTTCCTTTTCGTATATATATCCCTTATTTTCTAATTCCTTTATTGTTTCTTGTACATAACCGGAGTCATGAAGTGATTGCTCACTAAACCATACATCGTAAGAAACACCAAAATCATCCAGTGTTTCTTTTATAGCGGCAATTTTCTCCTTGAGGGCATAGCGTACAAGCAGTTCTCGGCGAAGTTCGCCCTCCATGGAAACATATTTGTCCCCATTTTGCTCTATTATCTTCTTTACCGTTTCAATTAAATCCTCACCATGATACCCTGCTTCCGGAAACGGTACATCCTGTCCAAGCTGTTGAAGATAGCGCGCCTCTAAAGACAGGGCAAAATTATAGATCTGATTGCCGGCATCATTAATATAAAATTCACGGCTGACTTCATAGCCCGCCATCGCCAGCAGTGCTGCCAAGCTATCTCCAAGGGCCGCCCCTCTGGCGTTACCCATATGCAAAAGACCCGTAGGATTAGCACTGACAAATTCGACCTGCACTTTTTCCCCCTGCCCGATTTTCACTGCCCCATACTTTTCTGCTTGATTCACAACTTCAGGTATGACCTCAGTCAGCCATAGAGGATCAAGCCGAAAATTAATAAACCCCGGCCCAGCAATCTCGCAAGAAGTTATCCAGGTTCCTTCCTTATCAAGGTTTGAAATTATTATATCCGCTATATCCCGCGGTGACCGTTTAGCCTGTTTTGTTAAGACCATAGCCAGATTTGATGCTAAATCCCCATATTGTCTCTCCCGTGGTTCCTCAAGCACAAAAGCCGGAATTTCATTAAACCTTAATGTTCCGTCAGCCCTTGCCTTAATTACAGCTTCCTCTAACTTCCCATAAATATTCTCTTTTATTTTTTCATAGAGGCTCATCTGAGCTCCTCCTTTAGTTTGTCGATGCGCAGAGAAATAATTATCATTTAAAATTTTAATACATCTTAACTTAAAATACCAGCGATCAGATCTTTTTTTGACCTAAACTGAAACAAGTTAAGCAGAGAAATTTAATTTTTCTCTGCTTAACTTAAACATTGTTTTTATTCTACGTTTATTAGAACATTATTTCAAGACTTAAATTTTATCTGTCTTGATTTTCTATAAATATTATTGAATCAGTTTCCCCCTCGGAGTATCGATAACTCGGCTTATTTTTTCTTCCGACCCGTCTTTAGCATTAATATAGATTAGATATTCTTCCCCATATGCTGTCCCTCTAAATTCATAGCAGAAAGCTTCCTCATTCCCTAATTTAGAAATGACTGCCATCCTGTTTTCAATAATTTTAAAATCCTTGTTTAGTTTGCTTTTAGCTTGATCTAGCGTCAGCTTTTTATCAAGAATCCGGTCATGATGATAAGCGTAGTATGGATTGGCGTCAAACCCGATCAATTCTCCATTATCCATGGCTACTGTCAACCGGACCTTATCAGCGTATAACCTTGCACCATTTTCCTGAGCTACCGCCTCAACGTGGATATAGGAGTCGAGATCTTCCGTAGAAGTGACAACAAGACTCCAACCCAGTTTTTGAAGCGTGGAATAGGCTTTATCTACGGCTTTTTGTACATCCAATTGACGGTCATTTATTTCTCTCTGATCACGATAATAAGTTACGACACCGCCCTTTTTGCTTACCTCAAGATAAGCATTCTTATAAGTTAAATTGAAACCTCCCAAAGGACCCTGCGAAAGGCTCGTAACTTTTGGATCAGCTCCCGCATAGCCTACATCATTTAAAAAATCTTTGGCTACAGATGCTGCTTTGCTTTCATTTATCTCCCCTTGCGGAAGTCCCAAGGGTTTTTCTACAAAGTGTTTATCAAGCTCACCTTCGTAACTGAGTGGGGGATATTTCTGCAAACTTGAATCTAATTGTTTCAAGCCTCCGCGAACTGAGGTTGCGTTTTGCTGGGAAGCCTGTTCATCTCCCTGATTTGTTCCGGCCCCTTTCTCTTCTCCCTGAGCTGCTGTTTGCAAACTCTTTCCTATTCCTAATTTTTGTAATATTCCCGGGGACTTATCAACCCAGGCAAGGTTCTGTGCGTAAAATTCATTAGCTATCTGTTGGGCTGCTCTATGAACTTCAATTACTCTTTGATGCATTTGATCAAACGTTTCCTGTTCCTTAGTGTTCATACTGCCTGCCGAAGCTACTTTTTGAGTCATGGATTTACTAAAGTCTGATACCTGATTGACTAAAGTATCGATGTAACTTATTCCTATTTCGTCGGCAGGCAACTGACTTAGTCTATCGACTGCACTGTCGCTGCCCTTCCATATTTGACTAAGGTAAAGAACTTTAAGCGTCTTGTTGTTCGAAACTTTAGCCTTAGCCATACTTGTCTCAACTTCATTTAAATCTGTGGTAAGATCATTTAAGGCTCTCTTATACTGGTTTTCCGTATCAGTCTTCTGCTTACTAAGCATTTTGTTTTCATAAATACCCCATCCCAGAGACAACCCAAAGGCGATAAAAAAAGTTAACGAAAGCCATATAAAAATCTTTTTTTTCGTATAATCATTCATTTTTCATTCCACCTAGCGTGTAAAGATATGTTTGCCAATTTTTTTAATCTGGGGCCGCGCCCACATAAACTTATTTGTAGTTTTAGCAGGATTAAAATAATAGATAGCCCCCCCTGTCGGATCTGAGCCGTTCATAGCTTCTCTGGCAGCTTTAACAGCAGTTTCGTCAGGTGCCATATTTATCTGACCATCAGCAACTGCTGAAAAAGCCTGAGGTTGATAGATTATACCTGCTATACTTTTAGGAAATTGAGAGCTTTCCATTCTATTCATTACACAGGCTCCTATGGCCACTTGCCCAATATACGGCTCACCGCGTCCCTCAGCGTGAATACAGCGGGCTAAAAGCTGAACGTCATTATTCTTAATTCCAACTTTTTTCCCCGAAGCGGTAGTACTCTCTCCTGTCAGCCTCTTAAGCTCTGCAATTGTTTTTTTTCCGGCGACTCCATCCGCCTTGAGCCCTCTATTCTTTTGAAATCTCTTCACAGCTGCTGTCGTAGATTTGCCATAGACACCGTCAACTTTTCCAGCTTGATAGCCTATTTGGATAAGCCTTTTTTGCAGATCTTTAACTTCAGCTCCTTTAGAACCCTGAGATAAGGTGCGGTCACCTAAGGCAGCCTGACTAGTTACTGTAAGTGCAAGACAAAGAAACAAACTAACCGCCATAATTATAAATAGCTTATTTCGATTCTTATTCTTTAGATCAGAATACATATTTTCACCTCACCTAAGTTTTTATCTTTGCATTGTTTTATTATTTTGGCTTATTGCAACCTCATTTATCCAATAAAAAACCCTGGAATTTTTTTATTTCCAGGGTAAAAGCTTAATTTGCTTTATTTCAGAAGTTAGAAATCTGCTGATTTTACCGTTCGGGGGAAAGGGATAACATCCCTGATATTGGAAATACCGGTAAGGTACATAATCAGTCTCTCAAAACCCAAACCGAAACCGGCGTGTTTCACCCCGCCATATTTTCTGAGTTCCAGATACCACCAGTAATTTTCTTCGTCCATTCCTAACTCTTTCATCCTTGCTGTAAGTAAATCAACATTTTCTTCTCTTTGGCTTCCGCCAATGATCTCTCCTACCCCAGGCACAAGAAGATCCATAGCTGCAACGGTTTTTCTATCATCATTAAGTTTCATATAAAAAGCCTTAATATTTTTAGGATAATCCGTGATAAAGAGTGGTTTGCCGAATATTATTTCTGCCAGAAAGCGTTCGTGTTCGGTCTGTAAATCAAGACCCCATTCTACAGGATATTCGAAGTCATGATTGGCTTTTTCCAGGATTTCTACTGCTTTGGTATACGTCAAATGCCCAAATTCGGATGTCAGAACATTATTTAGGCGACTGAGCAAACCCTTATCAATAAACTGGTTAAAGAATTCCATCTCCTGACAACAATTCTCTAACGCATAATTAATAAGATACTTAATCAATTCTTCCGCCACCTTTTTATCTTCTTCCAAGTCGGCGAAAGCCATTTCCGGTTCTACCATCCAAAACTCGGCAGCATGCCGCGCTGTATTGGAATTTTCCGCCCTGAAAGTAGGCCCAAAGGTATAAACGTTTTTAAAAGCCATGCTGAAGCTTTCCGCATTCAATTGACCGCTTACTGTCAGGTTTGTTTCCTTGCCAAAAAAATCTTGATGAAAATCGACTTCCCCTTGATCGGTTAGCGGCAATTGATTGAATTTTAAGGTAGAGACTCTAAACATTTCCCCCGCACCCTCCGCATCGCTTCCAGTAATAATAGGGGTATGGACATAGACAAAACCTCGCTCCTGGAAAAACTTATGTATGGCATAAGACATTACCGACCTCAATCTAAAAACTGCTGAAAAAGTATTCGTCCTGGGACGAAGATGGGCGATAGTTCTTAAAAATTCCATACTATGTCTTTTTTTCTGAAGAGGGTAATCATTAGGGCAGGAGTTCTCGATAATTATACTATCGGCTTTCACCTCAAACGATTGATTGGCCCCCGGAGAGGCAACTAAGATACCCTCAATTATGAGTGCCGAGCCCGCTCCAAGTTTCCTGACCTCGTTAAAATTATTCAAACTTTGATCAAAGACTACCTGCAAATTTTTAAAATGACTGCCATCATTCAGCTCTATAAAGCCAAAATCTTTAGAAACTCTGACCGTCCTCACCCACCCTGTTAATTGCAGCCGCTCATTTAGCATTCGCTCCGCAGCTGTGATAATTTCCTTCAAAGATGTTCTATTCATGAGCTTCTCAACTCCTTTAATTCTTTTATCGTTTACTGCTATTTTATTCCTCTATATTCATCTGCAGCCAATTTCCATTGACTTCTTGCCAAATTGACATATTTACTATTTTTGCTTTTTTCCGGATGTCCGATCACCGCTGAAAAATACCTTACGGCTTTACTAGAATTACCAAGCTGTCGATTCAACTCCCCGATCAGGTAAAGAATCTGGATCTCAGGCATGTTTTTCGGAATAAAATCGGTATTTATATATGATTGCTCAAATTCAGAAGCAGCCAATTGTAAAAAACGTCTTTCTTCTTCCTTCTTTCCGGTCCCTCTATTTATCCAGGCCAATCTCAAGCAAAGATTAGCAAAAACAATATGATTTTCACCGATTAACTGACCGGAATAAATTGCCAGTTTATAAGCTCTTTCCGCTCCTAAGAAATCCCGGACCCCACAATAGTCAATGTTTCTGTCTATTTTCTTAGAAATCTCATCCTCGACTTTTTGTTTGGTCAATTGTCCAAAAGGTTTGGAAAAATCCTCAGTGAAGGAAAAACCGCAATTGGGACAAACAATAACATAATAAAATAAAGGATTATTTTTATCCTCTTTAGCAAATATAGGCCCAAAATCACTGTCAACTTTTAAAGGTTTAATGAACTTTATCCTCACTTTTTTACTGGTAAAAGAATGGCTGCAAAAGGGACACTGGACCTTTTTATCATAAAGTGTATCTAAACCGGACAACTCTATCTCTTTCATATATAAATACCCTCTTCGTCTTATAAAAATACTATTGTGCTTATTTTAATAGTTATTGAAATAATGATCTACTGTCAAAAGGACATTCATTCGTTTTTGGGAGGTCTTGGGCCAAAGAACTGGTAATAGTGGCATTCAAGCCGCCCGTTATACAGTTTCCTGCTTTTATCCCACCGTTTGCCTATAAATTGCTCAGGTCTGGGTAAAGTTGTAAGTACATGGAGGGACCAATCCTCTAACTCCGTGAAAACCCTACCAAGTTCCTCATATAGCTTTATAACTTCATCTTCATCATCTTCATTAAGACGTTTGCCGTAAGGTGGATTCGTTATTAAATGCCCGAATCTGAATCTCGAACGAAGATCTTTCACTGCCAGCTTTTGAAAGTAAATCCTTTCTTCCAAGCCTGCTTCTTTGGCATGTATTCTCGCTAATCTCAGGGCATTTCCATCAATATCCGAACCATAAATATTAAGAGGAACATTTCTCTTCCAGAGATCTTGAGCCTCCTCCCTGGCCTTATCCCAATATTTTCCAGGAATAGAAGGCCAGAGCTCAGCAGAAAATTCTCTTTTTAAACCGGGAGCACGGTTCTGCCCGATAAAAGCTGCTTCAATCGGAATAGTACCTGTCCCGCAAAAAGGGTCAATTAATGCTCTCTCCGGTTTCCAATGACTTAGATAGACCATCGCTGCAGCCAAAGTTTCTTTTAAGGGTGCCTCGCCGACCAAGGCTCTATAACCCCTTTTATTTAGCCCTTTACCCGATGTGTCAATAGTCAAGGTAACAACATCTTTAAGGATAGCCACCTGAATTGCATACAGAGATCCAGTTTCTTCAAACCAGCTAACCCCATAGGTATCTTTAAGCTTCTCGACAATTGCCTTTTTGACAATAGCTTGGCAGTCGGGAACACTATGAAGTTGTGATTTAACTGATTTACCGGTTACAGGGAAACGAGCATCCAGCGGCAACCATTCTTCCCATGGAAGAGCTTTCGTCTGCTGAAATAGTTCCTCGAAGCTTTTTGCTGTAAATTCACCTATTATTACGCTTATTCGATCGGCACACCTTACCCATAGATTGGAACGGCATATCCCTTCTTCGTTGGTAAAAAAGGCAACCTTTCCGTTCTCTACTTCGACCTCGTTATAACCTAAGTCTTTTAGCTCCCTCCCTACTAAAGCCTCGAGACCAAAAGCGGTTGCTGCCTGTAATTTTATTTTTGACATTTTCTTCCTCCCGGCACTTACACCTGTTTATACTTGTATATTAAATTTAATATTATTTTTGGTGAAAAAACTTAAAATTTATACAATATATGCTAAATTTCTTGCTTCTTTATGCCAAGTAATAAAAAAAAATTTACCTGCAAATTAATTGCCATTATTCTGGCTCTTCTTTGGTTATTAAAAATAGTTAAATATTTTTTCTCTTGACAAGCCTCAACAATTTTCTTGCATCTTGTAGTGTATACTGAGAAAGGTTGCAAAATCGAACATTTTCTAGGGAGGAAAATTCATTGAGACCTATAGTCATGGTAATTGATGATAGCAAAGAAATCGCCGTTCTCTTATCTATTATGCTAAAAAACAATGGTTATAAATCAATTACCGCCTCTAACGGATCCGCCGCCTTGAATTATTTGAAAAAGGGTTCCCCGCCGGCACTTATCCTTACGGATTATTCCATGCCGATGCTTAATGGTTGTGAATTTATCGAACTTATCTCAGCCCAAAGCCAGTATAAAGACATTCCCGTAGTAATTGTCACTGGCTCAGCCATTGAAGATTTAAAATTACCCACTACCACCAACTTCAAAGGTATTATTCAAAAACCTTTTAAGTTGACAACCGTTTTAGAGATCGTTAAAATTTTTACTGCTGAGGAGGATTCCTATTCTTCGGCTTGACCCGTATATTTTTAGCCGGTCTGAAAGCCAGGAAAAACACCCGAAATTATTAATGCACACATAATATTTTCAGCCAGACCTTTGGAGGTGCCTGCAATACGGCCCCCAAGGGTCTTTCCAATTAACCTCAAAGTAAAGATAATCCTTGACCTGTTAAGTCGTCAAGTAAAAAGTAAATTATGTGCAGCCGGCTACCCTTTGGTGTATGGCTCAGCATGGTCAGAAAGTACCAATAATTTTTGTATCTCTAGTAAGATATTGCTGTCTTCTGAAT
Organism: Peptococcaceae bacterium UBA6116; assembly: GCA_002423425.1. Classification (GTDB taxonomy): domain Bacteria; phylum Bacillota; class Desulfitobacteriia; order Desulfitobacteriales; family Syntrophobotulaceae; genus UBA6116. Next base: position 27,499 of record DIWC01000027.1, read on the forward strand.
AAACATTAATTAGTCAGTCATTCGAAATAGCCAATTGGGGGAAGAAAAGATGTTAAAAAGAATAACGCCGACAATTTTCTTAGTCATAGTCGCTCTTATATTCCAATACTATTATCTAGAAAGCTCATTGATGGTTTTTTCCAGTGCCTATAAACCCTATGAATATACTATAGACGATTATACGTTAAAAATTGATTTCCCTGGGACTACCAAAGTATATCTCACTCCGGATAAGGGAGAAGAAATGCGCATAAATATTTATTTCGTTGACAATAAACTTGCATTTAGGGGATATATTCAGGTCTGGTTGCTTGCTGACCTGCAGTATTTCCTTAATGATAGTAAAGCAAAAAGTCCTTATAACTTTACTTCTTATACGATGAATAATATCAAGCAAAATAACTATCCTGGTTTTAAAGAGGAATGGAGTGCTGACTTTGGGAAAAAATCTATCAGTGCCCAGGAATTTTGGCTGAAAATAAATACAAGTAAGGAAGCAGTAAGAATATCATTCTTTACCGACAGTGAAAATTTCCCTGATGAGTTAGATAATACTGTTAATCATATAGCAAATTCTTTAAAGATTGTCACCGAGAATTAATATTCAATTTAACTTTCGAACAAAAACTACTTTTTTTTATTAATTATTCGGTTATAATATCCATAAAGTAAATACTTTGATAGAAACCATGTATGGAGGAAGATTGTATGAATAAAGAATTTAAATTGTTAGATCCCCTAAAATTAGAAAACAATATTTTTGACTTGATTGGCAAGGATTGGATGTTGATTACTGCCGGCAATATACATAGATATAATACCATGACAGCCAGTTGGGGCGGGTTCGGCGTATTGTGGAATAGAAATATATGCCTCTGTTTTGTGCGCCCTTCACGCTACACCTACCAATTTCTGCAGGAAACCGAACATTTTACTTTATCCTTTTTTGGAGAAGAATACCGCAAGGCCTTGTCCTTCTGTGGATCAAATTCAGGCAGGAATGTTGATAAAGCTGCCACTACAGGAATTAGTCCGATGGAATGCTCTCCTACCACAGTTTCTTTTCAAGAAGCCCAGTTAATCGCAGAATGTAAAAAACTATATTTTCAGGATTTAGATCCAAATCACTTTCTTGACCCAACTATTGATAATAACTATAAACAGAAAGATTATCACCGCCTCTATATAGGGGAGATAATCAGGTTGTTCCATAAAGAATACTGAAAAAACTGTCTATATCAATAACGCAAGACAAAGCAAAAGTCCAAAAAAAGTATTCGTCCCGGCAACGGCCTTCATGCCCGGCATCATCTCGACAGGCAGCGTTTTCTCCCGAAAGCCCCTAATTGCTTTCCCTGCAGATGGTATGCTTAAAAGAACCAACAATACTCCTAACGGCAGAATATTTAACCCCACTAGGAAAATGATCCACAAATAAGTTAATATCAACATACCTGCCATAAACTTTACAGCCTTCTTGTGTCCCAACAAAACCGCCAGAGTACGGCGGCCATTTTTTTTGTCTCCTTCGCGATCACGGATATTATTAGACATCAAAATCGTTCCAATCAGAACTACGCTTGGAATGGAAAGCAGAAAACTCTCTAATGTCACTTCTCCTGTCTGGATAAAATAAGAAATGAGTATTATTCCCGTACCCATAAATAATCCTGCAAACAATTCACCAAAAGGGGTATAGGCAATGGGATATGGCCCTCCAGTATATAAGTAGCCAACTGCCATACAGGTCAACCCGATAACAGCTAGCCACCAGCTGCTATGGAAACAGATGTAGACACCTAATAGCCCGGCAAAAAACAAGCATGACAAAGCTATTTGGAAAACCGTTCGGGCTTTCATTCCATATTTTGTAATTGCTCCTGCAATACCAACTGAATCCGCCGAGTCCAGCCCTCGTACATAATCATAATACTCATTAAACATGTTGGTTGCCGCCTGAATAAGTATGGAAGCCAGCAGCATCGCTATCAATAAGCCAACATGGACCTTGCCCTCTATCCGCCTAGCAAAAACACAACCTATTAATACAGGAATAAAAGATGCGGTTAAAGTATGAGGACGAAACAACTGCCATAAAATATTCTTTCGTTTTGCCAGAATTATCTTATCCTTTCTACTATTAAAATTGTTTATCGAGGATCTTGGATTTTAGTAACATTTCTATTTTGCTGACAAAGGTGCCGTATCAACTATATCCTCGTACCTGAATCGTTCCGTTAATAGTTTTTTCTCTATCATCCATTGCCTTACTTTGTTTATTTGTTCTTCGGTAGACAGTTGGAGCTTTGAATATGAAGGTATTTTATATTTTCCTTTCACAATCTTGAGTGTTCTAATCCTCCGGTAATAAATCATTAATCTGGCTATTAACCTCTCTGTAAACTTTGGCTAATGTTATATTATTCTCCTTAGCTAATCTTTTGCAGTCTTCATATTCGGCTTTCCCTTTAATAATTTTTCCTTGGTAAAAAGAATACTTGACTGATACCTGTCCATATTTTGTATTTATAACCGTAGTTCTCCTGGGAAGCATTCTTTTTTCTACAGTATGTTTTCTTAACCCAATGGCGGAGGTCTCAGTAAAGATCACTTTCTCTAGTATAAAAGCTTTTTCAGGCGTTGTTAAGATACTCAATTTAATTGCCGGTCTGCCCTTCTTCATGATAATCGGAGTCTTAAAGACATCTAACGCTCCCGCCCTAAATAATCTCTCCTCCACAATCTCATACAGTTCAGGATTCATGTCATCAAGATTAGTCTCAATAATACACTGATCTTCTTGAATAATTAAAGGATCGGGTTGTTCCTTTTGCTGTACAGTGCCGAGATATACCCTGAGGACATTAGGAATTCCCGAATCTCTCTTTCCTAATCCATACCCAATTTTCTCAATAATAAACTCCAGACAATCTGCGAATTCCTGGACATTGGCAACGAGAATCGCCGCGCCGGTAGGGGTCGTGGTCTCAAATCCAACCCGGCCTTTCTTGATGGGAAAGCCTTTAAGAAGCTCAGCGACAGCGGGTGCCGGCACAGGCAGTAATCCATGAGCGCAGCGGACGAAACCTCCGCCAAGCTCTACGCTAGAGGACATAATTCTATCTACTTGCAGGTAGTCGAGACACACCGCTGCTCCAACAATATCTAAGATAGAATCAAGCGCTCCTACCTCGTGAAAATGTACTTGTTCTTTACTAATGCCATGAACTTTGCTCTCGGCTTCGGCCAGAAGTTCAAACATTCTTATGCTCCTATTTTTGATTCCGGCAGTCAAAGCGCTCTCTTCAATTATTTTTTTTATATCCGAAAAAGTCCTGAAATCCGATTCAAGGCCGGCAAAATTTTTTTGATCTTCAGCAAACCTTATATCTATGCTCGTCCCTGCTATGCCATTTTTAGTTTCACTTTTGAAGACAATTTCATACTTTTCGTTCAAATTAAGCAAACTAAGCTTATCTAGAAGATATGTTCTATCAACCCCCAGATCAATCAACGCCCCTAAATTCATATCTCCGCTTATCCCACAAAAACAGTCATAATATAAAATCTTCATGTTTAACCTCATTCTCATTGTTTTGTATCTATTCCCATTTTATCAAAAAGTTTGTCTCTTGGAATATATAATATATTACCAAACATTAAACCGCCCTGTTTTTTTTGCAAAAGATGTTATTTAATAACAACCAGTGACCAGAGCTGAAGCACCA
>DIWC01000030.1 GCA_002423425.1 Peptococcaceae bacterium UBA6116
GAAAGGTCCGGGCCACTAGCGCAGGGCAAGGGGCGAAGGGCACAGGGCAAGATCGTAATTTGGGTGGTTCTGCTCCCAGCCCCAAGCTCCCTGCTCTCTGCTTTTAAGCTGCCCTTCTCTTTCAAAATTATTAAAAATGAATTCATTAATACTGAAGAATTTACTTATTGTTAATTAATTAACAGTATTTGCTTCTATACTGACTTCCTCCTTTTCCTTAAAAATCTCCCTGAAATACCTTATATCATCAATTTCATACTGGGCCGGGAGTTTGTAACTATTTATGAAAAAAGTCGGAGTTCCCATGACATTATTTTCTCAGAGGTAAACTTTGTTTCTATGAACGTTTTTGAAGGTCTTGCAGGTCTGGTTCTTGACTTGCAGGACTTGCATGACTTGCACGACCTGCATGACCTCTTTTTCCTTGCCCCCAGCGCTTCTTAATCTTATACACCACCACAAACTGTCTCTTGTTCCAGTGCATTATGCACGGCAGAGGGACTTCATCGCGGAGTTGTTCCCAGGTGAGACGGTAGCCGCGAGTACGAAAGCCGATGCTTTCATCGGCATCGCTTATGCCAAGCATGGAGACACCGGATTTTGTAATGAATGATTTGGATCGGAGCGATTGTAATGAATAGGTTTTCCCATATTGTTTCGCTACCATCTGCAGACAGGTGGGTCCACAGTCCATGGAATCGAGTTGCATGAAAAGAGGGAATTCTGGCATAAATTTTACTATTTTTTCAAACTCACCAAAACCAGAACCGGATTATCCGTTTCTTTCAGGCTGTTTGTAAGATTTTCTAGCTCTTTTTTCTTTTCAGGGTACTTTGATTTTGTACTGGTAAAATCATTGCTTTTTACATGACCTATTAAATCACTTGATTCCACTAACATTGCCATTGTAGAATCATTGACCATTTGCTTCGGAAAAAATTTCGGCCCGGCATCTATATCGTTATAAATTCCGGTAGTAAATAAAGGATTATCCGTATTACTGGGTTTACAAAATTTGACATCAAGTGTATTTTTATCCACCACCCCGAGAATATGAGTAGTATTAAACCATGATTGACCAACCGGAGTAGCTTTCGGTGTCAGCCTTTTTGCCGGAAATCTATTCCCAAACATAAAATTCAAAAATAGATACCTTTCGTTTTGATAGAAATCATATAATGTTAAATAGCTCCATAGTTCTTTACCTCCAAAACGACCTGCTCTTACTTCTAAAGGCATTTTTAAATTCCCGAGATTAATAATGAATTTGGGAATCAATTCTTTTCCTTCGTTAAGAAAGAATATGGTATCATTGAAAAATTGCTTGACAAACAGGTCCCCATTAAAAAAATTAAAATATGCTTTTTGTTCATATGCATACTCAAAACCTTCCCTTAGGAAGATATCGTAGTTCTTCCAGGTCTGTATTGTTTCCCCTGATTTATTGATAAGCAGGTATTTATAGTCCATTTGCCCGGTACTATTTGGTAAATGGCAAAAAAATAAAGAATCATTAATTATTGCCCAGTTATAAACAAACTTATCGTCTGAATCATCAATTTTAAAAATGTTTTTATATTCTGCAATAAAAGTTCCATCCAGACTATATTCATAAAGATCATACAGACTGCCCTGTAAAAAGATTGAGTTTTTCTTTGAAAAACAAGCCTGGATACAAAATTGAAACTCTCCAGGCCCGCTGCCTTTTACCCCGATTCTTGTTAAAAACCTGCCGTTTGATGAATAAAGGGCACATCTGTTCAAGTCATAGATTAAAATCAGGCTATCCAAAAAAACGCATTTAAAATATGCATCCGCATAAAAATAGTCTTTAGTCTCAAGTGGAACATAACTAATATCTTCCGAAAACTGGCTTAGCTTAATGACTTCCTGGTGCTCTATATTAGATTCTATATCAATAACATGGTAACTACTTCCACGTGATGGTTTGGGATTATTGCACGAAGTAATTGCTATTACTATTAAGCTCGACAGGAAAAAACTGTATTTCATATTGATTTTGAATTAAGTAACATCAGCGGCTTACAATATTGCGACAAACCGTAGTGAAAAAGGTAATTAATAGTAGATAAAATTACAGATTACCGTATTCAGTGCCCCCCTATATTAAAGCTCCTTTATTATGAATAAAGGAGCTTCTGAAATCAGTCATTAGCAGCATTCACAATCACAACCAGACCACATTCCCTCGCATATCAACTCAGCAGTAAAACAATTTCCAGCCGCAGCAGGTGCATTGAAATATTGATAATCACACATAACTTCACAGGTGCCATACCAATCACCTCCTTTATAAAACGTCAGTTCTTCCTTCCTTAGAACTTTTTCAGGACTGATTTGCAATTTGTTTAACTTTTTCATCCGTATATAATTTATTTTAAAGGTCGGATGGAACCGCACATGATTGAATTATATTCATTATTGTTTGTGTTTTCAATCATGTGGGTTTCATTACAACTAATTTTTGCGTTCAACAAATAGTTTTCAATTTCCCTGTTTTATCATTTCACAGGTCAGTTACACTGACCTGTGAAGAAGCGTCAGGATCGCTGCCGGAATTACAGAAAAATGCTATCTTCGCATAGGCATGCCTCCTTTCTGTTAAGGAAAGGTCCGGGCAGGGGCTGGTGGCTCAGGGCGCAGAGCTCCCTCCTTCGCTAAAGCTTCGGACTTCGACCGACGTAGTCGGCTTCGTCCGA
>DIWC01000002.1:0-714 GCA_002423425.1 Peptococcaceae bacterium UBA6116
TGTACTAAACCGCTGCGCGGTGGCTAATAAAAAAACGACGTAATACACATCTCCCCGGATGAACTGAAGGCTTATCTTCTCCACTGTGTCCAGTCCGGGATCAGTTACAGCAATGTCAATATTTCCTGCAACGCTTTCAAGCTCTTTTTTAATAAGGTTCTTCATCTCAATTGATCCGATGATGTGATTGTCCGCCCGAAACGGTCTAAGAAGTTTCCTTGTGTTCTTTCCAGGAAAGCGATTCTCCTGACTATTTATTCTTCCGGTCTCCGCATCAGCGAGACGCTAAGCCTCAGTGTCTCGGATATTGATTCTAAGCAAATGCTGATCCGGGTTGTTCAAAATAAAGGGGGGAAAGACCGTTTTATGATTCTTTCTTAGGAAAATCTCCGGGTTTTAAGGGCTTACTGGAAACTTTTCCGTCCTGATGATCTTCTTTTCCCCGGGTTTATCAAGAATAAACCGCTTTCTGCCAGGCATATTCAGCAGGCTTTCCAAGATGCCAAGGCTAAGACCAAAGCCGGGATTTTGAAACCGGCTACGGTGCATTCTCTGCGTCATAGTTTTGCGACTCATCTGCTGGACCGGAATACGGATCTGCGCACGATTCAGGTTCTTTTGGGACACAGCGATATTTCGACGACGGCGCTTTATCTCCATTTTTCCGTTAAACGCCTTGCTGCGGTAATAAGCCCGCTGGACGGCGGTGACGCC
>DIWC01000002.1:780-9022 GCA_002423425.1 Peptococcaceae bacterium UBA6116
TCCTGCCGTAACCGGCATTGTCCCAAGCGGATTCACATTCACTGGAAATCCGGAGAAATACCAGCAACTTGGTTCAGTCAGATGTCTTGCTCCATTTCTTAATAACCTCGGCTGCAGGTTTGTTTCTAACAGTTGAAGATTTTTCTGAAGATGCCTGGCTCCCTTGTTCCCTATTGAAGTCGTTCTCAAGCCACCAGTAACCCCATGTCCAGACCATCTCAACGGATTTCTCGTCGGAGAGCGCCTGGAACAGCGCTTCATACATTTTGGCCTGAATAAGCAGGTCTTGTTTTACACCCGGGGCCGGCGCAGCCGGCTCAAACCATACCTGTTTAGCTCCGTAATCACGGCTCTGGAATGGGGTCAGAAGGATGACCTTTTTGCCGGTCTGTTCATAGTAGTAATCCGCCTGTTTGTCGATAATCCTCTCAAAGGAATCTTTAAGCTCGGCTATGCTGGGGTTTTCCTTCTGTGACACCGCGTTGTACATGTAAATAATGATAGAATCAAGGTCTGATATAAATCCGCACTCCTGAAACTGAGTGTAGTCATTGTTCGTGAAACCGGCGTAACCGATAGGGCCTTGATAGACACTGCGGACCTCTTGAATAAGCTTTTTCCATCTTTGGGTATTGCCCATCCTCACTGCGCCGTCGATCTGCTTGCCAATCACAAGCATATCAGCGCCGTATTTTTGGGCAGCACTGGCGTTGGACATTATGAATTTCGTATACTCCGCAAACCATTTGTCCCAATATGCGGTTTGTTCAGATGTAGGCTTATCCAAGCCGCTGCCCATCTTATCGAGTAAGGCCTGAGAATCTTTCCAGAACTTCTCGTTTTCCTCCCAGGTTGTAAACTTTCCTTGGGCGACGTCAAAACTAAGCTCCGTCATCAGAGCGAATTTCAAACCGTTTTGATGCGTTGTCTCTATCATCGTTTTTAATTCGGCATCTGTGGCATGCCTGAAACTGTGTTCCGACGTGTCTGTATACGTTCCGATCACAGGCGGATTGAGACTGTGATAGCTGTTATAGTTATCAAAAACAGCCCACTGAGCATTATTGCTTTTCATAGATTTGATAGTAGGTGCAAAACGATTTTTAAATAGAAAAGTGTTATTAAGATCCATAAAAGTATGTCCTGTCGTGATTTTGGTGACCGAGTCAGCCGGCAGCCATCCAGGACCGCTGATCATATTAAGATATTCTTGAGGTTGCTGCCAGACTGTATCCCCAGCTGCAGTACCCTTCCCGGTTGTATCTGTCTTGGACTGCTGTCCGCCTGTCCCCTGATTGGCGCTTCCCTGTTGCGTTATTCCTGCCTTGGCGGTATCGGATTGCTGATAGGCTTCGCTTGTCTGAGAATTGTCACACCACGGGGGCATAGGCCACGGTCCCTGGGGAGGACAAATTTTAAAGATCCACATCACGATTACTGCAGCAATAATGAAAAGAATGAACATTCCAAGCAGCTTTAATAGTTTTTTCACATCTCTTCACTCCAATGTTATAATATTTTTTAAATTATAGCAAAATATTAGCATATATTTCTATTCTGAATTTTGTTCAACAGAGACATCTCCTGTTAAGACCTTCTGACAGTCATACATATCCCAAAGCGGTTAAAGTGAGAGACCAGGCTCTTTAGCGAGAAAGCGGATTTCCGTTAAACGCCCCTTATGTCCTTATATGAAATTCTCTATTGACCTCAAATTCTTTTACCTATCTAATCCGCCACACGATGTGGCGGTTCCCGCGCGCGATTTTATATAACGTNNCTGTTGTACTAAACCGCTGCGCGGCGGCTAATAAAAAATTGTCCCCGGAGGCGGTCTTTCTTCTGACGGTCTTTCTTCTGACGGTCTTCCTTTGTCCGTTCCCGTAAGAAGTTTTTTATTCCGGTTAAGGTTGTTTCCAAAAAGTTCAGAGGTAAGTTTCTTTATTTTTTGAAGAAGGCCTATGCGGACGGCAAATTGGAGTTTTATAACGAGGCTGCTTTACTTGCTTTGCCAAGCAATCTTTATTCTCTTATAGACAGTCTTTATGCGAAAAAATGGGTTGTTTTTTGCAAGAAGCCGTTTAAGTCTCCGGAGCATGTTGTCCGCTATCTTGGCTGCTATACGCACAGGGTGGCCCTCAGCAATTCCAGGATTAAGTCTTTTGACGGGAAGTCGGTCAGTTTTTCCTGGAAGGATTATAAGGATAGCGGCAAATCTAAGATTATGACTTTGGATGCTTTTGAGTTTTCCCGCAGGTTTCTCCAGCATGTTCTGCCTGACGGGTTTGTGAAGATCCGGCATTATGGCCTTTTATGCAGCAGGAATATTGGTACGAAGCTGCTTAGATGCCGCCGACTGGCGAGAAGTAAGCTGCCGAAGGTTTCGCCCCGATCGAAAGTCCGGTATTGTCCTTGCTGCGGCAGTTCCAAGGTGATTTTTGTTTGGCAACGCTTTCCTTCTGCCGTCACATATGAGCATTACAACGAATTCACGAACGCAATTTAAGGGGGAATTAGCTTTGAAGCTGAAAGACAAGAAAATACAGATTTTAGCCGTGACTTATGAAACCGACCCGGAGGGCTTTCAAACAGAAAGCCTTACCCCGATAGCCACGTCCTTGTGGGCGTATTTCCGGCAGCTATCCGGGAAAGAGGTTTACGCCGCCGCAAGTATTCACACCGTCGAGGAAGTCCAATTCGTGATTAACTGGCGCGACGACATCACGACCGCGCACGTTATACGCTACAAGGGCGTTGACTATGATATTACACGCGTTGACACGTTCGGGGGGTATAAGGGGGATTTAACGCTGTATGGCAGGAAAGGGGGGCAACAGATGTAAATTTTCTTAAACGCATTGAATTTTTGTAGTTCAGCCTGTACAATTAATGTTGGGATATTTTGTGCTTGATGTAGTGTTGGTCATGCAATTGAAAGTGAGATGCGCTGATGAATCCTGTTTTGAAATATCGTGGGGGTAAATCGCGGGAAATTCCGTGCTTTCTGCAATATATACCCGATGATTTTAATCGTTATATTGAACCGTTTTTTGGCGGCGGCGCGGTGTATTTTTATCTTGAACCTGATAATGCCATACTTAACGATGTAAATGAGCGTCTTATGACGTTCTATCGGCAATTAAAAGATAATTACCCACAAATGCGGAAACAGCTTGATGAACTTCAAAGGCAATATGAATTAAATCAAGCTACATATAAGAAGTTAAAAGCCAAGAACCCGGATGAGCGCGTACCAAATGTGAATGAAGATTTATATTATCACATACGCGACTTATTCAACCACCCCGGCGATACCTATTTAGACGGTGTGCTGTATTTTTTTATTAACAAAACGGCCTATTCAGGAATGATACGTTATAACAACAGTGGCGATTATAACGTGCCGTTTGGGCGTTATCCTAATCTTAACACAAGATTAATAACTCGACAACACAGCAAATTGCTTCAAGGCGCGGAGTTATTTAATGTTGATTATAAACAGATTTTTGACATGGCGGAAGAGGATGACTTCATTTTTCTTGACCCGCCTTATGATTGCGTATTCAATGATTATGGCAACATCGATATGATGAATGGTTTTGACGAAACGGAACACCGCCGTTTGGCCGCAGACTTTCGGAATTTGCCTTGCCGCGCGTTAATGGTTATAGGCAAAACGCCGCTTACACAAGAACTATACAACGGCTTTATCTTCGATGAATACTATAAAAATTATGCCGTCAACATCAAGAACCGATTTAACAACGATAAAATGCACATTATTGTTAAAAACTACTAAGATAGGGGGGTAAAGGTTATGGCGCGACTTGATAACAAAGCTTTGTTTTTCACGACATCGCCGCGAACCCCCGCAAAAATGATACCCGAAATTCGCCTGTTACACGAACAGTTTGAGGGGCGCAAGTGGAATTCCGGCACACAAGAGGAATTCATAGATAAGCTTGCTGAATCTGACTTTTTCGAGGGAACAGGTTCACCGACCGACAAGGCATTTAGCGCCCGTGACCGTATTAACCGTGCGCCTAAGTCTTTGGGCTTTGTTGACTTAAAGCCGAACATTGCCCTAACCGATGCCGGAAATGTTTTAATATCGGGTAAGCGTCCGCAGGAAATATTCTTGCGGCAGTTGCTCAAATTTCAGTTGCCCTCACCCTACCATATCGAAAATAGGACTATTGCGGGGACTTTCTATGTCCGTCCATACCTTGAAATAATGCGTTTAGTACGCGAACTGGAACACATCACGTTTGACGAACTGAAAATATTTGCCGTGCAACTGACGGACTATCGCAAGTTTGGTGAGGTAAAGGCTGCAATTTTAGCTTTTCGTGCTGAAAAGGAAAACCGCAGGGGCGAATACAAACGTTTTGTCAATGACGTATGGGCAGAAGCAGTTATGAGCATTTACAGCGATAATATCAGCGAAGGCAGGACACGAACGCGCGAAACCGCAAACGCGAGCTTGAAGAAATTCATATCAACAAAGAAAAGCAACTTGCGCGACTATGCGGATGCTTGTTTCCGCTATTTGCGATATACGGGGCTTGTTTCTATTTCTCACAGGAGCAGGACTATGTCTTTCTTTGCCGATAAATTGCCGGAAGTTGACTACATACTTTCAACAGTTGAACGCAAGCCCGTATTCATTGACGATGAACCCGGATATAAAGCGCATTTGTTTTCGTCCACAGAACCCGCGCTTTATGTTGACATCAAAGAAAATATAGTTGATACGCTTATGCGTATAGGAACATACACTAAGCGTGAACTTGTTGGTAAAACGATAGACCAATTAAAAGACCTACGCGATGATATAATACAAGAGCGTAAAAATGCGGTTATTACTGCGCAAGTCGAAGAAATAAAATCTTATTCCCTATATTCCGAGATAATGGACACTTACAACGAAATAATATCCGATGAGATTTTCGATGCGCCGCTAATGCTTGAATATAATACATGGCGGGCTATGACTATGCTTGACGGTGGCGACATCAAAGGAAATTTCAAGTTTGACGACGCAGGGCAACCATTATCAACGGCACAAGGCAATATGCCGGATATTGAGTGCGACTACGGCGATTTTGTTTTATCCGTTGAAGTAACAATGCAGAACGGGCAACGCCAATATGAAACAGAGGGCGAACCAGTAGCGCGGCATTACGGACAAATGAAAAGCAGGACGGGAAAAGAAGCCTATTGTTTGTTTATTGCCCCTACAATCAATCCGGCGGCGTTATCTCATTTTTATGCGCTGAACCAAATAAACATTGGATATTACGGCGGCAAAGCACAGATAATACCGCTTGAATTAGACCAGTTTATGCGGCTTGTAGATACGGCCTATAATAACACGAGCCGTCCCGAACCCAAAGATGTGAAACGGTTTTTGAATTCTGCTATAGAGCAGGTGTCGCTTGCGACGGACGAAACTGAATGGGGCGAACTCATACAAGATTGTATTGACCAGTGGTTAGCAGCATAATCAAAGGGGTAACAATCCGTTACCCCTTTCAATTTGGCAAGATTAATTGAGTATCGTCAACTGGCGTTTAATAGCTTTAAGCGACAAACAAGCGACAAAATGAAAATAAAACACGCTGAAATGCTTGATTTTACTGCATTTATGGCGTGTTTTATTTAGTCCTTAGCATACTATATATCCCCCAATCAATATGTCTTTTTTTTTGCATTAATTTTACATTAATATCGGCATTTGCAATAATCATTTTTCATAGTTTTCAGTAATCTCATTGTCTTTGTAATCAAAAACTATTGCGGTACTATATTTTGTTCTTGTTACAGCAATGTAGAATTTTGATTTGCTTTGATTTTTAAACTTTTAGAATGATTCCTTATCCAATTAGTCAATCGTTAAAATCAATTTCTTCTTCAGCAACATTGTAAATATCAATTCTATTTTCAACATCAATTTTATTGACAAGCCATCCTCTGAGGGAACAATTTTTTATAAAATCATCGATTCGATTGACGCCATCTATCTCTTTTAACGTTACTACGATACCAAACTTTATACCTACTCCATATTTTTCATCTAAACGTTCTTTCGCTTTTAAACTTACTCCCCAAATTCCTTTATCATAGTATTTTTTCGCACGATTGCCTTTTTTTGATATTTCCCTAATGTGCTTCACATTATCCCATTTTCTAAAATACTTTCTTGCATCTTCCTCCCATGTAAAATGTTCGGCTACCGCACTTTGATAATTATTATCTATGGGTTTTATTCCATTATCGGTTAACCTGCCAAATTGTATTTCAAGCTCTGTATTCGTATAATCAACACCTTGATTCCGAGAACAAAACGGGAAATAACATAAAGTGGCTTTTGCAATAAAAGGATGTTTATCCTTACTTATGGGCACAGGAATATTATAATTGTAAGTGTCGTATTTTTCCGAAATACCCGATAAAACAAATTGTATCTCAGCATCTGGACAACGAACAACATCGTCAATTTTCATTGGAACTATTCCGTGCCCAATAAGAGAAGAGCTGACTTCTTGTTTGTTCCAACCGGTTGCTGCATTTATTATTAGAGCTTTTGCCACTTCTCTGCTTAATCCTAGTATATTAATTAAATAAGACATTTTCCTTGCTATCCACGGGGCTGCAAAAGAAGTTCCTCTTACAAACGCCTCACCGGTTGGAGTGCAAACTCGCATATAATTTGTTCCATCACCGCCATAATAGCTAATATCAGGTTTTGTAAAAAATGATAAAACCGGACCTTGCCGAGTATAAGAGGCGGGGCAATTATTAAAATCAACAGAATTAACAACCAGCGAATTTATAGAGTCAGCCGGAGCCCCGATAGCCTGAGGTTGTTTTTCAGTAGATACTTTATTGGTTCCGGCAATAACAAATATTACATCATTTTCATATTGTATTCTGTCCAATATTGCTGCTTCCGGCGAAATAAAGTTTGGATTAATTTCAAGCTTGGATCCAAGGGATAAATTCCAGACTTTTATATCTTTGTTTGACGATATTATTTCATTTATATTTCTTAAAATTGTAAATGAACTAAATTGGTTTCCGGCAGCAACACCAAAATGTCGTACACGAAACCTACCGCAACCATCATCCATATGAGGATTAGCTGACGGACCGTCTACTATAATAGATGATACTGCTGTTCCATGCTTATAGTCGCTTGGTGATAATTGAATATCTTTGGGTAACATATTTTTAAATTCAACCCACTTGGAAAAGTAAACATTTTCATCAAACATTGTATCAATTACGCCGATTGTGGGTTCATTCTTAGGGGCAGGAATAGTGATAACAGTACCATTACAAAAATCAAAATCAACTTTTGTCAGTTGTGTTATGTCCCTAACTGCCATAGATATTAAATATGGAGCTTTTTGTTTTAAAAGAGTTAATTCATCAGGTCTCAATAAAATGGTCGTATCATCCATAACTCTAGTAAACTGCAAATTAATACCTAGTTTTTCCATAAGCTTCGTCGCTTTAACATCTGTTTTATATATAGTGATAATAGATTCATCTATTAAATCTGTATCATCAACAACTAATACATCAAATTTTTCAATATAAAAAGCATCTATTATTACTTTGAGAAAATTTGTTTTTGCAATCTTTGATGGGGCAAAGGCAATTTGCTTGGAATTGATTTTCTTTATAATGTCATGGGTGATTGTCCCATCAAATTTTTCTTTTAATATGTTAATGCCTATGTTTAAGCGTTCAATTGACTCATCTATTATTTCTATAGAAACATAATGAGTAATTATATGTTTCGGAGATTCATTATTGGTAAATCTCGCGCCAACAATAGAACTATTTGCTGTAATGCCACCCTTGGACAACAAACCTTGCATCCTGTTGCTTTTAGCGGCAACTTTATTATAATATACGCTAATCAATGCTCCAGAAAATATATTTTCCTTTGACCAGAACCTTTTTAATTCCACTAAATCTATTTTTAGCTGTTCTAATTGTGAAACTTTAACTGATTTTCCGGCAGGTAAATTGGGGGCTCCAGGTTGTGAATTGCTTGATGCTTGTTCAAATGTTCCTTTTAATTGTAATAAATTATTCATATACAATTACTCCTTTAACTCTCGAGATACCTGACTTTTAGAAACACCAGTTAAAATTTCAATTTCTCTCACTGTGAACCCTTTATTTTGCATATCCTTTAAATTAGTTTCTGCATTATTTTTATTTACAG
>DIWC01000002.1:9056-13715 GCA_002423425.1 Peptococcaceae bacterium UBA6116
AATTTGATTCACACTACAGAGGATTTTTCTAAACAACCTCATATTTCTACCAGCAGATTTGAATTTACTTATTAATTCATTTAATATTATTTCACCAATATCCAACAAATCTTCTTTAGTATAAGTGCTGAAATCTATCACAGAATCAAATCTTCTTATTAAGGCCTTATCGAAAGATTTATATAGATTGGTAGTAGCAATTAGCACTACATTATCGTTCAAATTATCTAACCCCTTTAATACTGAAGATGTAGCCCTTCCCATTTCACGCAAATCATTTGAGTTAATTCTATCAATAGCTATTGCATCTATTTCATCAAATAAGATAACAACTTTTTCCGGATGTGATAAATTGCGAATTTCATCAAAAAGACTTGCTATATTTTTAGATGTTTGGCCAAGTTTGCTATCAATAACCGAATCAAAATCAACCGCAAACAATTCTCTCTCAAGTATGCGCGCGATTTGTTTTGCAGTTTCAGTTTTTCCAGTTCCCGGAGGCCCTTCGAATAAAAATTTGTTGACCCCTGCATTATGACCAATTGCATTTACAATTCCTAAAACACTGTCTTTTATGCTATCCGGTAAGGGAAGTGAATCAGTGTTAACGTCTATCCGTTTAAAAAACATATGTTTAGTAGTATCCATTTGCGGAGAGAACGTGTTTGTGTCTGACAAAAGTGCCATAATATACTCAGAAAGCTGGTAATTATTTGTTTCATCAAAATATCTTGCAATTTCGTATGCTTCATTTCTAAAAGCAGCATCATTTTTTTCGGCGTAATATTTTATTAAGTTTAAGACATTCTTTTTTTTCATGTTATTCACCTCAGAGTCCATTATATAGTGCTCGGGACAAAATATCAATATCAGGGACAAAATAATCCATTTACTTTTTAGAAAGCTTTTTAGGAAAGATAAGATATAACTTAAAATCTAAAGTGAATACCATTTAGTCCGCCAACTACGTCTGGATGTCTGTTTTACAGGGATATTAAAATCACGACCGGACACTTAAAAGTAAGCTCGGTCGTGATTTTTATGTTCATTTATTATATAAGTTGAATTAAGAAATTTCTACAATTTGCCGATATTTCCTGTCGATACTAAATACAAGGGCGGGGGATAAAAGTTGAGAGTATCACAGGAAGAATTAAATACCATAAAATTTGCTATGGATACAGAAAAGAAGGAATAGCCGATAGAAAAGAATTCTCAATACTGTTAAATAAAAGCATGGTCAGATCGATTATGAGCTGATTAAAATCCGTAATTCCAAGGGTTGACAAAATTAATCGGACAAGACTGGCAACCCCGACAGTTAAACAGAACGGAAGAATTGAGAACAGGGCTTGAGGTAATATCCAATTGACGCCGGTCAAATTATTTTTATGCAAAGAATATAATACTTTATGTAACCCTATAAACAGTTTTGTCAAAAGAATAGTAACACACAGGGAGAGAAATACCCCATATACTCCTGCGTGGTCCGTATGCAACCCGGAAGTTCCGATGCTGGCAATCATCAAGAAAGATACGATCACTGCCAGCGAGACAATTACCGGTTGAGGGAAAGTCATCCGTAACAACATGAATCATACA
Organism: Peptococcaceae bacterium UBA6116; assembly: GCA_002423425.1. Taxonomy (GTDB): domain Bacteria; phylum Bacillota; class Desulfitobacteriia; order Desulfitobacteriales; family Syntrophobotulaceae; genus UBA6116. Next base: position 10,659 of record DIWC01000002.1, read on the forward strand.
TTTTCTCCTGACAATCTAAATAGTGTTCAGACTTTTCATCATTTATACTCAAAGAATAATCCCCTTTAAAGCATTATAAATCAAAGTAACCGGCGGAATAATTATTGTTCCAAATACATTAAAAATGATTAATGCTATAAAAATAAAGGTACTCCAACGGGCAACCTGATAATACAGATTACTGTACATCTGTCCGGCCAAACCAAAAATAATATGGGATCCATCCAATGGAGGTATTGGCAGCAAATTAAAAATGCACAAAACAATATTGATCCATGCCGCATAATCAAAAATAGTAATCAAGATATTATAAGTAGTTACATCTAAAATAATATTTACGGTCAGATAATAGGTAACTTTCATCAATATGAGAAAGAGGCAGGCTAATAAAATATTCATCACAGGTCCGGCCAAAGATACCAAAATATCGTCTCTTTTTCTATGTTCAAAATTCAATGGATTAATTTGGACTGGTTTAGCCCAACCGAAGTGTGCAATAAGAATCATGATAAACCCGATGATATCCAAATGGGCCAGGGGATTGAGCGATGTCCTGCCCTGGAGCCGTGGTGTATCATCTCCTAGCCATACTGCTGTTTGAGCATGGGCAAATTCATGAAAAGTTAAACCTATGATAATACCTGGAAGCGTATACAAAATCCCTACTAAATCAAAACCCAATTTATTTTTTCCTTTCTTATTCCAAAGAAAATGATATATACGTTAAATTTTATAATATTTTATACTATTATACAAATCTTGCTATGCTTTTTTACAGCAATTATCTTATATAAACCTTCTAATCATGCATAAGAGTATTAATAGTATATTTGCAATGAATGAAGGAACCTTCCACATATTGTTTTATAACATTTTAGGCGTTCAGTGACAATGTTGCTGCCAACATGCTGGAAAGACTTTTAGGAGAGCAAAACTGCAAGGACTTCATGCGTCAAATTGGCGGAAAAGCTGTAGATGATAACCGAAATATAACCTCGCCGAAGGGTATGGACTTCCAGATGATTAGTAGCATTTTTAATTTTGTCGCGTATTATAATTTCAGAATCACTCCTTCAAGTTAGCTAAGGCTAACCCGTTCAATTTAAATTCTTAACAATTCTTCCTTAATTTTAAATCCCTGAAATCATTAAAGGCTTGTTGCCAAGATAAATTGTTTTTCATAAACTCCACCAGAGTCTCGATGGCGTCAATAGTTACGGTTGAAAGGTAGTGTTCTATAGCTTCAGCCTCGGCAGCAAAGTTACCTTTGCTACATATTAAGCCAAGGAACTCTTGAAGCAATTGGTTCCTCATTACTAAGTAGTGCCCGAATTCTTTTCCCTTATCAGTCAGCCTGATCTCTCCATAGCGTTCGTACTTTATGTAACTCTCTTCTCTTAATTTGTAGAGAGCTTTAGTGACAGATGGTAAAGCAACTTTGAGCTTTTTACTGATATCCGTTACCCGAACGGTGTCCAAAGATAACGAAAACCGGTATATTTCCTCTAAATAGTCTTCCAAGCTAGGTGATAGCATACGCCCCACTTCCTTTGCTTCACCTTGGTTACTATTTTCTTTTATACCAATGTTTCTTAGCAGTATACATCAGGACTTAAAATCTTCCCATTGTATAAATATGCTGGTTAGTTATTCAGTATATTCTTTCAACATGCTTTTTGACTCAAACATTATGAGATCTTAAAATGGAGGTAAAAAAATGAGCGAGGGTATTAACTTATCCCAACCATCACTAACACTGTCCTTGCCAAAAGAGACCTGGCTCGTAAAAACAAGAGGGTTACTTAAATATATAGGGCCGGCATTCATAGTTAGCGTGGCTTACATTGACCCCGGTAATTTTGCGATGAACATCAGCGGCGGTTCGATATTCAACTACAGCTTGATATGGGTAATCCTCTGGAGCAACCTAATGGCAATTTTTCTCCAGTGTATGTCGGCTAAACTCGGGATAGCCACAGGACATAACCTGCCGGAAATGTGTGCCAAGGTTTTTTCCAAAAAAGCCAACTGGTTTTTCTGGCTGGAGGCTGAATTTGCAGCTATGGCTACTGATTTGGCTGAGTTCCTTGGCGGGACATTAGGCTTATACCTGTTATTCCACATTCCTATGATTTATGCCGGACTTATTAACGGCGTCCTGACTTTCCTCATCGTCTATATGGAGAAATATGGTCAAAAGGTTGTGGAGCGTATTATTGGAACCTTAGTGGCAGTGATTATAGCTGCTTACACCATCGAAATGTTTTTAGCAAAACCGGATTGGGGGCAAGCAGGTCTCCACACGCTTATTCCGTCGCTTCCCAATGGTGAAGCCGTTTTAATTGCGGTAGGCATGCTCGGAGCGACAGTAATGCCTCACGTTATATATCTTCATTCCCAATTGGTTCAGGCCAGAAACAGAAAAGACTATAATGATAAACAAAAACTTAAACATTTACGGATGGAGCGTATCGATATTGCCATTGCTATGAATATTGCCTTTATTGTCAATGCCGCAATGGTTATTGTATCCGCTGCTGTATTTTTCAGAAACGGCATGGTTGTGGATACAATTGAGCAAGCACACCAATCATTGCAACCTTTACTTGGGAGTTTATCCTGCGGAGCCTTCGGGATCGCCTTGCTGGCTTCGGGTTTGTCCTCTTCAGCAGTTGGCACTATGGCCGGGCAAACGATTATGAAAGGCTTTGTAGGCCTGAGCATTCCCATCAATGTCCGCCGTTTGATTACCATGACTCCGGCCATGATTATCATCGCGTCTGGTGTTAATCCTATGAACGCCTTAGTAATAAGCCAGGTGATATTAAGCTTCGCCCTTCCCTTCGCTATTATCCCAATGCTATGGATTACCAGTCATAAAGACTTGATGGGTAACCTGGTTAATAAACCTCTTACCAAGGTAATAGGATGCGTAATTACATGTCTTATAGTAGGTTTGAATGCCGTTCTTCTTTACCTGACTTTTACCGGCAATGTATAGGGATTCAATAGATTTAGCAGAAGAAAAGCATAAGCATAAGGCCGGGGACAACACCC
>DIWC01000002.1:13734-14945 GCA_002423425.1 Peptococcaceae bacterium UBA6116
AAATGATGATTTTTAAAAATTAATAACCTCCTGTTTTTCATTACCTATGTTCTAATATGTTTTCTATTTTTTATGACCTTTACAAGTTCATACCAGATAACTGAAACTACTGCCAGGCCAACTGCCAGGATAAACTGATTCAAGGATAAAGGTGCCAGTTTCAAAAACCTGCTCAAGGGAGTATATACTATTAGAAGTAACCCTACTATTGTTCCTATACTAACCGCCCACATTACGTTATCCTTTCTAAGCCTCATAAATGATTTAATTGCAGATTCAGAATTTGAGCTGTTAACTTGAACCAGCAATACATTTGCCAGCAAGATAATTGTAAGGGCCATGGTCCTGGCAAGAGAAGCATTTTCCGGATCTCTGCTTAAAAATGACAAATACGCACCAAATGAGGCTCCAAATATCACTAACCCTTGCGCCACACTTTTTATAACTATTTTTGCGGTTAGCATCTTTTCCTTTGGATCCCGCGGGGCCAATTCCATAATATTCCGTTCGGCCGGCTGCCGCTCCAAGACAATAGAACAGGTAGGGTCAATTACAATCTCAAGTAGTACGACGTGCAGGGGAAGCAGTAAAAGACTCCCGGGACTTATTCCTAATAGGGGGGCAAGCAATGACGCCAAGGCAATAGGAATATGAATCGTAAATACATAGCCGACGGCCTTTCTGATATTATCATAAATTCTTCTGCCATCCTTAATGGTATCAACAATGGTAGAAAAGTTATCGTCCAGCAGGACTAAATCCGCAGCCTCCCGTGAGACTTCTGAGCCACGTTTACCCATAGCTATCCCAATATCCGCATATTTTAAGGCAGGAGCATCATTAACCCCATCGCCTGTCATGGCAACTACTTCACCATTATCCTTAAAAGCTTTAACTATTCTCATCTTATGTTCAGGAACAACTCGGGAAAAAATACTGACATCTTTAACTCTTTCCCTAAGTTCTTCATCACTCATAACGCTAATCTCGTCACCGGTAATAATTTTATCGCTGTTTGGCATATTGATTTGCTTGGCAATAGAGCTTGCCGTAATTCCGTTATCACCGGTTATCATGACCACGCGGACTCCGGCTTTGTTACAGATTTTAATATCTTGCTTTACCGACTCCCGCGGCGGGTCGGCGAGACCCACTAACCCGCAAAACTGCAGGCTGCATCCCATTAATGTAGCCGGGATTGTCTCTGTCCC
>DIWC01000017.1 GCA_002423425.1 Peptococcaceae bacterium UBA6116
CCGCCGTGAAAGGGCGGTGTCTTAGGCCGCTTGACCAATGGGCCATAATGAGCGAGAACATTTGATAGTATAGCTAAACGAATAATACTTGTCAACCCGGTTTAGAGAAAAATTTTCTAAAAACGTTCCCTCTCCTAGGCAGACCAATCATATAAAAACCTATTTTACTTCTTGAATAATAGGCAAGATCATAGGTCTGCGTTTGGTCTTTTCATATAAGTGCTTTCCTAATGTATCCCTGATTTGATTCTTTAAGATCGCCCATTCTATCATTCCATTCTGTAAGCAGCGTTCTGTAGTTTGTTTAATCTTATCTTTGGCCTCATCAAGCATGCTCTCTGATTCTCTGACATATACAAAGCCCCTGGTAACAATATCCGGGCCAGCTAATATTTGTCCGGTTGAACGACTTAATGCAATTACAACTATTAATATACCGTCTTGAGATAATTGTTTCCTATCACGAAGGACTATATTCCCTACATCTCCAACTCCCAAACCATCAACCAGAATCCTTCCCGAAGAAACTTTTCCCGCAATACTTACGTTATTTCTAGTAAACTCAATTACGCTTCCATTCTCTGCAATAAAAATATTTCCTTTGGCAACCCCAAGCTGCTCTGCCATTTGACCATGTTTAATAAGCATTCTGTATTCGCCATGTACAGGGACGAAATATTTGGGTTTAACCATGTTAAGCATGAGTTTTAATTCTTCCTGACTGGCATGGCCTGAAACATGAACACCTGCATCAGAATCGTATATTACGTTAGCACCCAGTCTAAAAAGCTGATCTATTGTCTTGGAAATAGATTTTTCATTGCCAGGAATAGGACTTGCCGAGATAACAACTGTATCCCCCGGTAAAATCTCAATCCTTTTATGATCACCCATAGCCATCCTGGTAAGTGCCGACATGGGTTCACCTTGGCTGCCGGTTGTAATTATGCAAGCTTGATTACCCGGGAGTTGAATAACCTCTTCAACATCAAGCAATGTCCCTTCAGGAATATTTAAATATCCTAATTCCGCGGCTATCGTAGCATAATTCTGCATACTCCTGCCTACAATTGCGACTTTCCTATTAGTTTTAATTGCAGCATCAATTACCTGCTGTACCCGGTGGACATTGGAAGCAAAACTAGCCAGGATAATCCTTTCTTTAGCATCACGGAAAACTTCTTCAAATATAAGTCCTACTCCTCTTTCGGACATAGTGAATCCTGGACGTTCAACGTTAGTACTATCGGACATTAAGCAAAGAACACCTTTTTGTCCAAGCTCGGCAAACTTGTAAATATCGAGGATTTCAGTCGTAACAGGAGTATGATCCAGCTTGAAATCCCCCGTGTGAACAATAACACCGAGTGGGGTATGGATTGCAAGCCCAATGGCATCTGGGATACTGTGACTTACCCGAATAAAATCAATTTTAAATACCCCTAGTTTAATGCTCTCTCCTGGCTGTACGACTGTCGATTTCGTGTAGCTAACATTACTCTCTTTAAGTTTAGCCTGGATTAAGCCTAGAGTTAGTCTTGTACTAAAGATAGGGACATCAATATCCCTTAAAAGGTAAGGGAAAGCCCCAATGTGATCTTCATGCCCATGAGTAACGAGAATCCCTAAAAGCAGATCCTTATGTTCAATAACATAAGAATAATCCGGTATCACAATGTCGATACCAGGCATATCATCTTCGGGGAATGCTAACCCGGCATCTATCATAATCATTTGATTATCATACCGGATTACAGTCATGTTCTTACCTATTTCCCCTAACCCGCCTAAGGGAATGATTTGCAATTTGTGTTCTTTTGGCAAAAGCAACACCTCCAAATTAATATTATTATTAATATTTAAAATCCTTTACTTGTTCATATTCAGTTTCTGTTGACCAAAAAAACAACAAGCAACCCTGAAGTATTCCAAGCGAACTAAAAAAAGGCAAAAAGAATCATACCTCTTGTTCATTACTAGTGTATACAGTTAGCCGTTCAATTAACATTGTCTATATTATAGTATTGAAATACTATCTATGCAAGTATGCAGAACTTCTTACGTCATTATTATTGCCCAATCTTCAATAAAAGTAAAACTTCGGCACAAGCCGAAGAAAAAAGAATTATCAAGTTGTTAGAATTGAGAATATATTATCAAATCTTTGCGGGAAGCTTTTGAATGTTAACAAACAATTCTTTCAAAAAAGTCTGTTCAGACTGAGTAGGCCCAACCAAGGGCAGGCGATAGCCTCCGGCCTTAAAACCAATTTCGTTTAGCAGAAATTTTACCGGAACAGGATTGCTGGTAATAAACAGCCCTCTGAAAATAGGAAACAACAGCAAGTGCCATTTTAGAGCTTTTTCTATTTCTCCATTTAAAAAGGCGTCAACCATACTCTTAATTTGATTTCCTATCAGATGGGATGCGACACTAACAACTCCGGCACAACCTAAAGACAGCATTGGCAAAGTTAATGAATCATCCCCCGAATAAACAGTAAAAGAAGCCGGCAAACTGCTTTTTAATTCGCTGACCTGATCCATTCCCCCGGCAGCTTCCTTAATTGCAATAATATTTGTAATCCCAGCCAGTTTGGCAACAGTTTGAGGAAGCATATTTGTCCCCGTTCGTCCTGGTATATTGTAAAGCATTACCGGCAGTTCCGTAGAGCCGGCTATGGCCTTAAAATGCTCATACAAGCCTTCCTGGGAAGGTTTATTATAATAAGGCACAATTGCCATAATTCCATCAAGATTTAAGTCCGAAATTTTTTCTGTTATTTCTATACTTTCTCTGGTAGAATATGTACCCACCCCTGCAATAACTTTACAGGAATTCCCCACTGCCTGTTTTACTTCCTTAAATAAATTTATTTTTTCTTCTTGTGAAAGATTCGGTGTTTCCCCTGTGGTTCCAGCGACAACGATCCCATCAGAACCATTTTGAGCAAGGTAGCTGGCAATCTTTGCCGTCTCACGATAATTTATACGAAGACTATCGTCAAATGGTGTGACCATAGCAGTTAAAACGTTTCCGAACATTCTCGATTCCTCCATTACAATATGTTACACAACTAATTATATATTAATATTTTGAACAGTTCACTATAATTAAACCTACTTATTTTCCAAGCTGAAACTTACTATGAAGAGACTGAACAGCTGCAACCATCTGTTCCTTTTTGACCAGAACCCAGATAGTAGTGTGGGAATCGGCTGACTGAAGCACTTCAACGCCGCTGTCAGCTAAAGCTTCCGCCATATTGGCCATAACCCCTGGGACGTCCGCTATTCCGCCACCAACGAGCGCAACCTTGGCACAACTCGTAAATGCTTCAGGTTCGAAACCCATATTTTTCAGTATGTTAATAGCCTTATTAGCCAGCTCGTCCCGGACTGTATATAGGACATTTTCAGGTTGAATGCTAATAAAATCAACACTGATATCGGCTAGTGCCATCCCTTTAAATATTTTCTTAACAGCTTGAGCTTTTTGTTCCTCATTTTGGATATTGATCTTAATTTGGGTCACGTTAGGAGTATGAGCAATTCCGGTAATGATCCGGTCCCCGATCAGATCCAAACCTTCTGCCATATTGGGTTGAATATTGGTTACCAAGGTCCCCGGCGCATCTGAAAATGTACACTTAACCCGTAAAGGAATGTTCTTTTGCATGGCAATCTCTACCGCCCTCGGATGAATTACTTTTGCCCCCTGGTGAGCCAGATGGCAGATATCATTATAAGTTACTACATCCAGAATTTTTGCATCTTCAACAATACGCGGATCAGCGGTCATTATCCCTTCAACGTCGGTATAAATATCAATAGCCTCAGCATTAAGCGCAACTCCAATAGCAGAAGCAGTAGTATCGCTTCCGCCTCTCCCTAAGGTTGTGATTTGACCGTCTTCCGTAATTCCCTGAAATCCTGTAATTATAACAACTTTTCCTTCTTCGATATGTTTTAGGATTTTATCCTGTTCAATTCTAATTATTCTCGCATCGCCAAAACAGTTATTGGTTATTATCCCTGCCTGCCCGCCTGTTAAGAGAACCGCCTCCAGGCCTAAACTCTGTAGCGTACTTACCATTACACTACCGGAAATAATCTCACCGCAACTCATTAGTAAATCCATTTCCCTTTTGGGCACCTCGGAATAAATACTTGATACCATTTTAATAAAAGTATCCGTAGCATAAGGATCTCCTGTACGCCCAATAGCCGAAACCACTACCACGGGTGAATAACCTTTACTAACTGCTTCGGTTACTTTGGCAGCAACCTGAGTTCTTCTTTCAGGACTGGCGACGGATGTGCCGCCAAATTTCTGAACTAAAATACGCAAAATAAACTCTCCTCTCTTTCATTCCTATTATAGCAGTAATTTAACTACTTTTGTTGCGGATAATTTTGCGGATACCAGGGGGGTGAATAAAATTAGGTAAATTTAGTGTCTTATTCAGACACTAAATTTACAGCAATTACTTTATAGTTTTCGGGTGGTGCAATGCAAACTTTCATTTTCTTCTTAAAGAATACTAAATATTTTAGCTAAAGATAAGTCACAAATTCTACCAGTAAAGGTTGAATTTGTTTTCCATCACAAGCAGCCAGAATGGTGTCCGGAATCTTCTCCATATGAGCTACCAACGAATTAGCTTTTTTCAAAGGATTATCCTGCCCAAAAGGGACAAAAAAAACATTTTTAGTGATAAGCAAAGTAGCAATATTCTTAGCACTTGTTCCAAGCCCATCATTCGTTGATACCGCAATAACTACGGGGGAAAGATTCCGAAGATGGGCTTTGGCAGCCATCAGTACCGGTGTATCGGTAACCCCATTTGCTAGTTTGGCAAGAGTGTTACCGGTGCACGGAGCAATAACCAAACAGTCAAAAAGTTTTAGGGGCCCAATAGGTTCAACTTCCGAGATAGTTCTTAAAGGCTCTTTTCCAGTTACCACATGTAAATTTTTTTTCCAATCGCCCGGCCTTCCAAATCTTGTTGCCATCCGGTCTATCGAATAGGAAATAACAGGTGTAATATCCGCTCCTTCACTTACAAGTTGTTTCAATACTTCAATTACTTGGGCTAATGTACAATGAGATCCGGTCAAGGCAAAACCTATTTTCATACCCTCAAATCCCACTTGAACATCCCCCCTTCCAAGCTGCCTTAGCAGCCAAGTCAAGGTGTTCAAGTATGATTGCCGGATAGATTTCGGCAAGAATTTTTGCTGCAGTTTTAGGAGCCACAATCCCCGGCAAGCCGGGTGCAAGTTGAGCTTTAATTCCTAACATCTGAGCATATTCAAAATCTGTTCCCCCTGGGATAGAAGCAAGATCAATAATTACAGCTTCGCGAGACATCTTCTCCAGAAGATCCCTTTGTAGTATGAGCGACGGCACAGTATTAAATATTATTTCTGCGCTTCCTATTTTCTCCTCTAACTGTTCAAAATCAATCGCATTTACGCTCATCTCGACAGCCCTGGCTAAATCAGCTGGTTTGCGGGCTACTGCCGTAACTCTGGCACCTATTCCTTTAAGCATGTGAACAAGGGTGGTACCACACTTACCAAGTCCCAATACAAAGCTTTCGCTGCTATGTATTGTGATGTTGGTTGCTTCCATGGCCATTTGGATAGCCCCTTCAGCCGAAGGGATTGAATTAAGGATGGCTACCTCATCCCTATTCGCTATCTCCAATAATTTAATGTTCAGATTTTGTGCAGCCTTTTTTAAAGCAGGTCGGGCAAACCCAATAACAAGGGAAACCCCGGGAGGTATCGATTCAAGAACTTCTTTGTCTAAAAAAATAGGTGTGTTGGAATATTTTGCCTTGACTAGTCCCCGCTCGTCTGCTCCAAACATAGGAAAGAGAAGCGCATCTGCCTTTGCCATTAACTCTTTAAAAGAAGTTGCATGTTCAATACTATTTCCTAGTGTCGATTTTTCCAGTCCTAGCCCGATTATTTCTGCTCCAAGCCTTTGTAACTCGGGAATAAGATAAATTTCCCTATCATCACCGCCGATTACCGCAAGGCTTATTCCTTCAAGTACCGCACCCATATTTATGCCTCCTTGTTGGATAATGTCTTAGTAAACTACTATCCATTATATGAGTAGGCATATAACACGGTGCTTGATGAAGAACCTAATCGAGGAAATTCTCTAAGCCGATAATAAACTCCGTCATTTTATAGGATTTACGAATAGCCAGCATCACTCCCGGCATATAAGTTTCTCTGGTATAAGCATCATGGCGAATAGTAAGAGTTTGTCCAAGTCCTCCAAAAATAACTTCCTGATGAGCCACCAATCCTGGCAGTCGTACGGAGTGAACATGAATTCCATTAATATCTCCGCCACGTGAACCAGGAATTTTTTCGTATTCATTTGGATGGCCTTGAATTATTGGTTTGCGAATTTGAGATATGGACTCGGCTGTTTTCAGGGCAGTACCCGAAGGTGCATCCAGCTTATTATCATGATGATATTCGATTATATCAACATGACTAAAGTACTTCGCCGTTTCCTTAGCAAATTTCATCATTAATATAGCACCCAGCGCAAAATTTGGGGCAATAAACACCCCGACATTATTTTCTTTTGCGATTTCTTTTAGCTCGGCAATTTCCTCAGAATCAAGTCCCGTAGCTCCAATCACCGGAACCACTCGAGCCCTAATTGCCTCTTTGGCATTTATAAATGCAGATTTAGCGTTGGTAAAATCAACGAGGATATCAACTTCTGCTTTTTTTAAACTTTCAAGGCTTAGTGATCCCGAAACCAATAATCCTAAAGGAGATAAACCAAGAACTGTTCCAATATCCATTCCTTGATTTTGGATATTTGACACTCCAACAATCTCCATATCTTCTTGTTTAAGAATATTTCGGACACTTTCCATGCCCATTTTTCCACATGCCCCGGCCACAAATACCCGAATTTTGTTCAACATTAATCCCTCCCGAATACTACTAGAAAACTTGGCTAAAGGTAAAACCCCGCACTATCCAGCTCGGGGTTAATAGCTTCTAATATTTTATTATACTGGATGATTACTGTCAAATACGTCAGCTCTGCATCAGAGCTGACGCATGGATGGTCTAATGCCTATTACACAAATTGTGCATAGTCAATATCTACAATAATTATTTCATTACCTACTTTTTTTATGGCTTTCCATGGTATAACCACAGTCTCCCCTTCTTTATCAGTATTTTTGCTAAAAAGCCAGCCATAGTTCGAACGGGATGAAATGATTAAAGCCTCTATTTTTCCATTAGCATTAATCTTTATGTCACTATCTCCAACTAAACCAAGTTTGGCACCATCATGAAGATTTACGATTTCTTTACCCGATAATTCACTCAACAGCATTTCAAGACCCCCTTCGCTGAATATATCCCAGCAGTTTCTGACCATATGGCTGGATTATCGCTATAAATAAAGAAAATACCGCCAATGGTTTAAAATAATATAGCGAAGAAGGGTTCCATATTTTCTCCGGCAGCCCCAAAAAATTAAAAAGCAATTCTAAAGATAAGTAAATACCTCCGGCTGTCCCTACTAATTGAGTGATAGCTTTTGCCAGGGCTCCCGAAGCAGGAGTTGAACGCCACATCATCATTTTCCGCCTTGTTCTTAAGGAAAAAAAAATCCCAATAAGAAGCATAACACTAATTAGTATGTTCATAGAATCCCTCCTGAAGGATATCTATGAATACTATTTTCTATTTATACCCAGTTGAGCCAAACCCTCCTTCTCCTCTTAGCGTAGTATCTAATTCCTGTACTTCAATAAATGACGCTTGGCCTACATTGATAAACATCATCTGTGCTATACGCTCTCCATTTTGGATAATAACCTCTTCTTTTCCAAGGTTAACCACCAATACCTTAATTTCTCCTCTATAATCAGAATCTACAACTCCAACCCCATTACTTAAAGCCAGTCCTCTTTTAGACGCTAACCCGCTGCGGGCAAAAACGAGCGCAACAATCTCGGGACCAGGCAATTCTATAGCAATCCCTGTTGGAATTCCGATTCTTTCTCCAGGTTTGACAACTAAATCATTTTCCAAACAGGCAAATAGATCCGCACCTGCAGCACCTGTACTAGCATATAAAGGAGTTTTCCCGAAACACTGGTCTGAGCTTGTTACTTTTTTAATCTTAATAGTAATTTTTTCTCTCATTTCCTCTTTCCCCACTTAATTTTATTACTAATTATGCTTGTTTAATCCTGCAAAGAGCGATTATTACCTTTCGTTCAAAATCTGAAAGAAGTATTGCTTAGCGAACCGTTACGACGGTCATGGCCGTCGGTTCGGCACTGCAGCTGTATCAACAAATGAACAGCGACGATCATGGATGATTTAGTGCAGCGATGTCAAGGATGACAAGGAGCTGCATCTGACGCGGGGTGAGCGGGTAATGCTTCTTGCAGATTTATACGGATGACTGAATAATCTTATCAAAATCGTTATCAAACTCTCCTTTTCCAAGAGTCAGGATACTTATTTGATCTTTATGCCAAAGCCGTTCCATCACCCTATTTACATCGGCTAATGTTACTTTTTCTAATTCCTCTACGGTTTCCTCCGCAGTTTTCACCCTGCCAAAAGTTAGTTCTGTTTTACCTAGCCTGCTCATTCGGCTGCTGACCGACTCTAGTCCTAAGAAAAGATTACCTTTAATCTGGGCTTTAGTCTTTCTAAGCTCTTCCTCTGTCATGCCTTTATTTTTCAGAATATTCATTTGATCCAAAATACACTTTATTACTTCTTGAGTTTTTGCCGGGTTGGTTCCGGCGTATACTGCAAATAATCCTGTATCCACATACGTGGAATGATAGGAGTAGACAGAATACGCTAAACCTCTTTCTTCCCTTATTTCTTGAAATAGACGCGAGCTTAAGCCTCCTCCCAATATGTTATTAATAATATGGAGAACGGACATATCTTCGTCGTCTTGCCCCAGTCCCGGCACTCCAACGATTAAATGCATCTGTTCAGTGTCTTTTCCCACTGATCTTCTGACAATACTCCCCTGCGGTTTCTCGCTTGAGGATTCTACTCTTGACCTCTGGAAGTTACCAAAACCCGCAAGCTTGTTAATTATATCTTCGTGTTTTATTTTACCGGCTACAGCAATAACAACCTTATCCGGTGTATAGCTTGTTTCTAAATAATGACGGATTTTTTGATCACTAAACCGGTTGATTGTTGGCTCTTCGCCAAGGATAGGTTTGCCTAGCGGGTGATTATTCCAAACATATTGGGAAAAAAGATCATGAATCAGTTCGTCTGGTGTATCTTTATACATCTTTATCTCTTCAATAACAACATTTTTTTCTTTTTGTATATCTTTTTTGTCAAAGCGGGAGTTGAAAAACATATCACTTAAGACATCAATCGCTAAAGAAATATCCTCATCAAGAACTTTAGCATAATAACATGTGATCTCCTTTGTCGTAAAAGCATTAAGCTGCCCCCCGACAGTTTCTAGAGACTCGGCAAGCTGGTGGGCAGTACGATTTGTGGTACCTTTAAAAAACATATGTTCAATAAAGTGAGAAATGCCCTCATAACCCTCCCGCTCATTGCGTGACCCTGTTCCTACCCATATTCCTATAGCAACCGAACGAACATAATCAATCTCTTCAGTTAGTATTCTTACTCCGTTTGCGAGTGTATGTTTTTGATACAACTACTTACATCCTCCCAACATTAAATATCTAGCTTATAGTTTAACCTTCTTTTTTTAATAAATCCTTAAAAAAATTCAACGGACTGCTTGCAAAATCTTGCGGAGCAACAAGGACGGATTTTTTTAACAGTTTGTCATTGACATATATATAATAACTGCCTAAAACCTCTCCTGCTTTTATGTTCCCGCTAAGCCCCTTGTTAAGCTGAGCATCTTGTTTAAGATTCTTTATTTTTGCCTTTTCAACACATACGATTACATCTTCTGCCAGAACAGCCGGAATATTGGTGCCGGCTATTGGATAAGTTGCTACTTGATCCCCTTTTTTACCTATAGTAATAATCTCCGTATAATTAAAACCCCATTCCATAAGCCTTTGCGCATCACCGAAACGATCCGGAGCATTTAGCAGAACACAAATCAATCTTCTTCCTTCTTTACTCGCTGAAGCAACTAAACATTTGCCCGCAGCACTTGTTGTCCCGGTTTTAATGCCGTCTGCGAAAGGGTAATTCCATAATAACTTATTTGTATTCTTAGCTGCTTGCGATTTAATGGGCTGCTTATACTGGATAGTAGCATACTTTTGAGAGACAATGCCGGCAAAAGCGGGATTATTCATTGCATATCTGGCAATTACAGCCAGATCATAGGCCGTAGAATAATGATCTTTATCCGGCAGTCCATTGGGATTAACAAAGTTGGAATTATATGCTCCAAGAGCAACAGCCTTAAGGTTCATTAGCCTTATAAATTCATCAAGGCTCCCGGCTGTTTGCTCGGCAATAGCAACACAGGCGTCATTGCCTGAACGTATTAGCGCTCCTTCGATGAGTTCTCCCAACGTTATCTTATTTCCTCTATTTAAATAGATAGAAGATTCTCCAACTTGGTCAGCCTTTTCACTAACAGTTGATATTTCATCTACCTCTGCCATCTCTAAAGCAATTATAACCGTCAATATCTTAGTCGTGCTGGCCGGTGGACGTTTCGTATTGGCATCTCTCTCATAAAGAATATCGCCGGTTAAAGCATCAATAAGAATAGCTGAATGAGCTGAAACATAAGGCAGTGTCCATTTATTTCCCGTAACATTAGAGGTTTCAACCGACACTTCTGTTTTGTTCTCTGCATAGCAGTTACTGCTTAAATAAAAAACAAATATAAAGACGCAAATAATTACCCGCGCCAAATGTCTTATCATTATACCACCCCTTTAATTAACTTAAGGGATAGTATTCCCGATAACTAGAATGTTATTAATTTTTCTAGCGTAACAAAAGTAAACTGTTCATTCTGTAAGCTTGTGAGAATCTGCGGCAGTGCTTTCACTGTATTCTCTTTCGGATGCATTAAAACAATAGCACCCTTTTTCTCCGGTTGTACACCATTTCTCTTTTTTGGTTCGATAATTCTTTTAGTAATTAGATCCGGAGTACTTTCAGCTTTCCAATCAATAGTATCTAAAGTCCAAAGTACAGTTGTGTATCCTAATTCTTCGGCAGCGAGTAAACCATTCTTTCCTCTTTCCCCATAAGGAGGAGCATAATAAATAGTTTTTTTTTCTATCAGATTGCTGATAATTGTTTCGGTTCTGGTTATTTCTTCTTTATTTCTGGCAACAGACAGTAGATCCGGATGAGGGTGAGAGAAACCATGGTTTGCTATAAGATGTCCTTGGGCAGCCATCGTTTTCAAAAGCTCAGGATTTTTTTGAGCCCAACGGCCGGTTACAAAAAAGGTTACTTTAGAATTATGTTCATTAAGTATTTCTAGAATCTTCGGAATATATTCCTCTCCCCAATCGACATTAATTGTTAATGCTATGACTTTTTCCTGAGTATCCACGCGTTCGAGAGGCACAGGAAGGTTTAGATTACTCACCGCGGTGTTATGCTTTTGCACGAAAACGAGACTGATAAAAACCAGTACCAAGATAACTCCTTTAACTTTAAATTTTAGAGAATTAAAAACAAACATCTGTTTTTTCCCTCCTTTACATTACTATGCTCTAGGTGGAAAAGACAGACGTTTTGACTACAACATTCTTCAGCTAATCCTAACTAATTTTTATATTGCTTGACTATTTTGTGCCTCTTTACGCGAAAGGTTAAGTCTTCCTTGCTTGTCTATTCCAGTTGCTTTAACCATTATTTCGTCTCCGAGCTTTACAACATCTTCAACTTTTGCAACCCTGTTAACGTCCAGCTGAGAAATATGAACCAGTCCATCTTTGCCTGGAAGACCCATAACTCCCGGAATGACTTCGACAAAGGCTCCAAAGTCCATAATGCGTACTACTTTACCTTTATAGATTTGACCTATCTGAATATCCAGAATCAAACTGCGAATAATATTGGCGGCACGTTCGCCGGCTTCACCATCAATGGCAGCAATGAATACACGGCCGTCATCTTCAATGTCTATCTTTGCCCCGGTTTCTTCAACAATTTTCTTAATTACTTTGCCGCCCTGGCCAATAACGTCTCTGATTTTGTCGGGATGAATGGTAAAGGTAATAATACGCGGAGCATAAGGGGATAATTTTTTGCGCGGTTCGGGAATGGCCTCCAGCATTTTCCCCAGAATAAAATTTCTGCCGGACTTGGCTTGTTCCAAAGCTTTAGCTAAAATTTCCCTATCTACACCTTTAATTTTAATGTCCATTTGCAGAGCAGTAACCCCGTTGGCTGTCCCTGCTACTTTAAAATCCATATCGCCATCATGGTCTTCCAGTCCTTGAATATCCGTAAGAATGGCAATATGACCTTCTTCCTGAATAAGCCCCATTGCTATCCCGGCAACCGGAGCCTTGATTGGGACTCCCGCGTCCATCAAGGACAGGGTGCTTCCACAAACTGAAGCCATGGAACTTGAACCATTTGACTCCATAACTTCCGAAACCAGTCTTAAGGTATAAGGAAATTCTTCTACACTCGGCAGCACAGGTAAAAGCGCTTTCTCCGCAAGCGCCCCGTGTCCAATCTCTCTTCTTCCTGGTCCTCTCATCGGACGAACTTCACCGACACTGTAAGGAGGAAAGTTATAATGGTGCATATATCTTTTTGATTCCTCTAATCCAAGGCCGTCAATAATTTGTTCGTCTCCGACTGCCCCCAGAGTAGCAATATTGAAAACCTGAGTTTGCCCGCGCGTGAATATTGCACTGCCGTGTGTTCGCGGCAAGCGGCCAACCTCAATGCTAATAGGCCGAATTTCATCCAGAGCCCGGCCATCCGGTCGGATATGTTCCACTGTGATTAAACGGCGGACTATTTTATGGACAATATCTTCCAGCACCTTGGATACATCAGCTAACTGCTCAGCAAATTCTTCAGCAAAGAATTCCAAGCCCTCTTGTTTTATTTGTTCAACAGCTTCCTGTCTTGCCAATTTCTCCTCAATGCGGATGGCTTGATCCAACTTATCATAGGCCCAGTCTTTAACTTTTTCAGAAAGTTCCACCGGAATTGGCGTAAAGATAACTTCTTTCTTGGGTTTGGCTAAGCCGATTTTCAAGGCTTCTTCGCGGAAAGATTCGATAAATAGCGTTATTTTTTTAACTTCCTCGTGGCCAAACATAATTGCTTCCAGCATTTGCTCTTCCGGTACTTCTTTCGCACCAGCTTCAACCATCATAATAGCATCTTTGGTTCCCGCTACACATAGGTGCATTTTGCTCTGTTCAGCTTGTCCGACAGTGGGGTTTATGACATATTCTCCATTAATCTGACCAACAATTACAGCAGCAATAGGTCCCTCAAATGGTATGTCCGATAGTGTCAATGCTGCCGAAGCTGCATTAAGGGCAGTTACATCCGGAGCGCAATCTTGGTCCACGGACATAACCATTGCCGCAACTTGGACATCATTACGATAACCTTCAGGGAAAAGAGGCCGAACAGGTCGGTCAATCAGTCTGGCAGTGAGCGTAGCTTTTTCGCTTGGACGTCCCTCTCTTTTTATAAAGCCTCCTGGAATTTTACCTACGGCGTAGAAGCGCTCATCAAAATCAACTGTTAATGGGAAAAAATCTGTTCCTTCCCTTGGTTTTGAACTTGTAGTGGCAAAAGCTGAAACAACTGTATCACCATATCTGACATAAATTGCTCCTCCTGCCTGGCGAGCAATGACACCAGTTTCAAAAGATAATTTTCTATTTCCGACTAGTAATGATCGTTCTAAGACTTCCTGAGTCACAAATGAAACCCCCTTAAAATTACGCTTCTTTCAGTGAACAACTTGGTATCTGTTCGACATATTATTTATTATTTCCTGCACGGGTCTAAAAAAATCCGAGTAAATCATTTTTTAGAAATAATAACAAGGAGCGAAAATTTCGCTCCTGTTAAAATTCGTAAAATACAGTTTTTATCTACTGTTTTAGTGACGTAAACCTAAGTCTGTAACAATCTTACGATAACGGTTGAAATCGGTTTTTTTAAGATAATTGAGAAGGCCCCGGCGTTGACCAACTAATTTTAACAAGCCGCGACGTGAATGATGATCCTTCTTGTGAGTTTTAAAATGCTCCGTTAGTTCGCTAATTCTGGTGGAGAGCAAAGCAATTTGTACTTCCGGGGAACCGGTATCGCCTTCATGTTGTTGGAATTTGATAATAATGTCCCTCTTTTTATCTGGTGTAAGCAATTAAAGCACCTCCATAAAAATTTTTAAGCGCCTACCGCCAAGTAAGACGTTGGAGATTCGCCTAACCTAGCAGTGGTTATCTTACATAATGCCACGCTGGTAATTTTAACTCAAAATATCCAATTTGTAAAGTTAGTTAGTTTAGTTTAGTTTATTTAGTATAGTCAGAGCTTCAAGCCTGTCTCTATTAAGCTGGGAAATAATCTCTTCCGTCCCATCGAACTTTCTCTCAGGACGCAATTTAGATTCAATGGTAATGATAAGATCTTTGCTGTATAAATCTCCACGATAATCGAAGAAGTGTACTTCAATTGATCTTTCCGCTTCAGTTTCAAAAGTTGGCCGGAAACCGATATTCATCATTCCACCGTAAGTTTTGCCGTCAATTTCCGTTTTAACAGCATAAACCCCATTTTTAGGAACAAGCAAGTCTTCATCAATTTTAATATTGGCTGTCGGAAAGCCTAAAGTACTGCCTCTTTTATCTCCATGAACGATCTTGCCAAGTATTCTCGGGGAACGGCCCATCATCTCCTTAGCTAAGCCAATTTCACCATCCATGAGATATTCTCTTATTTTTGAAGAAGAAATGATCTTATTTCTAACTTTCTGAGCTTGAATCACACTAACTTCAAAACCATAGTGCTTAGACAATTTTTCCAGAAGATCAGGATTCCCCTTGCCCTGAGAACCAAAAGAGTAGTTGAATCCTACAACTACATGTACGGCACCTATTTTAAGCAATATTTTTTCGACAAACGCTAAAGGAGAAGTACCCGCGAACTCGGCAGTAAATGGAAATAAGAAAACCTTTTCCACTCCGATTTCTTCAAATATTATTAGCCGCTCCTCATGTCCTGTCAGTAGATTTAACTTTCTTTCAGGATGGAGAATCTTTAGAGGGTGAGGGTAAAAAAGAAAAACCGACAAGCCCATATCCATAGCCCGGGCCTTCTCCAAACCTCTTATAAGTAATTTCTGATGGCCTAGATGGACTCCGTCAAAATTCCCCAGAGCAATTACCGTAGGCTCGTAAGTCTGCCCCTCTTCTATCTCGCATACTTTCAATTTTGTCCCTACCTCCCATAATTGGCTGCGAGTACCTTATTAACCCTAATTATATAGTTAATCGCTGAGGAAAATTTGCGTAGAACAAGGCGAAGGAATGAGTAATACTGTGGTAGTATTACGATTAATGTCCAAGGAGGGACTAATGCAGCGATGCCATGGATGGCAAAGAGCTGCAAGACAACGCAGTTATACACAAATTTTACCAGCGGGAACATATAACTTTAGGGTTAACAAGGTACTAGCATAAAACTTTGTTAGGACAAAGGCATTCATTATTCCATATTCCGATGCCAATAAACCGGTTCTCGCAAAATACCTGCACCGGGCTGCTATTCTCAAGAATATCTCCCTGTATAACCAGATTCCCTGTGGAAAGGCCATTCTTAAATGCTGATAGCCGGTTAGGCGGAATAATAACTTTTGGTAAATCAAGTCCCCATTCCGTACTTAACAGAAAGCTATGATCATTACTGACAAGGCAAGTATCTATTTCTTCAAGGGTATAGGATGAATCCAGCGTAAAACTTCCAGTTCTCATTCTAAGCAGAAATGACATATGAGCTCCACATGCCAACGCTTGTCCGATATCATAACATAAGGTACGAACATAGGTGCCTTTTGTACATTCAATATCTATTAATGCTTTCGGGAAAGAATCTTCTTGCCATTCAATTATCTTTAGTTTTTCTATAGTTACCAGCCGTTTCTTCCTATCTACTTCCAGTCCTTGCCGGGCATATTCGTAAAGATGCTTGCCGTTTTTTCTAACTGCGGAATACATCGGCGGAAGCTGTTCTATTTGGCCAAGGAAATTAGGCAATATTCTTTCCAAATCATTCCTGGTTATTTCGGGGATTATCCTGGAGATCTCTGTCCCAAAGGCATCCTGTGTATCCGTAACTATCCCGAAAGTAATTTCAGCCCGATAGGATTTGCCCTGACTGGTGTGATATTCGGCGAGCCTTGTAGCCTTTCCGAGACATACCGGTAAAACTCCGGCAGCTCCCGGATCAAGTGTGCCTATATGACCTGCCTTGGAGGCTTTTGTTCTTTTATGTACCCACCTGACAATATCTGTTGAAGTCATGCCTACCGGTTTAAGTACATTAACTATCCCGTCCATTTAAAGCCTCCTCCAAGGCGGAAAGAACTATTTTCGTCGCTTCTGCCAATCGCAAGTTAATTGTGCATCCAGCGGCTCTTACATGACCTCCGCCGCCAAATTCAGAAGCTACTTTATTGACATCAAGCCAGGAATTAGAACGAAAGCTAACTTTAATTTCATTGTTATCAAGTTCTTTCAGCAGTACAGCTGCTTCGACTCTTTCAATATTACGCGCATAATTTACTAATCCCTCGCTTAAGTTTTCTTCAGCACCACTCTCCTCAAAATCTTTTTGAGAGAGAATAATAACTGCTATATTACCATTTTGATAAAGTTCCAGGTTGGAAAGGGCTTTATGTAAAAGTTTAGTCTGAGCAAGAGTTTTTTGCTCAAAAAGAATATTATTAATTTTAACAAGATCAATACCGGTTTTAACTAATTCGGCGGCAATCTTAAAGCTGGCAGGTGTTGTATTGCTAAAACTGAATCTGCCTGTATCCGTAATAATCGCGGTATATAAATTGATGGCGATATCCTCCGAAATTGTTACCCCAAGTTTTCTGATCAAATGATATATCATTTCCCCCGTAGCTGCTGCCGCGGGATCTACCCAATTCAAGGTTCCAAAGTTATTGTTGGATACATGGTGGTCAATGTTGATAACTTGTTTCCCTTCAAAAAAACCTTGACTAATAGAATTATTTGCTCGTTCAGCCTCAGCACAATCTATAAAAATAAGAGTTGCGGGAAGTTGCTGGGGAATAAATGTAGAGATAAATTCAAATCCTGGCAAAAACTTTAAGTTATCGGGAAGTGGCCCGGCATTATAATACCTGACTTCTTTACCCAAATTTTCTAAGGCTAAACCGAGGGCGAACATAGACCCCAGACAGTCGCCGTCGGGAGAAACATGGGAGAAAAGTGCCGCTTCAGGCACTTTCTCAATTATTAAACATAGTTGTTTTAAAATACTATTCGTCGTTATCTTCGACACCAGGATCACCTTTCACTCCAACTTCACGCAACAGTTTTGAGATATGGGCACCATGTTCGATCGATTGATCAAATTTAAACGAGATTTCCGGAACATAACGAAGTGTTAATACTTTGCCTAACTCACTGCGAACATAGCCACTAGCCCTGGCCAATACATCCATGCTATTTTTTATTTCTTCACTACTTCCCATGATACTGACAAAAATCTTGGCATACCTTAAATCATCGGCAACTTCAACATCTGTAACCGTTACAAAACCTAACCTGGGATCTTTGATATTCTCCCTGATTAATCGGGATACTTCTTCCTTAATAGATTCTGCCAGCCGGAAAGCCCTATGCTTAACCATTTGGATTCCCTCCAATACATATTAGAGCTCTCTTTTTACTTCCTCCATAATAAAGGCTTCGAAAATGTCTTTTTCTTTTATGTCGTTAAAGTTCTTCAAGCTAATACCACATTCATATCCTTCCGCCACTTCCTTGACATCATCTTTAAAGCGTCGAAGAGATTCAATTTCACCCTCGTTGATTACTTTTCCTTCTCGAATCACTCTGATTTTGGAAGAACGATGTATTTTGCCCTCGGTAACATAACTGCCAGCGATAGTTCCAATCTTAGTAACTTTAATTACTTGACGAACTTCAGCCTTTCCCTGAGTGACTTCTTTAAATTCAGGTTCAAGCATCCCTTCCATCGCCGCCTTGATATCATCAATGGCATCATAGATTACCCGATAAAATCTGATGTCAACTCCCTGAATTTCGGCTGTTTCTTTGGTATTTGAATCATGCCGTACGTTAAACCCAATGATGATAGCATTAGAAGCAGCTGCCAGCATCACATCGGATTCACTGATGGAGCCTACCCCACCGTGAATAATATTAACCCTGACTTCTCCAGTCGTCAATTTATCTAATGATTGCTTGATTGCTTCCACCGATCCTTGAACATCAGCTTTAATAATGATATTCAGATCTTTAACTTCGCCTTCTTTAATTTTGTCAAACAAATCTTCCAGACTAATTCTTGATTTTTGTTTTACTTCTTCTGCTTTTATTTCATCTACACGAGCATCAGTTATACTGCGGGCTAGTTTTTCATCGTTGACAACATTAAAGATTTCTCCCGCCGGTGGCACCTCGGACAATCCCTGAACCTCTACCGGCATGGAAGGACCTGCTTTTTTGACCCTACGGCCTTTGTCATCGACCATCGCCCTGATTCGACCGAAGGAATGTCCGGCGATAATAATATCTCCAACATTCAAAGTCCCTTTAGCCACCAGTACAGTTGCCACCGGCCCTTTGCCTTTGTCGAGCTTCGCTTCAATAACTGTCCCTGTAGCGTTTCTACTGGGATTGGCCTTTAAGTCTTTCATCTCAGCAACCAGGAGAATCATCTCTAATAGGCCTTCAATATTCGTTCTGGTTTTGGCTGAAACAGGAACAGCAATGGTTTCTCCACCCCATTCTTCAACGACCAAACCATATTCCGTTAGTTCTTGCTTAACTTTCTCAGGATTGGCATTTTCTTTATCAATTTTATTGATAGCAATGATAATAGGAACATTAGCAGCTTTGGCATGGTTGATAGCTTCTATGGTCTGGGGCATCACCCCATCATCCGCGGCGACAACCAAAACGGCAACATCCGTAACCTGAGCTCCCCGGGCCCTCATGGCTGTAAAAGCTTCATGACCTGGAGTATCTAAAAATGTTATTTTTTGGTTTTTTATTTCAACCTGATATGCGCCAATGTGCTGAGTAATCCCTCCAGCTTCGGAGGCGGTAACATTGGCTGAACGGATAGCATCAAGCAAAGAAGTCTTGCCATGATCGACATGACCCATAACTGTAACGACAGGGGGACGGGTTTTAAGGTCTGCGGCCTCATCCTCAACTTCATCAATAACTGCCATTGATTTCTCTACTCTTACTTCAACTGTAATTCCCATTTCATTAGCCACGATTGTGGCTGTCTCCGCGTCGATTTCCTGGTTTATCGTCGCCATAACGCCAAGCCTCATTAACTCCTTAATTACTTCGCCGGCTTTTTTACTCATCTTTAAGGCCAATTCCTGTACCGACATACTCTGAGGGATCACAATATGCTTGGGAGTTATCTCTTTCTTTTCTTTAGCTGGTGGCCTCTCGTTCTTTCTTAAAATCGAAGTAATATCTTTTTCTGGTCCACGTTTTTTATCAAAGAGAAACTCTTTATTTTCATGGGCCTTCTTGTTTTGAGGCGGTTGACGTTTAACCGGCTGTTCAGCTACGGTAAGTTCAACAGATTTTCCCTCAATTTTGATTTTCTGCATTTGTGGCGCTTTTTTATTATCAAACCCTGGACGCCCGCCTTGGGAAGGTTTTCTACCACCCTCAGTGTAGGGAGGACGTGTTCCTTGCTGACCCTGTCCCTGAGGTCTTCTTCCGTCTCCCATCGGACGCTGGCCACCGGTTGGACGAAAATCACCTTGGGGTCTCGGCGCAAACGGCCTGTCTCCACCCATAGGAGGTCTAGGTACTAAAGGCCTTCTATCATCGTAGCGAGGTGCCGGAGGCCTCGTTCCATCTTCATATCTCTGGCCTTGCGGCCTAAACCCATCATCAGGCCTTTGTCCCGGTGGTCTGTTATATTCCCCGGGCGGCCTCTGTCCCTGC
>DIWC01000009.1 GCA_002423425.1 Peptococcaceae bacterium UBA6116
AGCTTATCTCACTGAATGACTGAGCTTTGTTAAAGTAAAATCCGATATAACAGAATACCTGCATGATGGAAGGAACTATTTACTTACCAGGGGCGAAACCGGTACCGATGCTTTTTTTATTAACCAGTCCGGGCAGGCCTGCGGCGACCAGGCACTATCCGACAGGCTTGACAAACTTGTAAAACGAAGCGATAACAGCAGTCTGCAGGACAAGAGACCAACCCTTCACACGCTCCGGCACTCGATAGCAACGCACCTTCTTGGATCCGGGATGGAGATAGAGATGATACAGAAGTTCCTGGGACATGCCAGCCTCGAGAGCACACAGATTTATACTCACCTTGCCAATGAACTTTAAGGAATACCGGCAGAAAAGGGGCTACTCTGAAAAGACCATGAAGGGGCAGACCAGCCAGGTAAACCGCTTTAAAGAGTGGTGTATACAGCAGAGTATAATCCCTGAAGATATCACCTACAATCAGGTACTGAAATTTATCGACAGCGAGCGTGAACGAGGCATTTTAAACCGTAGCATAATAAGTACAATCATCTCGATCCGGGTTTACTTTGATTACCTCCTGGAATCCGGAATCATCACTCAGAACGTCTTCAAACGGATCCGTATAAGGCAAAGCGGAAAGCGGGTCCTCCCGGAGATCTTATCCACCCTGCAGCTCGAGAAGATATACCAGGACTTTTGCTAACAGCCGGCTTGGGGCCACGGAAGGAAGAGGTCAGAGATACTGCATCAAAGAGATACAGTAATCTTAGGACTTTTGGTTTACCAGGGAATGGATAGCGGAGAGATAGTCAGACTTGAAACCAGTCATATTAACTTAGCGAAGGTAAAATTTATATACCTGGGAGTAGGAAGAGCAGTTCAAGAACGCTCAGGCTTCAGGCATCGCAGATCCTGCCACTGAAAACTTACCTCGATGAGTCCCGTCCTGCCCTGCTTGAAAAACGTGCTCTGCAATCGCCATATCTCTTCCCGGCCAGGAAGTCGAGCGATTTGATCTGTAAGATAGTGGAAGCGGTGAAGAGGATCCACCCGGAGATAAAAAACAGCCGGCAGCTCAGGGTGAGTGTCATAATGAACTGGCTTAAAACAAGTAACATCAGGCAGGTTCAGTACATGGCAGGACATGGGAGCATCCGCAGCACGGAGGTTTACCGTGGAGAGGATCTGACTGATCTTACAAAGCAGTTAGAGATGTTCCATCCGCTGAAATGAAAAACTTTTAAGGTCACAAATTGTGACCTTAAATATGGCACGAAATGAGATAGTTATAAATTGGAGGTCACAAATTGTGACCTCCAATAAGGTCAGCAATAAAGAATGATATTTTTGTAACAGTAAAACAATCAGATATGAGAGAGCCGGTAAAAAGAATTGCAATACCTGATGAAGTGGTAATGAGTAAAATATATGTTGTAAGAGATGTAAAGATAATGCTTGACAGGGACTTAGCCGAACTCTACGGTGTAGAAACAAAGGTTCTGAAACAATCTGTTAAGCGCAATATCAACCGCTTTCCAGGTGATTTTATGTTTGAAATGTCTGAGAGAGAATTTGAAGACTGGAGGAAAGAGTTTATAACGTCTCCGGGAGATAAGAAAGGTCTTCGCTATGCTCCGTATTGTTTTACAGAACAGGGAGTTGCAATGCTTTCAAGCGTATTGAACAGTGAACGGGCAATACAGATGAATATCCAGATAATAAGGGTATTTACAAGAATGCGTGAATTACTGACAACTCATCAGGAGATATTACAAAAGCTTGAACAGCTTGAAAAAAATGATGTTGAGCAGAATGACAAAATCATGCTGATCTTCGAATATCTTAAACAATTAGAAGCAGTTAAGCAACAGGAACTTGAACAAAGGAACCGTAAATCCATCGGTTTTAAGACTCCTGGTAAAAGCGAGAACTAATCCCACGCAGCTCCCAAAAATCTTCCATGCTCCCGCATTTTTGGGAGCTGCTCCCCGGGGCCGCGCCCTTCTGTAATTTTTCCCGTCATGCTTTTTGCCCAGCCCACTTGCAGCACATTGTTTTGTTGGTTTTTGTGGTTGGTGAATGATTATAAGGTAAAAACCAAAAAACAAAGAGCTGCACCGGCGCTTAATGCAAAAAGACATGCCCGAAAAAATTACCCAAAGCTATATTAACATAATGCGGCATTATAGGCGCTGCAAAGAGAACTCCTGCCAAGGAAGGAACTTTGCGGTGCAGGCCTATAATGTGACACTATGTTAAATAGCCGCTCGGCCTGCCCGCTCACCGGAAGACAACTCCCGGAACAACCGGAAATCCTCGGTAGCCAGCCTTAACTTTGGCTTAGTAAAGATAGCTTCCGCCCCCTGCGCAGTCAAGGTCAAACCCTTCGGGTTCCTGGCAAAAACTTTTTTATTTTTATCTGAAAGCCTTGGCCATGGAAGATGATAAAAAACTTTTTGCCGGAAACCTTGACACTTCCCCTCCCGCTCGCTGGGTCTGTATCTAAGCCAAAGTTAAGCCATACTTTAAAGTTTTATCGTAGCCATTACCATAAAGAAAACCAGAAAGAAGTAAAGTTCCCCGACATGAACATTAAAACTTTTTCTTTTCAATTGAAACGCTTTCAGTTGAACGGCGAAGCCCTCACGAACACCATTGAAAATTATACATTCTGTGAGTAAAAAGAAAAATATGTATCTTTAGGGTAATAACGTTCTTTGAAAAAATGCCCTGCCCCTGGTCATTGAAAAGTCGGAGCTCTGTTGTAAAAAGTGACTTTACTGGTACTCTTATTGCTTAAATAATCCATTAATTTACACGGATCCTGATGGGGAGTTTTTTATAATAGATTCCTGGCTTATAGGACTTTTTAGTGGTGGTTGGAAAGAAGCCAATAAACGAGCTGCAAACGATATTAAAATATGGGGTGGATTATTTGCGAGTG
>DIWC01000060.1 GCA_002423425.1 Peptococcaceae bacterium UBA6116
AGTATAACAGTATAACATGTATAACCGGGGAAGAGCAAGACCCCCTATAAAATGATGAAAAGTATCAGGGTTCAATCAGAAGAGTTTTTAGCTATAGAAAAGTCATTCAGGGAGTGGCTGGAGCTTCTGAACTTTGAGAGAAGTACCGTGAGGTATGCACCGGTAAAGGCGAGGGAGTTTTTTTACTGGCTTGAGCGGCAAGGGATAAGTGACGCCGGAGGAATTACCAAAGGAAACGTCAGCGATTACTTTGATTACCTGGGAAAAAGGGAGAACCGGATCAGGGGTGGAAGGCTTAGCAGGAACTACCTGAGGACACACCTTACAGCTCTGAGAAAGCTGTCCAGGTACCTGAGAGAAACCGGCCGTGAAGGCTTCGAGACAGATATCACCCTGAGAGGACCGGCACAAAAAAGAATAAACGTTTTTACCAGGAAAGAGATAAAAGCTCTTTACTCTGCATGTGAAGGGGATCTGCTGGGAATAAGGGACAGGGCAATGCTTGGGGTTTATTATGGTTGCGGATTAAGACGTAGCGAAGGGATAAACCTTGATACCGATGATGTAAACCTTGAAAATGGGCTTTTGTACGTGAGCCGGGGAAAGAACTACAAGCAGCGATTTGTTCCTTTTACCGGGATGGTGAAAGATGATTTTTATAATTATCTGCATTACTCGAGGCCGCTGCTTGCTGCCGGAAATGATCCGGCGTTTTTTATAAGTCAGCGTGGAAAAAGGATGAGTGAAGAGGCTATGGCCCAGAGGCTGCAGGGGCTCAAAGAAAAGGCGCTGATAGACCGTCCGGCCAGCCTTCATACACTGAGGCACTCTATAGCAACCCACCTACTGCAATCGGGGATGTCGCCGGAAAAGATAAAATGGTTCCTGGGTCACAGCAGCCTGGAGACAACGCAGATATATACCCATCTTAAATATGAACAGGAGTAAATACCAGAAGCAGAAAGATCTTTTTTATAAGAAACTTTTGGGGAATCTGTCGGAGCTCAGGACAGAAGGTTACTCACCATCTACCATAAGGGCATACATCAATTACACCTGTGATTTCTTGTTTTATCTGAGAGTGAATTTTTTATCTGAAGAAAAGGTAAAGCGGACAGATATCCACTGTTACATAGCAAAATGCAAGACATCCGGCGACTCCCCGAAGCTGATAAACCGCAAAGTAGCAGCTGTGAGAAGGTATTACAGCTACCTGCAGAAACGAGACCGCATAAGTAATAATCCTGCTGATGGACTGTACCTGAGGACCCGGAAGAAAAGCATCGCTACAGGAATGTTAACAGAAGCTGAGTTAAAGCTTCTCTATGAGAGTTACCACGTGACGGACCTCAGAACTGCCAGGAACAAAGTGATCCTTTCACTGCTGACGAGCCAGGGATTATCAACGGATGATCTTCGAAGGCTGGAACCTGCTGATATCCATTTACGAGAAGGAAAGATCCGGATCCCCGGGAGTCGTCATGAAGGGGGCCGCACGTTGAAACTTGAAGCTCATCAGGTAATAGAGCTTCAGGAGTATCTGCAGAAAATAAGACCAGAGATATTAAGTTCAGGTAAAAATAAAAACAGCATACCCGGGCGAAAGGCAGAGAGTCCGGATCTGGAGAAATTAAGCCGTCAGCTTTTTATCAGCATGAACGGATCCGGAGAGATGAAAAACAGCCTTATGCACCTGATAAGGGCATTAAGACAGATAAATCCAAAGGTCAGAAGCTGTAGGCATATCCGTCAGAGCGTAATCACGATCTGGTTAAAGAAGTATGATCTTCGGACCGTTCAGTACATGTCCGGACACAAGCGGATCAGCTCTACGGAGCGGTACCAGATTGGATATCTTGAGGATCTGCAGGAGTCGATAAACAAGTGTCATCCGCTTGGATAACGAAGTACTTTACTTTGATACAAAGAGTTAAAAGAATCACTTTTGAAAGAAGATTATGAAAATGGAAGGCGATATCTCCTTGTTTCTGGCAATAGAAAAAATGATGCAGGAGAGTTTGTTTATGCATCAGGGAAAGCTTGTCGTAAAAGATGTCGATCTTGCAGCGATATACGATGTAAAGATTACTAATCTCAGAACAAAAATCAGCAAGAGCAGATCTCGCTTTCCAGCTGATTTTATGACAGAAATCGGCAAAGGAGAATATGTATTTACTGAACCAGGTAACCTTATGCTTGGAGGACTGTTAAGAAGCGAGAGAGCCAGAAGGGCACATATGCAGTTTATCGAGTATTTTGTTCACCTTCTACATGAGAGCGGAATGTCAGTATTTGATTTAATAAAAACCGGAAAGAATGAACTTTGAGCAGCTAATACAGACTTTTGAACAGACACATAATCATTTACAGGGGCATGCTGTATCGACAGTTAATCAATCATTAACTGTTCGTAACTGGCTTTTTGGACAATATATTGTTGAGTACGAACAAAACGGTGAAGACCGGGCTAAATATGGGACGGAACTGTTAAAAAACATTGCATCAAGGCTGCTAAGCAGAAATATCAAAGGATTATCGGACAGAAGCCTGCGTAACTGCCGTCAGTTTTATCTTGTCTATCCCCAGATAAACCAGGTAATATCAGGGCTTGCACTTCCTGAAACAATTTGGCAGATGCCGTCTGCCAAATCAGGGAACGATCTGGTAACTACAGGGAATAAAGGAGCAGAAGCCGGGGTATTGCTTTCCAGGCTATCTTTCTCTCATTTAATTGAATTAGCAAGGGAGAGAGATGAATTTAAAAGAGCTTTTTATGAACTGCAGGCAATAAAGGGGAACTGGTCGGTTCCGGAGCTACAGAGGCAAATGGGCAGCCTGCTTTATGAACGTACAGGTCTATCCTCGAACAAAGAAGGTTTAATCATTGATGTGAACAAGAAAGCTGAACCATTAACGCCAGTAGGGATAATGCGCGATCCGTATGTCTTTGAATTTGTCGGATTGCAACCCAAAGAAAAATATACTGAGAGTAAACTGGAAGATGCGCTTATAGATCACCTTCAGTCGTTTTTACTGGAACTTGGAAAGGGCTTCTGTTTTGAAGCCAGGCAGAAGCGGTTGACCATTGATGAAGAATACTATTATGTAGACCTGGTTTTTTATCATCGGTTATTAAAGTGTCACGTTCTTATTGATTTAAAAACCAGGAAGTTTAATCATGCTGATGCAGGCCAGATGAACTTTTATCTGAACTATTACCGGGATAATGAAATGAGTGATGGAGATAATCCCCCGATTGGTATTGTTCTCTGCACTGACAGAAGGTCTTCAACAGTAAAATATGCCACCGGGTCATTGGATAACCGACTTTTTGTAAGCAGGTATCAGATACAGCTACCGACAATAAAAGAGCTGGAAGAGTTTTTAAGTCACGATGTCAAATTGCTCGGAGGTGTTTAATATCCGGAATTAGTCCACGCAGCTCCCAAAAATCTTCCAATTGCTCCCGCATTTTTGTGAGCTGCTCCCCGCGCCGTGCCCTTCTGGTGTTTTGCCCCGGCCTTACCTGTTTGCGGCACATTGTAAAGCCCCGCAATCCGGAACACGACCTAAGCTTTACAAAGAGCTGCAAAGCCATCCCACGGGCAAAACACCCCCAAGCTATATTAACATAATGCGGCATTATAGGCGCTGGAAGAAAATCCTACCAGAGAAAAAACTTAGTGGCCAGGCCTATAATGTGACATTATATTAAATAGCCGCTCAGCCAGACCCGCCAGCCAGGAAGAGAACTCCTGGAACAACCGGGCAATCCCCGGTAGTTCATTTAAAACTCGCACAGCCGGTGCGAGAAATTACTTAAACTTTGGCTTAGACAAAAATAGCTTCCGCCATCCCGCAGTCAAGGTCAAGCCCTTCGGGTTCCTGGCAAAAACTTTTTTCTTTTAACTGATTTTTAATGGTAAAAAACTTTTTGCCGGAAACCTTGACACTTCCCCTCCCGCTCGCTGGGTCTGTATCTAAGCCAAAGTTAAGCCATAGTGTAAAGTTTAAAATTTTTTACCACTAAAATAAAAATCATATCAAAAATTTTAACGGGACTTGTCTTGGCCTTGCTTTTTTACTGCGGGTCGGCCGGTGCGGAGCTTGCATACCTTTGCTTTGTTTTTTTACGGTTTTGGCTCCGGGTCCGGCACGCAGGGAGTGCGGCTATTTGGCGACAGCCCGAAGTACATAATGCCAGTTATAGGCAGCCGAAACAAACAGATCTCAGAACCGCTGAAAGACAGGCTGCGTATAACTTGCATTATGTAAATATAGCTTTGGGGACCGTTTTTCCTGGCGTGTCTTTTTGTTAAGTGTCAGAGCAGCTCTTTGTGACGCTTCAGCGGCATAATGTGCTGCAGCAGGGAGGGACAAAAAGCATGACAGGAAAACGGGCCAGAAGGGATGGCGAGCGGAGAGAGCAAAAGGAGGACGGTTGCAGGGATAGTGGAATTTTGCGAACGGGGGAAGCATATTTATCCTGCAGTATTTACCAACCACTTATGCAACTACTTATTAGAATGACTATGAAGCGCAGATCTAATAAAGTAAATTTGCATAATTAAAAACCAGGCCTGAAGAGATATATGGGCCTGGTTTGGATGTTAATGTTAAGTTTTCTTTGCTTGGTAAATGTATGACATTGACATCTAATAAAAAAAAGAAAATATATCTGGACAGAGTAACCTACTCTAAGGTATTATGTTATAAATCTTTACCAAATGGCAAAGAAAGTCACAAGTAAGAAAGCTGCAAGTGCTGCTTCAAAGGTTCTCCAAGACAAAAGGACCAGTAAATCAAGCAAAACTGCAGCTGGTAGCGCTCTATCTCAAAGAGAAAAGAAGCGTGGTAAATGAAATTAAGGGGTGTTTGAGCACCCCTTTTTCTTTTTAACTGAAGACACGTTCAGATAAAAGAAAAAATGCTTTATCTTTAAGTCAAATAGTTCTTTGAATGAGTGCTCTCCGGAGGAGTTCCTGAAGCTTTTTGTAGTGTTGTTATTTGGGAGTAGACTAGCAGGATTACGGGGCGAGGTTCTATGACC
>DIWC01000016.1 GCA_002423425.1 Peptococcaceae bacterium UBA6116
CAGATATGGGAGGGCCGCAATATTGCCAATTCCGAGGTTCTGTAAATTAGGAATCTTTAATCCTCCAACTTCTCTGGAGATATTCCCGAGGGTATTGCTTCCCTTATCACCATATTCCCAAGCATCAGGCATTTCTCCTATTCCTGTGCTGTCCATAACTATGACAACTGCTCTTTTCATTACTTGTCTCCTCCTTGTTTTGCCCGCGGATGGGCTTTGCGGAATACCTCTAAAATGTGTTTGCGCGAGAGGTGCGTATAAATTTGGGTAGTGGAAATATCTGCATGCCCGAGCATTTCTTGAACCGAACGCAAATCAGCACCGTTGTCGAGTAAATGCGTGGCAAAACTATGTCTCAGGAGATGAGGATAAATATTCTTGTCCAAACCATTTTTTTCTGCCCATTTTTTTAGTATCTTCCAGACACCCTGCCGGGAAAGCGGTTTACCTGCTGAATTTAAAAGTAAAATATTGCTGTTCTCCGCCGTAATCTTTTTATTTCGCCCCAGAAGAACCTGTCTTACAAACGAGACATAATCCCTGATAACTGAAATTCCGAGTTCTCCGACGGGAACAATCCGTTCCTTATTTCCTTTTCCCCTGCAGCGTATATACCCTAAATCAAATGATATATCGTTTAAGCTAAGACCGATAGTTTCAGATACCCTTAATCCGCTCCCGTATAATATTTCAACTATAGCTCTGTCCCGTAAATCAAGCAGGCCTTGTTTCCCGTTACCTTGTTTTCCACTCCTGCTTAAGACTTCATTTAATTTGCTTTCAGGGAAAATAGCAGGGAGTTTTTGCTCGAGCTTAGGTGCAATAATATAAGTTGTAGGATCCTCAGAAATTTTATCTTCTTTAACAAGGTATCCGAATAATCCCCGGATAGCGGCACAATAGCGTGCCAACGTTCTCGCCGAAAGACCTTTTCTTTTTTCTTGAAGCACGAAAGAAAGTATATCTGCCGACTGGCAATTTTGAAAACTCTTAGATCTAGACTGCAGAAAAACAAGTAATTTATGCAGATCCCGGGAATAATTCATCCAGGAATTACGGGCAAGCCCCTTCTCTACCCGCAAATGGTATAAGTAATCTTCCAAAATTTCATTTTTATCTGTTGGTTTCTCTTTCATAAAAATCCCCCTATAAAAACAATTGTTTCTACACAAGGTTTTTTTTTCCTTTATATTCAAATTAATATTAAAAATTAAAAAAACGTACTCCGACGGTGGAAAAATATCCTTGAAGAACTGCGGCAGCTACGGCACCAAGAGATATTATTAGGGAAGATCCACAATAATATAAGAAATCTTTCCTCAGAAGATCCCCATTATTCCTTCCTTGAAGCAGAAGAAAAGAAAAAATAGTAGCCAGGCCGGAAGCTAAAAGGAGGCAGGGAATCGCTAAAACTGAAGGCAGGACGATAGTAAATACTATCAGGCCCAGTCCGGCTATTTTTTTTAAATTGAAGATGAAAGCAATCGTAAAACCCAGAGTGAAACCACGGGTAAATACAATAAGATATACCAAAGGAGTACCAACAACCGTTAATCCCAGTACCCAGATCCCCGCCATCATGATGAAATAGTCTCTTGCTAATTGCTTCATAAATGCGGCGTCAATTATTTGAGGTTGTTGTCCAAGAAGATTATTAAAAAAATCTGATAATTCTTTGGATTTTTCCGTTCCAATCGCATTGACTCCAATTGCTCCAAAGACAGCCCCAGCAAAAAGAACACAGCATAGAGTCAAATATATCATCCAATAATGTTTTATATGATCAGCAAGTAATCTTTTCATTGAATACCCTCCTTGAAGACTTGTCCTCAAAGAATAAATATTCAAATACTAGTAAATTATACCAACCGTTTATTTTACTTTTTTCTGGGCAAGCAGGATCCCGAGAACAGATTTTCCATCTTGTATTTTACCCTTGCTGATCAGATCTACAGCTTCTGTCCAAGCAAGAGCGCTTACTCTTAAAAATTCGTCTTCATCCGCTTTGAGAGGAGACCAAAAAAGATCTTCCGCCAAATAAAGATAGATTGCTTCATCGGTAAAACCAGGGGAAGAATAATAAACTCCTAAGAAAGACAAAGAACCATCATACCCGGTTTCTTCCCTTAATTCCCTATGAGCGCACACTTCAGGTTTTTCACCTAGTTCTAACTTACCGGCTGGGATTTCCAGGGTTTCCCGTTTCAAGGCATACCGGTACTGCCTCACCATTAATATTTTCCCTTCCGTGCAGGCAACAATTGCCACGGCGCCGGGATGATGAATGATTTCTCTTGGTGCCGTCTTTCCGTCCGGGAGCAACACCGTATCCTTATTTACACAAAAGATCTTACCTTTATAAATAATTTCCTGAGTTAAGCACTTCTCTTCTAATTTCAGGTCGTCCATCTAAATCCTCCTTTTAAAAGTAATATTGTTAAACAAAGTTCATCATGAAAACATGTATTTTAAAATAATTTAGATTAAGAAGCATTCTTTCACAGGAGGTAGTTACCTATATTTAAAATGGCCCGGAATAGTCAACGGAAAACTGCTTCAATTTTCCATGCATCCAGGAGAAGATAAAGACGGGATATTAAATTATCTCCAGAAATTTTTTAACCTCTATTCAAAGAATAAAGGTTAAAAATAAAAAGTCTATATGAATCAAATGCTAGAATCTCTCTGAGATTCTAAGTTTATCCGCGACCATAGCAATAAATTCCGAATTAGTCGGTTTACCACGATCGACATTAATCGTATAACCAAAAAATTTATTCATAAAATCTATATTTCCCCTATCCCAAGCTAATTCTATTGCATGGCGGATTGCCCTTTCTACTCGGCTCGGAGTAGTATTATAGCTTTTTGCGATCATAGGATATAGCTCTTTGGTTACAGCTCCGAGTAAAGATACTTCTTTAATTACAAATATTATTGCATCCCGTAAGTATTGATAGCCTTTGACATGCGCAGGTACTCCCATCTGCTGAATCATCTTAGTTACTTCAATGTTTATACTTTTTACTGTTTTATACCCATTCTTCCGCTCTGAAACACTGATTAATTCACTTTGAGTAATTGCCTTAGTTGAAGCAAGGCACAAAATTTCCCCAGTACCTGCCAATTGTCGAATTCTTTTCCCAAGGATATCCAGATCAAATGGTTTCAGAATATAATAATCTGCTCCGAGCTGCACAGCTCTTTGTGTCATGTTCTCCTGTCCAAAAGAAGTCAGAATAATTACTTTCGGTTTAGCACCAATCTCTCCAAGTTTCTCCAAAACGCCTAACCCATCTAAATGCGGCATAATTATATCCAAGACCACAACATCAGGCTCTTCATTTTTAATCATTTCTAAAGCATCATTTCCATTGAAAGCGACTCCTGAGAGTATCATATCTTTTTGTTCATTGATATAATCCCGAAGTATTCCAACAAAATCACGATTATCGTCAGCTAATAGTACTTTGATTTGCCCCATCAATATACTCCTCCTGTAAGGAAATCGCGCATTTTTTTAATTATTTTCATAGATTTCGACAATACTTAGGTAAATCCTTCTGGGGGTATTAATAAATATTATTCATATAAATATTTTGCCTTAAAAAAAAGCCGCCCGTTTGGGCGGTTGATGCAGCTTTATTTAATATTCCGGATTCATCAAGCATTTTTTTGATAAAAACGGCGTAACCTCGGGTCGAATCGTTGACAAACACATGAGTGACCGCTCCTATTATCTTTCCGTTTTGGATTATTGGACTGCCACTCATTCCTTGAACAATTCCTCCTGTTTTATCAAGCAATTGAGGATCGGTTACTCTAATGATCATATTTTTATTATCGTTGCGGTAATGCATAATTTTTTCTATTTTTATATCGAATTCTTCAATCTTGTTGTCTTTGAGAACTGTATATATTTTTGCAGGACCGGTTTTTATCTCTGATTCCCAGGCAATTGGGATTGGTGAACTATAAAAAGGATTGTTTATTTTTCCTTCATATTTCCCAAAAATCCCACTGCTCGTATTTTGTTCGATTTTACCTGAAAAGCTGGATTCGGGCATAAACGTTCCTATCTTTTCTCCAGGGTCTCCCCTTTTACCCTTATCAATAGCATAGATATTTGACTCAACAATTTTTCCATCACTTAGCTCTATTTGGTTATTAGTATCCGTATCTGTAATAACATGACCTAAAGCTCCAAAAGTATTGGTCTGTGGATTGATAAAAGTCAATGTGCCTATTCCAGCCGCTTCATCTCTAATAAATAATCCTACTCTAAATCTGGCGGTCTCGGAACAATATACCGGATCTATAGTCTTTTGTTCGATTTTGCCTTTGTGTTTGATTTCCAGTATGATTTTTTGATTTTCTTTACATTTCTTATTAATCTCCTGTGCAACTTGGAAATCGTTGAGGGCTTTAGTATCATTTATTTTTAAAATAATATCCCCGACCTCTATACCGGAGTCTTTGGCTGGATAAACTTCCTTTCCCTGTGCATTGATAATTGGCGAATAACCCACAATTAATACTCCTTTAGTTTGTAACGTAACTCCTATAGAATGTCCTCCCGGAATTAATTCTATCTTCTGTTTACTTACATTTTCAGCATTTGAATTAAAAAAACCAAAAAAGTTATTTACTGGGTTACCCTTAACCAATTGAGCATCTCTGGCAAGATAATTATTTTTTACTAATTGTAAATTGTTAATACTAGAAAAAAAAGATTGTTGTATACTAAAGGTAAAAACAAATAGAAACCCAAGAAGCAAAATTATTGTTGATTGCTTTTTTATCACGTTGTTTTTCCTCCAGCTTTCTGAACCTCCTCACCATAAAACCATTAGCCCTGCAGGGGGACAATAAAATAAAAATAATTTTATTGTACTAATAACGTCTCCATAAACACTTAATTTCATCCCGTGAAATGTTTACTATTACTTCTTAAAATTATGATGTATTAAATATGAACTTTTGGGCCAAATTCAAAATAAGAAACATAACAAAAAATAATTCGAAAGTTAATACTTATTGAATATGATATTAAAAAGTATTTGGATAAGCCGGCGGAATGGAGATTAACATGAAAAATAGAGCATTCAATTATCTAATAACAATCACTATTATTGCTATTACCACTTATATAATAACCTCCAGTTCTGAAATGGGAATTATTCCAACACTACTAAAAATAACCAACCTTTATTATCTTTGCGGAGCAGTTGTCTGTATGATGCTGTATTGGTTAAGCGACGCATTTATTATCAAGGCAATTTTTGAACTGGCTAAGATCAGGCAGTCTTTTTTTTCTTTTCTTAAGCTTACAATGATTGGACAATATTATAATTTAATTACTCCGTTTTCCAGTGGAGGGCAACCTGCACAAGTTTTGACAATGACTAACGATTACAAAATACCTTTAGGGGTAGCAACGTCTATAACCGTAAATAAATTCATGGTCTATCATGTTGTTATCACAACATTTCCATTGTTGATGCTGATATTAAAACCATACTTCATATTCGGGCAAAATGTTTTAAGCAAAACCTTAATTTTTACCGGACTTGGGATCAATATTTTAGGAATACTGGCGATTTTCACCATCTGCTACAATAGCAAAATAGTAGAAAAAATAGTCTTGGCTATTTTAAAAATACTTAATAAATTTAAGCTGGCTAAAAAAATCCAGCCAGCTGCGGTAATTAGCCACATTAAGGAGTATAAAACCAGTCTTAATACCTTTCTAACCAATAAGAAAACTCTTTTACTTGTTTCTGTTTACACTCTGATACAGATTACAGTTTATTTTAGTGTTACCTATTTTATTTATCTCTCTCTCGGCCTATCTCAGGCCTCTTTGCTTGATATTCTTGCTGTCCAGTCCCTGTTATACATGGCAGTCAATATTGTCCCTACTCCGGGCAATGCCGGTGCTTCTGAAGGATTCTTTTTTCTTATTTTTGGTATAATATTTCCGTCTAAAATTCTTCTTTATGCCATTATTCTTTGGAGACTTGTCATATATTACTTTAATCTTGCTGCGACCGGAGCATTTGTTTTTTCAGACTATGTTTACAAGCATCTAAAAATTAACAGCCAGCAAGGCAATCCAGCCAAATAATTATGTTATGCACTCTTCCAACATCTATTTCGCAGGTAAGCAGAAGATCGTCGCGAGTGTAGTTGATACAGCGTCAAGCAGTGCCNNCTTCAGGTATTACCCAAAGGTTTGGCCCTGTAGCTGGATCAACAAGCGAGCAGCTTTATCTATTTCTGTGCTTGCTTCCATAGGGTTTGGGCTAAATCCAGGGCCATATCTTCCCCGCCAAGCATCCTGGCCAATTCCTGCACCCGATCTTCTTCGCGGAGTTCGAAAACTTGAGTCAGTGTCCTTTCGCCAACGACCACTTTTTCGATGCCAAAGTGTTTATCCGCTAAGGCTGCTACCGTAGCCGAGTGCGTGATACACAAAACTTGTTTATTTAAAGCGATTTTTTCCAATTTCTCTGCTACTTTATTTATAGTTCTTCCGCCGACACCACTGTCAACTTCATCAAAAATAAAAGCATCGACTGTTTCAACCTTGGACAACAAGCTTTTGAACGCCAGCATTAACCTGGCCATCTCTCCTCCCGAAACAACTTTGACCAAAGGTTTTGGCGGTTCTCCTAAGTTAGCGGAAAAATAAAACTCAACCTGCTCTGCTCCGTCCGGGGAAGGTTCGGTAATCGGAGAAAAAATAATTTCCACCCTTGCTTCGCTAAGTCCCAAGTCTTTCAATTCGGTTTCGAGATTCTTTTCAATTCTTTCAGCATGAATCCCCCGATGGAGACTTAATTCTTCCGCGAGGCTATTATATTCAGCCAGAGCATCTTTTTTTTCCCGCTTGGTATTTCCCTTTTCTTCCTGAAGATGAGAGATTTCATCTAGCTCTTTTATCATTTCATCCATTTTCGCCAGAACCGAATCCGGGTCATAGGCGTATTTTCTTAGTTTATGAAGTTCAACGAGTCTGGTTTCAATTTCATCTAATCTACCAGGTTGGAATTCCAGACTGTCTTTATAAGACCTTAATTTTTCCACATAATCCTCTAAGGCATAATAAATTTCTTGCAGGTCGGAACTAAGTGCATTGTTTTCAGGGTCAAGGGTACTGAGCTCCTCCATATTGCGCGCGGCTGCGCCGATCTGATCAAAAGCCGCCATGTTTGTTAACCCATAGGCACCGTCATATAATTCCTCATATGCTTCATTAA
>DIWC01000061.1 GCA_002423425.1 Peptococcaceae bacterium UBA6116
GTTTCGTTACGTCCCCTTACACCAGTCACCTTAACCTTATAATAAAACGAGTTTTTATCTGCTAAGGAAATAGTACCAGAACCCAAATGTTATAATCGCTACAATACCCATAAGAAGCACTAGCTTCCAACCACGCAGAGATGGCTCTTCTTTAAATCCTATTTCGTTACTAAAGACAATATCTTCAGTCCGGACACCTGTCTCTTCCTTAAGATCTGAAATAAACAACGTTTCTTCATCTGTCTCATGTTCAAACTTATCCCCATACTTATTCTCATCCAGATACTTATAATCATAATCTGAACCTTTACCGCTGCTCTCTGTTGTCCCTGCTTGCTGATTATATGACCCGGAGAATTCTTCCTGGATATGACTTAAATTTATCTGTCTGTCTTTGACAATAGAATCTTCACCTAGAAGAACGGCTCTTACTTCCTTTCCCTCTTCAGAACTCTTCACATCCTGAGTAATGTTTGTGATCACTTTGGTCTCAGAATCATCTTCTAAATTAAGACACCGTTTGAAAGAATCCTCGTTTTCTAAAGACAGTTTTGATTCGATATCCTTCCAGTACAATCCTCCTTCAAGGAGTTGTTGTATTTCTCCAGGATTCAGCAAAATCTCCTTCTCATTTTTCATGTATAATACCCTCCACAGGTGAAAATTCTTAAAGTTTAGCATCATTTTATAGTTTCTACAAAGAAAGATATAATCCTTTTCAAATAGATAATCAATAATAAATATGTTTGTTTTCGTCAACTTCATTTTTTCGTCCTTTGTTCAGCCAGTAAGAGATCGACCATCCTGCCATAGCTTCGGACTCCTTGTTCTTGCTTGTTGCTTTTAAGATAAGTGTCATTAATATCTGTAGCTATTTTCTCAGCCTTCCCCTCATATTTTTCCCAGTATTGAGACACTGCCTGGAGGTCTTTGCTGAGTCCTTCTCCGTATTTTTTTTGAAGCTCCCTCGTTAAGTCCGGATTTTGCTCAGATAGAGCATTTATGGCATAAATTAAGGCAAATAGGGTACCTGAATAGTTAAACTCCGCATTCTTGATATTGTTACAGGTGAGCCAAGCTAAATAGTTGGCCTCATCCTCCCTGGCAAACCCCCTTTGATGAGCCATCTCATGACAAGTAGTAGCAGGAAGAAGACAGTCAGGAATATCGATATTGACATTGGCTTCAGCCGTAAACGGAAAGTAAATCCCTGATATCCCGGTATAAGACATTAAAAAGGAAAAGAAGACCGGCTTAGGTTTCCCGAATTTACCGCCAAGTTCAGGATAAATAAGGGCTGCCCGGGAATACGCCTGCGGTGCAAGATTACGGATGCCGTCAAACCCGCCTTCATATTTCATAACCCCATGCTCGTCTTCTTTTAGACTTGACCGGAGATTGTTGGCTTTGACAATTAATTTATCGCAAAGTTGTTCAAGTTCTTTTTCCGAAAAGCCGTTTGTTTTATATCCTGCAATCTCAGCAAAAGACAACCGCTGATAATTTAACCCCCAGATAATCATAAAACAGAAGTAAATTATTCCTAAAAAAACCAAAATATTTAAAAGAAAGGATAACAATCCTTTCTTTTTGCCTTCGTCCTTTTTTCTGGAAATTACCCGGATTAGCATTCGAAAAAAAGCAAAGATAAAAAATAAAAGTAAAAGCAGAACTATTACTTCAGCCAAAGAGAAAGAGAATATACCGGTGAGCCTGCTTAAGCCACCTGCCACCACCTTGGAAAATCTTAAGGTATAATAATCCTCAACGTACTTGGGGAAGTATACCGCTGTTGACGAAAGGATAAATCCCAAGGGCCAGAATACCAATAAAATTATCTTTCTTACTCCCCTTTTTTCTGCTGTCAAAGCTGCCTCCGCTTTAATATATTTATGACAAAATTATACTGCAAAAACAAATCTTTCTATAGTAAAAAATGCTTGTATGCACAGACTAAGAATATGATTAAACGATTTATTTTTTATGGGTTTTTAGGTTGGAGTATAGAAATAATGTTTACCGGCTTAGACTCTTTAATTAATGGGGATCTAAGGCTTATTGGGTTTACAAACCTTTGGATGTTCTTCATCTATGGCCTTGCCGTATTTTTAGAGCCTTTACATGATCTTATCGCCAATTGGCAATGGCCCTTGCGAGGTTTTTTTTGGCTTGCGGTAATTTGGGGATTAGAATACTTCAGCGGGCTGGCCTTGGTAAACATTCTCGGTGTTTATCCCTGGCACTATACCGATGCCTATGCAGTAGACGGCCTCATTACTTTTAGATTTGCCCCGGTGTGGTTTATTGGCGGTCTGCTTTTCGAAAAGGTTCACCGCTTATTAGATTCAATGGAAATAATCAGGTGCAAAAAATAATATTTTTTGTACCTGATTCGGCTTTTGTACCTGATTTCGGCTACTGGTTAAGAAGGTTTTTCAACATTTCAGGATTATTTACCGGTTCCCTGCAGGCAAAATTACGGCATAAATAAGCTTCTACTTTTTCCGAAACGGGATAATCAGTCATCCTCGGGATAAATTCGGCCAAAGTCCCCTCATTATACGTTATTACGGCAAATGGACGGAAATCTTCGAAGATTACCGACTGCATCTGAGAGGTTTGATTCGCTAGAGGACCAGACAACACCAATTCGTCGCCCGCACTGAGGTAAAATTGAATACCTTGAAGAGAAGCTGTATAACCAGGTGGATAGTTCTGAAGGCTATCCCTTAAGAATTTACATTGTTTTTCAGCAAGTTCCTGCCATTTTTGCTCACCAGTAATTTTCCATAGTCTGGCCAAATTATATAGACTTACAGAATTCCCGGAAGGCATGGCCCCATCATAAATCTCCTTTGGTCTTAATAACAATTCCTCGGCATCGGCGCCGGTAAAATAATATCCTCCTTCAGATTCATCCCGAAACAAGTGTTCTTGATCTTCCTGAAGTTTAATTGCAAGTTTGAGGTACTCCGGTTTGCCACAAGCGGTATAAAGTTCAAGCAAGCCATGAATTAGAAATGCATAATCATCCAAATAGCCGGAATACTGGGTCTCACCTTCTCGATAGCGTGCCAGAAGTCTGCCCGTCCCGGTGAACATTTGAGAACGGATGAAATTTACAGACTTTTCAGCAGCAAGAAGTAAGGACTGTCTCTCTGCCTCTGCTGTATTTTGGTTTGTTAAGACCTGCACCCCTTTAGATAAAGCCGCAATCATCAATCCGTTCCAAGAAACAAGTATTTTATCGTCTTTGGCCGGTCTGATGCGTTTTTCTCTGGCATTGAATAACAATTGATTGCAGACATTCAATAATTGTTGCAGCTCATCGATTGTTATGTTATGGCGAAAAGCTATCTCTTCCCAGTTGCTGAAGATTCTGCTGGGGATATTTTTTCCTTCAAACTTGCCCTCCTCACTAATGCCATAGGCTTCGCAATATATCTCGCTAAGCTTCTCTTCTTTTAAAAGAAATTGAGTAACCTTGAGATTTCTCTGCAAAGTGGTTATTACCTCTTCTTTGCTCCAGACATAATACTTTCCTTCTACGCCCTCAGAATCAGCATCTTCTGCGCTGTAAAACCCTCCTTCAGGAGAAGTCATATCCCTGAGAATATATTTGAAAATATCGCTGGCCACTTGAGCATACCTTTCTCTTTTTAGCAGCTGATAGGCTTCAAGATAGATAAAGGCCAGACCGGCATTATCATAAAGCATCTTTTCAAAATGAGGAACAAGCCAATAGCGATCCGTACTATAACGGGCAAAGCCCGATCCGATATGATCCCAAATACCTCCGTCAGCCATACAGTCTAAAGTTTTTTGGACTATAGTCAAAGCCCTGCTTTGGGGTTCTTCCAGGGAATAACGAAGCAGAAAGCCCAAATTATGAGGGGAAGGAAACTTGGGAGTCTTGCCAAAACCACCGTAATCCGGATCAAAGCTATTCTCCATCATGGCATAGCACTTATTGATTACGCCTTTTCCCCAGACAGAAACGTTTCCTTCGGCTTTTTCTCCATTCCTTACCGAAACCTGTTTTTTTTGGTTATATTGTTTAGCTATTGTTTCATAAAGTTCGGAAGCAATGTCAACAACCTTTTCTTTTTCCTCCTGCCACATCTGAATAATTCGGTTTAACACATCCACTAATCCCGGACGTCCGTACTGACTGTGTTTGGGAAAATAGGTTCCGGCAAAGAAGGGCTGTTTATCCGGAGTAAGTATTACAGTAAGCGGCCAACCGCCCGAACCTGTCATTGCTTGGCAGTAAGTCATATACATGTGGTCAATGTCCGGCCTCTCTTCCCTGTCTACCTTAACCGCTATGAAACCACTGTTAAGAATCTCTGCAACCTCTTCATCTTCAAATGATTCCCTTTCCATGACATGGCACCAATGACATGTACATAAAATCATGTAAGTCAGCTATACCCAATAGAAAGGAATACCGGCTTATCCTCGGCTTTTGCTTTGGCAAAGGCTTCGTCACTCCAGGGGTACCAATCCACCGGATTATTAGCGTGCTGGAGCAGGTAAGGCGACTTTTCGTTTACCAATCTATTGGGTATTTTTTTATCTGACAACATAGGGCATCACCCCCTTTATTTAAAATCAATTTTTATCTCTATAGTATCTCTTTCCCGTAAATAAATAATACTATTAATGATGGTTTTATACAGATCGTTGCGCTGCGCATTTTCGGTAACAGCAATAATGCTGTCTAAAAAAGCGGATAATTTTTTTGCCGTTCTTCTTTCGTTATTTTGTCTGTATGAAGCAGTATCATTTTAGTTGAGTCAGGAAACTCGTAATTCTTGAAATAATAACCACTAGAAGGAGGATCCAGATTGCGAGATTATGACAAAGACTTCAAAGAAGAAGCCATCAAATTGTCCTACGAA
This sequence comes from Peptococcaceae bacterium UBA6116, assembly GCA_002423425.1. Lineage (GTDB taxonomy): Bacteria > Bacillota > Desulfitobacteriia > Desulfitobacteriales > Syntrophobotulaceae > UBA6116. Next base: position 4,905 of record DIWC01000061.1, read on the forward strand.
ATAGGACCCACAAAGGCCTCAGAGCAGTTAGGCATACCTCTAACGACGCTGTACACATGGCGGGGCAAAGTCCAAAAAACATGGAGCCATCGCATTTGTTGGCAGCGGACATCCCCGTCTAGACCCTAAAACTGCGGAAATGAGAACGTTAGAGAAAAAGATCAAGGAGCTGGAATCAGCGAATGATATTTTTAAGAAAGCTTTAGCTTTTTTCGCAGAGAGCCAAAAGAAGTAGCTGCACGAGAACTTTTGGGTTCATAAAGATCCAGAAGATAAAAGACCCAACCAGGCATAGTATTAAAGAAAGAAGCTATTATTTGGTACTTAAGCTTTGCAAAGAGAACAATCTAATGCTCAAGAAAAGGTTCCATGCTAAAAGAATTACTAAGGCAGATAACGGCATAGAGGGCAGACGAAACGGATAAAAAGCGAAAGCCGATTTTGTAATGAAATCGGATAAGGGTTCAAAATTTGCCCTAACCTAAAAGGGTGCAGGCTTATCCAATGATATTTCTTGGCGGGGAAGGATGTCCATTAGGAATACAACCATGTATGACAGAGCATCACATTATATGCACTAGCACTGGAACCTATTGCCGAAACCAAAGCAGATAATATCTCTTTTGGATTTCGCAGAGGTCGAAGCGCAAAAGATGCGTGCGAACAAATCTTCAGCGTCCTTGCAAGGAAATGTTCACCAACATGGATACTGGAAGGAGGCATAAAAGGTTGTTTCGACAACATCAATCATGAATGGTTACAATCCAACATTCCAATGGACAAAAGAATCATGAAACAGTTTTTGAAATCGGGGTTTATTTATGAAGGAAAACTCTTTCCCACTGATACAGGCTCTCCGCAAGGTGGTGGAGCAATCTCAAGTCTTTTCGCAAACATGACATTAGATGGACTCGAAAAAGTCATTCAAGAAAAATACCATCGCAACTCAATCGGTAATATAACAAATCATTACCGAGCTAAAATATAAGTAAATTTAATTCAATTTGCCACCAGTGACAGCAAGTATTTATACCTCGAAAGAAATACAGGTTTATCAGCCTTTTTAGCTTTTTCAATTGTTTCTGGTGCCCACGGGAACCAGTCTACAGAATTATAAGCATGTTGAAGCAAATAAGGAGACTTTTCATTAATCAATCGATCAGGTATTTTATTATTAGGCATTACACCGCCACCTTTCATATTGTGTTTTAATGTATTATATCCAAAACAAGAAATTTCATCTGTATTCAACTTTGATTTCTATATTATCTTCGGATGTTCTCGTATATGATACTGATTTAACTACTGTTTTATATAACTCATGTCTCCACGTGCTCTTTTTTATGGATACCGGCAACTTTTCACTTAACTGGACAGAACCGAAGAAAAGACAGTACACATGATGAGTACTGTCTTTTTCTTCGTACAAAGGCTGCTATCCTTCTCAGGATACAGCCATCTGCCTTTGCTTTTTACTCCATTCAAATAAGTTCACTTATTATCCTGCAATATATTTCCTGTTAGATCAAAATAAGTCCCTTTTCCCTCCGGCATACCATCCTTCAGTTCACCATCATAGAATACTTCACCGGTAGGATACAGAATCTTCCCTCTGCCAGCAAATCCTACCTTACTGCCTTTCACCGTGATCTCTCCCTGGTAGACCGGCTCTTCCTGATCGTTATAAAGGATACCTTTTCCCAAGGCCTTGTTATTTTTAAACTGCCCCTCATATTTCACTTTGCCGTTGTCATAAAGCTTACCTTGTCCTTCGATCAAGCCCTCCACAAATTCTCCTCCATAAACTTTTTCCTTTCCTAAATACAAAGAACCTTTACCATGGACCACATCACCCTTTTTGTCGCCCTCGTAAAGCAATTCTTTGTCGCCCATGGTAAAGTCGGGAGCAGAAGCAGGAGCAGCGGGCTTATTCCGGCTGCCGCAACCCGTCAGGGTAAGGAGGATCAGGGCTATCAAACATATTAATACTATTAATCTAGAGGCTTTCTTCAAAATCTTCAAATTCATCATCCTCTCACCCCGCATGTAGCCGTCGGTGTTTTTACCTCAAAAGATTCACCGGACAGAAACTCTTTAGTTTTTGACCAGATATTGTCTAGCACTAAGCCCACTACTTCTTTTTCATCGCCCACAAAGACCTTGCTTTTGGCCTGAATCTTGCCGTCGCGTGTGGCCGCCACAATTTCCGAATACCCCGCATTGCGGCCTTTCACCACGGCTTTAACATTCATGTCAATCACATTTGAATCGTAGGATTTGACGATGACATCTTCGGCGTTGGCATCAGGCGGCTTGATCTTCACCTTGAGCTGCCTCTCCGCACCTTTTTTGAGGAAGAACAGTTTCGGTTCAATGGTGATTGATTCTACGGGAATCACTTTCTCTTCCACCACCGGTTCCTGGGCGGCCGGAGACGCTTCAGCCGAAGGCGCAGCTGCTCCGGTTACGGTAATCGCACACTTAGCGGTGGCACGTTCACCAGTCCTTTGATCAGTAGCGGTTATCGTTATAATTGCTGTGCCTGCCCCCAGAGCTTCTACACGAAAAGAGCTGGAATTACCGCTGTCTTCAGTCACCTGGGCAACTGCCGGATTGGAAGATTTGCACTCCGTCCAACCAACACCTGATATACCCCACACGGTAATATAATCAACATCCCCTACCTGTAAAGAAAGTTCAGTGTCTGTGGTTATTTTGTACGCGTAAACCGGATTGGCACTCGTCATGAATAGCGCCAGGACAATCGACAGAGTGAAACATAGTAATACTTTACTCGATTTTTTTGTACGCATTACTCACACCGTTACAAAGCTTTCGGACAGCAAATATTTTGTAACGGCGCTCACCACCCTTTCTTTAATTCTTTGGGTACTTCACACATGATTGTTATTCAAATTTAGTTGTACCAGATGTACATTTAATAATCTAATAGAATTGGTCCCTGCCCAAGCTTTTTTTTACATAATAGTTAGTTATCTGTTAAACCACCTCTAACAATTCTACCACCCTCATTCCTTAAAAAAATATCTTTGAACCATTTGGCATTGCCAAATTCATGACATGATTTGTGCCAAATTCATTGCTATGTTATTTAACCAGGTGTAAAATTGTGTAGAATCTCGGAAACTCAATACCTGAATCTGGGTAATTTGGAAGAACCAGCAAAAGAAAAGGCTTAGCTCCTGCAACTAATAACCTGTAATTTACGAGCATAACGTTAAGCTGCTTTCGAGATGGGTTTGAGGCCTATGTCGGAAAGAATAGAAGGTTTCATTATGGCAACTTGAGCATCCCAGTGCTGATTGACAGCTGCCAAAGTTGCTTGCCAAAACCAGCGTTTTTTGCTACGGCATCTGGTATTCTCAATCTTATGATCAACAAGGATCCTCTTGAAGGTACGCTCCACAGTGGTTCTATTGTATTAAAGGATTAGATCGTATTGCGCATATCGGGTATTCGGTAGCCTAATTATATCACCCAATGGGAATCACTTTCATTAAATTTTTGTGCCTTGAGCACAGCGAAAGGAATGATACTTACTATGACGAACATGGCACCAATGACAGCAAGATTTTCCTCCAAGAATACCCAATAGATAGGAAGATAGGCTTATCTTCCGCTTTGGCTTTCTGAAAAGCTTCCTCACCCCAAGGAAACCAGTCAACCGGGTTGTAGGCGTGCTGGAGCAGGCGTAATGCGTCAATAGAAAATAACGTTAAAAATATATTCGTTGCGTCAAAATAAAACAACGTTGAAAGACATACTCCTTTCTATAAAGTTGGTTAATTTATACAGTATAATATTTAATGATTATGCCGTTAGCTCAGTAT
>DIWC01000059.1 GCA_002423425.1 Peptococcaceae bacterium UBA6116
TCAGCTGCTTTCCCGTAATCCGAGTGTTATATAATCCTGAACAACCCGCTCTTTAAACTCCTTGGTATAGCTTTGATTGATCCTTGGGGGTTCTAATCCAGCCATTCCTTTTTTTCGATACTTTTTAAGCCAGGATCGTAATGAGCTCGTGGCAAATCCATATGTTTGTCTTAACTGACATAATCTTTCTCCATTCAAATACCGTTGAATAATTTCCATCTTAGTTTCTTGTGTGAACTTTGGCGATCGTCCCATAAAAATACTCCCCTCATGTGACAGTTTATTTTTTTCACTGTCTACTCTGAGGGGAGCATATCATTATGAGACGTCCGGGCTGAGTTTAGTTACAGCCCCCTTGGTGTTTATTAGCTATTTGTACATTTAGATTAGCATTATTTCATCATGTGTGACGGCATCCACAGTGCTAACTGCGGGAAGAAGGCAACCATAATCAATACTAATAAATACATAACCATGAAAGGCCAGCTTCCTTTGATAACAGTGGCTAAAGTAGACGGGAATCCCAACCCCTTGGCCACTCCGTCAACTGCATAGATATTAAGACCGACCGGAGGCGTCAGCAGGGCTACTTCAATATTGATAACCATCAAAACAGCATACCAGATCAGATTTATATGATAGCTTGACAGAGCCGGTAAGAGAATAGGAATCATAATCAGCATAATGGAGACCCCCTCCAGGAAAGCGCCCATGATTAAGATAATAAGCATGGAGACGAGTATAAAGCCCCAGGCTGGGAATCCGCTGCTGACAAAGAAGTCACTGATATTCTGTGCTAAACCGAGCTGCGTTACCGCATTCCCGAAAAGCATAGCTCCGCAGATGATAAAGGTTATCATAACCGTGCCACTAAGAGCTTCCCTAAGGATAGGTATAATATCCTGAAGCCTGATGGTGCGGTAGATAAATATACCCACTATAAAGGACCACAAAACGCCCAGGCCTGCAATCTCAGTGGGAGTAGCAAGTCCCGTATAAAGCGGCACTATGATGCCCACCGGAATAATAGCTGCCCATATTCCTTCTTTTACAGCCTGCCACTTTTCTGCCCAAGTGGCAGATACAACTTTTTTACGGTCCGGCTGACGGTAAAAAGATACAGCTACATAGATACAAAAAATGACTACCGCTATGATGCCCGGAATGACTCCCGCCATGAAGAGCTGGCCGGTTGATTCCGAGGCAAAGGAGCCGAAAAGAATCATTGGGCAACTGGGTGGGATCAGTATCCCTAAGGCCCCGCCCCCGACACATATTCCCATGGCAAGAGAAAATTTATAGCCGCACTTCATTAGGTTGCCAATAGCAAAAGACCCAACCATGGCAGCTATGGCAACGCTTGTACCGCACATGGCCGCTAAAACCGCGCAGGTAAGAACAGTCGCTATGCCCACACCTCCGGGAATTGCACGAAAGAAAACATCGAAAAAGTTATATAACTTTTCTCCCACGCCGCCCTTGGATAAAACAGTACCCATCAGGATAAATAAGGGAACAGCCAGCAGGATAAAATCGTTCATCGTATCAAAGGTAACCTTGGTCGCAACCAAGAAGGCCGCATTACCGCTTAAGGCATAAAGGCCCATAATTCCGCCTATACCCAACGCAACCGGCACGGGTGTTCCGATAAACAAAAGAACTACTAATATAATGGCTGCAATAATTACTATAGGATCCATCTTTATTCTCCCTCCTTCAGTTTAAGGCCGTTCTTCCCACTGATAGCTACAAATGATTTAACTGCATGTGCTATAGACTCTAGTGCAAAAACGACAAATCCGACAGGAAGAATAATCTGCAATGCATATATAGGCAAACGTATAAGCTGAGTTACCCGACCGACTTCATGAGAAAGTCCTACAAGATAAATACCTTTATAAATCATAATAATACTAAATACCAAACAGGCCAGATCCCCAATAAAAAACATGACAGCCCGGACACGCTCTGGTACCATCCTGGTGATGAGGTCTACCCGGACCTGTCTTTCAGCCCGCAAAGTGTAGCCGACACCCAAAAAAGTGAGCCATATAGCTCCATAGCCGCTCAATTCCTGAATAGCAGACAGAGACACCCCCATGAGACGGGCGGCAACTCCTACGCAAACAGCTAAAAACAAAACCCCCAAAACGATAGCGCCAAGAGTATGCGCTACTTCTGATATCTTTTTGACCCAATAATCCATCTTGAGTTTTTCCTCCTTTTGCCTATTTTACTGCCCCTCCTCAAAAGGAGGGGCAGTTTTGTTTGTAGTTTCAGCTTTCTATTATTTGGCAGTCTTCATTAATTGAATTTGCTTAATTATTGCCAGAGTTGCAGGATCCTTATATACAGACTTGATAACATCATCCATTCCGGCATTCCAGAGCTTCATTTCATCAGCGGTCGGAGTGTATACAGTTTCTACGGATTTCGCCTGAGCCAACACCTCCTGGAGGTTTGCTTTAGCTTTTGCCACAGTCGTGCTTTCTACTGTCTTGCCGGCATCAAGCAATGCCTTTTGCTGTGCAGCGGAAAGTTTGTCAAAGAAGGTTTTATTCATGATTATTGTGGTTACTATATTTCCTAGAGGTAAAATTGTATGATAGGGAGCTATCTCATAAAATTTTCTCTCAATATCTGTGGTGACAGCAGCATGAGATGCCTGGATTACACCGCGCTGCAGCGCCATGTATACTTCAGAACCGCTGAGGAAAGTGGTACCAAATCCCCAATGTTTACAAAGCGCATCGCCTTGAGGACCGCTTACGCGGGTGGTCATACCTTTAGAATCTGCCGGTACATGCACCGGTTTAGTCGTGGTAAGCCCTACTTCTTCAGCTATCCAGGGAAGCGTGCATATGAGTTTAAGACCTTTTGCTTCCATTACCTTCTCCAGCTGAGGCCTGATGGTAGGATCTGTTAAAGCCTTATAAGTAAGGTCTGTTGTATCAAGCAAACCGGGGCAAGCGACGAAGCCCCATTCCGGTATGATTGACGAAAGGTTAAAATCATAGGACATAGCACATTCAATTGCTCCGGTCTGTACCGCCTCAAGTGCATCAGCATCCTTATAAAGCTGAGCCCCAGGATAGGTCTTGATTTTCAGGCTACTATTGTTTTTCATTGCTGTGGCTACTACGTCCTGGATCTGATAAGAGATAAAATGCTTCTCTGGTAAACCATAACTGAGACGAATATTAACATCCTGGTCTACAGTGGCAGCCTTTTGTGGTGTAGCAGTCTGATTGGAACAACCGAAACACATCATTAAAGTAACTACTAAGAGAGATACAACCGCTATTTTGACGCCTTTTTTCATACTATGAACCTCCTTAAAATTACCAGACTAAATTACTTTTAATCAATGCACCTATTGTCGCTTTTGGCTTTTGAGGGAAAAACTGTGTGACAATTGTTTTAGAGTTTGCTCTATGAGTCCGTGGCAGAACTTTTATTGTTCCTCACCAACCAAGCTTCGAAGAATAAGACTGGACACTCTGTCTTTTTCCTCGAAGCTTTCTCCATTGCAGTATGTCTCAGATTCTATTTATCTATCAAAGTCTTTACCAACACTTTACGGCGTTACTTCTTTATATAGAAAAATGCTTAAGTTCGCCCCTCCTTTAAATCATTTGAGTTGAACGCTTACAGATCAAATTAATTTTTTTCTATGATTTGTGTCCGATATTTATTTATCTTTTTTTCTAGTTCTTCCCTCAAAAGAAGACAAAGATATATACAGAATATACGCAAGAACAATGCCAATATACAATAACCCCTAAATCCTAAAAATAATGAGGAATAACGAAGAACAGTGTTCACATATGGAAACCTGCTGTAAACTTATTCTGACACTGCTCTAGAAAATACCCTAATGGCAGTTGCTGCACTTTTACTGTTTTCATTTTCCAAACATATTATTCCATGTAGTTGGCAATATATACAATGATAAATATTTTAGTTTATTATTGTTAACAGAGAAAAGCATGTTTTTCTGCTTCACCTTTGCTTTTTATTGGAATAAAATTCTTAGAAATTTTGCATATCATCAATGTTTTATAAAATTTACATATTTGTTTACTTTTTTAATCATTTGACCTGGCATATATTGAGATTTTGGCATTTAATGCTGTCAACCCAGCCTTTCTCACGTTCTTATTATTTGGCACGAAATATGCATTTTACTTTAGTTAGTCTATCTGAAATTGAGGCAATTGATTTTCGCATAGTGTATTTCAAAAATGGAAAAGTAAGGCGACTAAGGAGGGATAAGAAACAGCAGGCCATCAGGTAGCAAAAAAAAATTGATAGGAGTTGTATAAATATGGATTATAACAAAGAAGCATTAAGGGTTCATAAAGAAAACGTCGGGAAAATGGGAATTTATAGTAAAGTCCCACTCAAAAACAAAGACGATATGTCTATCGGGTATACCCCAGGGGTCGCTGAACCCTGCAGATACATTCATAAGGATAAAGATGCAGTCTATGACTATACTATTAAAAGCAACTACATAGCCGTTGTTTCAGATGGTACGGCTGTGCTTGGTTTAGGTGATATTGGTCCCGAAGCTGCTATGCCTGTAATGGAAGGAAAGAGTATTCTCTTTAAAGAATTCGGCGGAGTGGATGCTATCCCTCTGTGCCTAAATACAAAAGATCCTGATGAGATTGTCAACATCGTGACAAAATTAGCTCCGTCTTTTGGCGGGTTTAATCTTGAGGATATCAGTGCTCCCCGTTGTTGTGAGATTGAAAGAAAGCTTAAACAAAACCTCGATATTCCAATTTTTCATGACGACCAACACGGAACTGCCGTTGTTGTTCTGGCTGCATTGATTAATGCGCTGAAATTAGCTAAGAAAGACTTCAAAGATGTTGAAATCGCCATCAATGGCGCCGGCGCTGCTGGCATGAGCGTCGCAAGACTATTAATCGCCTACGGCGCTAAAGACGTTATCCTCTGCGATACAAAGGGTGCTGTGTATAGCGGACGCCCTGTTGGCATGAACCCCGAAAAAGATTCGCTTGCTCTTATATCCAATAAGAACAAGGCTCAGGGGTCGCTTAAAGACGTCATCGCCGGCAAGGATATTTTCGTCGGCGTATCGGCTGCAAACATGGTTACCAAAGAAATGGTTCAATCCATGAAGAAGGATCCAATCGTTATTGCCATGGCCAATCCAAACCCCGAAATCATGCCGGATGATGCCAAAGCCGCTGGAGCAAAAGTTGTCGGCACCGGCAGATCCGACTTTCCGAACCAGGTTAATAATGTTCTGGCCTTCCCCGGAATCTTCAGAGGCGCTTTAGATGTCAGAGCCAAAGATATTAACGATGAAATGAAATTAGCAGCAGCCTTGGCAATTGCCGAAACAATATCGGATAGTGAGATAACCGAAAACTATATCCTTCCCGCTGCCTTTGATCTGAGAATCTGCCCCAGAGTTGCCGCAGCTGTTGCAATGGCAGCAATTAAGTCAGGCGTTGCCCGTTTGACTACCACCTATGAAGAGGAATTTAAAAAAGCCGAGTCCTTTATTATAAAATAATTAAATATCTATTTAATAAATTATTTTGTTGTTTATGCCGCCGACAGTTGTTGGCGGTCTTTTTTTACCTAAAAAAGGGCTGCCTCTTGTTTAGAAATAACTTTCTATTAGAGAGACAGCCCCGTCTAAGGTTGTAAGATATATTTGTTTCTTCGGAGAGTTAGAACTTCTATAAATATTTGTCCACAATAAGATCTATATTCTGATCACACAGTTTAAGGCATTCATCATTTCCTAAAGTAGAATAAAGTAATTGTGCTTTCGAATAATTTTCCAATGCTAACTGATAGTCGCCTTGTGCAAAATTAATATAAGCAATGTTACTAAACTGATTGGCTTTCCCCAGATCGTTACCAGTTCGCTCGTAAATTGCTAAAGCTTCGTTATAATGCTGCAAAGCCCGGCCATATTGTTTGATATCCCTGTAAACAGAACCGATGTTGCCAAGTTGTTGAGCTTGATCTTCCAAGAAACCAAGTTCCATAAAAATCTTCAACGCTTCGTGAAAAACATCTGACGCTTCCTCAAAATCTTTATGTTCAACAAGGGTTAGTCCCAGATTGTTCAAACATCTGGCCGTATCTGCTTTCTTCGCTGCTTCCCTTAAAATTGACGACGCTTTCCGGAGACATTCAATGGATAAGTCTAATTCCCCATTTTGATAATGAATAGCCTCCTTTTTTAAAAGATCAGCCACCAGTTGATCATTGTTATCCATTAAAAACTTCCTCCTCTGAAATTTAATATTGGTTTTGGAATACTTTACTTTTGAGAGATTTAGACATGAAAAGACCTCCCCCAATGCCGATATCTATTGCGCTATAGTGAACAGCAATGGCAGCGCCTCTGCGATTAGGTGAAGCCAGTAAGACAATTGCAGTATTTATAGTGGGCAAAATAAAGCCCAAGGCAAGCCCATAAAATACATTAACACCCCGGGTAAAGGCGTATTTGGCTACAAAAGTCTGAACCGCCCCATTTGAAGTAGTAACAAACAACAATTTTAACAAAAAGCGGGCAGATCAGACTTAAGATAACCAGAACCGCCGCCAATATGCAGGACATATAAAGGCAATAATGACAAAAACATGAAATGATTGAATATAAAAAAAAATTTGCCAGCATGAAGATCAAGCATTGTGCTGTCCATAAACCCTTTTCTGTAGATCGTCTTTGCGGCATACTTATACCATGCTTTCGTTACAAGCCATAATTCTATAGGTGTTTACATCTTGTTATTGGCCTCAGCTAAAGAACTAAAACCGTATTTTTTCATCATATTATCAAGGACAATCTCAGAGCCGTTCAAGTTTTCCGACTTTTGCTTAATAACATGCTGATAATAAAGTTTGAGCGTCCTTTGAGAATATGTGGACAGTTCACCGCGCAAATAGGTTTCAACCGAGGTGGCATACATTGTATCTTCAGTACTGTGTAAGGGCCGGCCTTTTTTTACGATATTGGGATATTTGATTAACAGCTCGCTTTCCCAATTCATAACTATTTCTACAATATCTTCTATAAGCTTAATCTCAGCTGAATCCAAAGGTGTGAGCTTATCCTCAATCGCCGCGTATTCCGCCGGATAAGTATACTTCATCATCCGGGCGTATTTCTCTTCCAACAGGTTTCTCTTGCGCTCCTGAGCCTCTAACAGGTCAACCCAATAGCTTTCCAGAACCTCCTGCGACCAACTGGCAGCCTGGCTGGACCTCATAATTCTAAATGTATCCCGGTCATCCTGGCAGGAGGCCCTTCCCCCAGCATTGGACACATTTTGAAACATAATCCATTCCAGGTCAATTATTTTTGCTATGAGCTCTTCTTTAATCATCATTTTTTATCATCCGCCTTACGGTCTTTGTGATGATGGAAGGCCAAAAAAAATTTCGGCCTTACCAATTCACAAAACTTTTAATTATTTTGCATATTTCTGAGGGCCTGTAATATATAAATTATTGCCTTTACAGTCAATTACAACCGTAGCGGGAAAATCTTCGACGGTCATTTTCTGCAGGGCTTCAGCACCTAAATCTTCATAAGCTACCATCTCGACCTTTTTAATACTCTTGCCAATTACAACGGCAGCTCCGCCCGTAGCAGCAAGATATACCACATGATTCTTGATCATTGAATCAACAACTGCTTGTTTGCGCAGTCCTTTGCCGATCAGACCCTTAACACCGTAATCCAATAATTGCGGTGTATAGGGATCGCATCTTCCGCTGGTGGTCGGTCCGGCAGAGCCGCTGGCGTATCCAGGTTTAGCCGGACAAGGACCAACATAATAAATTGTCTGTCCTTTAAGATCGCAAGGAAGTTCCTTGCCTTCATCCAAAAGAGCGCACAGGCGTTTATGGACAGCATCCCTGGCGGCATAAATCACGCCGGTAATCAAGACATTATCGCCAGCCTTCAAATCTTCAATTATTTCATCTGTAAAAGGTAAATTTATTTTTTTATAAGCCATAATAACATATCCCCCCTAAATTTCTGTCCCGGCATGTCTGGAAGCATGACAGCAGATATTAACAGCCAGAGCGTGACCGGCAATATGAGCCGGGAAATGATCGATATTAACAGCTAAGGTAGTAATACGGCCACCTAAACCTCCTGGTCCTATACCGAGCTTATTGATTTCTTCAACTAGTTCCTTCTCCATTTTAGCATAACGGGGATCTGGGTTATACTGACCAACCGGACGGAGGGTAGCTTTTTTAGCCATCAGAGCAGCCTTATCCATAGTACCGCCTACACCGACGCCAATAATACTCGGAGGGCAGCAGTTGGGCCCGGCTATTTTTGCCGTTTCGATAATGAAATTCCTGACGCCTTGTTCTCCATCAGCAGGATAACACATTTTCAGACGGCCCATATTTTCACTGCCAAAACCTTTGCCTGTAACGAGGAAATGAATTTTATCCCCGGGTACGATTTCCAGGTGAATTACACCCGGGGTATTGTCCTTGGTATTTTTACGGTCAAAGATAGGATCGGTAACTAAAGATTTCCGCAGGTAGCCCTCTGTATAAGCTTCCCTAATCCCTTGGTTAATAGCTTCGTTAAAATCGCCGCCGACAATGCTTACTTCCTGACCAAGTTGAATAAACAGAACGCACATACCGGTATCCTGGCAAATAGCCAGTTTTTCATTTTTGGCCGCTTTATTATTTTCGATTATCTGCTCCAGAATAGCTTTCCCTGTATCTGACTCTTCTTTCTGCAATGCCTGTTCCAGGGCTTGCATTACATCTTGGCCAATTTCATAATTTTCTTTCAGATACAGCTCTTTTACTGTCTCTGTAATGGTTTTTGCACTAATTTCCCGCAATATCTTTCACTCCTAACATAAAAATCTATAGTATCTACTACGGCTGCTGTTGGCCAGCAGGAAGTCATTTTAAAATATTTACTTAATAAAACTTTCTCGATACCACCTTTCTAATATTATTAATAATTGAATACCATCTCACACCCCCTTCTCATAAGGATAATATAATTTATTAATGCATATTTTGTGCCAGACTTACTGATAATGGCAATTCCAGCAACTCCAGCAACTTAAGGGTTTTCTAATGGACGTTTAAAATAAAACGTTACTTTTTATGAACATTATCGTTTGCTTTTGTTTATTTCTCATTACTATCCCGTAGCTTTTTCCAGAGTGCAGTCCTGCTAATACCGAGAGATTTTGCTAAATCAGATTTGCTAATTCCTTTTTCCGTAATGATTTGTTTCAAGACATTTTTCTCTAGGCCATGCCAAATTTCTTTCCACGATCCTTCTTCCGGGAATAGGTCATTATCTGTGAGATTAAATTCAAGTGTGTGCTCTTGCAAAGAGTCTCTTAGAAAATCATCAAGCTGAGTATACTGCGTCGAAAGAATGACAAATCTCTCGCAGAAGTTCATCAGTTCTCTGACGTTTCCAGGCCAATAATAATTTAGCAGCAAATTAATATTCTTGAGAGAACTTAAATCAATATTACGTCCATACCGCTCACTGAAAGTTTTAATAAAGTATCCAAACAGCATCGGTATGTCTTCCGCCCGCTCCCTCAAGGGAGGAATATTCAACGCAAGCACATTCAATCGATAAAACAAGTCTTCCCTAAAAAAGCCCTTGCGCACAGCTCCGCCCATATTGATGTTGGTAGCCGCAATTATCCGTACATCGACAGGAATCAAATTTGTTCCGCCCAAACGGGTTACTTCTTTTTCCTGAATAACACGGAGCATCTTGCTTTGTAGTTCCAACGGCATCGTGGTAATTTCATCAAGAAATATCGTACCGCCATGCGCTAATTCAAATAGTCCTACTTTACCGCCTTTTTTGGCGCCTGTAAAGGCTCCTTCCTCATAACCGAACAGCTCACTTTCGATCAGCTCTTTAGGTAACGCGGAGCAATTTAATGGAACAAACGGTTTATTGCGTCTCTTACTGAGGTTATGGATACTTTGAGCAAATAGTTCTTTTCCCACTCCGGTCTCACCCGTAATAACAACAGTAGAATCTGCGTCGGAATAGACTTCCGCCTGCTGCTTAGCATGGATAACCGGCTTGCTTTTTCCAATAATGTCTTTAAGCGAGAATTTGGCAACAATTCCCTTACTGGCCAGTTTACGGCGCAAATCTTGTTCATAGGACTGCAGGCGTGACGCTTCAAAAAAGGTAAAAACGGTTCCTGTATTTTCTTTACCTACATATATTGGAACGATGTTGCCAATTACGGACTGGTTTTCAATCTGAAACATTTGCCTTAAGACAGGTCCCTGGGTCAGATTATTCCATATTTGATCATCCTTATGCTTGTTGATGTCCGTAATTTTCTTATCTGTCAACTGCTGTTCACTTTTCTTTAATATTTCCGTGGCTGCGCTGTTGACAAGACTTATTTTAAGTCCCTCCTCCAAGAAAATTACACCTTCATGTGTAAAATCAAGCAATGCCTTCAAACGGGCACTTCGTTCTTTTTCCTTATGGGTCGCCAAAACTATTTCTAAGGCATCCTTTAACACTTTTTCAAGTGTGGCCTGTCCAGGTACAATAAGATAGGAGAGCGCCCCAATTTGTTCAGCATAACCTGCCGCCGCAGTACTTCCTATTACCACTGCATCCATGTCTTTGGCCTTATTAACTATTTCCAGTAAATTCTTCCTATCATAGTAAGTCTCCGTCGTAACCGGAATGTTTAAGATTTTCGGCCACTCGCCCAGGTCATAGTCGATATTTTTATAAAAAATTAGAACAGCCTTCCTTTTGATCTTGCTTGCCTCATAAAGTGCAGTGAGGATATCGGCAAAAGAATAGAAAAACTCTATAACAGGGATAGAAATAGATCCGCTAATTTGATCACGCGTAGCGCTCATCGCAATAATAGCGTCACAGTTTTTATCCATTTCCCGCGCTATTATTTCCCGTTGCTTCCAGTCGAGCGGTTCAGTATACTTTACAATCGTTTCCAAACCTTTCATATTTTTGGCAACCTCGGTCACAATTTCCGCTGTTTTCTTGCAAGCTGTCAAAAAACCGACTGTTGGCTGAATCATCTCTTCACCATCCTCAAATAATACTGTCTTGTGCTCTTAAGACATTTATTACTTTAACTATACCGCTTATCGACCTAATTCACAATATCTTTTTGTTTATTTTAGTTAACATATGTAAATATAAAAGTATTTTTACCTTCACTTGTCAACGAATATAATAAATATACTCCCGGGCAATAGCTGCCTCGGGAGTATTTTATCCCAATCAATTAATTTGTCTTAGCGTTAAAATATAGGCCGCAAGATAACAATATCTCCTGATTCCAAATAACTATCCATACCTGTTACAACGCCATTTTTGAGGAACATCAATCGCTTATCCTTCTGCAGCCCCAGATAATCAGGTATATCTTTGATCTTGGCCCCCTCATACATATCAATAATAACCGAACCTTTAGATTCGCTTATGTATTTTGAGGCTATTCCTTCCAACTGTACAGTTACTTTCATATGTCTCTCCTCCTATATTAGCCAGATCAAATTTTTTGAAGGGTCGATACTATCTTATGCAATAATATAATTATATTAAAGAATTTATTCTCTAAAATAATTATATTATTTTTTAGTTCTTAACTCTTCCGTAAATAATTCGAACCTGCATCGATAGCTGGATAGTGAATGGAACTTTTACAATATCCCGCCAATGGTAAGACTGGAATCCTTCCCGGAAAAACCGGCTTCCTTTAGCCGCTTGGCCAGTCCTAATACCTCTTCCGGCTGTAAAGACTCCGTTTCCCGATACTTGTATTCATCCCATTTTCCTGATATTTTCCACTTTTTGCTGGCATAGGAATGGAACGGAAGAATATCCACGCCTTCCAAGCCGCTTCGCAGGGCACCCAAATAAGAACTGAAAGCATCATAATCGGCATCGCTGTCATTGAATCCCGGAATAACCGGGATACGAACCCTGACGGATGCTCCTGCTTCCAATAAACTTTCCAGGTTTCTCATTACGACTTGCAGGCTTCCCCCTATTACTTCCTTGTATTTTGTTTCATCCAAAGTCTTTAAATCTATTAGAAAAAGATCAACATGGTTTCGCAGCTCGTCAAGGTATTTCCATTGACAGCCGACTGCGCTTTCAACTGCAACATGCAGCATCTCATCCTTTAGCCGGCGTGCCAGTTCTATCGTAAATTCAGGAAAATACATCGGATCGCCACCGCTTATGGTAATTCCTCCGCCTGAACTTGCGAAAAACATCTCATCTTGTTTGGCTGTTTTGATGATTTCCTCGATAGATGTTTCCTGCCCGATCATTTCCCTGGCACCGGGGACACAGACTTCTACACATTTTCCACAATTCGTACAAATTTTCCGGTCTAATAAAATTTCATCGCCCTTCCGGTAGGCCGCTCCGGTCGGACATACTTCCACACAGGCCCCGCAACCAGTACATTTTTCCGTATCAAACAATAATTCCTTTTCAGCGCTTTGGGAATCAGGATTATGACACCAAGGACATTTATGCGGGCAGCCTTTTAGAAAAATTGTTGTACGGGTGCCTGGACCGTCCTGGATAGAGTAACGCTGAATATTGTAAATGAGCGGTTTCCGATCTATCGCTATTTTTTCTTTCTCATCCATATCATTAACCCCCCTATAATAGCTGCCGTGAAACCAATTCAGCGAATTTAAGCGGCAACATTTTGATATTGTCAATAAATTTTACCTGTTCTCCGTATTCCCTGACTAAGTCTCCCCTGTTTACTTTGCTGCATCCAATCCCCAGCGTTAAGAGACTGACATTTTGCTTTTTGCAGTATTCTATAGCATATCTGACTTGACATCCCCAATTGGAGGCCCCATCGGTTATATGGATAAGAAGCGGTTTTTTCAAGCGTTTCTGCTTCTGCAGCATTAAAGCTGTGGCTATGATAGCCTCTCCTGAGGCTGTTTTGCCGCGGGGTACAGTGGTATACAGTACGCCCTTGCATGCCAACTCCGTTAAATAGCAGGTGTTGAATGCCTCATTGTAAGCAAATATCCTTGTATCTTTGTTTAGTTCTTTTAATGCTTCATACAGGGCATAAAAGACACGCTGCGAATCTTTCCATTTCGGTCCTATCATGGAACTTGATGCATCTATTAAGAGTACCACATCGTTATCAAGTTCAGAAATTCCTTTTCTGTACTTGAATACTTCACCCGTAACGGGGGCCCGGTAAAGCCGCCGGGGGTCAATACTGCCGCTTTTTAAGCCACGGCTGATTACGTTTTTGGTTTTGGAACGCAGCCGCAAGCAAGCTTTTAGGCGCAGAAAGAGCTGTTTGTCCAATTTTTCTTCCATGGGTAGGACGAGATTCTGGGTTTTTATAGTAACAGGTTCCACTTCATGCTTCTCTAGTGCTCTTCTTACTTGACCTGTCATATCCAGATATTCGGCCATGGCATACTCAATCGCTCTGAGCGTTTCCTCTGATATACCCGTTTCAGATTTTAGGATTGGCTCGTCTTCATCTTCCCTTAAGGCTGTCCGGCGGTCAGCATGCCATATTTTTATCGTATCCTGCAGCGCAGACCATAGTTCGGCATAAAGGTCCGAGCGGTAATCACAACGCTCCAGAACACTCTTTTTGGTCAGACACGTTTGAAAACGCGGTCTGGCCACAGAAGATAACAATCGGAGCGGTTCTGCGTATAAGACCGTTAGTTCTGCGTTTAACGTCGGCTTAGAACCATTGGCATCCGCAGTAATGAGCCACCAGTAATAAAGCAGTTCCTCCAGGGAAGGGGCTGGAATAAAATTGTCTTTGGCTTTTTTAAAGTCATTTTTACGGGCAATTTCCGCATACAAACCAAGTACTGATTTATTAGCCAGGAAATCCAGGTAAATCCTTTCAGCCATGTTAAGAAACATTTGAAACTTGTAGATCCCGGCCTTATCCCTTATTTTCCCGGCCTTTTCCCAAGCCATATTCTCCGCTTTTTCGCTCCATTCAATTCTGCGGTAAGCTTCCCTTACGGTGATTCCCACCATATAGTCGGTTTTGACGGCCGGTATGGGATATTTTCCCTTTAGAGCGGAGGGGTCAAGAATTATGGCCGATGTTTCTTCAGGAGATTTCATGCCTTTCCAGATGATGCTGCCAACGTTCATTCCCAGGTAGCCTGTCAGTTTGCGCAGGGCAGAGAGCAGCTTTGCCATTTCAATGGCAACAACCGTTGATTTGTTGCGCCGCCAGTATTCAGATATTCCTTCTTCGTTAGTAAAATAAAACTTTTTTTCTTGTTCCATAGCTAAATCTCATCGTTAAAGAGCATATATTTACTGGTTTTACTGGCATCATACAGACCTTTTTCCAAATGCAATGTTAGGAGAATAGATTCCAACTGTTCCCTGTCAACCTGTAAACTGTAGGTTATGGCTTCCCTGATTGATGTCCCTGCCGCTACTAATTCAGCGACCATTAGCGAGGTGCGTGTCGAGACATCCAATGGCGTATCAGCATGCCCCCTCATCTTGTTGATAATGTTTACGATTTCGCGTACACGTTCCTGATCCACTCCCGTTTTTTGAGCGAGTACTTCCGCCTCCACTTCGGCGGGGATATAATCCATCAGAATTGTATAAAATCTGTCACGCAGCGCCGGGTCCAACATTTCCGTCCCTACGAATTCTTCTCCCTCGTTCATTGTCGCAAAAATGATAACATCGTCAGCTACTTTGATCAGTCCCATTTCATCAACCCAGACGCTCCTGTCATCGGATAAGAGAGAAAAAAGCATATTCAGGGCTTTGGGATGTTCCGGTCTGTTGATTTCCTCCAGATGAATAACGCAGCCCGGTGTCTGGATAGCTTCGGAAAACAGGTAAGGACGATATTTCGTCTCACCGTCAACCAGGATATGTTCGCCAAAAAGCTGGCCCGGCTCGGCGAGGATTCCAACCTGAAAGGTAGCCATCGGCCGCTTGTATACGGCGGCAAATTGTCTTACCAGGCTTGACTTGCCACAGCCCTGTTTGCCTGTAACTAAAATGTTAACCGGATGTCTGCGGGAAATCTTTTCGAAATGATTTAACATCACCCTCGTCTCTCCGTCAATGTAGAAAAAAGGGTCAGCGCCTGGAATTTCTAAGTTCTTGTTCAATTTTTTACACTTCTTTCTGCTTTAAGCTTTTAATTCGAAAAAAGGATCAGATAATCCTGCCAAGGGTACCACTGCTCCCGCATCAAATTCCTAGACGAAATCTCGGAAGTCCGCTTGGGGCTTTCAGCATGATACCCTACGATCAGTTCATCCGGCCTGATAAGCACAGTCATTTAACGTATTCGCCTGTGCCGCATGTTTATAACGGACATTCTGTTTGAGTCTCTTAGTCCTTTCCGTGCTGGGTTTAGCCGAGTGCCCGTGGAGTTCTGCTACAGGTATATCAATTTCTGAAGGGTTTTCAAGGGCAAAATAATTTTCTTGCCTTTTATACATTACTGGTTCATGAACTAACGGTATAAAATCAACCTCCTATCTTTTTCGAATAAACTTCGCATTTACTTGCATCCGCATCTTCCATTACCGGACGTGCAGACCAGAATTTGCCATGGTCGTCCTTTTGCTCCTGTACACAATCGCCTTTTCCTTTTTTATAATCATCCGCATCTTCAGGAATCGGGAAAAAATAGCGGCATTCTTTACAATTAGCCATAGTTAACCACCTTTCTTATAAATAATTTCTTAATTTTATCGACCCGCTCTTTTTATAATGCAAAAAGCGTGCCAGTGTGCGAAAGCCTAATATACCCAAATCTGCTTGCAGTTACGTTAACTTTTATTAACATAATTGGTAAGCTTTCGTTAACACACACCAACGGGAGCGTTAACAAACTATATGGGGGCCATATCTTGTGAAAAATATTAGTTATAAAATAATGCTAAAAATATGTCTTTATATCAATTATCAACAAATTATAGAATAAAGCGTACAATAACTTGATGCTAGGTTTTTTTACATAGGTTTGCGTTACTCTGCTAAGAATAATATAATTTTGCTAATAGATTAATTCGGAGGTTTAAATGTCTAAAGAACAAGTATTGTTGCACGCCTGTTGCGCCACCTGCTCCGGGTATGTTTTGGAAAAAATATCTTTGGAGTATACTCCGGTGCTATATTACTTTAATCCTAATATCTACCCGTCTGAAGAATATATGCTTAGGCGGAATGAATTAAAGAATTATGCCTTCATAAAAAATGTTGATTTTATTGAAGAAAATTACGACCCTGAATCATGGTTTAATTTTATTAAGGGCTTAGAAAATGAACCGGAAAAAGGGTTGCGCTGTTATTATTGTTTTTATTTCCGGCTTCAAAAAACAGCCTTATTAGCGCTGAAAAATAATATCACGCATTTTACCACAACACTTACTATAAGTCCCCATAAAAACAGTAAAACTATTTTGGATATTGGCAGGAAAATAGCGGCAGATAACAATTTGTTATTCCTTGCTGAAGACTATAAAAAGCGGGATGGCTATCGAAAAACGATAGAAATAGCTAAAACACAAAATTTTTATCGTCAAAACTACTGTGGATGTATATTCTCCAATAAATTGATTCCGTATTCTCTTCCAATGTTATGATTTTTGGCATTACTATTTAATAAATGAAGAAAATACCCAAAACTTAACTATAGTTTTTTTGCTGATTAAAGTTGACTTTAAGGCTTTTCCATGTTAATTTTTTATTGAAGAGTCTCTAGATAATTAATGTCTAGGTTATAAAATCTAGTCGCATTTTATCTTTTGGCTTTGCGCAAAGAAGTCCCTGGACGCAGGGACTTCTCTTATTTTATGGCAAAGCCCTTAAAGTCTTAGCTGCACGGTATCAATGCTACTATGGTTTAGAGAGTTTTAATAATAACTTTTTTGGGTACGAGACACACCTATACCTCCCTCTACATATATTACAATATATTCCAGTAAATCCAAATATTGTGGGAGGTGTCTTGATATTATGGCATTTGAAGGTGCAGTTGGTGGCGGTGTAGGCGGCTGCGGTTGTTGCAACCCGAGTTTCTGCGGAATTGCAATTGTTACAGTAATTATCTTGCTTCTGATCGCTATGGGTATCTTATTCTAGTAACCTTATCTGAGGAATAATTAGAACAAAAAGGAGTGAATCATATAATGTACGGTTATAGTGGATGTTGCTGCAGAACTGCTGTTGCTGCCCCAGCCCCGGTTGCCCCTGTTTATGGTGGTGTAGGCGCTGGCGCTGGTATTATTGCTATTGCAATTCTTATCCTTATCGCTTTGGGTGTAATATTTTAATTATCTTAATCAATTAAATCACAACAAGCCTCCTAATCGAGGCTTGTTGTTTTCACACGTTGCAGAAGGAATTCAGGCTTTTATATTGAATTCTAATTCTATAGTAGTCTCTGTTTTAAACAAATACTAGAAAGTCATATGAGGCGGTTGTTTATGAACATAGCTTTTTTTCTAATTCCGAAGAAAGATGTTATTTACTTAAAGGTCAATTCGACAATGCGTCAGGCTTTGGAGAGAATGGAGTACCACGGTTACTCCGCCGTCCCTTTGATTAATTCGCAAGGACATTATGCCGGTACCTTAACTGAAGGCGATCTTCTTTGGAAGCTGAAAAATACTCCGGACCTGACTTTTGGCAATACCGAAAATATTAAGTTGCATGAAATTCAACTGCGCACTCAGAATACTCCCGTTTCCATCGATGCCCAAATTAATGACCTGATATCCAGCGCAATCCACCAAAACTTCGTCCCGGTAATTGATGACCAGGGAATATTCATTGGAATAGTACGGAGGAGGGAAATTATCGAGTACTGTTCTAAAATCCTTAATTCTAATCTATATACTTTCTGAAATTTAACGAGAGAGACCAACGCAATAAAGGGGGCGGAACGAAACTTTAGTTTTCGTTCCGCCCCCTTTATTGATAGATAAAAATCCCAATTTATCTTAGTGTAGAAAGGAAAGAATTACAACAGTCCTCGCCTGAAAACATGGATTGATAAACAAGATATAATTCCCAAATCGTTTCCCACAATTCGCCTGATGCTTCAGTTACATGCAATCCCATCTCTTTTGCTTCCTGTCTCCCAATTGGATAACCATGAGAAAAATAACCATTGGTCAAATTATGGGTAACAGCTTTAATTTTATCCTTATCTGTTTTCAGCATATACTTAGACAATAAAGACTCCGCATATTGTTTCGAAGCTTTCAATGCTTTTTCATAATCTCCAATCAGCCAAGGATCGAGCTTATTAAGAACCGAATTGATAATAATTTCCGATACTTCGGGATTAGAACTATCATAAATCATCTCTTCGATGTACTCAAAACAGCATCTTAAGGCCTGCACGGGAATCCAAAAATCCTTATAACTTGGGTGTTTGACCAAAGGATCGATTGGACCGAGCTCTGAAATTGGCCCCATTACTACCTCATCTGCTCCCAAGACAATCATTGAGGCGGCAGATTTTGCCGAAAAAGGGACTATAACAGAAAACTCTTCGCAAAACTCTCTAATGAGCATAACAACTTTGTAAGGCGTATCTACCGCCCCTCCATAACTATGGAGAAACAGATCAATCTTCTTAGTCTTCCCAATATTTGCGAGTTCCCTGTAAAGAGGGACTAGTATTCGATCATCAAGCGGAGTATAAGAAAAATAAACGATCACTTTTGACTGACGTGTTGCTTCCAGTTTTTCTAATAACACTTTCCTTTTTTCTTCATCCAACAAAAGCAGCTCCTTATCTATTAGAAATGAATGTATAATATTCTATTTTTTTCCATATCATTGTGTGTAAGTTTAATAAAAAAAGCCGCTGTTGCGGCTTTTTTTTTGACTTTAATAACTTCTTTCCCCGACAAATTGAGCTAACTCGATCAGAGCGTCTCTTGTGGGTATTGGAGGCAGTTCGTAAAGGTTTTTTATGGCTTTATGGATATAACGATCCACAATTATTATTGATTCCTTAATACCACCTGATTGTTGAATCAGGTGGACAGCTTCCCCAACCTCTTGTTCGCTCTTGAACCGCTTGGCAAGAAGTTGTTTCAGACGGTCGGCATGGTCTGAATCACGCAAGGCCAAAATCATTGGGAGAGTAATAATTCCTTGACGAATATCACCCCCGACCGGCTTTCCTAAGGTCTTAGGATCAGCAGTAATATCCAAGATATCATCCACAATTTGAAAAGCAATACCAAGACAATGACCGTAGGTACTCATTATCCATATTTCTCTTTTATTAGCGTTGGATACGATCGCTCCCATTTTACAGCATAAACTTATTAACAAGGCTGTCTTTCTCTTAATACGGTAATAGTACTGTTTGAAGTTTTGTTTTACATCATAAGAACATTTGATTTGCTGTATTTCTCCCTGGCACATTTCAACACAGACTTGCGCCAAGTTTCTTGATAAGTCATTGTCGTTTATTTTGACAATCTGCTCCAGTGCTTTTGCTAACAAATAATCTCCTGTAGCTACAGAAACCTCATTGCCCCATCCTGCTGTTAATGTAGGCCGCCCTCTGCGAGTCAGGGAGGCATCAACAACGTCGTCATGCACAAGTGTAGCCATATGGATGAGCTCCAAAGCTACAGCGATGGGAAGAAGTCTTTCAAGCCGATAGTTAAAAAACTTCCCGGAGAGCAAAATAAAACCCGGGCGTATTCTCTTTCCCCCAGCCTGCAGTAAACTTACACAGGTTTGGGATAATATCGGATCGTCAACTTTAAGAACCCTATCCAATTCTTTTTCTACTTTTTTTAAATCCGCAAATATTTCCTTAAATAATGTGTAGTGTTTCAAATAGTTATTCACCTGCTCGTTTATCATCCGGATAAGCTATAATATCTGAAGGAAGCTCTTCTAAAGGGTTCTTTGCTTGTTTGACAGTAATTGCTGTATCTGCATCAAAAACTTGTTGATATGAAAGAAGCTCCTCCGAATCTTCGTTTTGCTTTTCGTCCTTGGGTTTAACAGCTGGGACAGGAGCATTGATAGAATCCTGTAATTCTTTTGTTATTTCCTCGGCAAACTTGCGAATCTGAAAAACTATTTTACCTATAGTCCTGGCCACTGCCGGTAAATCCTCCGGGCCAAAGAGAATTAAGGCGACAACCATAATCAAAGTGATCTCGGTAAAACTCATATTATAATTGCTCCTCTTCCTTGTTAACTTTAGTAAGTTCTTTTTGCTTCTTTCTTATCGCCAAATAACCTAACCATATGCTTAATTCGTAAAGCATATACATTGGCCCGGCCATCAAAAACTGGGTAGCCAAATCAGGAGTGGGCGAGATGATTACTGCAAGTATTACTATGATAAAAAAGGCCCATTTTCGAAATTTAGCAAGAGCTCTTGGAGTTATTATACCCAACCTCATCAGGAGAAGAAGAACGACCGGAAGTTGAAATACTAACCCAAATGTAAGCATAAAAGATAAAATAAAATTAAGATAGGATGATTTAGTAACGAAGGGGATATAGTCAACAGCTCCTCCCCCAACAACCATAAGAAATTTTAGGCCGGTCGGTAAAACTAAATAATAAGAAAATGCAGAACCGCCAACAAATAGAATTAATGACCAAGGTACGATGAAATATAAGTATTTCTTTTCATGTTTTTTCAGTGCCGGAAGAATAAAACTCCATACTTGCCAAAGTATTATTGGAAGGGAAATTACTATGCCCAGAACAAGGGATATTCTCAGTTTTACATATATTGATTCCATGGGAGTTGTTGTAATAAATCTAACTCCTTGAACAGCTTCCATCGGTTGGGCAAGGAAACGATAGGTATAATCACTTAAAACCCATCCCAATATTGTTCCGGCTGCAATCGTATAAGCAGAGATTAACATAACTTTGCGCAATTCCTTAATATGTCCCAATAAAGGCATCTCTGCATTTTGAGTTTTTCTGCGCCGCAATCTAGACACTCTCCTCCCAATCCTTAGATTAATAATTTTACCATGTTAGATCGAGAATACCAATTCAGACTATAAAGAATCCCCACCTTGAATTAAGATGAGGATCTTGTATCAATGTTTTTATTTAAAAATTATCTTATGGCTGAAGCGCGGATTGAAGGTGTGTATGGTATGACGCTTACAGTATTTTTACTGATTTCCATTTGAAAAAAATCATATAATTCTTGTAGTGGTGTAACAGATAAGTACTCACGCAACTCATTTATATTTGTTTTAACTTTTGCAAGGTACTCTTGGACTAGAAATGAATATATAGATTCCTCTGCGGCTGCCCAGGCCATACCGGTATTATAACCAAATTCTTCGAACTTAGGAATATATTGATCCTTGATTCCTGAAACCTCGGCACTTAATCTCCCAGCTAAAGCCGTTAATGACGCCCTTTCTTTTCCGATAATTATTCTATAATCTTTAATTGTCATTTTTTTATGTTTAAATCTCCAGCGCAAGACTATTCCTTCGTTAATAGTCTTAATTACAGTTGCAAAAAGGCCCACATAGGGGAAAAGGTCTTTTTCGCACATTTTTACAAATAATTGGCCAAACATAAAATCGCCTATAAGTACAGGATATTGACAATCAGATTCTGTAATATTTCCATCCTTTACAGGGCCATGAATATAATGGGCTAGAAAAATATACTGAAAAATACAACTCATAGAAATCATCGTCTTACTAATAGGACCGGCAATTCTAGAAACTGCCAAAGATATTGCCGGCGACAATAGCCGCTGAAAATCGTCCAATTGCAAATCAATAAGTTCTTCCATATTTAATGACCTAGAATGAATTTCCTTACTCATTTGTATTTCTACTGTTTGAAGTTCGGACTGAATGCTTGTTAAGACTGCCACATTTTTTCCTCCCAGAAAACTACTAATAATATCTATAATATAATAATATATAATTTATCTGAATGACTCTGACACTATTCGTTAGAAGTAATAAAAATCCTTCCGCAATATTCTTGTGTAAAGAAGGAAAACCATTATAATTATACAAATAGACCTCGCAACCTGTTGGGATTGCTCGGCCTACTTAACTCTCCACATCTAATATGGGAAAAATAAATATCCCTCCTAAAGATTAACCGCTTTAGTCTTTCCACAGAAAAACCCACGCTTCATTTCCGACGCTTCCATATGGCCCGCATTAAACATATTGGATAAATAATTACATGCGTCCCAGGGGTTGACTCTCTCCCCACATGTAAAGACGTCAACAGCCGCATATCCCAGTTCAGGCCAAGTGTGAACTGCAAGATGAGATTCCGAAATAACTACTACCCCACTCACACCTTGAGGACTAAACTTGTGAAATACTACCTCGCGTATTTCTGCGCCTGCTTCAAGTGCTGCATTGACCATAATTTGCTCAACTTTTTGCACATCATTTAATATATCAAAGCTACATTCATAGATCTCGGCCAATACATGACGTCCTAAAGAAATGTTCCTTATTGTCAACAAAAATATTACCTTACTAAAAAGTGAGCATTATCCAGGATTCTGCTGATTTCTTGGGTTGGAGTTGAAGCAACTTCTTTATATTTTCTATGGGTATAAAGGTGATGAAAATTAGGAAATAGGTGTCTTATATTTTGCCTTAACCGGTTTCCTGCTTCATCAGCATCGACCAGAACATAAACTTCATCGTAGTTTTCCTCTGCAATAAGTTTTTCCAATCTGGTTATATTAATAGTTCCAAAAGTACAAACAATATCAACCGGTTCATCGAGAACCTCCATTAATCTTTCCTTATCGGTTTTCCCTTCAACAATAATTGCTTTTCTCATATCCTTAGCCGTTTCCTGTTATTTTTAACAATATTTGTAATAGAATGTCAAGTCTGGCGACACCGTATATAGTATCGCCAGAAAATATGGAACGTCATGAATAATATTTTCAGGGATGTGAAGGCCTGTTCATTTTATCTGATTGTTGAATATTACGTCCTTTTTGAACATCATATTCAGTATAAATTGGATCACGTATTGTTAAAGAGGATTTAGCCCTGGAAACTTTTTTATGTTTGCCCATAAACCTTACCCTTTCTTATGTTTATTATATTATTTTACACATTCACCCGGACATTATTCAGAAAAACAAGATAATCTCTCTCAATCTCATTTGGAAGATACAAGAACACAGGCTTGCACAGATTCCATTCCAAGTTTTTCAGTCAATTTTAGTAAATCATCATCACAACTTCCCGGTTGAAACCATATATATTTAATTCCAAGTTTTGCAGCTTCTTCAATTATGAGCTTTCCTCTCTCAGGCGATACTACCATATTAATAACTTGTGGTATTTCCGGTAATGATGTTAAATCTCTATAGCATTTATCTCCCCCGATAACGTCATATGACGGATTAACAGCATATACACTATATCCCCTGCTTTTAAGCTTTCGATATAACCTATAGCCATATTTTTCAGGGTTCGTGCTTGCTCCAACAACAGCCCAAACCTTTTTCTCAAGCATTGATTCTTGAAACACTTTTTCACCTCCTAATGTTGCATTCTACCGGCAATATCCTTTTACCCCGCAAAAATGATGCTACTGCCGCGATAAGTGATAATATCATGGAAATATAGAATGCGATACGCAAACTAGACATTACGGCAGGAGCGATTAATTCCGGGAAGAAAATTTTACCCAAAATTAGCTGCTGGCTGGCCTGGGGCAGCTGCTGAAGAACTGCAGCAGGCAAAAGTTGGGCCATGGGATTATAACCTAAAAAGGCAGCGAACAAAGCTCCCGTCGGTGGCAAATTAGACACCTGCTGTGCAGCGACCGCAGGCACTCCGGCGTTAACGAGCCCTTGATACATTGCAGCCGGTAAGTTTTTGCTTAAACCAATGATTAAAATACTAAAATATAACGTCATACTTAAGGCGGTGCCGGTGTTTTGCAGAGTGGCTCGCATCCCTGAGGAAGCCCCACGGTGCTCCGGAGGAACAGCATTCATGATAGCGGTCGTATTGGGTGCGGCAAACATACCCATACCCGCACCGGCAATTAGTAAAATAATGACAAATGGAAGATAGTTAAAGTTGGCCGATAACCGCGTCAGTAGCACAAAAGATAGCGCCGACAATAACATGCCTGCTGTCGCAAACCCACGTGCGCCATAACGATCCGACAAATACCCGCTTACCGGGCCCATAACAAAGAAGCCGATCATCATGGGAAGCATATAAATTCCCGCCCACAAAGGGGTTTGTTCAAAACTATAACCGTGAAGCGGTAACCAAATTCCCTGCAACCAGATGATCAACATAAATTGCAACCCGCCGCGGGCAATCGATGACAAAAACAAGCTAAGATTTCCCGCAGCAAAAGCTTTAATCTTGAATAATTCTAAGTGAAACATCGGCATTTCTGTATGCAGTTCTACATAGATGAAAAGTGCCAACAAGACTATTCCGATAGCTATAGCGCCGATCACCATCGGGTTGCCCCAACCCATTTTCGCCTGGCCATATGGCATAATCCCGTAGGTAAGTCCCAATAGAAGGATAGTCAAGCCCACAATAAAAGTGCCATTACCCAACCAGTCCATTTTCTGATCTTTTAATAATGTACCGGTCTCTCGTAATTTAAGATAAGACCATACTGTACCAGCCAAACCGACGGGTACACTGACTAAGAAAATCAGGCGCCAGTGCAAATCAGCTAACAGGCCACCTACGATTAACCCGGCTAAAGAACCTCCAATAGCAAGAATTTGATTAAGCCCCATAGCCATCCCCCTTTGAGAAAACGGAAAAGCATCGGTGATAATCGCGGTACTGTTGGAAAACAAAAATCCTGCACCTACACCTTGCAACAGACGAAAGATGACCAATTCAATCGCCCCAGCATTTCCTTGACCAGGAGTTAAAGCCAGCAGTATTGAGGCAGCCGTAAAAATGGCAAAGCCCAGATTATATAACCGTGCCCGTCCAAAAATGTCTGAGATCCGGCCGAAAGAAACCAGAAGAGTTGCTGTCACGACAGTGTAACCCATGAGAAGCCACAGTAAGTAAATTGTACTCCCTGGAGCCATTGGATTAATCTGTATCCCCCTAAAAAATAAAGGCTTCAATTTATAACGCCTTTACCTTGTTATCATTTCCTGTACGGCTTGCCATGTCATGTCTATTTTTTGCTCATTGGTTCTAGTTTATCAAGTTTGGTATGTATTTCTTTGTTATCGTTTCTTAACGCTTTGATGTCTGATTCTATTCGTTCTTGACCTGATTTCATTTCTTTAAGTTGATCCAAGATAATATCTAATTTATCCATTTGGCAACATCTCCCTTTGTTATAGAGTATAAAAGCAAAAACATTTTCTGTAAACAAAAAATAATAATCTAGCAAGAAAACTTGCAAAAAAGCCAAGCA
This sequence comes from Peptococcaceae bacterium UBA6116, assembly GCA_002423425.1. Lineage (GTDB taxonomy): Bacteria > Bacillota > Desulfitobacteriia > Desulfitobacteriales > Syntrophobotulaceae > UBA6116. The sequence goes on from DIWC01000059.1 coordinate 25,484, forward strand.
CCTAAAATCTAATGTTTTTGGAGGATGTATACTATTATATATATCAAAAGAGACCTATTTCAGGTCTCTTAGTTTGTTCAAATTCATTTTTTTATTGACCGGTTCCATGTTATTATAAATAATTCTTATTTTAGTAACTGGTCGGAGCGACAAGACTTGAACTTGCGGCCTCTACCACCCCAAGGTAGCGCTCTAGCCAAACTGAGCTACGCCCCGACAAAAAGTTGTTCCGCTCTCGCGAAACACTAGTATAATTTAGCATACAAAGATTAAAAAATCAAGCCATAATAAGTTCTCAAAAGAATATCAGTTAAAACTGATACCTATTTATTCACTATTTTTTTCGGTATAAATTAGATACATTTAATATAAATATGGCCCAAATATGTCCTGCGAATTATCCTTTAGCTTTTGGCAATAAGTTCTATTTTTCGAACCCCTTCCAGCTCATTGAGGTCAGACAAGAGACTCTCCACTGTCTCCTCCATTTTTTCAGTTTCTATAGCTATGGTAACATTGGCCATCCCCTGGAGAGGAATCCCCTGATTAATTGTTAGAATATTACCTTCTACCGAGGCGATATAATTCAATACATTAGATAATATCCCGGCTCTATCAATCATAAGCAAAGCCAAGGTAATTATTTTCTCTTTACTGGCCTCATAGAAAGGAAATACCCCCTCTTTATATTTATAGAAGGCGCTTCTGCTTATATCTGCTCTCTCACAGGCTTCATTTACTGTCAGAACATCCAATTTTGCCAGCAATTCTTTGGCTAGGGCAGTTTTGACAATAGCCTCGGGAAGGATATCTTTGCTAACCAAGAGAAAATCTTTTTTTTGTTTACTCACAGCTTTCGCTCCCATAAATTTACTACAGTTATATTATAAGCATTGCCGAAGTAACTTGACAATAGCAGCAGTTCCCAAATCAGCTTTCTGCTCTCAAAATAGGCAAGAATTATTTAGATGGGTAATAATACTTGCCTATTGCAGCATGAGGATCTGACTGTACCACCAAAAAGAATAAAGGCAAATCTTGCGATTTCCCTTTATTATAATAAAACTAAATTATGATGCAAATCAATCCTCCATGGCCATCATTAACAATGCGCTGCAAGGTGTCCTGCAATTTGATTTGCACATTATCCGGCATTTTGTAAAGCTTGTTTTGAATTCCTTCTCTGACGAGATCATGCAGCGATTTGCCAAATATATTGGAACCCCATACCTTTTTGGGATCGGACTCAAATTCATCGAGAATGTATTTAACTAATTCTTCGGCCTGCTTTTCCGTGCCGATTAAAGGAGTTATCTCTGTGGTTACATCGGCTCTAAGAATATGCAGCGAAGGTGCGCTCGCTTTTAGCTTAATGCCGTAATGGCCTCCCGACTTGACAAGTTCCGGCTCCTCAAGGAACATTTCATCCAATTGGGGAGTAACTACCCCATAGCCGGTAGTGCGTACATCCTCGAAAGCTTTAGCAAGTTTATCCCACTCCTTTTTAGCTTTGCTGTAATCAAGGATCATTCTGAGAAGAGTATGGTCGCCTTCAATTTCTATACCGGTAAGCTGCTGCAAGACTTTCTTAAATAGATCATCATCCGCCTTTATTTGAATTTCTGCTCGGCCAGTGCCAAGATTTGTTTCTTTTAAAATAATATCTTTGGCATGCTCACACTCGGCCAGAATATCCAGAGCACTGTCAATATCCCTAATTCTATTAATATTTTTTACTGCCTTTTGAATTATTTCTTCGAAGCTTGCCCTAATGGGGTGAGCAAGATCAAGCTCCTCAACCCATTTCGGCAGCTCAATGTTGACTTCAGCTATCGGGAATTCATACAGAAGTTCTTCGAGTATCTGCGAAATGTCACTTAAGTTCATTTCCAGACAATCTACAGGTACTACCGGCACTTCATAAGCCTCTTCTAAAGAACGCCCCAGTTCCAAAGTGTTTTCAGCATATGGTCTTGTCGTATTTAGCAGAACAATGAATGGTTTGCCCATTTCTTTTAATTCTGTTATAACACGTTGCTCGGCTTCAATATAATTCTCTCTTGGTATATCGGAAATTGAACCATCCGTGGTAACAACAATTCCTAAAGTGGAATGGTCGGTAATTACTTTTTTCGTTCCAATTTCAGCAGCTTCTTGGAACGGCATAGCCTCCTCACTCCATGGAGTATGAACCATACGCGGTACATCATCTTCTTCGCCCTCGTACCCTAAAGCTCCGTCCACAGAATAACCGACACAGTCTACTAAGCGTACATTCATATGAATTGAATCTTTTAATATAACTTCTACTGCTTCCGATGGAATGAATTTTGGCTCGGTAGTGGTAATTCTCCTGCCGACTCCGCTTTGGGGGAGTTCATCCCTAGCTCTTTCCCTTTCAAAAACGTTGGCAATATTGGGCAGGACCAGAAGTTCCATAAAACGTTTAATAAATGTAGATTTTCCAGTCCTTACGGGACCCACAACACCAAAATAAATATCCCCTCCTGTCCGTTCAGCAATATCGCTGAAAATATCATAGTTTTGCATAGAACTTTTCCCTCCTTTTAGTTGTGCTGTCCTTAAGCAAGGACCTAAAATCTACCCCTTCATTCTTGGATTTACTAACAATTAATTAACAGGACTAGCACCTCAAGCACTATAATTATATTTTAAAAAAACTTAATTATGTCTAAATATTTATGTCGTTGCGATAAAAAAATGACACCCCTTAGAGTGTCATGATAACGTCATTGCGAAAATAATAATTTTTTCTTACTAAAAATAGCAAGAATTTTTGCCCACTCACCCCGCTCCAGATCTGCTCATTTGTTGCTACAGCTACAGTGCCAAACCTTTGGGTAATAACATAAGTTAACCAACGGCACTGCTTTACGCTGTATCAACTTCTTTCACGACGATCTTCTGCTTAACGGTTCGTTAGCAAGAATTCTTGTCTATCTTTGGGAAACTGATCACTTATTTGACGTTTAGACGGTGCACTGTGAGTGAAAGTTAAATCAAAAGGGCGGGATACTAGGCCTTAGATTTTGTTGGGTAAACAATAAAATTTTCAGGTTTAATCTGTAAATTCAAAAAATCTTGAGCCGTTAAGATAAATAGTTTCGGGCCTCTTCGGAAATTGAAGATTCTATAAATTAAATAATTGCTAAGATTATTTCTTAATACCTCTAGTTCGTTATCAGAAATATAAAAAGGTATGGACTTGCGACCATTTGTAGTTTTGACTTCAATTAATATTTCCTTACCACTTTGGTCAAACGACAAAACAACATATCCTAATCCATCACCCTTATCATTTGAAACCCATGTAACTTGTTCTGCTAAGTCCGTCCTTCCAAATTCCACCAATTTTTGTTTTTCTAAATTAACCACGAATTTTTCCCCTGCATTACCTAACCTAAGACCGTCACTGTCTGACCGTTCTTGCTCCCTGAAATATCTTCTGGATCGCATACTTTAGTCATGCATAGTCGATGAAACCAGTAACCACGGCAAGCGAAGCACGGAGGCGGAGCGCGGCTGTTAACGCCAGGAGGGCGTTACAGACGAAGAGTGGTTACTGGTTTCATCGACATAACTGAATTAATTCTGTGCAAGGCAATAAGATTACTACCTAAGAAATCCCTGATCCTCGGTTTCGTGCTTCTTACCCCGCATCATTAAATTTACTAAGGCCTTCTGGGGGCTCAACCCTTCAAAAAGCACTTTATAGGCTTGTTCGGTGATAGGCATGGTAATATTCCGCCTCTTGCTTAATTCGTAGGCTATTTTTGTGATCTTAACACCTTCGACGACCATGCCGACTTCCGCTAAAACTTCGTCAAGAGGTTTACCAGTCCCCAAGGCCCGTCCGGCCCGAAGGTTGCGGCTGTGGAGGCTGGTACAGGTAACGATCAGATCACCCATGCCGGAAAGGCCGGAAAACGTATCGGGCACTGCCCCCATCGCTACTCCTAATCTCGTAATTTCTGCTAATCCCCTGGTAATAAGTGCAGCCTTGGTATTATCCCTTGGATTCATTCCTTCCAGGACTCCGGAGCATAAAGCAATAATGTTTTTCAGCGCACCGCCCATCTCCACACCGATTAAGTCCCGGTTGGTATAAACCCTGAATTTTGACGTCATAATCAAATCCTGAACCGCTTCGGCATTCTTTATATCATCAGAGGCAACTACTACGGCCGTGACTACGTCTCTTCCTGCCTCTTCGGCATGACTTGGTCCCGATAAAACGGCGAGCGGATGCCCGGGCAGCTCTTCCGCCATAACCTGCGAAAGCCTTAAGTATGTTTTCTCTTCGAGTCCTTTGGCTGTGTTGACTACAATACAACCCGGACGCAAATAGGGTCTTATTAAACGGACACTGTCTCTCACGGCATGCGACGGCACACTAAGAAAGACAGCATCCGCGTTTATTTCCATGAGATCTGTCGTCGGATTTATTTCGTCCGGCAAAATTATTCCAGGGAGGTAAGGAATGTTCTCCTTGTTTTTTTTAATTGATTCCATTTTTCCTGCGTTCATTCCAATAAGGGAAACCCTATGACCTGCTCTTACCAAGAGAATGGCAACCGCCGTCCCCCAGCTTCCTGCTCCGAAAACAGCAATCTTTTTCAATTTCATCACTCCTCATGGTACTCTTTGCCAAATTTTGGCTCAGTTCCTTTAATAATTCTCTTAATATTTCCCCGATGCCTAAGAACTAGCAGAAAAACAGCGATTAAAGCAAAAATAATGTTGGCAAGATTTTCTTTGAAAGCGAAAGCCATAACAAGCATGGTCAGAGCAGCGAGTACAGACCCGAGAGAAACATACCTGCTGATGGCTACCACTAGGATGAACACACAAATCGTAACAATCATTACTTTAGGCATAAGTACGCAAATGATTCCGAAACTGCTTGCTACTCCTTTGCCACTCGGTTTAAAACCAAAATACGGATTAAAACTGTGTCCCAGCATCGCCAACAGGCCGCCAATAATTCCGCCCCAAGGGCCATACAACACTAAACACAAGTAAGCTGCCAGGCCACCTTTAACAGCATCGCCTGCCAAGACACTTATTCCCCATTTTTTTCCCAAAAGGCGATAAGCATTAGTAGCGCCAATATTGCCGCTTCCATGCCTGCGGATATCTATTTTTTTTATTTTGCCGGCAACAAAAGCAAAAGGAATAGTCCCTAGAAAGTAAGCCAACAAAAAGACTAAGAGTTTAGATGTCAACATTAATTAATTATTCTCCTCTTCTCTTTTTCTCATAATGAGTCTAAGCGGTGATCCCTCAAAACCGAAATTTTTTCTTATTTGATTTTCTAAATAACGACGGTACGAGAAATGAACAAGCTCCGGATCATTAACAAAAAAGATAAAAGTTGGCGGCTGAACACACTGTTGAGTTACATAGAGTATTTTGAGACGTTTACCTTTATCCGATGGAGGCGGATTCAAGTGGACCCATTCCCTCAGCATACTGTTAAGGGTACTGGTAAGGATACGCCGGCTCGTTTGTTCGGCAACAAATTCAACTAATTCCATAATCTTGTTAATCCTCTGTCCTGTTTTAGCCGACACAAATTGCGTCGGTGCATAACCCACAAAAACTAACTCTTCTCTGATGTCTTTCTCATATTTATTGATAGTTTTATCGTCTTTGGTAATCAGATCCCATTTGTTAATAATTAGTATGAGCCCTTTACCCTCTTCGTGGGCATAGCCGACAATCCTTTTGTCCTGGTCGGTAACACCCTCGGTCGCATCGATAACCATTAACACAACATCAGCGCGATCAACAGCACGGAAGGAACGGACAACACTAAAATTTTCTGTTAATTCCGCAATTTTTTTCTTCCTTCTAATGCCAGCTGTATCAATCAATATGTAGTGCTTTTCTTCATAGATAAATGGAGTATCGATCGCATCTCTGGTTGTTCCTGGAATATCGCTGACAATAACGCGATTTTCCCCTAAAAGCATATTAACAATTGATGACTTTCCTACATTCGGTCTCCCTATTACTGCAATTTTTACAACATCAGGACCAAGATCCTCTTCTGCTTTTTTGGGGAATTTTGAGATAACCGCATCAAGCAGATCTCCAATATTCCTGCCATGTACAGCCGAGATCGGGATTGGATCCCCGAACCCCAGGGCCATATATTCATATGCGTCAGTTTCAAAGTCTGCAAATGTTTCAACTTTATTGGCAACCAGAATGACTCGTTTCTTGGATTTAAGCAAATATTTTGCAATCATTTCATCATCGGGGGTTACTTTACTTTTGCCGTCCACTAAAAATATGACCACTTCAGCTTCTTCCACAGCTATTTGCGCCTGCTGCTTCATTTTAGACGATAGTGAAGCGGACTCATCTTTAAACTCAATACCCCCCGTGTCGATCAGCGTAAATTTCCTGCCAAGCCATTCGGCGTCAAGATAAAGCCTGTCCCTGGTAACACCGGGAGTATTTTCAACTATCGCTACCAGACCACCGACAATTCTATTGAAAAGAGTTGATTTTCCTACATTAGGGCGCCCCACAATTGCTACTAAGGGCTTACTCATAAACAACACCTCCAAGCTCTTTTCCAAGAACCCCTTCCAAAAAAGACTCTCCGTTATTCTCTACGATTACTGCTTTCCCGTTAACTTTCTCTTCGAGCCACTCAATGCCATAACCATCTAAAAAGATTTCTTCATCTGCTTTTAGCATAACCCTTGGAATCAAAAAATAATCTCCGTTAAGATTGCCCAGCTGGGCTGCAATATCCCCGGCAGTCAGTAATCCTGCAACGGAAACTTCTTCACCAAAATAGTGATTAATTATCCTATGGACTGTAAGACTTAACCCCTTGATTACAGCTAAATTCCTCGACCAATTTCTAAAAAAATCTGCTGCCAAGACGCCTGTAACCACATGAACACTTCTAGCTCTTATTTCTTCAGGAAGAAGAGTACGATAGGCTTCAATTTCTTGATTTAATTTTGCAGCCATTCCGACCCCGTTTTCCAATTGCGGGAAATCATCATATTCATTGGCTGGCGGGAAATCCCATCCGCTCAGGACATAAAATTCATCCGAGAAGTAGACGAGATTTTTCCCGACTCGTTTCTTAAAATCCTTTTGCCAGTTTGTTCCTAAATCCAGAATATGTTCGGCTTCTAAAGGACTTACCGTTCTTAGCGGAGAAAGGCCTGTCCTGTATTTAGTTAATCCGACCGGTACGACTCCTATCGATTGAACCGCAGGATAATACGCGGCCAGATTATTAACTGTCTCCATTAAAATTTGCCCATCATTGTAACCCGGAATCAAAACAATCTGCGTATGGAGAGTAATTCCTCCGTTAGCGAGCATTTTTATCTGCTCCGGCAGTTTTCCGGCTTTAAGGTTTCTCATGAGTTTCGTCCGGACATCCGGATCCCAAGCATGAACCGATATATATAAGGGACTTAGATGGAATTCAATTATCCGCCGAAAATCACCAGGCTTAAGATTGGATAAAGTTATATAACTACCCTGGGTTAGCGAGAGCCTATAGTCGTCATCCTGGTCATAAAGAGATTCCCTCATTCCCGGCGGCATCTGTTGAACAAAACAGAAAATACAGTTGTTGCTGCATTTTTTTAAGCCCTTGACGCTAATGGCACAAACTTCAATACCGAGGACTTCTCCCGATTCCTTAATTATTGCCAATTCCCAAACCTCATGATTCTTTTTTTCAATAACTAAGGAAAACTCATCTTCGGCAGTATAATACTGTAAGTCCAGAATGTCATTTATAGGATGATTATCGACTTCGAGAATCACATCTCCAAGTTCGACCTCCATCTCAGCTGCAATACTATCTCTCAGCACTTTAGAGATAACTAAACCTTTAGCCAATTTATCCCGTCCCCTAAATTTTTCATGCATTAGCATTATTGCGGATAAATGTTTCTTCATTTAATATAGTATCTTGACGGTAGCGAGAGATGTTGAGAAGTATCCCAATCTCGAGCATCGTTATTAACAATGAACTTCCGCCATAAGAAATCAGAGGTAAAGTAAGACCGGTAACCGGGAAAAGCCCTGTCACAACGCAAAGGTTGACAACGGTTTGGATAGCGAGGATCGATGTGATCCCAAATCCTAGCAAACGGCCAAACCGATCCGGGCATTTTCTTGATATCCTGTAGGCTCTGGCAATCAAAACCACAAAAAATAATAAAACTAAAAATGTACCAAAAAAGCCAAATTCTTGGCCTATGACCGCAAAAATAGTATCAGTAAAGTTTTCGGGCAAATAAGCATTCTCCGTACTGCGGCCAATCCCAATTCCAAATAAACCACCTGTTCCAAAAGCAATTTGAGCATTAACGCTCTGATAACCATAAGTCGAAGCATACTTCCAGGGATCAAGCCAACCTAATATTCTGTTCCATTGATATTCCTCATGCTTTATAAGATATAACCCGATAATTCCTAAAATAGGTATAACTCCAATGAAATATAATATCGGTAGTTCCGTCATCAGCAGCATCGCTCCGCACGCGAGCATAATCACTATTGTGGTACCCAGATCCGGTTGTTTAAAGACCAAAAGCATAATAACGCCTATCACCGTAAGCGGGAAGATTAAATCAACCATTTTTTTTAACGGATGGCGACTAAGAATAAAAGCTAAAAAAATAATAAGTGAAAGTTTGGCTATTTCGGAAGGTTGAACAGAAATACCCATAATATTCAGCCATCTTGTCGAACCTTTGACGGTTACAGCTATATTACTATACTTCACCAGTAATAATAAGACAATACTTAACAGAATCCCTAACCCGGAAATTTTTTTCCAATGTTTATATGGGATAAGTACAGCGATAAAGGAAACGAATATACCGAGAAAGGACCATTTTAATTGTTTTAAAAAAAGATAATATGAATTATCGGTTTGATTAAAGGAAAATACTGAACTTGCGCTCAAAACCATAATCAACCCAATTGCCAGCAGAATAACAGCAGCAAGCAGGAGAAGAAAATCGGGCTTACCAGGTTTTATCGTCTGAACCATTTCTTAACCTCCTGTATAAAGACTCGAATTGAAATGACTTCTTGCCAACCGCAAGAAGCCATTGTCAGGTTATATAAAATCAGCTTATTCCTCGTCGCCCGGCTGAATCTCCCTAATTGCATCTCCGATCGTTACTTCGAGTTCTTCGGGTTGACTTGCAAGTGCCGCTTGATCGCTGGCTTTTTGAGAATCGGCAGCAGCTTCTTTAATACTTAAACTGATTCTCTGCTCTTCCGGTTTACACTCAATCACTTTGGCGCTAATCATTTCTCCAACCTTGACGACATCCCCAACTTTCCCTACCCGGTGATCAGCCAGCTGTGAAATATGAACCAAGGCGTCTATGCCGTCTTCTAATTGGACGAAAGCTCCAAAAGCGGCAATTCTTACTACTTTACCTTGAATAACCGCTCCTAAAGGATATTTTTCCAAAACATTAGACCAAGGATTAGTCCTCAGTTGTTTAAGCCCTAAAGAAATTCTGCCCTTTTCCTTATCAACTTTCAATACTTGAACTTCAATTTCGTCATTGATTTTAACAATATCGGAAGGGTGCTGTGCCCTGGAAAAAGTCATATTGGAAACATGCAAGAGTCCGTCAATCCCGCCTAGATCAACAAAAGCTCCAAAGTCAGCCAGACGACGAACTACCCCTTTTATTATATCTCCTTCTTTTAGGTCTGCCAGAAGCTTTTCTCGTTTTCCTTCCTTTTCTTCAGCCAGCACCGCCTTTTGGGAAAGAACAAGTTTTCTCTTTGATTCGTCATATTCTATAACTCTAAGTCTTAAGGTTTTACCAATGTATTTGGTTAAGTCTTCAACAAATCCCATCTCAACCTGAGAAGCCGGCACAAAGCCTCTCATTCCAAGGTCAACTAAGAGTCCGCCTTTAACAACTTCTATTACTTTGCCCTGAGTTTCTTCTTTACTTTGAGCCAACGCGGCTAAGCGTTCCCTGGCTTCAAATTCCGCAACACGTTTGCGGGATAGAATAGTATATCCTTCCGGACTCTCGACCCGGGTGACCATACAAGTAATTGTGTCTCCAACTTTTACAAAGTCATTAATATCCAAAACTTTTGTTGAAGCAAGCTCCTCGCGGGTAATAATTCCTTCGGATTTCCAGGCAATATCTACAAATACTTCTTCATTCGTTATTTTTACTACAGTTCCCTTGACAATAGCTCCCCCGTAGATTTTGGGAAGTCCATTATCCAAACTATTCATCATACTATATCCATCATCTTCCCTGACAGCAGTAGTTTCCTCTTCTAGAGCTTCGTTCGTCTTTTCCAAAATGTCCGACATTTTACTGTAAACCTCCTCGATAATCCAATCCGGTGTCGAAGCACCTGCCGTAAGACCGGCACTGTTTGCCTCTTTAAACCAGATCTCTTGTATTTCATCCGCTGTTTCAATTAAATAAGTTATAGTAATCTTCCCGCAGATTGCCCAAAGTTTTGATGTATTGGAACTATTACGTCCCCCTACTACAATCATAACGTCAACTTTTTTGGCGAGTTCATAAGCCGAGGCTTGGCGCTCTTCTGTAGCCCTACATATAGTATTATTGACAATTAAGTTATCCGTATGCTTTTTTAGTTCCTCCGTTATCAGCCAAAAAATCCCTTGGTGCTGAGTAGTTTGAGCTAAAACTGCGATGTTTGGGTAGTAAGGTAATCCTTTTGCTTCCTCGAAAGTCTCAATTGCTCTGGAATTCTGGCCGGCCCAGCCGAGAATTCCTCTTACCTCAGGATGGCAGCTATCTCCTACCACTATAACAAAATTATCTTTTGACAGTTCCGCAGCAAGTCTTTGTGCTTTTTGAACATAGGGGCAGGTTGCATCAATAACCTTAATTTTTCTTTTATGAGATTCCGCATAAACGTCAGGAGGCACGCCATGAGATCTGATTACAAGCTGTTGACCAGCCTTAACTCCTTCAAGAGTGTCGACCTTGTTAATTCCTTTATCCGCGAGGTAATCGACAACTTGTTGATTATGAATGAGCGATCCTAAAGACACTGTTTCTTCTTTAGCAGCAGCTTGTTCTGCAAGTTCTATAGCCCTTTTTACCCCAAAACAGAACCCGGCCTTTTCCGCTCTTTGAATCGTTTTTATTTTTCTGCCCTCCTTTTTGCACTATCAATAATTTCGTCGGGAAAAACAAAATTCCTTCTTCTTTCTCTGTTTGTGCCTTTTCATTTTTATATTTCGCTTACAATATTCATTATCATATTTGCCAGCCAGGAACGCCGGTCTTCAACATTCTCCGGAACAGCCACTTTATGGGCATAAATTGGTTTCCCGATTATTATTCCTATGTTTCCTTTTTTTTGTTGCAGTAGCCTATTTGAACCATAAACCTTAAGCGGTAAAATAGGCGCCTTGCTTTTTTCCATGATTAGAACAATACCTGACATCGCTTCCTGGATACCGCCCGATTTTGATCTTGTGCCTTCCGGGAAAATACCCAATACCTTTCCCGCTTTCAATATAGCCAGGGACTTTTTGATTGCTCCAATATCTGCTTGTCCCCTTTTAACCGGAAATGTCCCAATCCAAGTAAACATTTTTCCTAACACAGGAATTCTAAATAACTCCTCCTTGGCCATAAAACACACTTGCCGGGGCAAAGAACAGCCGACAATAATTGGATCCCATAAGCTGATATGATTACAGGCAATGATTACAGGTCCTTCAGTTGGAACGTTTTCCTGTCCCACTATCTTATAGCCTTTGATCTTCAGGATAAGAGAAAAGATCGCCTTGGCGAAAATATATAGTAGTCCTCCCACTTTAACCTTAAGCCTCCCTAACAATCTTAACTATTTTTTCTATTACTTCCTCTTCAGTTAAGCCGGTAGTATCCAGAATAATTGCATCCTTTGCCGGTTTTAACGGCGCATATATTCGTTCTGAATCCAGGCGGTCCCTTTTCTCAATATCCGCCAATACCTCTTCGAAAGAAGATACTTTACCGGTCTGGATATTTTCGAAATGTCTCCTCCTGGCACGTTCCTCGGCAGATGCTGTGAGGAAAATTTTCACTTCTGCCAGAGGAAGTACAAAGGTACCGATATCTCTCCCATCCATAACCACACTGCCTTGGGCTGCAACACGCCGCTGCAGCCCAACTAAGTACTCTCTTACCCCTTGGTAAGAAGCAATAACCGACACTGCCCTGCTAACGTCTGAACTGCGGATTTGAGAGGTAACATCTTCTCCGTTGCAATAAACAGATGGTTTATCCCTTTGTCCAAAACTTATTTTCGCACTATGGGCAAGCGAGGTCACAATTTCTTCATTTTGGGGAGAGATTCCCTCAGACAGAGCTTTATAAGCAATAACCCTGTACATTGCACCGGTATCTAAATAAGCAATTCCCAATTTCTCGGCAACTCTTCTGGCTACAGTACTTTTCCCGGCCCCTGCCGGTCCATCGATTGCAATGTGCAGATGTCTATTTTCTTCTCTTCTCAATGTAAAACCTCAATTCCAGATAATCTGTTTAGAATTATATCACAGCTAAACCTTTCTTTCCTTACAGCCAAGAATCAGGTTACGGTAGAAATCATTATTACTGCCAGAAGATTATTAAGTCCATGCAGTCCGACAGACGGGAAAATAGAATTATGTTTTACATAAAGATATCCCAAACCCATTCCAAGTACAAACCTCGGTACAAAACCTAACAAATCAAAATGCAAAGCCGAGAAAATAACGGCACTAATTGTTATTGCCATCCAAGTTCCACAATAAGTTCTTAAACTTCCGAATAAAAGTCCTCGGAACAGAGTCTCTTCAATAAAAGGAGCAATAATAGCAATAAGGGAAACATTTGCTAATAATATTAGAAACGTCGGTTTCTGCAACAATTGAACAAGTTCATTTCCCTGCGGGGCAATACCTAAGTAATTAATGATTAACAGATATACGAGATCAATAAACCAAGTAATCGCCCATATTATTAATACCCTTTTAAGCCCTGCAAAAAAATTCACCCGTTTCCACCCGAGATCATTCCAGGTTAGTTTTTTATTAGTTTTTATAATAAAAATAAGAACAATAAACAAGGTATTTGAAGCAAGAACAGAAAGATAAAAAGCTGCCTTCTGCCCTGAAACAATTTTAAAAATAAAACTATTTATCAGGATCATAACAAAGAAAACAGCCGCAATCCCAATAAAGACACTCAACAAAACTTTTTTGTCCAGTTTAGGCTTTGGACACACTTCAATCTTTTCTTCTTCCGTCATTTTCCAATCCTCTTTTTTCAAAAATTATCCTTGTTTATTTTTTGACTATCCATATCATAATAAGCTTAAAGGAGGCTGATTTTAGTGTTTGCGAAAAAATCTCATCATAGTAGTTGGCTAAAGCTAAGTTCTGTTATGTTAGGGGGATTCTTAATCGGGGTTTCTTACAAGAGATATGGTAAAAACCTATCCCACCATTTTAGCAATATTACAAGAAGTATGAACTTCAATGGCTATACACCCCCCGATGAACCGGAAATCTAAATATTATAGATCAACATATAATATAAGCTTCCTAAAGAAGCTTATATTATTTTTTTTGCTGTCTGTAACAAATTAATAAAGAAAGCTTGGATAACGCCAAGTCTTTGCAGGTCTTCTTAACTAACTTGAAGTTCTTGCCTCTATAAAGAGCCACTGGACTTTATCTGAATATCAAAGCTTTTTATATTACCATTCAGCTCCAGTGGATAGCTTTTTCCGTTGTAAATAATATTGACAGTAACCGGATAAGCAACGGCTGAGGCATCCAGGTATACTGTTCCGGAATCGACCTCAATATTGATACCCTTGCCTATAATCCCAATCGTCTGATCATTTTGTTTTACCAATACCTGGCCCTCAGGGTCCGCGCTAAAATACAAACTAATTTTTTTGTTTTGTTCACCATATTGGCTGTATTTAAAAGCGGGGGAGTCAATCTCGCCGGCAATTTTGAAATAAAATTCCACTGGATCGGTAATTGATTTTAGTTGAAAGATCGACAAAAGAACTGCACAGATCATCATGATTCTGATGACTGATTTTTCTATTCTGCCGATAAAAGAAACTCTACGGGTAGAATATTTTTGGCGCATGGGAATTCACCTCAGTAATATCTATGCACCAACGGAATTTGTCATGCCGTACTTATAATATATTCCGCCGCGGCCTTGCCGGCTTTATAGCCCATAGAAAAAGCGGCTTGCAGGTTATACCCGCCGGTAATACCATCGACGTCAATAACTTCACCGGCCCAGTAAAGCCCTTTAATTAAACGGGACTCCATCGTCGTTGGATTGATCTGCTTAACATCGACCCCGCCTGAGGTAACAATGGCTGTTCCCATTCCCAAGGTACCGGTTACAGTGAGAGATAACTCCTGTAATAAACGGCATAGTCTTTTCCTTTCTTCTTTATTTAGCTGGTTAATTATTTTTTCCGGTTGGATTTCCGACAATCTCACGATGATTGGGATTATACTTTTAGGAAGAAGATCTTCCAGGGAATTTTTTAATTGCTTGTTATGGTACTTATTGAAATCTCTTTGCAGCCTCAGATCAAGCTGTTCAGTGGTTAAAGCCGGCTTGAGATTAATTTTTACCTCTACCTTTTTTTTGGTTTGCAAGGCGTTGGAAGCTATTCTGCTTAACGTCAGAATAACCGGACCGGAAATGCCAAAATGCGTAAACAGCATTTCTCCGAATTCTTTATCCTTTCTTACCCCGTCAACCCAGATAGAAGCCTCCACGTTTTTCAAAGCAAGTCCCTTAAGTTCCTTCGGCCACTGTTCAAGCGTCCTCAAAGGAACTAGAGACGGCAGCGGATTAATTACCTTATGCCCAACCTTCTCTGCAAATAGATACCCGTCTCCCGTTGAACCGGTCCCGGGATAAGAAACACCTCCGGTTGCAACAATAACCGCATCAGCTTTGAGAACTTCTCGGTTTGGTGTCAATCTTAGACCTATTCCATTTCTTTTCTCCTCCAAAATCAGTTCTTTTACTGTTTTTCCAAGGATTATCTTCACTCCGGTCTTTGCCAAAAATCTTTTTAAGGCTTTGACTACGGCCTCAGCCTCATCAGTTTCCGGGAAAACTCTACCGCCGCGTTCAATTTTGGTCTTAACGCCATACTGCTGAAAAAACTCAATAAGCTGCTGATTGTCAAACTCCTTTAAAGAGGCATAAAGAAATTTACCATTTCCCGGATAAAATTTTACGAAATCAGCAATATCCCCGGCATTGGTCAGATTACATCTTCCTTTGCCGGAAATTGCAATTTTACTGCCTAATCTATTCATTTTTTCAATGAGAATTACTTCTGCTCCTCGAGCTGCGGCCTGACCGGCAGCCATCATACCGGCGGCTCCACCGCCGATAACAATTATTCTTCCGTCTGACATTATAATACCTACTTAACTACTTGTTATTATTTGTTGTCTTTTCACAAAGCAAGATCTTCCCAGTCATAAATTTATAGGATAATTTCATATTCTCAAATATCAACGATTCAGTCCCGCAGATGTCAACACATCGCAGACAATGAACACATTTCAGAGGTTCATAAACTAAGCGGATCTTATCATCCTTTGTCATCATCTTAAGAGCTTCCTGCGGACATATCTTCGAACATACTCCGCAACCGGTACAATCATCTTTGGCTTTGAGTGCTTTAAAAGGGATCTTATTACTAGGATTATTCTGCAGCGCAAGCATAAGCCACTGCCGGGTTTTAGGAATATTCGAATCTTCTTCCGGGGTCATAAAGGATAGTATTGATTTAATTCTCTGTTTGCCTTCTGCGCGCAAGCTCATTTTGTTATTATTTTTAGAACCCTCCGGATTAACATTATTCCGGTCCGGTCGTATTTCTATCTTCATCTGCGGCAACTGAAACTGGGCCTTAAGAAGTTCTTTTAAATAACCCACGCTCACGGAGCAGGCTTGTTTATCTTCACAATCCCCACAATCCCCGGTTATTATTCTTACTTCCTTAGAATTAGCAAGCAACATGAGTGATGTCCAGGCATCTTGATCAAGCATCCCCAGACAGGCAATTTCATACCCCAGTGGTTCTGCCATCGGACAATTGATAATAATTTGCGGGCTTGCAAAAAGATGCCGGCCAAGCCGCTCTAAGTCTTTATCCAAAAAACCATCGCTGGGGCAGACGGCCATACATAATCCACACTCGGTACACCTTTCCCTGAAAATTTCCTTAGTCTCACTTAAAGCCCCGTGGGGGCAGTTTATGATACAATTCCTGCATAACCGCGGAAACGGCTTTTTTAAATTAATACAGTTATGGGGGTTAAACGAAATTTGCTTGCTGTTAAATACGGCCACATGCTCATCTCCAGAATTATTAATGCTTTAAATAATCGTTGTCAAATTTCATTATTTCCTGACGGACACTTTTAAAAATAGAATAAAGTAGTCTCTCTAGTTCTAATCTTTCAATGTTAATATTCTCAGGTCCTAATACTTCAATTTTCTTGAATTCCGGTCTAATCAAAAGCGGAACTACATCTTCAATATCATCAGTAAAAAAAGTAACTAGCAATGGTGCATATGCTACCTCTTTTTTCCTGCGCTGATCTCCTTCATTGACGAGATAAATATCCATGCTGGCATCAAATTCGTCAAAAGCAATACCTTGAAGCGGAACATTCTTTAAGAGTCCCATTTGCTGTTCGCGTATCGTCTCAGCCATAGCTTCACACGACTTGCCGCCAAAGAAAAACTTGCCGCTCTTCTCTTCGGCTCTAAAATCCAATCTCATTTTTAATTTTATCTTTCCGGCAACCAATTCGTTGTTAATTCGAACTTTAAGCAATTCCATTCTCCCCATTCAATTAACTCTAAGCCCAACTCCTTTTTGGAGACTGACCACTTCAATAGGATCAAGGCAACGATATTCTCCCTGTTTCATATTTTCATCAAGCCGTATTGACCCAAAGGCTATTCTTTGCAAAGATACCACCTGATAGCCAACACTTTCAAACATTCTTCTTACTTGTCTATTCCTGCCCTCATGGATAGTTATTTCTACAACAGTTAGGTTATTTCCTCTATTATTTGCTTCTACCCTATTTATTTTGGCAGGTGAAGTGACGCCATCTTCAAGCTTAACTCCTTGCCGCAATGTTTTTAGAGCTTCTGCTGGGATACCGCCCTTTATCCAGGCGCGGTACGTCTTTTCCACCCCGTAACGCGGGTGCGTCAGCCGGTAAGTCAAATCCCCGTCATTGGTCAAAAGCAGCAGCCCTGAAGTATCATAATCCAGTCTGCCAACAGGATAAACCCTTTCTTTAACATCCTTCCGGACCAGATCTATTACCGTCTTCCTACTTTTCGGATCAGTAACACTGGTTATTACTCCTTCAGGTTTATTCAGCAGATAATAAACATACTTTTCTTGTCGGATTAGGGGCTCTTTGGTGCCCTCTATTTCAATAAAATCCTCTGGAGTGACCTTGGTACCCTGAGTCGTAACAATCCGGCCATTAACCTTGACCAATCCCTTACTGATTAGTTCTTCGGCATGACGACGCGAAGCAATGCCTAAGCGGGCCATTGCCTTTTGGAGACGCTCCGGTTCTCTTCCAGTTTCATTTTCTGCATCATTTGAGTTCATTAATTTACTTCCTATCATTATAACTATATTTAACTAGAATTATTATAGCAGACCGCGTGGAGACCACAACTTCTGGTGACAATCCATCATCCATAAAATCCGGGCGTACCAAAAAAGCCCAAACCCCTCATGTTCGAAAGGTCTGGGCTTTTGGGTATAGTTTTCTTTGTAAGTTAATTATGTTATCATTTATCAAGCAATATAACAATATTATGAAAAATAAATGAAACCTCATTCTCCGTTGTTCTAGCCAAATACTCTAGAAACAATCCAAATGGATGCTATAAGCCCCACTGCATCGGCTAACAAACCGACTTTAACAGCATAGCTGTGTTTTCTTATTCCTACCGACCCAAAGTATACTGCCAGAACAAAAAAGGTTGTGTCCGTACTTCCCTGCAAAGTGGAAGCAAGTCTGCCGATAAATGAATCCGGCCCATATTGGAGAATCAGCTGGGTAGCAACCCCCAGAGACCCCGATCCGCTCAGCGGTCTCATAATCGCTAAAGGAATTATCCCCAGAAGATCAGGATTCCAACCCATCTTAATAAAAAATGGCCGGCAAAGATTGGTGATAATCTCCAAAGCTCCGGAATCAACAAACACTCCGATCGCAACCAGCATACCAATAAGAAAAGGGATAATCTTCACAGCCGTTTTGAACCCATTTTCCGCACCTTCGACAAATGTTTCATAAACCGGCACTTTGTGAAGATAAGCATACAAAGGAATAAAAAAAAGTAAAAATGGAATAATCCACCTTGCGATTTCGGTGACAATGCTCATACCCGGTTCCTCTTCCGAAACAGATAATCAACAATTATGGCAGCAGTCATGGCACACGCTGTAGCAAATATTGTTGTGCCGATGATTTCTGTGGGATTTACCGAACCAGCTTTCATTCTTACCCCAATAATCGTTGCGGGAACAATCGTTATACATGAAGTATTTAAGGCCAGAAAAGTAATCATGGCCGGACTGGCGGTATCAGGAACCGGGTTTTCTTTTTGCAGTTCCTGCATTGCTTTTAAACCAAAAGGAGTTGCCGCATTGCCTAGTCCTAATAAATTGGCGCAGAGATTCATAATTATCGGTCCAAAAGCAGGGCTGTCTTTTTTTAAGGATGGGAAGATTTTTCTAATAGCAGGGGAACAGATCTTGGCCAAACTCTGAATAAGACCTGCCTTTTCCGCGATATGCATTAGTCCAAGCCACAGACTCATTACCCCCATCAATTGAATAGCAACCTCAATTCCGAGTTCTGCTGCTTTAAGTGCAGATTCGGTAACTTGATCTATGTTACCGGTCAAAGCGGCTGTTATTATTCCAACTAATAACATTAGGAGCCAGATCAAATTTACCATAAAATAATTCCCCCTGCCTAAATGTATGTATTTAGCAGGGGGAATAGAAGATTCCACTATTTTCGTTTAGATTCGTTCGTCATAGGCTGCTTCCCGTTGCATTCTCTTTTTATTGAATATATGTGAAAATTTTTCCATTAAATTTGGCATCTCATCAATAAGCCTTTCAGCCAGCATATTTCCTTCAACAGGAAGCAGTCTGACTTGGTCATGGCTTACCACGAGAAACCCCACGGGCTTTACGGACACGCCTCCTCCGCTTCCTCCGCCAAAAGGCATTTTGGAACTTTCTTCATTTTTTTTCTTTTCCTCAGTGGCTTCCCCGTCCAGAGGCACAAATTCACTTCCGCCGGCTGCGAATCCGCATGATACTCTGGAAACAGGTATAATTACAGATCCAGTTGGAGTCTCAACCGGATCGCCTATCACGGTATTAACATTAATCATTTTTTGGATACTATCCATTGCCGTTTTCATTAATGTTTCAATCGGATGTTCAGCCATAATTCCTTACCCTCCTGTTTTTTAGAATAATTAAAAGAAATTTCAATACTGTAAAAATAATATGGCTTATTTTCAAGCTTAATATGCAATCAAGCTTACATAAAAAAATTGTGGTATCAAAACATGGCACAACATTATAATTAATATTATTCTTCCTGACTCTAAAAAGCCGGTAACATCTTCCCATGATCTGTCCAAAAAGAATCCAAATTGCACCCGTCAGCAAACCTGTTTGAGCTGCATCGCTGCAGCCTACTTGAACTTCGGCATTTAAACCGCAGATATTAATTTTTTTAAAAAAATCGTTTTTTAACTTTAAAAATTTTCTTTTTAGCCAAATTAATCTGGGCCAAGAATAAACGTAATGGCGAATGATTTTATCTTTGAATCTTTTAAGGAAAACATATCTTTTGGATTTTATTTTTGGCTTTACTTTTTTTTTGTCAGCTGCTTGGTTTTCTTCCAGATCTATAACCAAGTTATTGAAAAAATTGATTATTCCTGAAGAATACATTTCTTTTGGTATCTTTAATTCGATTTTTTGTTTGGCAAATAAAATTTTTAAATCAATCATAATATCACTCGTAAAATTATAATAATGATATAAAAATTTGATATTTAATTTCATAAATGATAGAATCAGCAACCAGACAAAAACAACCAATAAGAGTGCTAAAATTTTCATATCTGCCTCCGCCCGTACAAAAAAAGTAATATATTATTAAAACAATTCCCTGAATACAACATTTTTATTTAAAATAATAAAATTTTCCCTGATAAACAGTCCAAAGGATGCTTTCGGATATTTTTCTGCTCCGGGGTAATATTAAATATTGCCTCATTTCCTACTTTCTGATATAAAGAATAAGACAGCATCACAATTAAGGGGGTCTCCTTGGTGGTAATACCTATTACGGAGTTTGGTACTAAAATCCTCACTGCACTTTACCTTGTCAATATTCTGTTTGCCTTTACGGTCATTTTTTTAGAAAGGAGAAACCCTACTTCTACTCTGGCTTGGATTCTTGTTCTCTTTCTCTTACCTGGTATAGGGGCTGGGTTCTACCTTTTGCTGTCTCAAAATATAACCCGC
Organism: Peptococcaceae bacterium UBA6116; assembly: GCA_002423425.1. Taxonomy (GTDB): domain Bacteria; phylum Bacillota; class Desulfitobacteriia; order Desulfitobacteriales; family Syntrophobotulaceae; genus UBA6116. Next base: position 46,169 of record DIWC01000059.1, read on the forward strand.
AAAAGAATATTCCGATTGAACATAGGCCAACATCATTATTATATAACTCTCCTTCAAAAGGAAATTGAAGATCTCCAAACAGGAAAGCTTGTTTTCAATGATCCTGTTATGGCCAACTATAAAGATTTAATTCATTTACACCAGGTACAAAGCAAAGCTTTATTTTCTCAAGATAATGTTGTGGAAATATTTACTGACGGTACGGAAAAATTCAAGGAATTATTTAAGTTAATTATTAATGCCAAAAGCCACGTTCATATCCTGTATTTCATTGTAAAAAGAGATAGTCTGGGAAAACAGCTAATCAAGATCCTGACCGAAAAAGCCAAGGAAGGAGTAGAAGTCAGGTTTCTTGTTGATGCCTTGGGAAACAAGCTCCACGACCATGATTTAAAACCGCTCCTTGAAGCCGGAGGAAAGGCTGTCAAATTTTTTCCGTCATTTTTAAGTTATATTAACTTAAGATTGAACTATCGGAATCACAGAAAACTAGTTATCATTGATGGGCAGATAGGTTTTATCGGCGGATTGAATGTTGGTAAGGAATATATTGGACTGGATAAAAAAATGGGCTACTGGCGCGATACGCACCTGAAAATTACCGGACATGCCGTTCATGATATGCAAACAAGATTCCTCCAGGATTGGAAAGCGGCTTCGGGAGAAGATATTCTTCAGTATGAAAAATACTATCCGGAACCGGAAAAAACCGGTACCTCCGGAATACAGATTGTATCCAGCGGACCGGATTCTCCTCATGAAAAAATAAAACACGGGTATCTCAAAATGATTAATTCTGCCAAGAGCAGTGTCTATATCCAAACTCCCTACTTTATTCCTGATGACAGTATTCTGGAAGCACTAAAAATTGCAGCTCTTTCAGGTGTCGATGTCAGAATTATGATCCCTAATAAGCCTGATCACATATTCGTCTACTGGGCCAGCTACTCTTATATTGGAGAGTTACTCCAGGCAGGGGTCAAAGCATATATTTACAACAAAGGTTTTTTACATGCTAAAAGCATTGTCGTCGATGAAAAGATCGGTTCCGTTGGATCAGCAAATTTTGATATCCGCAGTTTTAAATTAAATTTTGAAGTCAATGCTTTTATCTATGATGCAGCTGTTTCCTCCAAACTTTTTCAAGCCTTCGAACAAGATCTTGGATTCAGCGCAGAGCTAACATTAGAAGATTATCTAAGCCGGTCAAGGTTCATCAAATTTAAAGAATCCATTTCAAGATTGCTCACTCCGGTTTTGTAACCCTTAAATTAAATCCGCAAATTTTGTTCCGGTGATTTTTATGATATCTTATGGTCATAACCTGACGCTATCTCCTCAATAAACGTAGGATACTCTTTTTTCATGCCGACCGGAGAACAGCCTCCGTGAATGTACCCGGTTAAAGTCAGGAGTTCCTTGGACTTAACCATCTCAATACTTTTATCTCCGGAAGCCTCGGCAGCTTTTTTGTATACTTCATATGTACTGCCATGGTTTTCTAATATTCTGATGACGTTAGTTTTTTGCATAGACCCCATAAAGTTTCTCCTTAAAATAAAATATGCCACGCCCAAATTAAGGAGTGGCAAAAGAGGATAACAAATAACTAGTGATTATTTAAACACTGCTCACAATATCCATAAAATTTTACTCGGTGATTGATGACTTTAAATTTATTTTTTTGAAAGATTTCTTCCTCAATTGAACCAAGCAGATCCTCTTCAACCTCTTGTATTGCTCCACACTCCAGGCAAATCAAATGGTGGTGACGGTGTACCTCGTCATCTTTAACAATTTCATATCTGCGGAACCCATCTTCAAAGTCAACTCCGTAGATAAGACCCATATCTTCTAACAGCGCTAGCGTTCTGTAAACGGTAGCAACCCCTATCTCAGGATATTTTTTGCGAACTTGATCGTAAATCTCCTGACTGTTCAGATGTCTGCCGTCATTCTCTGTAACGACCTCAAAGACATGCTGCCTCTGACTTGTAAATTTATATCCTTTTTCCTTGAGGATTTTATTCAAGTCCTTAAAAATGACCATCACCAAAAGCTCCTGACCATAAATTAAATATCTTAGGCTTTAAGATTCCTGGGTAATTGTCTTCGCCTGCGCCAATACATACAGTATGCCACACGAGCGGAATACTCGATTAATGCCAGGCTTTTATCAGCTAACGTCGTAACCCAGGCTTCATAACATCTTGGTAATCCTATCGGGAACATATGATTGACAATAATATCTATTTCCTTAACGTTTAATTCAAAATATTTAAGAGCATTTTTCTTTGCTATTTTTGGGTGGTTACGCGAATGTCTCAAACCTTCGATTAAGATATTTCTATTTTCTCTTTTTTTAAACTTATAGAGATAAAAATCATGCAATAAAGCTCCTCTAATAGTGGATTCTACATCAAGATTACACCTAGAAGCTATCCTGTACGCCAAATAAGCCACAGCTAAAGAATGATCAAAAACAGATCCATGATGGTGCGGGATTATCCTCATTTTTTGGTACTCTTCATGCTCAATGATCGGCATAGCAATATTAAGAAAAATTTCATCATATTTTGAGTAAATGATTCCCTACCCTCCCTGCTTTCATACAAACTCAGTTATAATTATATTACAGATCGCAGGTATTACACAACATTTTAAAGTTTAACATTTTTAAATACTGACAATTTATGTCTATCCGTTACTGGAGAACAAAAAAAAGCCCCGTTACAAAGTAACGGAGCAATCCAAAGGTATCTTGACACTAACATTATGCTAAGTGATCCA
>DIWC01000005.1 GCA_002423425.1 Peptococcaceae bacterium UBA6116
AAACCCTTGTGCCATCTCTCTCGGCTAATGCCGAGAGGCTATTTTGAAAGCAAAGGAGGAAAAAAATATGATGCGTGAGTATGGGCCGGGTATGATGTCTCAAGGCAATTTTTGGTGGATGGGGTTAGCTTCGATGCTTATTCATCTTCTTATCTTCATTGTTGTTATCTTTGTTGTTTACAAGTTAGTTAAAAAGTATTATAAAAGGGTTGACGTTATGAAGGTAAAAGAAGATCATGCCATGACAATTCTTCGGGAAAGATATGCCAAGGGAGAAATTGATTCCGAAGAATATAAACAAAGAAAAGCCGAACTTGAATAAATAATAACTAATAGATATCAATATACATGGTAAGGCAAAATAATGCCGGCCGAGTGATTAATTCACATTGTAGGCAGTATTAACGTAATTATAGCATTGCCGTTTTTTGTAGCGTCAATGACTTTGGTATTCCAATTATGTGTTTCTGTAGTCGCTGATACATTGGCTGAGTTTGAGCGTATAATTGCAACTATTATTAGAATACCGACTGCAACAAGCAGATGACTTTGTTTTACTTGTGGAAAAGGTTGTGGACTCAAATATCTCACCCCCTTATGAAATTGCGAGTCTATCAATATTTCTTATGAATAGCAGACGTTGATTATGTTATTCATTTTTCTATTTCTAGCCCATCTTGTGGGACAAAGCAATTATAGAATCAACGATCGCAGCATCCTTGCTGTTAACNNGTCATTCCCTGCACAAACTCCATCGGAATCCTGATTCTCATGGGAATGATTAACCCCGTCTCCTCCGCCATAGGAATAAACTCACTAGAATTCATTTATTTACCAAATCAGGGCAAGAGAGCTATAATATAGTTTAAAGGGGGGGATATTCTTTGAATCGTTTTACGAAAATCATAATATTCTTAATCATAATTNNTTGCTATATTAATTCCTTTAAGTGGCTTTTATGAAGATTGGTTGTGGTTTAAAGATCTGGGATATTTACAATTGTTCTGGACTCCAATCTTAAGTAAAACATTAATTCAGATTGTTAATGGCACAATATTATTTGTGTTTATAGCGGCAACTCTATTATCAATTCGTCATGCCATCGTTACGTTTATTAATGATCGTTTAAAAAGACGTCTTCATATAGTACAAGATATGAACCGACCGGGTTTTAGTTTGAGTCAAAAAAAAGTAACTGTTTGGCTGATTATTTTTTCGGCTTTAATTAGTTTTGCTATTAGCTTTATAGCGGGATTTACCGGTTGGCTAGAAGTATTAACGTTCATTCATGCAACACATTTTGATAAAGGTGATCCTATTTTTGGGCAAGATCTCTCTTTTTATTTTTTTAAACTGCCTTTTTTACAGACTATTTATAATGCTTTCTTTGTACCTTTGTTTCTTCTAACCTTTTTTACCGCTCTTTTTTATATCGTTACCGGTGTCTTGCGTTTGCATTCTTTTAAACTATGGCGACAGAATTCGATTGAGGTTGGGGTGACGGCCCGTCGTCATTTAGCCTTATTAATTGGCGTACTTTTGGCGTTTAAAGCCTTTGGCTATTTCCTGGATATTTTTCAATTATTATATTCTGTCCATGGTCACGTGGTAGGCATCGGATATACTGACTTAAACGCTTCTCTACCAATTCTGAAAATTCTTATCGTTTTCAGTATTATTGGCATGGTCGGGTTTAATTTTTAAGGAAGTGCGTTTACTTACCATGCCGGTGATTGGAATCATTGTCTTTGGAATCTTACTCTACGGTATTTATCCTTCTCTTATTCAGTCTTTGATCGTAATACCCAATGAATTAAACAAAGAAGCACCATATATTCAGAATGAAATTGCCTTAACACGTTTTGGGTATGGGCTTGATAAGATTCAAGTGCAAGATTATCCGGGAATAACTGCTTTAACGGGTGACAGTCTAAAAGCTAATCAAGAAACACTAAATAATATTCGCTTGAATGACGTTCGTCCCATGATGCAAACCTATACTCAAAAACAAGGAATCCGTTTATATTACAAATTTCATGATATTGATATAGACCGTTATACAATAAATAACGACTACCGCCAAGTTATGCTCTCGGCGCGTGAGTTGTCTACAGCCGATTTGGATCCCAAAGCCCAGACATTTGTAAATATGCGTTTTAAATATACGCATGGATTTGGGGTTGCTGCATCCTTTGCAAATGCGGTTACGTCCGAAGGGTTGCCTTCGTTTGCGATTAAAGATGTGCCGCCGGTAACAGATTTTGACGAGCTAAAACTAAAAGAACCCCGAATTTATTATGGAGAACTAACAAATGATTGGGTAGTTGTAAATACGTCTGTGAAAGAATTTGATTATCCACTGGGCAATACCAATGCTGAAGATAGTTACCAGGGGAGTACGGGAATTAAGCTCACGCCTCTAAGCAAATTGATGGTTTCCTTACACCATGGTACTTTTAAATTATACCTGGCGAATGAAATTAATGCTCAAAGCCGTTTTTTAATTGACCGTAACATCAAAGACCGAGTTCAAAAGTTAGCACCCTTTCTGACTTACGACGCTGACCCTTACATCGTCATAGACGGTGGACAACTCAAATGGATTATGGATGCTTACACAACTTCCGCTCAANNTGCCCTACGCCGGTACTTACAATGACCAGAACTTCAACTATATCCGCAATTCTGTCAAAGTAGTCATCGATGCTTACGATGGAACGGTAGATTTTTATGCGGTAGATACCAGTGATCCAATTTTACAGACCTATCGCAAGATATTCCCGGGGGTTTTTAAAGACTTGTCGCAAATGCCGGTTTCTTTAAAGGCTCACTTGCGTTATCCGGAAACACTTTTTACTGTTCAGGCCAACATGTTGAAAACCTTCCATATGACCGATTCTTTAGTCTTCTATAATAAAGAAGATGCTTGGAGTATAGCGCAAGAACTTTTTAACGCTAACCCTCAAAACATTAGTCCTTATTATACTGTTTTGAAAATGCCTGATGCCAGCAAACCGGAATTTGTTTTGATGTTGCCATTTACACCGGCATCCAGTGAGACGAATACCCGTAATAATATGGTCTCTTGGCTGGCTGCCCGGATGGATGGTGATAAGTACGGCCAATTACAGCTGTATACATTGCCCAAAAATATAGAAATTGATGGACCGTTACAGATCGAGTCGCGAATTGATCAAGACCCTAATATATCGCAACAACTTTCGTTGTGGAATCAAAAGGGTTCAAGCGTCATCAGAGGTAACTTACTGGTCTTGCCGATTGGTGGGAACTTCTTATATGTGGAACCTATTTATTTGCAATCAGATCAAAGCGGCAGCATTCCGGAAATGAAAAGAGTTGTTTTAGCTTATCAAGATCATTTGGTGATGACAGAAAATCTGGGCAAAGCTTTTGTGGAAATTTTCGGGGATAATGCCCCGCAACCTTCTACTCCCGGACAGAACACGCCAATTAGTCCAACCGAACTTACTACTCCTAAGGTAACTCCTGCGCCGCAGACAACTTTAACTTCAATCTTAGATCAAATAAACCAGGCACGTTCCATTTTAGATAACTTACAAACACAATTAAAGGGAATGTCTGATGAATCGTTGTCTACATCGTCACTCACTAAGTAAGTTTTCAATGGATCTCGGTGATGGTAAGCAAAAAAATATTTAGAAATTTAAAATACAAAGAAGGAAAATGACATAAAATGTAAAATATGTAAATAAATATAATTATTTGCATATTTTTTTATTGTTCTAATAAAAAGGGGAACCGGCAATATATTATGGATTATAATGGCAGTAATTTTTTGCGTGAGGATACCGGCCTTTCCCTGCTTGAAGTGCTTGTTTCCTTGCTGATTTCAGGGATTATTGCCGGTTTCGTTCTGAGCCAAGCTATTAATCAATACCGACTTGCAAACAGTATCTTGGCAGAGTCTGAAATGAATTACGCCCTCTTAAGAGCCGGACAGGTTTTAGCTTTAGCGGTACAAGAAGGCGAAAAGATTGTCTGGAAGAATGATACGCTTATTATTACTTATGGACTTAATCGGAAACAAGTATCCGACTCATATTATCTGGCGGATAAAGACTTTGACGGTAATTATGATCTCTATAGGGAACATCTGGCTGTTCCTAATCCGGTGGCGACCGGCCTTACGGCTTTTAGCTGCAAACAGATCAATCAGGGATTGTGGGAGATCAGTCTTAAAGCAGGTTGCAAGGAGAAGGAAACCGGTTGGGAAAGGATAGTGAAGCAAAAATGTCTACAGCGAGAATAGACAAAGGCTTTGTCTCGCTTTTAATGCTCATGATCATAACTTTTCTTTCCGGGGTGGGTTATGTAAGCTATTATAAAGCAAGTTCCGAGGAAAAAATGATTAGATACGAAGCCCATAGAATAAAAGCTGTTTACTTAGCTGACAGCGGACTGGAGTGGGCAATGTCCTCTATAAGCAAAGACCCTTCCTGGGAAGGCGGAAGCAAATTGTTTGGCGACGGAAAGATTGAAGTGACAGTAGAGAAAAATAGCCAAGGATACAAGGTAATATCCAGATCAAAGTATAATGAAACGAGTCAAAGCAGGTACGGTTATTTAATTGCCGACAGCAATGGGGGACTTGTTCTAAGTGGTTATGGGGAGCAGTATAACTGATGTTTGAGAATATGAACATAAGCCAGGGGTTTTACGAGGAAGATTTTTTGGCGTTTATAGCAAAGAATAGCTTTATTACGCAGGAACAAAAGATGTTGATCAGAGAACGGATGAATTCGGGGCAGCAATTAGTGGATCTACTGCAGGGATTATTTTCCGGTGAGGAGATTTTGCAATATAAGAGCAATTTTTTGGGAATAGCAAGGATATACCTAAGCGATCAGCAGATAGACCCTTCCGTGGCGGCATTAATTCCCGAGGAACTGGCCGCTAAGTATAACTTAATTCCTGTTGAGATCCAAGAGGGGAAATTATTGGTGGCTATGGCCGATCCTACAGATACAAGAGCATTTGAGGATATAGTTCTATATTCGGGGCACCAGGTAGTACCGTTTTTAGCAGCAGCGGAAGAAGTAAAAGTAGCAATCCGTGAATTCTATACAGTAAAGAAGTCTAGAGAAGATACATCTGATGAATTTGTTGAAGCAATTAATATTTGGAAATTAGATGAGACGGTAAAAAGAGGACAGCAGGGATCGGTAGTTCGTTTGGTTGACTCCCTTTTGAGACAGGCCGTTAGAGAAAAAGCAAGTGATATCCATTGGGAACCCAGAGAAGAATCTTATAAGGTCAAATTCCGAATCGACGGACGACTAGAAGTGAAGACTATTTTGCCAATCTCCGTTGCCAGGAGTGTTGCCGCAAGATTAAAGATTATGGCCGGAATGGATGTGACGGAGAGGCGCATCCCGCAAGACGGCAGGATTATTCTTGATCTTCCTTCGAAAAAAATTGATATAAGAGTATCCACTTTTACCACCGTTTATGGAGAGAAGGTTGTTACCAGAATACTTGATAATGAGACCGCCAAGCTTTCATTGGCAGAATTAGGCATGAGAAAGGAAGTTGAGGAAGGGGTAAGAGAACTTCTGCAGCAGCCGCATGGCCTTATCCTGGTCTCCGGGCCAACAGGGAGCGGCAAAACAACTACTTTGTATGCCCTGCTGAGGGAGCTTCAGTCCGAAAGCCATAATATTATTTCCATTGAAGATCCGGTAGAATATAGGCTGCCGGGGGTTAACCAAGCACAGGTCAATACTAAAATAGGCCTTGATTTTGCCCAGGGACTGAGGGCAATATTACGGCAAGATCCCGATATCATTATGGTCGGAGAAATTAGAGATAAAGAAACTGCCCATATAGCTACGGCAGCTGCTTTAACCGGTCACCTGGTGTTAACAACCGTCCATACCAATACGGCGGCTGAAGCCCTGACCAGGATGTTGGAGATGGAAATCGAACCATATATCGTCGCGGCCTCTATTTGTGGAGTAATCGCTCAAAGATTGGTGCGTCAACTATGTCCTTATTGCCGGGAACTTCGGCCTGTTCCGGGTGAAATAAAAAAGGTTTTTAACTGGGGATCAATAGATCACTTTTACGTGCCCAGGGGATGCCAAAAATGCCGGGGCACCGGTTATAACGGGAGGATAGGAATCCATGAATATCTGAAGTACGACCAGCAGATCAAAGAATTGGTTCTGCGCAAAGGCAGTGCCCTGGAGATAGAGAGATTGTCACGGGCTTTGGGGATACCCTCGCTGAAGGATAATGCTTTACTCAGAGTAATTGAGGGAAGGACTTCTCTGGAAGAAGTAATCGGTTTAACAGCAGGGGTTTAAATCTTTTGCCAGAATAATTCATAAGCAATAAAAATTATATCTGGAGGAGAAAAAATGTTGACAATTGAAGATTTACTGAAGAAAGCAGGTGAAGAGAAAGCCTCAGATATTCATCTTTCAGTAACGAGTCCTCCGGTATTCCGGTTGGATGGGGAACTGAAAGCACTGGAAAGTGAAGTGCTGACCAGTGAAATTATTTGGGGTTATATTGAAAAATTAACTAATAAAGAGCAAAAGGAAATTTTTAAGGAAAAAGGGGAATTGGATTTTTCCTATGGAATTGCAGGATTAGGAAGATATCGAATTAATGCTTTCCGGCAAAGAGGAAGTTACGGCATGGTCGTTCGCTTGGTTCCGGTTCTGACCGTATCTCCTGAGGAGTTGGGGATTCCGCAGGCAATTATCAATTTCACGTCTTTGCACAGGGGAATTGTCTTGGTAACCGGCCCTGCCGGCAGTGGGAAGTCAACAACGTTGGCCTCTTTAATAAACCTCATAAACCACACCCGTTCGGGCCATATAATTACGGTTGAAGATCCGATAGAATATTTGCACCAACACCGCAAATGTCTGGTTAACCAAAGAGAAGTTGGACAGGATACTCAATCTTTTGCTATTGCTTTAAGAGCGGCACTGCGCCAAGACCCTGATGTTATCCTGGTTGGAGAGATGAGGGATCTGGAGACTATTGCTATGGCTGTCACGGCCGCCGAAACCGGTCATCTTGTTTTCAGCACGCTTCATACCAACGATACAGCCCAAGCTATCGACAGAATTATTGATGTTTTTCCCCCTCATCAGCAGAATCAGATTCGAATGCAGCTGGCTTCGGTACTTCAGGGAATAGTTGCTCAACAGCTGTTCCCGATAGTGGGCAAAAGAGGAAGAGTTGCCGCTTTTGAGGTTCTTATTGCCACTTCAGCGGTAAGGAATATGATTAGGGAAAATAAAACTCATCAGATAAAAAATATTATTCAAACCAGCGGCCAAATTGGCATGCAGTCGATGGAAAAGGGAGTAGAGGAACTTGTCAAGAAAGGGTTAGTCTCGCCTCAGTTAGCTAGGGAAAGACTCCAGGGACAGGTTTGATGACACTGTGGAGATGGAAAGCTGTCGATGAATTGGGGAAAATTCATCAGGGTCTTATCAAAAGTACTGAAAAGAACAGGGTTATTGCCCGGCTGCGCAGCAGGGGTCTCTATCTTTTTCGATTGCGGGGAGTTACCTTAGATACTTTGTGGATATGGTTCAATTCTCGTCAGGCCTTGATATATTGGGCCAGAAGTGCGCGTAAAATTGGTACGCTTTTGGAAGCGGGCATACCTTTGCTGACCATTTTAAATATCCTAGAGGAAAAAGAATTAAATATTTTCAGAAAAAACGAATGGCAGGAAGTAACTCTTAAGGTAAAAGATGGGAATGATTTATCCTTTGGTCTAAAAGGTTTCATTCCTGCTCCGGGACCTTTTGTCGAATCGATGATCATCTCAGGTGAGAGAAGTGGAACGCTTGCAGTTTCTATGATCGAGGTCGCCGATCAGTTGGAAGAAGACTATTTTTTTAACCGGAAAATTAAATCCACTTTGTTTTACCCTTCATTGCTTTTGGTAGTTGCCTTGGTTATTGTATATACTCTAAGCATTGTAATTCTTCCGATGTATGAAACTCTTTTTCAAGGATTAAACGCCGAATTGCCTTTTGTTACCCAAATGCTTTTAAAGTTAGGGAAAGGTCTCCCTTATCTTGTTTTTTTAGTTATTATTGCGGTCCCTCTATGCGCCACTATTGGCAAGGGTAAGATTTCCTGGGCTTTTCCGGGAACAAAACGGATAAGAAGGCAAAGGACTTGGCAGCAGTTTTGTACTTTGTTAGCCAGATTATTAAATGCCGGAATTCCGCTCATGGAATCAATGATTCTGCTTGGACAGATATTCCGGGAAAAGGAGATTGCCAGGTTCATTGAAGAAATGAGGAAAGCAGTCCAAGAAGGGAAGAGAATTACTTCCGTACTTGGGGACAGTAAATTTTTCCCTCTAGAAGCGGCCAAAATGTTGGAGGTTGCGGAGGAATCGGGGAGACTAAGTGAGATGTTTGGCTATATTGCCCAGATGTTCAAACGGGAACTCGAGGAAAAACTCCAGCAATACCCCAAAGTACTTGAACCGCTCTTAGTTCTTGGGATGGCAGGGTTGGTAGGGCTTATTGCGGTTGGTATGCTGCTGCCGATCTTTGATCTCAGTATGCATATCCAATGATGGCTCTAAATAAACGGAAAAGGGGGATAATTTGAGAAGAAGTAGAGAAAGAGGATTTACCCTTCTTGAGATCATGCTCGTGGTTGTAATCTTGTCTATCCTGGCAGCAATAGCTGTTCCGAGGCTTGCCGCAACCTCAGATAGTGCCAGAGAAAAGGCGGATATCACAACGGGAAGGGAAGTTAAATCAGCATTGGATAGATATCAGATTGAAAATGGTTCTTATCCCCGCCTTAATGAATTGCGGGCAGTTAATGGGGAGGTCAAAGGTACTCAGTTTATCCCAGGGTATATTAAACGGCTGGACGCGACAGTGACCCAACAAAATGCCTCTCAGGATAAAAAAGGGTTTGGGATTACAGAGTCAGTGGAAGGAAATAATTATTCCGAACCGCCAAATCTGATTATGATTTACTTATCAACAGATGGCTCCGCTGCTGAGGTTGAGGTTTATAATAAAAGCTTGACAACAGTATTATGGTCCTCTATCTAAAAAATTAGAAATAGTAGGGAGAAAACAATAATGGAATTATTTTATATTATTCTTTACAGTGTATTGGGTCTTGTCATTGGCAGTTTTCTTAATGTAGTAATCTACAGGGTACCTGCGGGTCAGTCAATAGCCACACCTCGTTCCCATTGTCCTAACTGCGGTCATTTTCTCCGTTCTTGGGAGCTGATACCGGTATTAAGCTATTTGTTTTTAAAAGGAAGATGCAGCAAATGCCAACAGAAAATTTCTTGGCGATATTCAGTAGTAGAATTGCTGACGGCAATGTTATTTATTCTGGCATTTTTCTTTCGTCCCGGGAGAACAATGTCAGGATTATTTTTGGATTTTATCTTTATCTCTTTATTAATTGCTTTAACTTTTATAGATATCGATACCTTCCGGCTGCCGGATGTATTAGTAATCCTTGTTGCTGCCGTTGGCGTTATCAATGCGTTGGTTACCAAGGAACCTGTTATATGGCAAAGCCTGTTGGGGGCAGTTATCGCCGGCGGAGTTTTTTTTCTGATCTCTTATTTTTATGCTAAAGGAATGGGGTTTGGAGACGTCAAATTTGTAGCCGCGCTGGGATTGTACTTGGGAGCACCTGAAATCTTGGCAGCTATTTTTTTTGCCAGCCTGTTAGGCGCTATTTCCGGCGGGCTATCGCTTCTCGTAAATAAAAAGAGTCTGAAAGATCCTATTCCGTTCGGGCCTTTTTTGGCCGCCGGTGCTTTGATAATGTTTCTTTTTCAACATCAATTGTTTCAATTTTATTATTCTATTACATAGGGAAAAAGGTAATGAACAAACTGATTTTATGGATCGAAATTTCTGACCAACAAGTTAGATTTTTGCTAAGAAAAAGAAGGTTGGGGAAAAAGTCTTCCGATCTTTTATATCAAAGTGTTCTTTATGAACAAGAAGATTTCCTGGAAGAATCTAAGCCGGATTTTGCAAGGCTGGAGAAAATATTAAAGAACTACAGGAAGAGTATCCCCGGAAACAAAAAAATCGCAGTTTATTTACTGTTGCCTTTTCAGAATGGCTTGATCAGAAGATTTACACTTCCCTGGATAAGAAAAAGAGACCGGGACTCGGCGATAAAGTACCATATGCAGTATGAAATTCCATTCTTAGCGGAGGAACTGGTCTTTGCGTATGAGGTTATTGACGAAAAAGACGGCGAATACCTCAATGTCCAGGTAAGCGCTTCAAAAAGGGATGGCATTGAACTTTATGCGGAATGCTTGGCTAAGGCTGGCTTTGTGTTAAAAGGGGTAGAGTATTCGGTCTGGGCAATGGGGGAAATTTTCAAAGCTGAGAGTTTCACGAAAATACTTTGCTTGCGAAGATATAATAAGCAGACCATCGAGTTGATATTGTACAAAGGATCCGTACCGGAAGTTATCAGGAAGGTCCGCGTGGGGCAGGCTGATACTGTCAAATATAACGTTTATCTTAGCTTTCAGGACTTAGAAATGCCGGTTGATCTTCTAATTACGGATAATAGTTCCGAGGTTAATCAATTATTGGGTTTACTGACGGCGGCAGGGATGGTGAAAGAGCAAATAGCTCCTCCCTTGGCTGTGGATTTGCTGCCGGAGCAAGGATTTGAAGCGTATGCCCTTCTTGGAGAAATGGTTAGAGTTCAAACCAAAAAAAATATTAATTTTAGCCAAGCTTTACGGCCGGCTACAATAAAAAGCAAGGCGGTACCGGCAAGTGCTTTTTTGATATTCTTGCTTTTCTTAAGCGGGATATTCGGGTATTCCCAAATAAAAGATTATTATCAAATCCAGCAAGAGATAATTGTTCTGCAGCAACATATTGAACAGCTTCATAACGATGATGTTTCAAATACATACACAAAATGGAAGAAGGCCCACGATGCTTCGTTAACTGACTTGAAGCAAGTCCAAAGAGCTTTGGAAGATATAGAAGGAATGGAAAAAGGCCTTAATGTTTCCCGTTGGAATTATCGGCAAGGGACATTATGTCTTTGGGGCGACAGTAATGACAATGAGGCAATTTCGCAGCTTGTGTCAAATGTCGCAGCTGATGGCTGGAAGGAACCTGTCTTTTTAAATTACCGTCTGCAGAAAGAGAGTATTGTGTTTTGCTTATCAATCAATTTGCCACAGTAAAAAGAATGGAGGAAATGCTTGTCCACGACGACCGGGTTAAAATAGTTATGGCCGGAATGGGGCTAGTTTTGCTGCTCGGAATAATTATCTGTCTCACACTGATTGTTCCACTTGCTCGAAGCATTGATGACGGAATCGAGCTCAAAACTTCACTTCAACAAGAACTGAAACATTTAAGAGAAGAAGATGAGAGCAGCAAAAAAATGGTTGCCAACAGCTCCCAACTGCCTGAAGCCCTTGGTTACCTTGAGCAAATATTCAAGTCAGAGGCAGTATCTATTAACGAGATTTCGTTAACTCAATCCGCCGATACTGCTTCTGGTGATTTTGCTCAAACTGCAGTAAAAATTACTGTTAATGGAGATCAAGACGGAATACTGCGGGCTCTTGAGAATACTCAGACAACAAGTAATATGTATCTTTTCATAATTCAAGATATCAATAGGAGCAACAACAAGACAGAGATTAACCTTGAACTATTATTAAGAAAAGATTAGGAACATGACAAACCTTTATTCCATATCCTGGGAAAGAGGTGTATGAAATGAGGGAATACGTTATTAAATCCGGAGATAGTTTTTTTTATCTTGCTCAGCAGAATGGGTGCTGTTGTCAGGACTTAATAGAGATAAACCAAGGAGTTGATCCTTGTAATCTTCAGATAGGACAAAAAATTAAGCTGCCTTCAGCGGAGCTTTCCAAACAGTCTCAGTCTGCAGGAGGGTGTGCGGAAATATTGGGGAAAGGTCATAGCGGCAGATGTGACGATGTTATTATGGATGTCGAAGGCGTTAAGTTCAGAGTAACCAGAGTAGGGGAAGCATCAGTTCCGCATGAGATCCATCTGATTGTTCCCCGTACAGAAATCCGTAAAGTCGAGTATCCAGGCAGCGGCGTAATCGAAACTTCTATTATGATCAGTAATATTAATATTATTAATTCGCCCAGACATAAGGGAGAAGGTTCTGTCATTATTGAGCAGAACGGCAAGCAACACTAATTTTAGTAATAATTACGGTAATAATCCTAATACCAATAACTAAAACTTTGCAAGATAATATTCTCATATGATAGGATAGTATAAATTGATAAAATGTTAAGGCAAATAATTTAAGGAGAAAAATATGAGGAATATTTATGTATTTCATGGTGTAAATCTGCATCTCCTGGGAGTACGGGAACCTGATATTTATGGAAATAAGAGCTTGGACGAGCTTAATGCCAAAATGGTGGCTATGGGAGCCGATAATGGCTTAGAAATCGAATGCCGCCAAACGAATCATGAGGGTGAGATGATAGACTGGATCACTCAACTCAAACCTACGGATTTTTTAATTCTTAACGCAGGGGCCTGGACTCATTCCAGTTATGCTCTCTACGATGCTATTAAGGGAGTTAACGTTCCAACTGTGGAAGTGCATATCTCAAATATTTATGCCAGAGAGGGGTTCAGGTCACATTCCCTCATTGCCGGTGCTTGTCTTGGGCAAATCAGTGGACTTGGTACGGACAGTTATCTTTTGGCTCTTGCTTATGCGCTCGAATATCAAAAATATCGTGATAATAAAGGGGTTGAAAGTCCTGAGGGTAGATAAGCTTAGACAAAAATTGATTGAGAATAGTCTTGATGCCTTGATAATAACTTCTTCTTCCAATATTTACTACCTTAGTGGCTTTTCCGGCACCAATGCGGTTTTGTTTATTACTCTGAAACATAAAATTTTGCTGACTGATTTTAGATATTTAGAGCAGGCTGGTAAAGAAGCGGCAGGGTTTGATATTATAAGAGCCGATAGGGATCTTATGGCCGCTGTTTTCCGGCAGGCAGAAGGAATAACAAAAATCGGAATTGAAGAAGAATCGATATCTTGGGCAGAATACCAGCAAATGGCTAAACTTTTTGCCGGTTGCAGCTTGATTGAGGCTTCTCATATCCTGCGGGAAATGAGGCAAGTCAAAGACCAAGAAGAAATTGATATTCTTCGTCAGGCCATAAGGATTACGGATGAGGCTTTCAGACTAATCCTGGATAAAATTAAACCCGGAGTAGAGGAAGAAGAAATCAGCCTTGATTTGGAATATTCTTTAAGAAAAATGGGTGCCAGCGGCAGATCATTCGATTATATTGTGGCCTCGGGTTCCCGTTCTGCTTTACCCCATGGAGTGGCTTCAGCTAAAAAAATTGAAAAAAGAGAACTCCTTACTCTGGATTTTGGGGCAAAATATCAATGGTATTGTTCGGATTTTACCAGGACGGTTTTTGTTGGCCGGCCTGAGGCAAAACATCGCGAGATTTATGATCTTGTCCTGGAAGCTCAATTGGCTGCAATTGATATAATTAAGCCAGGTTTGACCGGTAAGGAAGTGGATGCGGTGGCAAGAAATATCATTAGTCAGGCAGGATATGCTGAGTATTTCGGACATGGATTGGGACACTCCGTAGGCTTAGAAATTCATGAGACTCCTTCTTTTAATACCAGAGAAGAGATGATCCTGGAGCCAGGAATGGTCATCACGGTGGAACCAGGGGTTTATTTGCCCGGTTGGGGCGGGGTAAGAATTGAGGATGTAGTATTAGTGACAAATTATGGTGTTGAAGTCTTGACACAAGCTCCAAAGCAGTTCATTATATTAGATTAGAGATAAACAACGATAAAAATAAATAACTTTAAAAAATTACTAATTATTAAAACAGGGGGATCAGAAAATGATTTCTTCAAACGATTTTAAAACCGGAGTAACTATTGAACTTGAAGGCGATATATTTCAGATAGTCGATTTTCAGCATGTTAAACCGGGTAAAGGGGCAGCTTTTGTTCGGGCTAAAATGAAAAATGTCAAGACCGGTGCCGTTGTGGAAAAAAAATTCAACGCAGGCGAGAAACTTGCCAGAGCCCGCCTCGATCGCAGGGAGATGCAGTTCCTTTATAAAGAAGGCGACCAGTTTGTAGTCATGGATAACGAAAGTTTTGAGCAAATTACGCTGACTGATACCCAAATAGGCGATGAGGTCAAATGGCTTAAAGAGAATATGAATCTCGGTATTCTGCTTTATAATGAAGCGGTTATCGGAGTTGACCTGCCAAATACCGTAGAATTAAAGGTTATTGAGTCTGAGCCTGGAGTTAAAGGTGATACGTCAACAGGGGGATCTAAAGCGGCTATTGTCGAGACCGGGGCTTCGGTTCAAGTGCCGTTCTTTGTTAATATAGGGGACGTGCTTATCATCGATACCAGAACGGGAGCTTATGTTTCGAGAGCTTAGATTTTTCCGAAGAAATAATGAAAATTAAGTAGAACATAAATTGAAAATTAGAAAAGCTTGGCACTGGCCAAGCTTTCTTAGTCTATACATATTGGATATTTAGAACAAAATAAATGAATGGTATAATGGATATGCGATTTTCAAAGGAGGGGCTAAGCTTGACTTACCCAGAAATTGATGCCAGGGGCAAATCCTGCCCGGAACCGGTGATTTTAACCAAGAAGGCTATAATAAAGAATCCTGATGGTGTGATTGTGCTCGTAGATAATACGACAGCCCGGGACAATATCGGAAGGTTTGCTAAAAATTCCGGGTATAAGGTTGAAACAGAAGAGGATGGAACGGATTACCGGATGACACTGAGAAAGGGGTGATAAGCGTGAAAACGGAAAAGGTCAGATTGACTCAAATGACGTCAAGCTCAGGTTGAGCTGCCAAGCTGAGCCCACAGGCTCTGGCACAGGTTCTGTGCCGTTTACCAAAATTTGAGAATGAAAATTTGCTTGTAAGTTTGGATACCTGTGATGATGCGGCCGTATACAAAATTAACGAAGAACAGGCCGTTATCCTGACGCTCGATTTTTTCACCCCTGTTGTCGACGATCCTTTTACCTTTGGACAAATTGCGGCAGCCAATGCTTTGAGCGATGTCTATTCGATGGGAGGAACGCCGCTGACAGCTCTTAACATTGCCTGCTTTCCGGGATGTCTGTCTGGCGAAATCCTTGGTGAGATATTAAGAGGCGGGGCTGATAAGGTCAGGGAAGCCGGCGCTCTTGTAGTTGGCGGCCATACGGTCGAAGACAATGAACCAAAATATGGTTTATCCGTCATGGGTCTGGTCCATCCGAAGCAAATTGTTACCAATGCCGGCTCCCGGGCCGGGGATTTGCTGGTGCTGACTAAGCCCTTAGGAATTGGAATTCTCAATACCGCCATTAAGGGAGATCTGGTTGATGAAGCAACCTATCGTAAAAATGTCGGGGTCATGTCCTACCTTAACAAGGACGCCGGCTTAGCAATGTTAAAATCAGGAGCTTCTGCTTGCACCGATATAACCGGTTTCGGTTTTCTCGGTCATGCAGCGGAAATGGCTGAAGCCAGCGGAGTGACGTTGGAGATCTCGACGGAAAGTTTGCCGGTTATGGAGGAAAGTTTGGAGTTTGCCAGGATGGGCATAATCCCCAAAGGTGCCTACCGCAACAGGGAATTCCTTAAGGAAAAGGTGCATATCAGGGATAATATTACCCAAGAGATGGAGGATATCCTCTACGATCCCCAGACTTCGGGCGGATTGCTCATAGCCCTGCCTGAGGCTAAGGCAGAGGTGCTGCTGGAGGAATTAAAAAAGATAAACCGTACTGCCTTTGCTATTGTTGGAAGGGCTAAGGCCAGGACAAAATATCTGCTTGAAGTAAAATGATTCAAGACGTCTCAATTGAGGCGTCTTTCCTTTTTCTAGGTAGTATAGAATTGCACAGATATGTCACTCGCCCGTTATCACTTGACGCTCGCTATATATCTGTGCAATTCTATACTATTTAAAGAAATCAGGAAATCTTAACAAGGCAGGGGCGTAACAAAACTAATGTTTCGTTACGCCTTTGTTTTTATAAAAAAATATTCTAAATATTATTTTAAGGACATACCTTCTAGTACAGAGGAGGTTGGAAAATGATAGAAAAAGGCCTCTCGTTACTAAGTATAAAAAAAGAGAATTTACCTTGCATTGTGGCTGTAGCAGTAGAGGAAGAGATTATGCGCTGGGTCAGCGATCAGCCTGGAAGAATACTGAGAGAGGCAATCGGGGTTTTAGCTAAGAAGGAGACAATTGAGGAAATTCGGCTAAGGGTGAATCAACCGTTAGCTATTCGGACAGATAAAAAGGACTATTTTTTGACTTCTGCAGGTCAAGAGGGTTCCAAAGGAAATCCTTACAATATTACCAAAGAAGATCTGCTGAAGACCTTGGAAAAAATGACTTATAGTTCGATCTATGCAGCGGAAGAAGAATTAAGACAGGGGTTTCTGACCTTACCCGGTGGCCACCGGGTAGGCATTAGCGGGGAAACGGTGGTCGAGAACGGAAAGATCAGGACGCTTAGGAATATTTCAGCTCTGAATATTCGTTTAGCAAGACAGCCTGCCATGGATATGACAGATCTTCTATTTTTACTTTTAAATAAAAATAAATTATTTTGTCATACCCTCCTGGTGTCTCCTCCTAGAGCCGGAAAAACAACGATCTTAAGACAACTGGTCAGGCATTTAAGCAATGGAATTCCGAGAATTGGACTTGAAGGGCAGACAGTTGGGGTAGTTGATGAAAGAAGTGAAATTGCCGGAATGTGGCAAGGCATCCCGGCCTTTGACTTAGGCAGCCGGACCGATGTTCTTGACCGCTGCCCAAAAGCCTTAGGTATTAACATGCTGATCAGATCTATGGCACCAAGCGTGGTAGCTGTTGATGAGCTTGGGGGAATAGAGGATGTAGCCGCACTAAAAGAAGCAATTCGTTGTGGTGTGAAATTATTGGCAACAGCTCACGCCGATTCCCTGGAGGAACTGCGGAAAAGGGAATACATCAAAGAACTTCTCAGCTCCGGTGCCTTTGAACGAATTGTTATTATAAGCAGAGCAAGAGGACCGGGAACAATTGAAGGGGTTTATGACTCGCGACTAGGCGTCAATCTTATACCTAGTCAAAAAGTTCAGTTTTACGCAGAAAGATAGTTCATGCAGCTGGGAGGAAGGATTATGCTGGTAATTGGATACCTGGTGTTGATTATCGGATTTGGCTGTCTTGGCTTGTTAAAAGCAGGGCAGATAAAAAAAAGGCCGCGGGAAATTAGAGAGATGATCAATGCTTTAGCCTTACTGGATACTGAGATCTACTGGGGAGCAACACCTTTACCGGCTGCGTTTGCTGTAATTAAAGATAGAACAGATTCGCCCTGGAAAGAGTTTTTTGGCAACCTGGAAGAAGAAATAAATCAAGGAGAAAATGCTTTACAGGCTTGGGAAACGTGTATCATGCGACTACGTAAAAAAGCCTGCCTTATTGAAGAAGACTGGAGAATAATTAAAGGTATTGGTAAATCACTAGGACGCTCGGATCGTAATGAGCAGCACAAACATCTGGAATTGGCGCAAAAACATTTGGCGGCACTCTATGAGAAAACGAAGAATCAAGCCGATCTTAAAGCAAAAATGTGGTCATATCTCGGATTTTTAGGCGGAATGGCTGTCGTCATTTTTATGATATAAGAAAGGCAGGTAGGAACAGATGAGTATTGATCTAATATTAAAAGTTGCAGGAATTGGTATATTGGTCGGTATCCTGGCCATGGTCTTAAGTGAGGCTGGTAAAAAAGAGCAGGCTCAGATGGTAACGATTATCGGCGTAGTGGTAGTTCTCTATATTGTCGTTCAGAGCATGGCTGATTTATTTGGACTGATTAAGAGTGTGTTTAAACTGTACTAGGAGGCCGAAACCGTGGAAATTGTGCAAATTGTAGGATTTGCAATTATTGTCACCGTCATCGGGACAGTCCTGAAGCAGATAAAGCCGGAAATCGCAATACAGTTAAGCATACTGGCAGGAGTAACTATTTTCCTGCTGGTAATGGATAAAATCAGGCTTATTATTGATTTGCTGCAGAAATTAGCCGAGCAAGCGAATGTAAGCTCCTATTACCTTTTTATTGTGTTGAAAATTGTCGGGGTAGCCTACTTGGCAGAGTTAGGCTGCCAGATTTGCCGGGATGCCGGAGAGAACGCTTTAGCAACTAAAGTGGAAATAGCTGCCAAAATATTTGTTGTTGTCCTGGCGATTCCAATTATTGTAGCGATTACGGAGTCGATGATGAAGCTGCTGGCATAAGTGAGGAGAGATGGAATTTGAAAAGAAAGGTTTTACTATGTGTAGCATTAGTAGTTTTAGCTGCCTTATTGGTCCCAATCCCGAGCCATGCGGAAGGAACTGGGAAAGAGTCGGCAGAATCTCCTGAACTTGTTGATATATCTCAACAAATAGATCTTTCCAAAGTAAAAGGTATGCTTGATCAGCTCGATAAGGATGTCAAGGAATCCCTGCCGGAGTTTTCACTTTCCAAGACCTTTGAGGACTTAAAAAGCGGCAAATTTACGCTTAGTCCCAAGGAATTTAGCCAAAACATCTTAAAAGCAATGCTCAAAGAGATAGTAACCAATGCGCCGCTAATTGCCAAACTTTTAATTCTTGCTGTTCTCTGTGCAGTAATCAACCAGCTTCAATTGGCTTTCAGCGGAAGTGTTGCGAAGACCGCTCAGATGCTTGTCTATCTAGTCTTGCTGGGTATAGCAATTACCTCCTTTAAAATTGCCTTGGATGTAGGAAGTAAAGCAATAGATAATATGGTTTCTTTTATGCAGGCGACGCTGCCAGTAATGTACGCAATCTTATTGGCAATGGGAAACTTAACAAGTGCTGCTTTGTTTAAGCCCATCGTATTAGGAAGTTTGGTATTCCTTGCTTCCGTGGTAAAAAGTGTAGTTTTGCCTTTGTTCTTCTTTGGTATCGTCTTAAGGCTATTTAATAGTATTTCCGAGCAGTTCAGGCTCAGTAAATTAGCTTCCCTTTTAGAGTTTGTGGGAAAATTCAGTATTGGAGCAGTTATGACCATCTTTATTGGCATCATGTCCGTTGAAGGAGTAACCGGCGGGGTTGCAGACGGAGTAGCCTTGAGAACGGTGAAATATTCTGCCGATCTGATACCTGTTGTTGGAAAGTTTTTTAAAGATGCTGTTGAATTGGTAGCAAGTTCCGGACTGCTCCTCAAGAACGCACTGGGCCTTGTATCCCTGCTGGCCATTGTAATAATCACGCTTGCTCCGGTTATCAAAATTATAGCCATGATGTTTACCTTCAAAATATCGGCTGCGCTGGTAGAGCCCTTGGGCGAAAAGAAGCTGGCAGATTGTCTGCAGGATATGTCCAAAGGACTTCTTTACATCTTTACCGCCGTTGCTGCGGTTGCAATTATGTTTTTCATGGCTATAACTATTGTTATTGGAGCCGGGAACCTAGCAGTCATGCTTCATTGAGATAAGCAAATCCCGAGGTGTTGGAACATGGAAGGTTTAAAAACTCTTATCCGTAATTTGGCCTTTATTCTTCTGCTCGCTACTTTTTTAGAGATGCTTCTTCCCGGAGAAAAAATGAAGGGATTTGTCCGGATGGTCATGGGGTTGTTCGTTATTGCGGCAATTATGACTCCTATAACTGATTTTCTTAGGCTTGACTTTAATAATGAGGTGCCTGCATGGGTTAACGTTTCTTCTACCGATATGCCGGTAATGGCTCCTGAAGATAATGCCGAAAATATAGGCAAATTAGCAGTTCGTGAACAGTACAGGAAAATATTGGTCAACCAGATCAAGATTTTGGTTTTAGCCGTGGAAGGGGTTAAGAGCGCCGATATACAGGTAGAACTGGAAAATAGTTCGGGGGGGTTCGGTGATTATTCGCCGATCCTTAAAGTTAACGTTGTTTTTAGCCGGCAAAGCAATAAGGTCGTCCCTATAAATCCTGTAATAATCGGCGGGGATGAATCAAATCAACCGGCAACGGCGGAGACAAACAAGGAAATTGAAGTTAAAAAACAGATTTCATCGCTGATGCAAATTCCTGAAGAAATAATAACAGTGAAAGAACAATGATGGGGGGGCAGGAGAATGGGTATTTTTAAGGAAGGATTCGATACTAAGATTATACTTGCGGTTGTTTTAGTTATTGCTTTGGCGGTAGTTTTCATTTATTCGGGACAAAAGGAAAAAGTGGTTACGAATACCGGGACTCAAGCCGCACCTGTTTCAGCGGCCAACATTGATAGTTCGGAAATATCGGTTCTGGAAAAAAATATGGAAGAAAGAATTGCCACGAATCTCGCAAGTATTAAAGGGGTAGGTAAAACAAAAGTTCTCGTAACTTACACTTCGAGCCTGAAAAAAGAATACGCTAATGATAAAAGTGTCACCAATAAAACATCCAAAGAAACAGATAAAGATGGTGGAACCAGGGAAACAGTGGAAGTCACGGAAACTAATCAGTTGGTTCTCGCCAATTCCAGCCCGGTAATTGTCGCCGAGCAGTGTCCGCAGGTTGCCGGAGTACTGGTAATTGCGCAGGGCGCGAGTGATCCCAAGATCAAGGAACAAATTTTTGAGGCTGTCAAAACTCTTCTAAATATTCAACCTTCAAAAATAAGCGTAGCTCCTTTAGGAGGGGTCTAAATGTTTAGAAAAATAATTCTCAATAAATCTTTTGCTTTGCTTGTTGCAGTGGTATTCATATTAGCTATCGGTGCAGGAGCTAAAGTATTAATTAATAATAAAAAAGTTGTTGTTCAAGAAAATCAAGTTAAACACGATCAGGTTAACAGTGATATTAAATTTAAAACGGAAATTATCGAATTAACGAATGATGTTGGCCAAAATTATTTTGTTAATTATAGAATTAAAAGAGAGCAATTTAGAGAAGAAGCTAAGGAGATGCTCCAACCTCTATTGGAGTCGGATATTAGAACCACCAGGGAAGAGGCGCAGACCCAGTGGCTGAAATTAAGTAAGAGGATCGTGGCGGAAGGAGAAATAGAAAACGTTTTAAAAATGCAGGGGCTTATAGATGTTGTATCTGAGGTTAATACCAGCAAAGTAAGTATTACTGTTCTCGCCAAGGAATTAAAGACAGAGGAAATTAGAAAAATAAAATATACTGTTGCTACTATTACGGGTTTATCTCAAGAAAAAATTGAAGTTATGGCCAGGGCATAAAAAAGGGCTGGCTAAGATAGATAAATACTTGCTGAGACGGGGTATTCTGTTATAATAACAGATAATAGGTCATAGATGAAAAATGTAAATGAGGTGTAGATATAAATGGAAAATAATAGAACGGATAGTTCTATTGGCTCTGTTAGAATTGCAGACGAAGTAGTAGAAGTCATTGCGGGGATGGCTGCATCTGAAGTTGAGGGTGTTGCCGAAATGAGCGGCAGTTTTGTTGGTGATATAGCCAATATGTTCAGCAGAGGAAAAAACGCTTCTTCGAAGGGTATCAAAGTCGAAGTTGGTGAGAATGAAGCTACTGTTGACTTATTTCTAGGAGTGGAATATGGCGTATCAATCCCCTCTGTTGCGCAAAAAGTTCAGGAAGCGGTAAAAGATGCTATTGAGGGAATGACGGGTTTAGCCGTTCTGGAAATAAATGTTCATATCCAGGGAATTACTTTTAAAAATGCTTCCGATAGTAAAGAAACGAACAAAGAAAACTAATCAATCATGTATGTCTTAGCCCCCCTGATTACAGGGGGGTTTCTGAAAGAGGTAGATCAATGCTTCGCAAGATCCGGGGATTGCTTCTAATAATTTTTGCAGTTTGGCTTATGTTATTGGCGACTGGATGGGATCTGCCATACCAGTTCAGTATCAAGATAATCCAGTGGTTCCGGGATAATACCTATTATAGTGCAGCGTCTGCTTTTATTGTCCTGATATTAGGATCTTCTCTGATTTGGGACAGGCGTTTCAGCAGAAGAAAGATCCAACTTCAGAAGATGGAGGTTGGAGAAGTTAGAATAACGCTTGCGGCTATTGAAGATATTATCGAACAAAGTATTTCTGGGCTTAGAGGCCTTAGTGAAATAAGAACAAGGATCAAGCAGGAAACAGAGGGGTTAGAAATTAAATTCTATTGTCGACTCGATGACGGCCGTGATCTAAATTCCATGTCAGGCAAAATCCAGGAAAGGATTAGCCAAGATATAGAAAAATATGCTGGAATTAAAGTCAAAGAGGTGAAAGTGCTGGCCAAGCTCAAAAACGTTGGCCGTTAAGCATGGGGGAAATGAACAATAACCGGGCGCTAAGCGGAAAATTATATAGCCTATGGGAATGGTGCTTGCAGAACCACCCTGGCAAGTTTTTTGGGTCTTTAATTGGTTTCTTCTTGGCTTTAACTTTTATTTTCTTGGGATTTTGGCAGACAATTTTTTTATTAGGTTTATCCGGGTGTGGATATTATCTGGGAAGATGTTGGGACAACGGAGAGTTCCCTCCTTGGTTCCATAAACTTCTACATAGAATCTCTTTAAAGAGCAAAAAATAAAGAATCTAGAAATATACTTTGGAGGCAGTCCATGAGTAGAAGATTAGCACGCGAGACAGCATTACAAGTCTTATACCAGATAGATATGACCGGTGAAACAAATAATTTTCAAAAGATAATTGATAATTGGGCTGCTGAGTTTGCAGTTTCGGAGAAAACCATTGAATTTACCCGTTTATTAGTTACCGGTACTTTGAAAAATAAAAAAGAAATTGACGCCAAGATAGCCTTACTTGCTCATGAATGGGCTTTAGAAAGAATGAATGCCGTAGACCGGAATTTGATGAGGCTTGCTATTAATGAAATGCTGTATGACCAGGGAACCCCTCAAAGGGTAATTCTGAATGAAGCAATTGAAATAGCAAAAAAATTTGGCGGCGATGACTCAGCTAGGTTTATCAACGGTATCTTGGATAAACTTATGGATGCGGCAGAAAGAACATAAACAATATTCATGGGCAGATGACTTAAAAAGATAAAGATAAAGAGATGCATCAAGCTGATAAAGGCGCTTTGAGGAGAGTCGTTATGTTATTTTTGGGGATAGATACCAGTGCCTATACATCATCGGTAGCGGTGGTGAACGATGATAAACAGCTTATTATGGAGAAGCGCAGACTCCTTGATGTAGCACCAGGAGACAGGGGTCTCGCCCAATCAGAGGCACTTTTTAAACATCTTCAGGTTTTGCCGGAACTGCTGAATTCAATACCTAGGGGTCTTTGGCAGCAAATTAAGGGTATTGGTGTAAGTACAGCACCGAGACCGGTTGAAGGGTCATATATGCCTGTTTTCACAGCCGGAGGGTCCATTGCGTCCTCTTTGGCCGGAGCATTAGGGATAGAGTTGGTATCTACGACGCACCAAGAAGGACATATCGCCGCAGGATTAGGATCAACGGAAGGAGTTCCGGCAGCTGAGTTCCTTGCCGTTCATCTCTCGGGTGGCACTACGGAAATATTACAAGTAAGAAAATCAAGCCCTGGAAGGTTTGATCTCAAAATCTTGGGAGAAAGCACAGACCTTCATGCCGGTCAATTTGTCGACCGGGTAGGGGTAAGTTTGGGTCTTCCTTTCCCTGCCGGTAAGGAACTGGAAAAGTTAGCCTTGAGTGCAGCACCTGGGGCTGCGTCTTTATTGCCTTCCTTCGTAAAGGGCTATGAAATAAGTTTCTCGGGAGTGGAGTCAGCAGTTCAACGTCTGATTCAAGCAAAAAAAAGGCCTGCTGACTTGGCCAGAGCTGTGGAGGGGTGTATCGTCCGAACCCTCTTCAAAGTATTAGAGAGAGCGATTGAAGAAACCGGACTTCGTCACATCCTCGTTGTAGGCGGAGTAGCATCTAATAAATATATTAGAACCGAACTTGAAAAAAAAATAGAATCAAAGGGCAGACTATTTTGGGCGAAAACGGAGTGGAGCTCTGATAATTCTATTGGAGTTGCACTCCTTGCTCGGGAAGTAATAACTGAAGGGTAGTTTCAGGGTTACTCTTTTAAACAAACATGAAAAAGTCAGATATTTGCAGTAAAATGGTGAGTTATGAAAATATATGCAAAGAAACATCAAAAAATATCAATATATTATTTGACAAAACCCCCATAATCTTTAAAATTATATGGGTGAATATAATTATTAACAAATGTGGACAAAATATGTTAGAGTTTGTTCATTATTTAACAAGCTAGCGGGAAAGGGGATCAAAATGGAGAAAGTCGTCGGGGTATTGCAGAAATATGGCTGTGCAAAAGAAAACCTTATACAGATTATGCTGGAGCTTCAAAAGCTTTCAGGAAATAACTGCCTTCCAAAGGACTGGGTGGCAAAGGTAGCTGAGACTCTCGAATTACCTTTGAGCAAAGTTTATGGAGTAATAACCTTTTATTCGATGTTTCATACCGAACCAACCGGAAAGTACTTTATTGAGGTGTGTAAAAGCGGGCCATGCCATATTGCAGGTGCAGAAAATGTTCTACATATGCTGGAGAAGGAGCTTGGGATTAAACCTGGTGAAACTACCCCGGATGGTTGTTTTACATTGACGAAATCCAGCTGCTTTGGAGCATGTGACATTGCACCGGCTATAAAAATTGGAGAAAAAGTATTTGGTAATCTGACTAAGGATAAACTTAAAGAAATCATTTCTTCTTGCAGGGAGGGGCTTTAAGATGGAAGACATCAAGATTTTAAGTGCTAGATTTGGTAAAATAAAGCCGGACTCTGTGGAGGAGTACATTAATGCCGGTGGTTATGAAGGGCTTAAAAAGGCTGTAACCATGCAGCAGGAAGAAATAATTGAAGAAATGAAGAAGTCAAACCTTTATGGAAGAGGCGGTGCTGCATATCCTACAGGTATAAAATGGGAGCAGGCATATGCTGTCAAAAAGGATCCGAAATATTTGGTTTGCAATGCTGATGAAGGTGAACCGGGGACATTCAAGGATAAACGCATACTGGCGGAAGATCCGCTTCTTTTGATAGAGGGTATGACCATTGGAGCATATATAATGGGCGCCAAAGAAGGGTATATCTATATAAGAGGTGAATATTCGGCAATTCAAAGAATAGTTAAAAGTGCCATTGAGAACGCTAAAAAGGCTGGCTATCTGGGTACAAATATTTTGGGAAAAGGGTTTGATTTTGATCTGCATGTAGTTTCGGGGGCAGGGGCATATGTTTGTGGAGAAAATACCGCACTTGTTGAATCCTTAGAAGGAAAGCAGGGCAGACCAAGACAAAAACCTCCGTATGTCAAAAACTGCGGCCTTTTCCAAATGCCTACGATACTGAACAATGTTGAAACTTATTCCTGTATACCATGTATAGTAAATGTGGGCGGAGAAAGGTATTCCTCATTCGGTACCGAATTCAGCGGAGGTACTAAGCTTCTGTGCCTTTCAGGCAATGTTGTTAACAGAGGTGTATATGAGATCCCATACGGGTTAACAATTAGAGAAATTATATATAATCTGGGCGGAGGCGTCAAAGATGGGAAAAAGTTAAAATTTGTTCATCTTGGAGGATCCTCCGGATCATGCTTGCCGGAAAGCCTGCTGGATACAAGGATATGTTACGATGATCTTAAGAAAAACGGTTTGTCTTTAGGTTCCGGTGCAGTTCTGGTTGTGGATGACAGCAATTGTGTTGTTGATTACCTCAAGGCAGTAATGGAATTTTTTGAAGAAGAGTCGTGTGGCAAATGTACTCCTTGCAGGGAAGGGAATCAAAGGCTCCTGGAACTGCTTGAAAAACTGTCACAGGGCAGAGGCACACTGGCTGACATTGAAAAAATGAAGAGTATAGCACAAACAATGAAGATGACAAGCTTCTGCGGGCTTGGGCAGAGTGCTCCTACAGCACTTGTTACATTGCTTAAATATTTTGAAAATGAATTTATAGAACATACAGCAGGGAAATGTGCCAATGGTAAATGCAGTATGAATAGCAAGGGGGTAAATTGACCGTGGATATGATCAACCTTAAAATAGATGGCCTTGATGTTTCAGTGTCAAAGGGCACCACAATACTTGAGGCTGCAAAGGAGCTTAAGATAGATATTCCCACACTTTGCTACATTAAGAAGCTCAATGAGGTCGGCTCCTGCAGGGTATGCGTTGTAGAGATAGAAGGCAAGAGGGGTTTGCAGCCGGCTTGTGTTACCAACGTTAGCGAAGGAATGGTGGTCAGTACCGCCAATAAGACAGTAAGAGAAACTAGAAAGAATATACTTGAATTGATTTTGGCAAACCATAACCGTGAATGCCTTTCGTGCCCGAGAAATCTGAAATGCGAGCTACAAAAGCTTTGTAATGAAGCAGGCGTAGACAATGTTTATTATGAGAAAAAGGCTTTGCGCAGTCCGGTAAGTGCGTCTTTATCCATTGTAAGAGATCCTGGAAAATGCGTACTGTGCGGCCGCTGTATAAGTGTGTGTGCCAATGTTCAAAATGTTGGAGTAATTGATTTTGCTTACAGGGGACCGCAAACTGCTGTTACAACTCCATACGAGCAGAATCTGTCTGAAAACAGCTGTATTAACTGTGGTCAGTGTATAGAGATATGTCCTGTCGGAGCTCTTCAAGAGAAGGACGATACCGATAAGGTTTGGAGTGCAATCGATAATCCTGGTTTACATGTAGTGGTACAGGTTGCACCCGCAGTAAGAGTGGCACTGGGAGAAGAGTTTGGAATGCCTGTCGGTTCTAACGTAGAGGGTAAAATGGTAAGCGCGTTGAAAAGACTGGGTTTTGACAAAGTTTTTGACACTGATTTCAGTGCTGATTTAACCATCATGGAAGAAGGCACCGAACTGTTGGACAGGATAAATAATGGCGGGAAGCTCCCATTGATTACATCCTGCTCTCCTGGATGGATAAAATTCTGTGAGCATAATTATCAAGATTTTCTGGATAATCTGTCCAGCTGCAAATCTCCGCAGCAGATGTTTGGTGCAGTTGCCAAGTCATACTATGCTAAGAGAGCAGACATAGATCCTGCAAAGATTTTTGTTGTATCCGTAATGCCGTGTACAGCCAAGAAGTTTGAAGCAGTCAGAGATGAGATGCAGGTAAACGGATACCGGGAAGTTGATGCTGTAATTACAACCAGAGAACTGGCAAAAATGATAAAACTAAGCGGAATGGATTTTACAAAATTACCGGATGGGACATTTGACGGTATTCTGGGTGAATCTACCGGAGCAGCGGTTATATTTGGGGCTACCGGAGGCGTTATGGAAGCTGCGCTAAGAACAGTTGCCGATATTCTTACCGGTAAGGACTTACAGGATATTGATTACAAAGAGGTTCGCGGACTCGAAGGAACAAGGGAAGCTACAGTAGAAATAAATGGAATGGAAATCAAACTGGCAATTGTAAATGGCACAGGCAATGCGGCCAAACTCCTGGACAAGATTAGAGCAGGGGAAGCAAACTACCATTTTATCGAGGTCATGGCATGCCGAGGCGGCTGTATTAATGGTGGCGGACAGCCAATAATTTTAGATAAATCCAAGACCGAAGAGGTTAGACAGAGAAGAGCTGAAGGACTGTATGGTATTGACAGGTCGAAAGAAATAAGAAAGTCTCACCAAAACCCTGAAATTAAGGAACTTTATGCGGATTTCTTTGAGAAACCGGGAAGCCATAAGGTCCATGAGCATTTGCATACACATTATGTAAAAAGATAATCGATCAAAAATAAAAAAACTGGAGGGGGAAAAATGGGAACTAGTGTTTGCAATTGCAAATCTGAAAAATTCAAACAACTGGAGTTAATTATCGCTGAACATAAAGATCAGCCCGGTTCACTGATTCCTGTTATGCATGAAGCTCAGGAATTGTTTGGATATTTGCCGTTAGAAGTTCAGACGGTTATTGCTGAAGGGCTGGATGTGCCGCTGGCTGATGTTTATGGAGTAGCAACTTTCTACTCCAAATTCACGCTTCAAGCGAAAGGACAATACCAAATTAATGTCTGTCTTGGTACAGCCTGCTATGTCAAAGGGGCCCAATTGATTATTGAAAAAGTAGCCGATATGCTCAAAATCAAAGTTGGGGAAACATCTCAGGATGGGCTGTTTTCCTTAGACGCAACACGGTGTATTGGGGCCTGTGGTTTGGCACCTGTTATGACGGTTAATGAGAAGGTTTACGGTCAGCTGACTGTCGATAAAGTCGAAAAGATCATGAAAGAGTACCTTGATACTGTTGGGAGGGATAAAAATGCTAACGCTTAAACAGCTTGATGAAATCCGTGAAAAGACCCTAACAGCAGCCAACCTTGACAACAACCGCAAGGGTACTCGCATCGTGGTTGGCATGGCAACCTGTGGCCTGGCAGCGGGAGCCCAACCCGTATATGATCTTTTCCAAGAAGCCATAGATAAAAAAGGGTTAGGCGGAGTCACAATTGCTCAGAGTGGTTGTATCGGAACCTGCAGTTTAGAGCCGATTGTTGATGTTTATGTTCCCGGAAAAGAGAAAATAACTTATATTCAGGTTAATCCGGAAAAAGCTCAGAGGATCATCGATGAGCATTTGGCAAAGAATCAGGTTGTCAGTGAATTCACCAAAGATCTTGATTTTACCGGTCAGGAAAGAATAGCTTTGCGCAATTGCGGAATCATTAACCCGGAAGATATTAATGAGTACATTGCTCTGGACGGTTATAAAGCGATTGCCAAAGTTTTAAATGAAATGACACCAGCCGAGCTTATCAACGAGATAAAAAAATCAGGTTTAAGGGGACGCGGCGGTGCCGGATTCCCAACAGGAATGAAATGGCAGTTTGCTTCCACGAGTACGGGACAAAAGTATGTCTGCTGTAATGCCGACGAAGGTGACCCGGGGGCTTATATGGACAGGAGTGTTCTCGAAGGAGACCCTCATTCGGTTCTGGAAGCAATGGCCATTGCCGGCTATGCGATTGGTGCCAATCAGGGATATATTTATGTCCGTGCGGAATATCCGGTGGCTATTAAACGTCTGGATATTGCTATAGCACAGGCCCGGGAGGCCGGCCTTCTGGGCAAGAATATCCTGGGAACAGATTTTGAATTCGATATTGAACTCCGGCTGGGAGCCGGTGCTTTTGTTTGCGGTGAAGAGACTGCGCTCATGACTTCGATTGAAGGCAAACGCGGCGAACCAAGACCCCGTCCGCCATTTCCTGCAATAAAAGGTCTTTTTGCTAAACCGACTATTCTTAATAACGTAGAAACTTGGGCAAATATTCCTCCCATTATCCTTAAAGGGGCCGATTGGTTTGCCGGAATTGGTACTGAAAGAAGTAAAGGCACAAAAGTATTTGCTCTAGTTGGGAAAATTAATAATATTGGTCTGATCGAGGTTCCCATGGGAACTACCATGAGAACTGTTATTGAAAAAATTGGCGGCGGAATTGCAAATGGTAAAAAATTTAAAGCTGCACAAACCGGTGGACCTTCAGGCGGTTGTATTCCGGCAGAAAAAATTGATACGCCAATCGAATATGAAACACTGATTGAGTTGGGTTCGATGATGGGTTCAGGCGGCATGATCGTTATGGATGAAGACAACTGCATAGTTGACGTGGCTCGTTTCTTCTTGGAGTTTACCGTTGATGAATCATGCGGAAAATGTCCGCCGTGCCGTATCGGAACCAAGCGGATGCTTCAATTGCTGGAAAAAATCTGCAATAACGAGGGCGAGGAGAGCGATATCGAAGTCCTGGAGAACCTGGCTAAGACCATCAAAGCGGGTGCTCTCTGTGCTTTGGGACAAACCGCGCCGAACCCGGTTTTAAGTACCTTGCGATATTTCCGCCATGAATATGACGCCCATATAAAAGAAAAAAAATGTCCGGCCGGAGTCTGCAAAGCATTTATGAAATATGTCATTGATAAGGATAAATGCACAAAATGTCACATTTGTGCTAAAAGCTGTCCAACTAACGCCATTATCGGTAACCCGAAAGAGACTCACTATATTGATCCTGAGCTCTGTATCAAGTGCGGCCTTTGTATTACCAAGTGCCCGAAAAAAGCCATCGAAAAAACGAATAATTAGAAGGAAAGGAGTATAAAAGGAATGAAACAGGTTACGCTTACTATCGATGGCCGAAGTGTTACGGTACCGGAAGATTACACCGTATTGCTGGCCGCCAAAGAGTTAAATATTAATATCCCTACTCTCTGTTACCTGAAAGATATCAATCAGATCGGTGCTTGCCGCATGTGTCTGGTTGAAATTAAGGGAGGACGTGCCTTACAGGCATCTTGCGTGCTGCCTGTATCGGAAGGCATGGAAGTAAAAACCAATACTCCGGTTCTTAGAGAAACTCGTAAGACCATCCTGGAGTTGATTTTATCCGACCATAAAAGGGAATGTACAACTTGTGTACGCAGTAATAACTGTGAATTACAAAACCTTTCCAGCCAATTTGGGGTTGGGGATATTTATTTCAAAACCAGACTCTCCGATGCCAAAATTGATGATCTTTCGCTTTCGATTGTCAGAGATCAAAGCAAATGCATTCTTTGCCGTCGTTGTGTAGCTGTTTGTCACGATGTCCAAGGAGTGGGTGTTATTCAGGCCACCAAGCGTGGTTTTCATACTAGAATTGAGCCTGCCTTCGGCATGAGCTTGAATGAAGTGTCTTGTATCAACTGCGGGCAATGTATTCAGGCATGTCCGGTTGGAGCATTAAAAGAAAAGGATGATACCGAAAAAGTTTGGGAAGCACTGGCCAATCCGGAAATGCATGTTGTAGTGCAAACCGCTCCCGCTATCAGGGTAGCTTTGGGCGAAGAATTCGGTATGCAAGCTGGCAGCATCGTTACCGGAAAAATGGCAGGGGCTCTTAGAAGATTAGGTTTTGACAAAGTGTTTGATACCGACTTCAGTGCCGACTTGACCATCATGGAAGAAGGAACAGAATTAATCGGACGCATCAAAAACGGTGGCAAACTGCCGATGATTACTTCATGCAGTTCAGGCTGGATTAAATTCCTTGAGTTTTATTACCCTGATTTTATCGACAACCTTTCTACCTGTAAGTCTCCGCAGCAAATGATGGGCGCCGTTATTAAAACTTATTACGCTCAAAAGGCAGGAGTTGATCCTTCCAAAATATTTTCTGTTTCGGTTATGCCTTGTACTGCGAAAAAGTTTGAGTGCCAGCGTCCGGAAATGAATGCTTCAGGCTATCAGGATGTCGACGTAGCGCTTACGACCAGAGAACTGGCGCATATGATCAAGCAAGCTGGTATTAACTTTGTTAACCTTGAAGATGAAGCTTTTGACAGCCCGTTAGGAGAAAGCACCGGTGCAGCGCTTATCTTCGGGGCTACCGGAGGTACTATGGAAGCAGCCCTAAGAACTGTGGCTGAAGTATTGACCGGCAAAGAAGCTCAAAGTATTGAGTATCAGGCTGTCCGTGGCCTAGAAGGTATTAAGGAAGCAACTGTTAAGATTGGCGACTTGGAAGTCAAAGCGGCAGTTGCCCATGGAACAGGAAATGCACGTAAGCTTTTGGATAAGATTCGGGCCGGTGAAGCCAACTATCATTTTATCGAGGTCATGGCTTGCTCAGGCGGGTGTGCAACCGGCGGAGGCCAACCTATCCGTACATCTACCGAAAAAATGACGATTGATTTTCGAGACGTACGCGGTCAAGCGCTTTACAAAGCCGATACCCAATTTAAACAAAGAAAATCTCATGAAAATCCGGAAATCAAAAAGATTTATGACGACTTCTTAGGCGCTCCGAACAGCCATAAATCTCACGAATTGCTGCATACCAATTATCATAAGCGTGACTTATATCCAAGTAATGAGGACAAGTGCTAAGGGAAATAATTAGTTGAAGATCAATAGAGGATGCCTCAAACTTAAAATTTGGGGCATTTTTTTTCTTGTACAATGCTCAATCTCAACCACGCTGGACGCTTCTTAATGGGGAGAACTTTTTTGACGCTCCAGATTGGGAGGAATATTTAGGAAACGTGTAGAATCATAGATATAATTTGTCATAATCCTCCATGGGATTATATATTAAAAAACATAACCCATTAGTTAGTAGGAAAGGATATAAAGATGAACAAATTTACATTATTGATTAATAATGCTTTGAAGATACTTTTTATAATCATTATCTTAAGTTCGATTAGTTATACGAGCTTATACTACAAAGCCAATCTGCCATTGTATACGGGACTCATCTTTCTTGGTATTTGGGCTGCTTTGGGATTTTTGTTTTTTCGAATGAAGCGGAAAACCAATTTTAAAGTGCTTTTTGGCAGCATTCTTGTGGTTAGTCTGTGTCTAAGGATTTTATGGTTTTTAAACATAGACAGTCTGCCGATTTCAGATTTTGGCATAATGTTTTATTCCGGTGGCCAGTTTATTCAGGGCAAAGTAGAAATGTTTCAGGGAATTAACTATTTTGCTAGATTTCCCCATTCGTCACTCACAGTTATGTACTTTGGCTTAATACAGTATCTATTTTCGGACGCGCTCAGTATGACGCGTATGATTAATATCGGCTTTTCGATCCTCAATGTTATTTTACTTTATTTTATTTCCTATCAGGTATTCCAAGACAGGCATAAAAGCCTCGGGGTCATGTTTATTGCAAGCATTTTTCCACCAATGATTTATTACAACAATGTTTTTGCTTCAGAGAATCTCGCAATGCCGCTATTTCTGCTGAGTGTTCTTTTTTACCTTAAAGCTGTAAAAGACAAAAAAATAATGTTGTTTATTTGTTCCGGAATATTTTTAAGCCTCACCCACTTATTTAGGCCAATTGGTTATGTTGTTATTGTAGCTTATGTCCTATACGGATTGATCTATTATCAAAATGACATCAAAGCAAAGCTTATGGCCTTGCTAAGCGTTTTGCTGTCATCCATTTTGCCGCTTGTTCTTATCAGCATGGTTTTGGTGCAAATGGGAATCACGCAGTATCCGTTGTGGCAGGGAACTGAACCGTTGACTGTTTCAGTGCTGAAAGGTACAAATATTACCTCCGGTGGCCGTTGGAATATCGAAGATGCTTCAGTATTCGAAAGATTCAATGGTGACTATGAAGCGGTTGATGCAGAGAGCAAGCGACTTATCAAAGAAAGGTTTAAAGAAACCCCACCCTTCGAATGGTTTAAATTTTATATTGAAAAATACGTCAGCCAATGGTGTGTGGGTGATTTTGCAGGAACATATTGGGCTGAAGCAGGGCGTACGGACGATGAGACGCAGATCAGATTTGCTCAGGGCATTCACAGTGAGAATAAAATGATTATCTCCATGCTTTCCCAGGGATTTTTATTCAATCAGATTGTCTGGATATTCTTATTAGGGCTATCCTTTTTTGGATTATTTCGTAAAGAAGTGTCTAACAGTCGGAGTATACAGCTTCTGTATATTCTTTTTTGTGGCTTTGCCCTATTTTATTTAATTACCGAATCACAATCCAGATATAGTTATATGGCATCCTGGCTTTTCCCCATTTTGGCGATAACTGCCTTTAGAGGACTGAAAGAAAATAATGAAGCTGAAGCTGGTGATAAGCCATTGGAAAGGTTAAACAAATGAAAAAATATTATCTGGACAGTGATGCTGGTTATGATAATATTTATGAAATACAGCCTGCAAGTTGAAGGGGGTTCACATGGTGATCCGGTTGACATATTGCTTGGGGACAAAACACTTCTGGGTCTTGTGATTTCCTATGTGGTCATCGTGTTTATCATCATCTATTTAAACGATATCAATTTGGCGGTATCAATGATTTTCTGACGTAAGGATCTAAGTGATAAAAATGAATGTATATGATTTTGATAAGACTATTTATGCCGGCGACAGCACACTGGATTTTTATATGTACTGTTTAAAAAAATACCCAAAGATCGTATTTTATCTTCCACCCCAACTATGGGCGGCACTATTGTACGTGATGGGTGTATATAGCAAGGTGCGCTTTAAAGAAACATTCTATTCTTTTCTCTATTCCCTGAACGATATTGACGGGGTCATCGATGGGTTTTGGGCGTCTCATGAGCATAAAATTCAGGAATGGTACAAAAAACAAAGGCATGGCAGTGATGTGGTCATCTCGGCATCACCGGAGTTTTTGCTTAAACCGATATGTGAAAAGCTGGGGATAAAGATCCTGATTGCGTCGAAAGTGCATAAAGCCACCGGCAGGTATGACGGCGAAAACTGTTACGGACAGAATAAAGTTGAACGCCTGAATTGTGAAATCAAAGAATTTGTAATCGATGAATTCTATTCAGATTCCTTATCGGATGCTCCCCTAGCCAATTTGGCTAAGCAGAGTTATCATGTTGATGGTGAAACGATTATCTCCTGGTCTGATTATCAGTCAAGTGGATTTAAGAAAGCCAAAATGTTATTTGCATCCAAAGAGTTTATTGTGTTTTTAATCATTGGTACGATTAATGCGCTAAACGGTGTTTTATTTGCTTATCTATTTTCCCTGCCGTTCGATGTGAATGCAGCTTTTATTGCAGGCTACATGACGAGCCTTAGCATATCATATCTGCTTAACAGCTTATTTACATTTAAAGAAACACTTTCTTTGAAGAAGTATTTAAAATTTTGTTTTTCTTATATACCAAATTTCTTGATTCAAAATATTATTGTACTTATCTTTTATAACTTTCTGGGCTGGCACAAACTGTTTGCCTATTCTTTAGCTGCTATTATTGGGGTGCCGGTTACATTTATTCTGATTAAGTATTTTGCTTTTAAGAAAGATGCTGCTATTTAGTTGTGGTATTGTTTACCATAGTGTTGGGACACTTCCTTTCATGGTTCATTTTTTCTCATATACACTGCTGAAAATCTCGTAATGAGCAGGTTGCGATCTCGCTCTCTTGCAGTTCTTGCAGAGTGACAATAATGCCAAATATGTACTTTCACCAGAATAATGCTCTCCAAAAGTTTGCGTCAATATTTGGGTATTTTCTGAAAACCATATCGGGTATGTTGAGATGAAGGAAATGTTCGGCCTGCCGAAAGAGCTTGCCGGAGAGAATATGGATTGAGAATAAAGTAATATTTTGGTATGATAGATTAAGAGGGAAGCACTTCTGCGTACAAATTTAAACTGGTCGAAATCGACTGGTTTAAATTTATTAGGTGCTAAACTACATATCAGCCGGAGTCTTTGTTTGCTTACTATAGTGAACTCAATGGGTAAGGAGGCCAGATATATGAACGCCAAAGACGAAAACAAAATCATCTTATACCAAGATGACAATGGGATAACAAAAGTTTCAGTGCGCTTTGCCGAGGAAGATTTGTGGTTGACACAAAAGCAAATTGCAGAGATTATTGAAGGAATTTACAAAGACGAGGAATTGCAATCCGAGGCAACTCACTAGAAATTCTTGTTAGTTCAAAAAGAGGGAAATCGTAATGTAAAACGAGAAGTTTCGCATTACAATCTTGATATGATAAAAAGCTAAAATATAATGAGGGTCGAAAGCTTGTAGGAGATAGAAATGAAATATATAGTAGTTTTAGCC
>DIWC01000008.1 GCA_002423425.1 Peptococcaceae bacterium UBA6116
TCAAGTCACCTTGCCAGCTCCAATGAAAAAACCGTGTAGTTTCAACGACTACACGTTTTTTATTGCCTTTTATTTATATCACTGTCAAATTGACTAATATTATAACAAATGTTATAATAAATGCAACATTAATCGAGGTGAGTAAAATGGATTATCCTCAAATGATTAGAGAAATACGCACAATATTAAATATTAGCCAGGAGGACTTGGCTCGTGAGTTGCATATTAGTTTTGCAACTGTTAACCGTTGGGAGAACGCAAAAGCCACTCCGAGCAAAATGGCACAGCGAACATTGATCGATTTTTGTAAAAAAAATAAGTCTCTTCAGTCGGTGCTCGATAGGTATAAGTTTTAAACATAATTCATTATTTGGGGTGAAACAGATTGTCCACAAATATATCAAAGCAAAAAAGGGATGACCTTATAAATAAAATCAAAGCGATTCGTACTTATATCGCCAGCGGCTATCAAAATGAGAATACCGGCAATCTTTTAACATATCTGAGCGAATTAGAAAAAGAGGTTAAGGGCAAAAAATATGGTCTCGTATTCGAGGAACACCGCGAAGCCGTGGACGGGCTGCTTGAAACGCACATTCCTGTTTTGACTGAAGAAAAAGACCTGTTCATCGACAATGGTGGGCAGATGAATTTCCTCATTGAGGGCGATAACCTTGCAGCCTTGCAGTTGCTTGAGAAAACGCATCGTAATCGAATTGACGTTATTTATATTGATATAACCATTCAGAAATTGATACAATTTAATTATCCTCAAAGGTGCTCTGCGTAGGGGGACGCAACCTTGGAATTGGGTATGCAAAGGTGGAAGCCGGATATTTCGGTTGTTTTTATATGGTTTTAATTATTCATAATGAGATAATATTATCAAGATAATATTTTATTATCATATGGCAAATAAATCTAATGGATAAAGGAAGATACTCGGAGATCCAAGGGAGGTGTATAGATGAAAATTAGCAAGATATTTAACATGCAGAAAACTCAATATGAGCTCGACTTCGTGGATATTGATCCCAGCGTTGACACGCCCTTGTTTTTGGATCCTTATTATATTTCTAAATGTGATTTCCCGTTTGCAATTGAGGCTCACAGCACACTGCGCTCATATTTTGAGTTTTTGCTTGCACTTTTACGGGGAAAGCGGATACAGCAAGCTGAAGAGCTGTTTTCTCATTTAGGTGAAACTAATGATGTTTGCTTAGGAATGTCGCGCGGGAAACCTCGTGGTCATGGAATGGGGCCAGAAGATACTGCCGCAATTTTCAAGGAACTCCTACAAAGTCGTGCAATATATTCAGGTATCATGGAGGATATTGAAGATTTTAGAATCTTTGTTCCCAATATTGATAAAGATAAAGTATCCGATATGACCGCTAATATAATCAAAAAACACTTGATCGAGTATACTAAAGAGCAGTGCGATTTACATGACATCCCATTGATGGATAATGTTCCATCAGGAATGTTCTGGGATGCACAAACAAAAAGTTGGGAAAATCAATTCACTCAAAGACTCGTAGTTGATGGCTTTCCGATATTGCTTGTGCCGAAAAGAATTGTATCATTTGCCGATAAATATACATCAGCTGAATACAGACAGCACTTTGTACTCAACTATCTGCAAAATGAGCATTTGAAATTACAGACTTCGTTAGTACAAAAGTATAAAAGTGGCGAAAAATATGTTACTAAAAAGAGCGTAAAAAAACATGAACGCGAAATTGACAAAGAATATTTAGCAAGATTTACCGAACAGCACCCCGAGGTATTTGCTGACTTCAAGATTAAGACATCGAAAAAAATCACCAAAATAAACGGTGCGGTACTTGATGATATTTGTGTGGATGATGTCTGTAATCATCTTAAGGATAAACTTACTTCGATTCCTTCAGGGACAGCAAATGCTACACATTATCATAATCTGATTATTGGAATACTGGAGTTGTTATTCTATCCAAACCTATCTTCACCCAAAAAGGAAGTTGACATTCACAGTGGAAGAAAAAGGATCGACATAACATTTAACAATTCTGCGGAGACAGGATTTTTCTTTACACTACCAAATAGTAATCCGTTGTTGCCTTGCCCTTTTATTTTTGTAGAATGCAAAAATTATACTGGTGAAGTAGCAAATCCCGAGTTAGACCAGCTAAGTGGTAGATTTAGTAATCGAAGAGGTCGAGTTGGCATACTTGCCTGCCGGTCGTTAGATGAAAATAACGCTTTTATGAAGCGATGTGCGGACACTTTTGAAGATGACAGGGGTTTAATAATTCCAATAACTGACGTAGATCTAAATCTAGCACTTGAAAGATTTCCTCAATACGGAACGGATGGAATCGAAGAAATACTCGCATCAAAGTATAAGAATATCGTTTTTAGTGTTAAATGACTCAACTTGATGCTTTTGATTAATCCAATTTGATGTATTACATAGTGGCACCTCTCCTCGGGCTTGAATCAGTGGAAGGTGCCATATTTGTTTAGACTGGGATATTAGTGCTGCCCTTAAGGTAATCTCAACTCCTCCAGGATATTTACGATGGTCATATGGTCAACCATGCTTTATCATAGTATGGAATTAATCAAATTCGGTATGTATCCCAGCGTGTTTATCAGAAATATTCAAATCTGCATGTGGCGGGTTAGGGTATATTTCATTAATCAACATAATCAAGGCTTCATTCAATTCATATCTTTCAATTTTCCCTTTGTACTCCAAATCACGCATATAGTCAATTGCGCTGTCCAAGTCTTCGAATACGCGACTCTCTTCTTTTGGTGAAATAGATGTTTGATGAAGATCATACAGACTATCGAAAAAATTAGAGAATCCCTCTGCTGAAAGAACCTTGTTAAAAGTATCCCTTCTATATTTGCCAAAGAAGCTGTCCATATTTTCAGGATCTGTAATTTTTCGTATGGCTTTTATTGCTTCGCCATTCAGTCCCATATAAGAACACGCCTTCTCAATTGAAAATAAGTCTTCATCGGTTT
This sequence comes from Peptococcaceae bacterium UBA6116, assembly GCA_002423425.1. Lineage (GTDB taxonomy): Bacteria > Bacillota > Desulfitobacteriia > Desulfitobacteriales > Syntrophobotulaceae > UBA6116. The sequence goes on from DIWC01000008.1 coordinate 3,019, forward strand.
CACCAGTTAGATATCCGACATCTACACGAAAAAAATCAGCAATTCGAAACATCGTATCGTATTTAGGAAAGCCGACCTCGCCATTTTTTATTTTGGCTCCTGTATTCAACCATCGACTAACATCCTTTTGCCCGTATTCTTTGTTATATTTTTTATTTAAGGCTTCTGCAAAAGATGCTTGGGTGTACATCCCTGCATCCATACACTTCTTTAATCTAATTCTCCAACACGCCGCTTTTTCTTTAAATAAGTCATTCATGGTATATAACACCTCCATATAAGAAACATTATATACCTCGTGTAAGTCTTGTACAACCTAGACTTTTCGGCTATCATCTTACTATAAGAACAAGCAAAGCCTAAGGAGGTACGAACATGGAATCACAATTTATGTACAAACAGAATATGACCGGAGACACAGACGGAATTAAGAGGAAAGGCTTTTTTGAAATAGTGAAAGAACATAAGAAGGAAATAGTTATTGGAGCAGCCATTGTAGTATCGGTGGTGGTAGCGGTTCTTGTTGTCAAAAACAGAGCAGCTTTTAAATCAACAATAAAGTCGTCGGGAATTGAAGAAATCTTGACTAATAGCTTAGAAACTCGAAATAGTACCTGTTCATTAATTTCAGAATCTGTTGAAAAGAGTGTTACAAGCAATCTGGCAATAAGCAATATCAATGTTAGAGAGCATGTTCGAAATCTTCCTGAAGGCTGGCATCCATCCACCAGTAAGGTGGAATTAGCCGCAAAATGCGGATATACTTTGGAAGGACATCAAACATTAGTAAACGCCTATACCAAGGTAGCCGCCTAAGTAAATGGTGTGCGCATTATTATTTTTAACTGTGTTCGTAGCAGAAAGGAGCTCGAATGAAAAGAGAAGAAGTTTTAGCGGCTCTTAATGCAGGAGAATTTGATGGTATAAGTCATACTTATCAACCATACAGTGGTTACGGAAAAAATAACCATCAAAAGGTAATGAGCGTATCCTGTGGAAGTATTGAAATGACGCAAATTACTTCAGGCAAATTCTTTGATGGCAAGGAAAATGAACGCTTTGAAGATAGGTCAACTGAAGTTCTAAGTGGTTATGAAGCGGTTGATTTTATAGAAAGTCATCCGTATTACTTTTCTCAAAGAAGACCTGATTTATTTTAGTCAGAAACTTGAATTCCTCAAATAATACAAGACAGTCCACCCGAAGGTGAGCTGTCTTTTCGTTAACGACTAAGCCATTATTTCAGTGCTGTCCTTGAAGGTGAATCGCACATCCTCCGAGCTATTGATTGTCATGTGATCAATCAGGCTATGCCAGAGAAGCGGGTCGAAATCGTCAATCAATCCATCTTGTTTTTTCAGTTTTGCTAGAAATGCCTCAAGAGTCTTTCTTCGGTTTACCATATCACGAACTTTTCCGGTGACAGATTCCAGACTTGTCTTAGTGTCTTTAAAACGCTGGGATAGACTGTCGTAACGCTTTTGATATTCATTCTGGTCGAGGGCAAAGCGCGCGTTTTCACCAATGCAGTGCTGGATCATCTCTGTGACTATTTCCATTTCACTCTGAAGTTCTACCTGCTGAGATTCTAAAGGCCCAGTGTCATAAAGTACATCCTTTATGGATTCAAAGTTGTCGATGATTTCATCTTTTTCAGCCAGCAGTTTATTTGCTGCTGTTATAAATAGTTTCTTTATATAGTCCTCATCTAAATGAGGGGTTTGACATTTTTGATCACCGCTGAACTTCTGATTGCATTGCCAAACCATGCGACGGTACTTGCTGTTTGAGTGCCATACTTTTGACCCATACCAGCCGCCACATTCGCCACATTTTATCCTACCTGAGAATATATGAACGCCACTGTGGCGATTGTGTCCTGGCTGCCTTTTTTCAATTTCTCGTTGAACCATTTCGAAGACAGCAGACTCAATAATCGCCTCGTGGTTATTTTCAACGTAATATTGAGGGATTTCACCTTCGTTGATTTTCTTCTTCTTGGTTAGAAAATCAACAGTGTAGCTTTTCTGCAGAAGGGCATCACCTTTGTATTTTTCATTTTCAAGGATACGCCTTACGGTGGCGGCGTTCCATTTATCCTTTTTCCCCGGTGACAGGATGCCATCTGCGGAGAGTTGACCGGCAATTCCATATGGGGTCATGCCTTGAAGGAACAGGCTGAAAATCCGCTTTATTATAACAGCTTCCTTGGGGTTCAAAACAAGGTTGCCGTCTTCGCCACGGTCGTATCCAAGGAAGTGGCCAAATGGGACTGTTACTTTTCCGTCAGCAAATCGCTTGCGTTGACCCCACGTGACGTTCTCTGAGATACTTCGGCTTTCTTCCTGCGCCAGCGAGGACATGATGGTAATCAGCAGTTCACCTTTGGAATCCAGCGTCCAGATATTCTCTTTTTCAAAATAGATCTCAATTCCTTTTTCTTTAAGCTGACGGACCGTGGTAAGGCTGTCAACTGTGTTACGGGCAAATCGGCTGACCGACTTGGTGACAATGAGGTCAATCTTTCCTTTAAGGGCATCTTCAACCATACTCTTGAAGCCTTCGCGTTTTTTGGTGTTGGTACCTGATATACCTTCATCGGTGTAAACTCTCACAAATTCCCAGTCCTCGCGGCTTTTTATGAAGGTGGTGTAGTAGTCAACCTGGGCCTCATAGCTTGTAAACTGTTCTTCGCTGTCGGTGGATACACGAGCGTATCCGGCTGTACGGCGTTTTCTTTGCTCATTAATAGGTGTGGAGGTAAACCGAGTTAGGGTAGCAGGAATGGTTGTAACGTTTTTAACTGTTTTAGCTTTGCTCATGCTTTTCCCTCCAAACCTGCATCATTTTTTTACTTTGGCTTTTCTTTCGAGCTTCAGACCATGCCGGTTGTCTGCGTTTGAACTGCCACTGTCGTTTGATTTCGCTACCATCCTTGAGATGAAAGAGTAACTCCTCATTAGAAACCACAGTGATGTTATCAATTAAATCTACGAATGCAACCTCATCAAATTCGTCGATATCAAGAATGTCAGCAGATATTGATTTCAGCAGGTTTTCCTCAATTCCGCTGTGCCCGCAACCGCTATGGGGCGGGCATCTCCAGTGATGGGATTTTTCTCCGCTCACACGGGTGCTGGTGTTCCTTCGTAGATTCTGGTCACATTTGGCGCAACTGATTTTGCAGGTAAAACAGGTGATGGTTCCTGAACTGCGCGGGTTCTTTTTACTGTAGGCCGACTTTGCCGCACGAGCTTCCTCTGTCCACCAATCCTTTCTGGCAGTGGACTCCCAATGCTGTGTAATAATCCTGCCATCATAAAAGTGGAATACAAGCTCGTTTGGAGCGGGAACAATAATCTGTTCGATTTGCTCTTTAAAAAGGTCATCATCGAATTCATCAATGTCAAGCACATCCGCACAAGTTTTTTTCAGCGTTGCTTCAGGAATATCCCTATTGTTGCAACCGGGTCCTTTTCGCCGTGTGGCACAAATCCACATCTTATAGGAGTTGTCACGCTTGCGGCTTCGGGCAGAACGCTGATAACTCCTACCGCATATGCCGCATTTGATTTTGCTTGTGAAGCAACCTGTGTTGATTGCCGGATTTGCTATGGCTCCCAGCCCACGGCGGCGGGCAATCTCGGCCTGTACCTTTTCATAAGTTTCAAGTTCAATAATGGCTTCATGGGAATCCTCTACCCAGTACTGAGGAAGTTCGCCGTTGTTGTTTTTGGATTTATGCGTGATGTGATCCGGTATAAAGACCTTTTGCAGAAGCATATTGCCGGTGTACTTCTCGTTGCGAAGTATGGCCCGAATTGAGGTGTTGGAAAAATGTCCGCCTGTGTAAGACTGGATGCCCATTTCCTCGAGCTGTACTTCCGTTTGCTCAGCTGATAGCCCTTTGAGAAAATTGTCAAATATCAGCCTTACAATCTTGGCTTCCTCCGGCTCAACAACGAACCGCTCGCCATCCCAACGATAGCCGTAAATATTGAATGAATTCGGCCTTCCTTGTTGAAACTTTTTTCTTATCGCCCATTTGACGTTTTCACTGGTTGAGCGGCTTTCCTCTTGGGCGAAGGAAGCGAGGATGGAGAGCATCAGTTCACCGTCTCCGCTCAATGAATTGATGTTTTCTTTATCGAACCGGACTTCAACTCCGATATCCCGAAGGTGGCGCACTGCCTCAAGCAGGTCAACAGTATTTCTGGCAAAGCGTGATATGGACTTGGTCAGTACAATATCAATTTTGCCTGCATCACAATCTTCCAGCAGTCTTTTGAACGCATTGCGATTTTCAGTTGTACCTGAAATGCCTTCATCGGCATACACCCCGGCATATTCCCATTCTCGGCGTTTTTGGATGTATTCGCTGTAATAGCTGACTTGTGCCGAAAGCGAGTGCAGTGTTCTGCCTTTTTCTTCGGAAACTCTCGCATACGCAGCGACCTTTTTTCTGGTCGGCATAACCGGAGTAGTCGGCTCTATTTTGCTTATTTTCCGCATGAACTCACTCCTTTCCAACACTATACATCACTCTAAAAGGGTACTAAGTCAAGCGAATGTGAGAGAATAATGTACCCAATAACGGGCGGTATTTCTCGATCAGGAATTGATCAATTACAGCAAACTCATCTGCGGTTATATGGCCTTTTTCATGCATGGACTGCGCAAGCGAGAGGGACACCTGATATAGTTTTTCAGCTTTGAATTGTTCATCGGTCATACCGTTTCACCGCCTTCAAAACGGTCGCGGATATAGCAGTCATGGGAGCAGTATTTTCTATTGGAATTGCCGTAGGCCGTGAATGTCTTAACGCAAAAGGTACAGGTGAAAGTATAGACAGCTTTTTTATTCACTTTCTCCTGATTGGAATTCCACCATTTGACCCTGCAATCTTTGCTGCAGAACTTAGATTCTTTCCGACCTGAAAGCTGCATCAGTACCTTGCCGCACTCTTTGCAATATTTTTTATCCGGCGCGACCGGTGTGGTTGTGCTTGATTTCATACCGCCTAGGTTATTTCTTTGGCAGTGGGAAGTGACGGTGCTTTTTGATAGCCCAAGAGCCTGGGCTATTGTCGCGTACCCACAGCCCTTTTGCCGTAGAGTGGCGATTTGATTTTTCTGTTCATTAGTCATATATCGTTCCTCCAATCGGAGGGCAACGGACCCTCTCACCATCCACAGGACAGAAGAGGGCGGATTGAGTACTGATTGCAGAAAAAAATAGCCGCCGAGCGAAATCAATCACCCGGCGGCTACATTAGTCATTATTCGGTTTTGATGTAAGCATCGATAAAACCGGCTGCTTTGATTTTCGCGAGCATAGCCTCTGCATTGGACTTCACGCTGAATGCGCCAACCTGTACTCGATAGAGTTTCTTTGGCTCCGTCTGCGGGGGTGCTGGAACTGTAATCAGTTTCTTTACATCAGCCCGGAGAGTATCCATACTTTTTCCGTGTTTGGGAAACCAGTTCATCGGGTCGCCGTGGTTTGAAGCAATGCCCAGTTGATAGCCCTCATAGTGACCGATGATATTTTTTTCGGTCAGTCCATAGGATTTGCAGAGATACGCGCACAGCTCCACGGCTTCCTTGTAAACGGCATTAAAATACGTAGCATCGCTCAGACCGTCCTCGCAGATTTCAAAACCTATATGAGTATCGTTAGAGGATCCGCCGCCATGCCAGCCACGATGATTCCACGGCAGGGTCTGATAGGTGGCGATGCTTCCGTCAGCCAGTTTGCCGATGAAGCCGTGGACGCAGACCTGTCTGCCATCGGGCTTGTCCTGATTCCAGTGGTTGTTATTCTGGTTTTTCCCAAGAAGACCGTCGTCGGGACCGACATAGCGTTTCAGGTTAGGATTATTCGCTCCGGTGGAGTGCACTATGATACCCTTGGGTGTGATGGTTTTGCCCGCTTTATAGCAGGCATTGTTTGTCAAAATGAGTTTATGCAGATTCATTTTTATTGTCCTCCTTATTCAGCTGCTCCAACACCGCCCTGAGCTTTTCTGGGATAGGCAGGCCAATTTTAGCGGCATTCTCAATAATGCTGATTCCTTCGTTAGATAAATAGAAGAAGATGACCGCAGTCCTTATTCCGCTTCCGGTTTGAATGAGCTTTGAATCAATGATGTGACCAATAGCTACTAGTGAAAATAGCAGAACCTTTTTGAATATTCCTCTGAAGCCAACCTCGCTTGATAGTCGTTTCTCCAGGATGGCCACCATGACGCCTGTCAGGTAGTCGATAACGACAAATGCTACCAATGCGTAAAGGAAACCATCCCAGCCACCCAGGAAATACCCGATATAGGCACCCGCAGCGGCAATGACAATCTGAATCGTGTTAACAATGTCTTTCATTCTTTAATCCTCCTTGATTTAAAATAAAAAGGAGCCCGAAGGCTCCCTAAGCAACTTGTATTTCTTTCAGCTAACCAAATATAGTTAGCGACACTACAGGACAATCGATATACCCTCCATCTAGGTCCTCACAGGTGAGCCCGATAAACAGGTTTGTAATTTCAGTAGGATCTGAGGCCGCCACAGCTGTGTTAGCAGAAGTTGCAGATGGTTCGCAGGCGTTTGCGCAGAATGCATAGTTCGCATCGATCAGCTCATTCATAAAGTTAACAGCATAGTAGCCGGTTCCAATATCCGAAACTGAATGAATGCCAGCGCCCCTTCTGATGGTGCATCTTCGTAGCGTGATGTTTCCGCTCGTTGTCAAAGAAGTTCCGGCCGTGTATTTAAAGGTATTAGTGGTCACCTCCGTAATTTTGTATGCACCATCCACTCCTGTACCGGAGGTTATATCAGCGTAGATCATGTGCCCTACCTTATAGCCGTGTCCCGCCAAGGTTACCGTTACGGTTGTTGTGCTTTGAGCATAGGTTCCGGTGGCATTTGCATTCGTAATCCCGTTGAACGTCACCCAAGCCAGACAACCACCAAGGGAGGTTCCACCGCCGCCAGACACAAATTCAAGACCGCTGCCATCTGCTTTGACAGCCACCACTCTAGATCCTTGTCCTAAATAGCTGTCTGGCGTATCCGTTAATTCTAAAAAGTCGTGAACATGATCAATCTCTGAGTAAACATTGGTATGCAGGTGGTTCGTGTTTGCCT